>JAZQMC010000030.1:0-46792 GCA_045543095.1 Candidatus Fimenecus sp. | reverse complement strand
AGCTGTCTGCGAAGCAGACTGAGGGAGAGATTTAGTGAAGATGCAACCTATCTCTCCCTCCGTCACTCGCAAGCTCGTGCCACCTCCCTCGTCAGAGGGAGGCAATATACACCATTTAATGAATTCGACAAATTCAAATTTGTATAACAACAAATTGCATATTGACAATAAATTAAAATAAGTATAAAATATATACGATATTTTTAAAGCGTTGAGAAAGAACGACGGATAATTTGAATTTCCAGAGAGATTTCGGTTGGTGCGAGAAATCATTTCAGTATCCCAAGACCACTTTCGAGCATTGGTGAAAACGGTTTTACCGGTTAAGCCAATCGTACAGACTGCGTTAAAGTCTTTTGAGTGGCAGAATATTCATTATTTTGCAATACGGGTGGAACCGTGGAATGTTGTTTTTTAGCATTTCATCCTGTGATATGGATGGAATGCTTTTATTTTTTATGTATATAATGCAAAGGAGATATATTTATGATTAAGGTAACACTTAAAGGCGACGTTATCAAGGAATATGATAACGGCATTACTGTGGCAGAGATTGCTAAATCTATCGGTATGGGTTTATACAAATCTGCTTGCGGTGGTAGAATTAACGGCGAATATTGTGATTTAAGAACTGCGGTTAATGAAGACTGCTCACTTGAAATCGTTACATTTGATGAAATTGAGGGTAAAAAGACATTCTGGCATACTGCATCTCATATTATGGCACAGGCAGTTAAAAGACTTTACCCAAATACAAAACTTGCTATTGGTCCGTCAGTTGACAATGGTTTCTATTACGATTTTGATTCAGAGGTTTCATTTACTCCCGAAATCCTTGAAAAAATCGAAGCAGAGATGAAGAAAATCGTTAAAGAGGATTTAGCACTTGAAAAATTCGAGCTTTCCCCTGCTGATGCACTCGCTATGATGGAAGAAAAGGGCGAAATCTACAAAGTTGAACTCATTAACGAACACGCTGACAAGGGTGAAGCAATTTCATTCTACAAGCAGGGCGAATTTACAGAGCTTTGTGCAGGTCCTCACCTTATGTCAACAGGTGCGGTAAAGGCATTCAAGCTTACCGCTTGCACAGGTGCTTACTGGAGAGGTAACGAGAAGAACAAGATGCTCCAGAGAATTTATGCAACTGCATTCCCCAAGCAGTCAGCACTTGACGAGCATTTGGCACAGCTTGAAGAAGCAAGAAAACGCGACCACAACAAGCTCGGTCGTGAATTGGAATTATTCACAACAAGTGAACTTATCGGTCAGGGACTTCCCATTATGCTTCCAAAAGGTGCAAGAATTATTCAGCTTCTTCAGAGATTTGTTGAAGATGAAGAACAAAGACGCGGTTGGTTGCTCACAAAGACACCATTCATGGCAAAGAGCGACCTTTATAAGGTTTCAGGTCACTGGGACCACTATCTTGACGGTATGTTCGTACTTGGCGACCCTGCTAAAGAGGAAGAAGGCGAAGAGGTTTTTGCACTTCGTCCAATGACTTGCCCATTCCAGTATCAGGCATATTTAAACCGTCCTCGTTCATACAGAGATTTACCACTCCGTTACAACGAAACATCAACTCTTTTCCGTAACGAAGCATCCGGCGAAATGCACGGTCTTATCCGTGTTCGTCAGTTCACAATTTCAGAGGGTCACTTAATGTGTACTCCTGAACAGCTTGAAGACGAATTCAGAGGTTGTCTTGAGCTTGCTATCTATATGCTCAAAACACTTGGTCTTTATGAGGACGTTTCATACCGTTTCTCACAATGGGACCCTGCAGATAAAGAAAAATATATCGGTACACCTGAACAATGGGATGAAGCACAGGGAATTATGGGTAAAATCCTTGACCATCTCGGAATTGAATACAAGGTTGGTGTTGGTGAGGCTGCTTTCTACGGTCCTAAGCTTGACATTCAGATTAAGAACGTATTCGGCAAAGAAGACACACTTATCACAATTCAGGTTGACCAGCTTCTTGCTGAAAAATTCGGTATGGAATACACGGACAAAGACGGCACAAAGAAAAATCCATACATCATTCACAGAACATCAATCGGCTGTTACGAACGTACACTTGCCCTTCTTATTGAAAAATATGCAGGTGCATTCCCGCTCTGGCTTGCTCCTGAACAGATAAGAATTCTTCCGATTGCTGACCGTCATCACGACAAGGCTTATGAAATCAAGAAAGAACTCGAAAAGATGGGTATGCGCGTAACAGTTGATGACAGAAGTGAAAAGACAGGGTATAAAATCCGTGAATCAAGACTTCAGAAACTTCCTTACTGGGTTATCGTTGGTGACAAAGAGGTTGAAGACGGTACAGTTTCAGTAAGCAAACGTGGTCAGGGTGACATCGGCTCAATGAATTTTGACGACTTTGCTGATATGCTTAAAGAAGAAATTGAAAACAAAGTAAGATAAGGGGTAAATTATGAGAAATCCACTTACCGTAACGGTTATTACCGATACACATTACTACTCAAAGAAACTGGGCACATCGGGTAAAGCCTATGAAATCGCCAACAATAAAAGTGGTGTTTTGTTAGCACAAGCAGCTGAAATGCTTGAAGCCGCATTCACGCAGATTGCCAACGACACTCGAACCGACATTGTTCTTCTTTCAGGTGACACAACAAGCAATGGTGATTTTGATTCACACCACGAATTCATCGAAATGCTCCGTGGTCTTAAAGAAAAAGGCAAGAGAGTTTATGTTCTCACCGCTACTCACGACTACCAATGGGAAGGTACTCACCACAAATATGAGGGCGATGAAAGAGTTACCATTCCCGCCGCAAAGCGTGAAGACCTTTTTGATATGTACAAGGAATTCGGTCCTGATGAGGCTATTGCAGTTCATCGTCAGAGTATGTCTTATATTATTCAGTTAGCTGACGGTTACAGACTTTTCGCACTTAATGACGACACGAACTTGAACGGAAAAAGCGGTTTTTCTGATGAGCTTTTTGAATGGATTAAGGAGCAAGTCTCAGATGCAAAGGCAAACGGTCAGTTCATTGTTGCAATGACACACCATCCGCTTATTGCCCCCTCACCCATGTATGAAATCATTGGTCGTGGTGATATGATGGGCGACTACGATATCCGTCGTGAACAGCTTGCCGATTTGGGCGTTCAGTTTATGCTCACAGGTCACACCCACGTTCATGATATTGATAAGCATATAAGCCCCAAGGGTAATTATTTCTATGACATTTCAACTGCTTCAACAATTGGTTACCCCGGAACAATAAGAACTGTTGTTTTTGACGCTGACAGTAAAGTTGTTACCACAACTACTGACTTTGTTACAGAGCCTGTCAAATTTGATACAAAGGGCAAGGATTTGCAGACTTATCTTGCTGACCACCTTATCGGTATGATTAGAGATGTTATCAAAGCAGCGGGTGAAGATATTGACAAATTCGCCGATATGGCAACCGCTATCAGTATCAAAAAGAAAGTAAGCTATAAATTCGGTTGGATATTGAAGCCTATTTTCAAATTTATCAATAATCTTAAAATCGGTACTGTGGGCAACTGGACAAGAGCAGAAACAGGACTTAAAAAAGAGGATTATGCCGATATTAAAGACAAGAGCGTTGTTGACTTTATCGTTGACATTGTACTCAATCTGTTCGGCGGTAAAAATCTTTACACTCCCGACGATAATGAATATAAAATTGCAATTGGTCTTATCAATATTATTGATTCAATTATCAAGGTGTTACATATTCCGCTTAAAAAACTTATTAAGGTTTCAGACACAGTTCGCGGAATCATCGAGCCATTACTCTATAATTCAGGAATTCCCGCTTATGATGCTATTCTTCCCGTTATGCCCGTATATGAGGGTGACGAGCAAGGCCCTATTCCCGAGCCACCCGTAACACCTAATACGGTTAAAGACAGTAAAAAGGGACTTCCCATTGTAATTCTCACAATTCTCTTTATACTCACATTCCTTTTGCCTATTCTTCTTATTTTACTTATCGGTTTTATTGTAAACCAAATCAAATATGGCAAATACCTTAAATAATTTTTAAAGGCAACACAATGTGTTGCCTTTTTGCATAATGACATTGACCATTTTTAATTTGTCAAAACATTTTTTGTGCTATTAGTAGAATTTCTGATGATATTTTCTACTAATGGCACAATTTTTTCGCTTGAAATATATTTTTAGACTAAAATTTTCTATTTTTCTTGATTTTTCTACTAAAATGTAGTATAATAGCTTCATATATTGAGGGGCTATACGCATTTTTCACCCTATTTCGGAGGTTTTTATTTTGAGCGGAGATTTACATTGTCACACAAGATTATCTGACGGCAGTTTGGGCATTGAAGATTTAATCATTTTTGCCAAGAAAAAAGGTCTTGAAACCATCGCAATTACAGACCACGATTGCCTTGCAGGTACTGTTCGCGGTAGAGTTATCGGTACTCGCCACGGGGTTCAGGTTATTCCCGGTGTTGAGCTTTCTGCAACTGACGAACAGAACAACAAAAATGTTCATATTCTTTGCTATTTACCCGACAGCCCCGATATGCTTGAAGGTCTTTGCAAAAGAAACTCTCTTGCTCGTAAAAAAGCGGCTCATTTTATGATGCTTCAGGTTGCAAAGCGTTATCCCATAACCACTGAATTCATTATGAAATGTGCAACGGGTTCTACAAACCTTTACAAAAAACACATGATGCAGGCTCTTATTGAATGCGGTTACACAAACTCTTTTAACGGTGACCTTTTCAAAAAGCATTTTACAAAAGACGGTGAAGACTGTATTCTTGTAACACCTAAATACGAAAATATTAAAGATGTAATTGACGCAATTCACACCGCAGGCGGTATTGCAGTTCTTGCACATCCTGTACTTAGCGGTTGTGTTGATAATATCCCTGAATACAAGGAATTAGGTCTTGACGGTGTTGAGGTTTATCACCCAAGCACCACAGCCGAAGAACAGGCAGAGCTTAAAAAGTTGGCAACAAAAAATAAAATGCTTATTACCGGCGGAAGTGATTTCCACGGCCTTTATAATGAATATAATGTATCGTTGGGTGATTATACTACTCCTGACGACGATTTGCATAATCTTTTAAGCTATAAATCAAAGCAGAAAAGATTGCAGAAAAAATTAGCACAACAGACTGCTGAATAAACCGACAAGGAGGTTACTATTATGATTTTTGACGACAGCGATGTAAAAATCTTTAATGATACCAAAAATGCAGACTCCTTTGACGAAGTTTCAATAATTTCACAGATGACCAAAAACCGTAGCAACGGTAACGCACAAAAGGCAAAAGATTTGGGCAAAACCCTTGCAAAGCGTTTTGTTGACGAGCCCCATCTTCTTTCAGAATTAGAGGCAGAAATCGGCGAAATTCAGCGTGATGAAAACACAATGTACCAGATGAAAGTGCTTCTTGTTTTCACCGCAGAATACTGCATAAATCATCTTCTTCCCAACCCCCTTTTGTCTAACACAGCGGTAAATGCTTTGTACGATACCGTAAAAAAAGAAGCATTTGAGTTTTATGACAGACTTGACGACGCGGCAGAATACAGCTTCTATTACCTTGCCGTGAGAAAAGGTGTGGACATTCCCGCAAATATAGGTGTGTCATTCGCAATGCTTTGCGGTATGGATAAGGATAAATATTATAAAAATCTTGGCAAGCGTCTTTTTGAGGTTGCAAACCACGAAATCGAAAAAATTATTGAGAGTTTTGAGTTTGTGAAATAAGTTAATAGGTATTAAAATTCCCTCACTCTATTTTGAGCGAGGGTTATTTTTTTTGCGGGCGATTCGTGAATCGCCCCTACACTATTCATCGTCTTTGTTTTTAGATTTGTAATAACCTGATGTTACGAAATATGTAGCTGAAATCGAAACAAATGCGGTGGCTACTGCCACAACTGCCATTGTAAAATAATAGCGGGGTTTTGAAATCATATTTTCTTCGTCGTAAATTTCATTCTTGATACTTTCCCAGAAATCCTTTTTCTCGGTTGTGGGTTCGGTTGTATCGGGCTCAATCGGTGCCGTTGGCTCTGTTGTTGAGGATTGGTCTTCGCTTGAAGGCTCTTCAGTTGAGCTTGGTTCTTCTGAAGTCGGTTCTTCTGTTGAGCTTTCAGTTACGGCTTCGGTTACTGTAATTTTATAAGTAACTGCCCAGCCGTTTGACTTTGCGGTTACTGTGGTTTCACCCAAAGCCACACCCTTAACTGTGCCATTTGAAGAAACTGTTGCGATATTAGAGTCTGCAACCGACCAGCTTACTGAATAATTATCAGTTGCATCTGCGGGAACTTTTGCGACTTTAAGATTAATAGTCTTGCCTAATTCAACTGTTTTGGAACTGTTACCCGAAACAGTGATTCCTGTCTGTGCAACATTTACAGTAACTTTGCAAGTTGCGGTTTTGCCATCAGCCTTTGCGGTAATTGTTGCAGTACCGCCACCAACTGCGGTTATTTTACCACTGCTTGAAACCTTTGCAACCTTTGTGTTTGAGCTTGAATATGTAACCGCTTTATTTGTTGCATTATCGGGCGAAACGGTGGCAGTCAACTGACTTGTTTCACCTTTTTTAAGCGTTACGCTTGATTTATTGAGTTTTATGCTTGTAACAGGCACGGTTACGGTTACTTTGCCGTTTGTCGTTGAGCACTCATAAGTCTTTGCATCAGAGTCAATATTCTCTGTACTTGTAAGAGTGAGAGTTGAAGAACCTGAGTTTTTAAGGATTTTGAATTTTACGGTAAATACTGTTCCGCTTTTTGCACTAAACATACCCGAAAAATTAACTGACGAGCCTGTATTATTAAGACTTCCGCTCGAAACTGCACCGCCCTTTGCACTGCTTACATACTGTAATTCTGAAGAATTATAGCCAAGCATTACATTTGCACCCCAAATTGAAACGCTTGAAGAAATTTTAACGCTGACAGTAACTGTATCGCCCTTTGCACCGCTGACACTTGATGCAGTATAATTAACACTCGCCGCTTGGCTCGGCAAAACAAAAGTTGAAACAAGTATTATAAACGCAGTTAAAACCGCGAAGAATTTTGATGTTTTTTTCATTTCATCACCCATATATGAAGTATATATATAATAATACATTATTCGACAGTAAAAGTCAATTAAGCTATACAAGGAATAATCTGCCTTTTTATTTGTTTACTTGACAAATATAGGGCTTTGGAATAAAATAAAGGTAATATATGGGTCGGTGACTTTTGTGAAATTATTTATTGTTAAGGTGTTCGTTCTGGCTATCAGAATTCTCTATGCACCTATGAAGTTGCGAAAAACTCAAAATAAAATAGTATGGTTATCCCGACAATCTGACAAAAAGTCGCAGGATATGGAAATGCTGTCAAGTGAGATTGCCCGTATTTCGCCCGACACAAAGCAGATTTTCAGGCTTCGTCGCTTAAAAGATGAAAGTGCATTGTCGATTTCTTATATTTTCAGTATTTTCGGCGATATGTGGGAAATTGCAAGTTCAAAGGTTGCAATTTGTGACACTTATTCAATTCCCCTCTCCTGTCTTAACCATAAAAAAGATTTAAAGATTGTTCAAATCTGGCACGCTTTGGGTGCGGTAAAAAAATTCAGTTTACAATCCGTGGGCAAAGCACAAGGTAGAGATAGTGGCATTTCAAAGGCTCTTTGTATGCACAAAAACTATGATTATGTTATTGCACCGTCAAAGAAAACCGCTGAATACTACTGTGAAGCTTTTGGTTGCAGTGAAGACAAAATCCACATCGCCAACCTCCCACGTGCCGATGTAATTCTTGATGGTACATCACGTCGTGATGAGTTTATAAAATTAAATCCCGAATACGCAGACAAAAAGATTGTTGTATATCTGCCCACATTCAGAAACGATGATGAAAAAATCATTGAAAGTCTTTATAAGACTTTTGAAAATGATGACGAAGTCGGTCTTGTGATTTCTGCTCACCCATTAAGCGAGGCGAACGGACTTTACGGCTTTAATGGTGATTTCAGCACTTATGACCTTATGAAATTAGCTGATGAAATCATCACAGATTACTCTGCTTGTGCATTTGAGGCATCACTTTTAAATAAGCCCTTATGGTTTTTTATTCCCGACTATGAAGCCTATAAAAATGAGCAGGGCTTAAACACCGATATGCCACTAATTTTGCCCGAAACTTGTTTTTATGACGCAAGCGAGCTTCTTGATACAATAAAAAGTGGCGAATATGATTTAGAAAAGCTTGACGGATTTTCACGCACCTTTGTGGAAAACCGCGGTAATAATAATACTAATTCTCTTGCAGATTTCATTTGTAAGTTGATTTAAAGGAGTATGAAAAATGAAAAGGATATTAACCTACGGTACATTTGATCTTTTACACTATGGTCACATCAGAATTCTCAAGCGTGCAAAGGAATTGGGTGATTACCTTGTTGTTGCACTTTCAACTGACGAATTCAACGCAATCAAGGGCAAAAAGGCATATCACAGCTATGAAACAAGAAAAAAGATGCTTGAGGCTATCCGCTATGTTGACCTTGTAATCCCCGAAAACGAATGGGAACAGAAGCTTCAAGACGTTAAGGATTACAAAATCGACGTTGTTGTTATGGGCGACGACTGGGCAGGCAGTGATAAATTTGATTATCTTAAAGAGTATTGCGAAATTGCTTACCTTGAAAGAACACCCGGCATTTCAACATCTCAGATTAAAAATGACCTTGGCCTTCAGGAGCCTGTAAACGGCGTTGACCAAGTACCAAATACAAAATAAAAGCTAAATAAAGCTCCTTTTCTGTTCGAAAAGGGGCTTTATTAAATTCGCCTTACGGCGAGCTAAATTTACTTCGTAAGCTAAATTCCCTACGGGAGCTGATTGTTTTTAAATTAGCTGCAAGCGTTGGCTTGCAATTTAGCTATTGAGCAAAGCGAAATAATTTAGCAACTATTGAAAATTGTTGTTTAGCAAAAAAGGGATGTTCGCAGAACATCTCTTTTTTATTTATTTTATTACTGCTTCGAGCACTCTGTCAGCGGCTTTACCGTCGTCTAGAGGATTAAATTTATTATGAAAATCCTTATATTTTTCTTTGTAATATTCGGTATCATATTTAACTGCCTTGATTTCTGCCACTAAATCTTCTTGCTTTTCAACAATATTACCCGGTAATTCTTTAAGGTCGATATAAAATCCGCGGATTTCATTGCCGTAGTCGGCTAAATCGTACATATAGAAAAGTATTGGTCTGTTTAAGTTTGCAAAGTCAAAGAAAACACTCGAATAGTCGGTAATGAGCAAATCTGAAATCACATACAAATCGTTAATATCATTGACTGTTGATGCGTTATAAACAAATCCCTCATATTTTGCAAAATCAAACTGACTTGCAACAAGATAATGAGCACGGAAAAGTATTATGTAATCATCTTCTAATTTCTCGCGAAGATAATCGAAATCAACGCCCAATTTATAGGTGTAACCCACACCCGCCTTATGCTGATTATCTCGCCAAGTAGGTGCATAAAGGATAATTTTTTTATCGCTTGGCAAATTAAGGTCTTGCTTGATTTTTTTTGCTTGTTCTTCTGTGTAGTTTATAAGAAAATCGTTTCGGGGATAACCCGCAATAAGCATTGTGTCAGTTTTACCGAATTCCTTTAAATTCCAAGCAGACTCAAAGCAATCTGCTGCAAACTGTGAGGGGGCTAAAATATATTTAAACTTTTCAGCATCAACGCGGTATTTGTCGCGAATTTCAGCCTTTGAATTCATTGCGTTATCGCTGACCTCAATATCATAACCCAAGCGTTTGAGAGGTGTGCCGTGCCAGAGTTCAACATAAACTTGGTCGTCTTTAGGATAAATATGGTCGGCAACACGATAATTGAAAAACCAATATTTTGCGGTTGCACACATTTCTTCAAAACCCACGGTATTTGTTTTAACGATATATGTATTGGGATTTTCGAGCATTTCAATATGATTTTCAGGCTCGCGGAATACCCATACAAGCTTATAATCCTTATACTTGGGGTCCGAAAGCATACGAAGATAAATCGCTTTGGGGCTGTCGCTGTAATTTCTGCCGTCAAAGGTCGAAAAGAGAATTGTTTTTTCGTCGGTCGCAATACTATCTCGGATTTTATTATATCTGCCTGTGCGACGAACCTGATTGAATTTACGCAAAAGTATTCTGATTATTGTAACCTTTTTGCTGATTTCAATAACCATATTATAGAAAAATTTTGCAACTTCTTTTATAGGATTCTTTTTTGGTGGTGCAGGGTTTAAAAGAAGTTCCATATTCTCTTTACTGTAAACTGTTCCCATAAACTAACCTCTCTTTTTTCTTATGAAAAGATTATACATTGAAAAGTCAGTTTGTGTCAATAGAACAAGCACTACCGAACAATAATATTCGTCATTTGTGACAAACAAACCTCCCTTTACATAATCACTTTGACGAAAAAGAGATTTTTTCATTTACTCACTTTATTTTACAGTTATTTTATAGTATAATTTCTGTATCGTTTCAGAAAGGGATGGTTTAATGACAAAAGCTGAAATCATAAGCACGGTAAAAGGCTTGCCGTCTTATGTTAAAGAACATTGGAACACACCTAACGAGGGTGAATTTGTTTCTTTAAAAGAATTCTGTGCATATACTGCAACGCAGGCAGGTTCTTACATTTTCTTAACTGCATCGGGAATGTTATCTTTCTCGGCATCATATTTCTGCGGTTCAATTATGGGACTCAGCAATATACAGTTCCAGCTCGTTAACCTTATAAGCACAATAATTGGCTATATATTTATGTTTATGAACCCTATAAGCATTCTTATTTATGAAAACCATGGTGAGCTTTCTCCAAAAATGAGAAGATTTGCTCATATCTGTTATTCGGGTGAAACGGTTATAGGCTTGTTGTGTTATTTCATACCTATGGATGCACTTGACTTTATGTTGGGTACTCCTCAAATTGTTGCTAACATTCTTTTCTTAAGCGGTATAACAAACTACATAACATGGGGAATCCGTAAAAAATTCTGTGCAAAATACGGAAGACTTAAACCCTTTATTCTTCTTTGCGGTATCCCTGCGGCAATAATTATGTCAATAATTCCGTTCCTGCCCATTCAAAATCTTCCAAGTGTATATAAGCTTATTATTCTTCATGGTGCTTTTATCTTGATGAACTATTTCTATAATGCTTATGTAGGCGTCAACGGTCTTGTTACATTTATGACACCTAACTCACAGGAAAGACAAAGACTTCACTCAATCGTTCCTATCATCACAGGCTTTTTCCCGTCAATTATCAACATGTTTTTCCCCATACTTATTCAGTCAACAGGCGGATACCTTAACATTGACACTTATAAAATCTTTGTTCCTATTTTCGGCTTTATCGGTGTTTTTGTTTCAATGGCAGGTATTTACTGTAAAGAGCGTGTTATTGAAGCATCAGGTGAAAAACGCAAGAAGGTTACCTTTTTTAACGGTGCTAAAAACGTTCTTAAGAACAAATATTTATGGATTACAAACATCTCAACCATTTTAGGACAATGGTCAGGATTAGTTGGCGGTCTTCTTCAATTCTGGTTCATTTACTCCCTTAGAATGGAAGCACTTTATGGTTTTGCAGCAAGTTTTGTTGTTGTGGGTATGACATTTGGTAATATCCTTTGTCCTATTCTTACAAAGAAATTCCAAAAGAGAAATATTCTTATTGCATTCAGAGGCATTTCACTTCTTACGGTTTTCCTTATGCTGTTTGCTGTAAGAATTGAAAACCCTTATGTGTTTATGGCTGCTATGTTCCTTCGTAACACATTCCAACCTGTTGTTGACGGTATCAATATTGGTCTTGGTGCTGACATTCAGGACTATCACCAATGGAAATACGGCGAACGTGCTGACTCTATGGCAGGTGTATTCAGCTGGTTCTTGAACCCAATCAACGTGGTTCTCGGATTTATTATTCCCGGTCTTTTAGCAAAAATGGGCTTTACTTCTGACTGGGACGTGCTTTTCGACCAGACAATTCTCAACCAGGTATTTAGCCTTTACACATGGGCAACAATCATCAGCACAATTCTTATGACAATTCCTTTCTTGTTCTATGACCTCACAAAAGAAAAACATGATATGTGTGTCCAAGAGTTACAAGAAAGACTCCGTGCCATTGAAAATGAAGAATCTGAAAGCGAGGTAGTTTAATATGAAGAAAAAAATTGTTAAAATTTCGGCACTTCTTATTTGCATCTGCTTATTGTTTTCAGGTTGTAGTGTTGCATCTACCTTTTTAGGTATCGAGAGTGACGATATTGAATATACCATTGAAAATGGCGAGGCAACAGTAAATATTGTGCCAAACAAAATAAATATTACAAAAATAGTTATTCCCGATGAATATGAAGGTGTCCCCGTAACAAAAATTGCTGATTTTGCAGTTGTTAACCTTGAATATGTAACTGAAATTCAGATTGGCAAAAATGTTAAGGAAATAGGTTTATGGGCATTTGAAAATAATCAGCAGGTTACAAAGTTTACTGTTGACAAAAACAACGAATATTTCTGCGATGTTGATGGTGTTCTCTTCACAAAAGATATGAAAACTCTGCTTTTCTACCCTCTTGCTAAAGATTTGCAGAATGTAAAAGATGACAACGGAAACGATATTCAGTTTTCAGAATATACAATTCCGGACGGTGTAGAAACCATTCGAACAAAGGCTTTTTACAAATGCGGTAAAATCACAAAAGTCCATATTCCTGACAGTGTAAAAAATATAGAGGAAAAAGCATTCTTCCGTTGCAGTTCACTTAAAGACCTTACTCTTTCAAAGAATGTTGAAGTAATCGGCAAAGATGCTTTTGGTTTCTGTTCCGCACTTTCAGAAATCAATATTCCAAGTACAATTAAACAGATTGATACTTATGCATTCTACAACTGCACAAGTCTTTTGACAATCAATGTTGATGCAAAAGAAAGCGACATAACCCTTGGTGACAAGTGGTATCCCACACAAAACGGACTTGCAATCAAGGATTTGAAGATTAACTGGGCAAAATAAATAAAAAAAAGCAGTCTTGCGACTGCTCTTTTTTTATGCTTTAATTGATTGGTAATGTGCTTCAAGTCTGTTCCATCTTTCAGAATTTTCGGCTTTTAGTTTTTCTACCTCGTCACAAAGAATTTTTGCACCGAGGTATTTTTCTTTTTCTTGTTTTGTTTGGTAGTCCTTGTATTCATTCAGCATTTTTTCTGCTTCATAAACTAATTCAAGGTCATTCAAATTGCTTTCGTCAAAATCCTCGTGTTCAAAGTCGGAAAACAATGCACGGATTTTAAGGGCAGAAATCATATTCTTTCGCTTTTCCTCACTTAAATCGTAGAAAAGGAATGGTATTATCGAAAGGATTGTGCCGAAAATTGCACAGATAATTGCAACTCGCACAAGGGGTGTTCTGAATGCTTCGTTATACAAATCTTCATAGTTATTTGTAAGACCGTAAGTTCTGAAAACAAGTGGCATAAAATAACCCGTGGCAAGTCCCAAGATACTGCCTATTAAAATACCACCCTGTTCAATAAAGCCCTCAAGTCTGTCCCCTGTTTTATACTGCTGATAGTCCATCATATCTGCTTTCATAGCAGGAAGATAGATAATTGAAACAGCACCGACCATTTCTTTTATGAAAATGCAGATGAATAAGAGAATGTAGTTTTTATATAAAAACATCATAAGACACAGGCAGACAACCTGAATTGAAAGAGAAAGAATACAAATTCTCTTTTTACCGAGTTTATTGGTAAGTGGTGCTGCTGCAATCATACCGGGTGTGTATGCTTCACCTTTTATGACGGTCATTATTGAATATATTGCCGAGTTATTCATTCCGTAATAGAAAATCCATTGAAAGATATTAGCATATCCCTGATTTAAGAATGCAACCCACTGGGAAATGTTGATAATCCAGAAATACTTATTGTGTGAAACCTTTTTAAGTCCCTCAAAGAAATTCATTTTCTGGACATATTGTTTTGGCACAATAACTCTTTCCTTTGTGCCGAAAACACAGAGCATACTTACAATTACACCTATTGTGCAGAAAATAGGGAAACCGATACGATAGGTTTTAATATTATCAAGGTCGCCTATAAGTGGCATAACGGGATTTATAACCGTTGGTGCAAAGGAATAGATAATTGAACTTATTTCGATTATCCACGAACGTTCCTTTGAGTTTGCCGACATAACCTGAACAAGTCCTGAATATGCCGAGCTGTAAAATGGTGAGAAAAATTGAAGTAATGTGTAGCACACAAAAACTGCAACAATTTTCTCTTTATATTCCATTGTTTCATAAGGAAGATACACAAAAACTGTACCTATAATTGCAGTCGGAAGTCCAAGCGTTAATATATATGGTCTGAACTTACCCATTTTACTCTTTGTGTTATCAAAAAGCATTGCTCGTGTAGGTGCCATAAGAAGCATAATGAGTGATATTATAACATTCATCGTCTGCATATCTATAATTTTGATGCCAATAGAGGCACCCACAATCATACTGCCTGCACTAAGGCCAATCATACCCACTATGGCAGTTATAAAGTAAACACCTGCACCACCAACGGAATATGCAACAATTTCCTTATATGGCACATAGCTACCATCAGGTGCGGTTTTCCAATTCGATTTAATTGTGCTTAAAAAGTTTCTGATTTTATCCATATATTCACCCCATTGATATATACGATAATTTTATTATAAGTCTTTTTTATGATAAAATCAATTATATAGTTTCGCAAGGGTTGAAAAAAGTATATAATTGGTGTAAAATATTGGCATAAAAATATAAAGGAGATTGGATATGGATTTTTCAATTTTTGACTCATTTGATATGAGCGTATTCACCTTTTTCGGTGAGCAAATTCATAGTGCTGCAATGAATATTGTTGCAGAATTTATAACATTTTTCGGTGGCGGGTCTTTTGTGACTCCAATGGCAGTTGTCGGTGCTCTTTTAATTCCCTTTAAAAAGACACGCAAATTCGGTATGGCGGTACTTTTTGCAGTTTTAGTGGGAACACTTTGCACAAACCTTATTATGAAGCCTTTGTTTGACCGTCCTCGTCCATATATCTACTATGCAGACAATCCGGTGTTTATGAGTTGGCATGAATTTGCCGGCAATCACATTGAAAGCGAAAAATCATTCCCATCAGGTCACACAACCGCTGCTTTTGAATTGGGCGTTGCTATTTTCCTTGTAATGAAAAACAAGAAAATTGCTTGGATTTTCCCCGTATTCTCTGCTTTGGTAGGTCTTTCAAGAATTTACCTTATGGTACACTATGTAACAGATGTTATTGGTGGCGTTTTCGTCGGCGTATTCGCAGGTATTATGGGTTATCTCATTATGAAAGCAATTATGAAAAAGACAGAAAACACAAAATTCGCCGAATTTGATTTAGCCGACAAATTCAAAAAGAAAGCATAAATACATAATAAAATCAATCACCTGTGTCAAAACTCTACACGGGTGATTTTTTATGCACAAAAGAGTTGCAATTTCATTTTTTGCTATGATTTCTGTTTTTGGATTACTGATTGTGAATCTTGCTTTGATTATTATTGATACAGAAACTTCAATCTCGTCGCAAAGCAAAAACACACGAAGTGTGCTGCTTTCGACATCTCGCGGTATGATTTATGATTGCAATATGAAACGGCTTGTGAATAATTCGGTGGAATATCTGACAGTTTGTCTGCCCACCACAGATGCATTCAATCTCATTTCTCATAGCATTACAGACCAAGAAAAAGAAGAAATATATAATAATATGTCGGCGGGCAAAACAAGTATTCTGACAACTTCGCAAATCTATAACGAGCCACATCTTAAATCTATCGGGATAACCAACCGATATTCGCACAACCAACCCTGTGTGCACCTTATCGGGCATCTTGATGAAAACGGCGAAGGTGTTATGGGGCTTGAAAAGGCTTATAACAGTTATCTCTTGCAACAGAGTGGTGAATTAAGAGCGGTATGGGGAGTTGATGCTCTTAATCACATTCTTTATGGTGAAGAAATCAGAACTCAAAACAACGGGTATCTCTCCCCTGCAGGTATTCAGTTGACCATTGATTTAGACATTCAAAAAATTGCAGAAGATGTGCTCACTAATTTCAACATCGGCAAAGGTTCAGTTGTGGTTATGAACAGCGAAACTGCTGAAATTCTTGCTTGTGCCTCTGTACCCGAATTTGACCCACTTGATTTATCTTCTGCCTTAAATGACGCAAATTCGCCCTTTATAAACCGTGCAACTACGCCTTACAGCGTTGGCTCGGTGTTCAAGCCCTTTGTGGCAACGGTGGGGATTGAGAATAACCTTTATTTTACTCACAACTGCACAGGAAGTATTGAAATAAACGGTACTATTTTTAATTGTAGTGACTCCACCTCTCACGGTACAGTTGATATGACAAGGGCTATGGAGGTTTCGTGCAACACATATTTCATTGCATTGGGACAGAAAATCGGCAGTGAAACTCTATTATCGTTATGCGGTGATTTTGGGTTTGGTGAATCAACGGAACTGGCTGACAATATGTATCTTAAATCGGGAAAACTGCCCACAGCAGAAAGCATTACTTCACCACAGGCATTGGCAAATATCTGTTTTGGGCAGGGCGAATTACTCATAAGCCCTGTTCAAATGGCAACGGCATACTGTGTTTTTGCAAATGGCGGATATTACCGCCCGCCCACTCTTATGAAAGGCATTATTGACAAAAACGGAAATATAATTCAAAAGGTAAAATTGCCCGAAGCTTGCCGAATTATAAGTGAAAGCACTGCAGAAAAACTTGACGGAATTTTAGAAAGCGTTGTTACAAACGGTAATGCAAAAAAAGCCTATTCTGAATTTGCAGAGTGTCACGGCAAAACCGCAACAGCACAGAGCGGTTGGTATGAAAACGGAAATGAAATAAATCACACATGGTTTTGCGGATATTTTACAGTCAATGATAAAAAATATGTGGCAGTAATTTTTAAAGAGGATGGTATTTCAGGTTCGGTGGACTGTGCACCTGTTTTTAAAGAGTTGGCGGAAAAAGTATATAACCTAAATGCATAAAAATAGCGGGAGCAAAACTCCCGCTAAAATTTTTAACTATTACAACCGCAAGAACCATTTTTGGTATTTTTACTGCAATTTTTCGCATTGGGGCAACCAACACATTTTATACCCTTTTTCTTGGCTCTTGCCACATAAATGATTGCAGAAACAAGAACAACTGTTAAAACTGCAAGAACTAAAAAATCTTCCATAACTTTAAATTCCTTTTATCTGCTTTTAATTGTTTCTCTTTTTACTTCTTTGATTTTACTGTTTCCGCGGATACAGAGTACTGTAAGAATTGCAACAAACACCGCAACTGCTATAAGACCATATAAGAATCCTGCACCGAAACTACCTGTTGTGATGAGTGTGCCAATCTGATACACAAGATAACTTACTGTAAAGCCTGTACCGAGTTGAAGTCCGATACCCGCCCAGAACCATTTTGCACTCTTCATTTCAGAGTTCATAGCACCGATTGCCGCAAAGCAAGGTGGAGTATAAAGATTAAACATAAGATATGCAAGTGCCGCAACCTTGGTAATCGCCATTACTTCGCCAACCTCTGCACCTACGCCCTCTAAAAGAGAGAGTTCTTCTGTATCAATAAGATTTTCAAGCCCTACAAAGCAAACTGCCAATGTGCCCACAACATTTTCTTTTGCGATAAAGCCTGTTACCGCCGCTGCGGCAAGCTGCCATGAGAGTACACCAACCACGGGAACGAGTATGTATGCAAATGGCCCTGCTATTGAAGCTAGAATTGATTGGTCGGCACTTTCGGCAACCGTAAACTGCCATGTGAATGACTGCATAATTTGAACTGCAGTATTGCAAAGAAGAATAATTGTTGCCGCTTTAACCACATAAGCCCAGCCACGCTGACACATTGAGAAAAATGCACGTTTAAGTGATGGAGCTTTATATTCGGGAAGTTCGATAATAAAGAATGATTTTTTAGCCTTATTACCTGTAATTTTATTTACAAGAAGTGCACCGAAGAAAATAATGACAATACCTACAAAATACATTAAAGGTCCAACCCAAGTTGCATCTTCAAAAAATGCACCCGCAAAAAGTGAAATTACGGGAAGTTTTGCACCGCAAGGCATAAATGGTGCAAGCATAGCTGTTGCTCTGCGTTCACGCTCATTTCTGATTGTTCGGCAAGCCATAACACCGGGAATTGCACAGCCTGTACCGATTACAAAGGGGATAATTGATTTACCGCTTAAGCCCACCCTCTTAAAAATCGGGTCAAGAACAACTGATGCACGAGCCATATATCCACAATCTTCAAGAAGTGCTATAAGGAAATACATTACCATAACAAGTGGCAAGAATCCGATAACTGCGATTGCACCGCCGATTACACCGTCTACCAAAAGTGCTGAAAGTAATGGGTTTGCATTCTCGAAAAATGTTGCAATCCAATCCTTAAAATTCTCAAGAACACCTGTAAGCCAATCGGCAATCCAAACACCCGGTCCTGCTTGTGAAATCCAAAAGACAAGGAACATAACAACTGCAAAGATAGGAAGTCCAAACCACTTATTTGTAAGAATATCGTCAATTTTATCCTGCGAATTTCTCATCCGGGTGAGAATTCTGCGGGTTTCAACTGCTTTTACTATTCCGTTTACAAATTTATAACGTTTTTTATCTGCCTGAAAAACAGATTTCTTATCGTTCATATCAATTATGCCCTGAACATAGGGAGCTCTTTGACCTCTACCATAAAGTTCAACCGCAGAAATAACTACTTCTTTAAGACCATCTGCAGATGTTGAAACTGTTTCAATTACGGGGCAATTAAGGGCTTTGCTCAATGCCTCAACATTGATTACAGTCTTTTTCTTCTCGTTAATATCACTCTTATTAAGTGCCACCACAACGGGTACACCCAACTCTAAAAGCTGAGTTGTGAAGAAAAGGCTACGGCTTAAATTAGTAGCATCAACAATGTTGATAATTACATCGGGTTTTTGATTTTGTATGTAATCTCTTGTGACACTTTCTTCTACAGTAAATGGTGACATTGAATATGCACCGGGAAGGTCAACTGCGATAAGTTCGTGACCTCCGTCATAAATGCTCTTTTTAATTGCACTTTCTTTCTTATCAACGGTAACGCCCGCCCAGTTGCCGACTTTTTCATTTTTGCCGGTAAGAGCATTATACATTGTTGTTTTACCGCTGTTAGGATTACCTGCGAGGGCAATTCTCATAAATCTTTTTCCTCCTGAGTTTTGTAAACTCGATTTTTTGCCGTTTTGTTAGTATATGCTAACTGATTTGCAAATATTACAGTCAGCCAACAATACCCTTTTAAATAGATATTGCCATTGCCAACTGATTATCAATACTATATCTTGAATCTTTAATCGAAACAACGCAACCGCCTTTTTTGTGTGAAATCACCGTTATAGGTTCACCTGCATAACAACCAAGTGAAAAGAGAAATGAGTCAAGCTCTTCGTCGTTTGTCACGATGTCTTTGATAATATATTCAATTCCTTCTTGTGCATTTTTCAAAGTCATATTATCACCTTAAAGTTGCATAATTTTAGCGTAAGCTAACATTTTTCTTTAAAAATTTTGTTAGCCATTGCTAACCATAATAATCATACACGACTTTTTATAAAAAGTCAAGTAAAAAATGCAAATTTTTCCAAAAAACCTGAACATCTTATGCAGACATTCAGGTTTTTAGTTTACCCAATTGAGATTTTAAAACAGATTGGCAAATCGGTTTTGAATTCGCCTTTGAGTTTGATTGTGAGTGCTTTTTCATCCCTTGTGTAGTTGATTTTTTCGTCGCTACCAAGTAATTCTACGCTTTCAATCAAGTAATCGTGGGGGTTATGTTTACAAAGCGTCTTAATTTTAACGGTTTTTGACGGACGCATCTGGAATACATAAAGATAACCGTTTTTATATGTAAAGCGGAAATCCTTATTTGTGAATTTCTTTTCGTCGCCGTCTTGGAAGAAACCATCTTTGGCATTTACTTTACCTTCGCCGAATTGTTTCCAGAAGGTTGTGCCGTAAATACCTTCGCCATTTGTTTCGAGCCACTCACCCATTGTGAGAAGAACTTCTGTTTCTTCGTCAGTAATTGTACCGTCGGGCTTTGGACCAATGTTGATAAGCAAGTTACCATTTTTAGAAACAATGTCAACAAGGTCACAGATAACCTGCCTTGCACTCTTATACTCGTTATCTTTCCTGTAACCCCAAGAGCCTTTGCCGATTGCAGTATCGGTCTGCCAATAAAGCGGCGAAATGCCTGTTAATGCACCACGCTCAACATCAAATGTGGCAACAGTTGGTGGGAATGCTTCGTGCTTATAGTTGATTGTAACCTCTTTGCCCCATTCGTCTGCACGGTTGTAATAATATGCGGCGAGTTTTTTAAGATATGGTTTAAAGCTGTGATTGTGAATCCACCAGTCAAAATAAAGTACTGATGGTTGATATTTGTCAATCAACTCGCAAGTACGCACAAGCCAGTCTTCAAGCCATTCCTTGCTTGCACCGATTGAATACGTGTCTGCCGTTGTGGTGTGTATAACAGCAGGGTCAAATTCTTCACAATATACGGCAGGACCATAGAAATCACGATAATTATCATCATTTACATCACTGTCGCAAAGTCTGCCCGTATTCATAAAGAAATAATGCTCTGCACGGTGTGTTGATGCACAAAGGGTAAGCCCTTGTTTTTCACATTCTGCTTTAAGCTCACCAACAACATCTCGGCAAGGGCCCATTTCTTTCGCATTCCAACGGTTGAATTCTGTATCATACATAGCAAATCCGTCGTGATGCTCGGCTACAGGCATAACATATTTCATACCTGCTTTTTTGAAAAGAGAAACCCATTCTGAAGCATCAAACTTTTCTGCCTTGAACATAGGAATAAAGTCTTTATATCCGAAATCCTTGTGCTCACCGTAAGTTTTTCTGTGGTGTTCAAAATCACGGCAGTTTTTATCATACATACCTCTTGAATACCATTCACAGCCAAAAGCCGGTACACTATAAACTCCCCAATGGATAAATACACCTAATTTATCGTGCATATACCAATCAGGCACTTTGTGATGTGCAAGCGAAGACCAATCAGCCTTATATTTTCCTTTTTCATTTACTTCATCAATAAGAGTCAAGTATTCCTGTGTTGTCATTTTTACACCCCAAGTTTTTCCATTTTCATTTAAAGTTATGAACATATCATAATACAAATACTAAAGAAATACAACGCCCTTAATCTTATTCAGTTTTCTTTTTGTAGATAAGATAGGAATAAACGAACGGAACAATCACCATTGGTATAAGCACAACAAAGAAAAGCCAGAACACTCTCAAAAATGCTGTTGCCATTATTACAATACCACCGATTACCCAGAGAAAGCCTGCCATGCGGTGTGTTTTATTCCAGTTTTCTTCATCATTGAGAGTCCAAGGAATTTTAATACCCACTGTGTAACTCTGCTTGCATTTTGGAAAATAGTTGCCGATTACAATAAACAATGCACCCATAAAAAGTGGCATAATTATTTCAACATTTATCTTATGACCGAGGGCTGTTGCATAAACCATTGAGTTGCAAAGCAACGATATAACCGGAATAATCCACAAAACGAGTGTAAACATTTTATCATTGATATTCTGCTTTTTAGGGTCAAGGCTTGTTCCAACAACACAAATCCAATGAAATGCAACCAACACTAATGGCATCACAAATACTGCTTGTGTTTTAGTGGTATAATCATCAACATCGCCATTAATATTCCAATGCACTGGAACTTGGGCGGGCAACTTATCCCACAAAATAAGACCAATAACTATTGGTATGAGCGTTATCAATGATGTGATTATAAGTTTTGGTAAATTCTTCTTAATCATTTTCTTCATCACCTTTCAAATCTTTTATCCAAAGCATAATTTCTTCAAGGACGGATGCGTTCAATTCATAGATTATGAATTTTCCGTCCCTTTTATCACGAACAAGGTCGGCTTCTTTAAGCACGGAGAGATGTCGTGATATTGCCGCACCTGTAATATCAAATTTTTCGGTTATTTCCCCCGCTGTCATCTGACCGCTTTTTAACATATTGAGTATTTCTCTGCGGACTGGGTCTGACAGGGCTTTTAAAGTGTTTTGAATTCCCATAAGTTCACTCCTTTAACATTTAACTTAAATGTTAAATGTATTATAGCACGAGAAAATTCGTTTGTCAACAGAGGAATTTAAGGAAATTTACAAATTTGAATTTGTCGGGTTCTTTTTAATTTTACATCTCGTTAAAACCGACCATATTGGTTATAATACAAAATTGCGTCGCAGACCCTTAATTTTGCACTTTGCATTTTACATTTTGCATTTAGACAAACTCCCAATTTGCAAATGAATATTTTGCATTTTGAATTCAATTTTATACTTGACTTAAATTTACTCTTTTGATATAATGTTTTGGATATTGAAAACGCGTTGATAAAGAGAGTAGGTTAAGAAATTACTTCTTTCAGAGAGTTGTGCCGTGGCTGAAAGCACAATAGAACGAAATCTTAATTGAAGTTCACTTTGGAGCGGTGCTGTTGAAAGGCAACAATTAGACGGCAACGGTTTGTTCTCGTTATTGAACACGGAAAGTGTTAGCTTTTTGCTAAAATTTGGGTGGTACCGCGGATTTTTATTCGTCCCATGCTCTTTTGGAGTGTGGGATTTTTTTGTTCCCATTTTTCCGAACATATAATAGAAAAGGATTGAGATTATGAGAGAAAAACTTGAAGCTATCCGTGCTCGCGCGGAAGCTGAACTCAGCACTTTTACTGAGCAGAGTCAACTTGAAGAATTCAGAGTTCAAGTGCTTGGTAAAAAAGGTGAACTTACATCATTACTTAAAATGATGGGTTCATTATCAGCAGAAGAAAGACCTGTTATGGGTCAGATTGTCAACGAAGTTCGTGCATTCGTTGAACAGAAAATTGCAGAAAAAAGTCAGGAACTTAAGGACCTTGAACTCAAAAAAGAAATCGAAAGCACACCAATTTTCGATATTTCCGTTCCTGCTAACTTAACTCGTGGTTCATACCACCCCATTACACTTGTTCAGCGTCAATGTGAAAGTGTTTTCCGTTCAATGGGTTTCCATATTGAAGACTATTCAGAAATCGTTACTGACTATGAATGCTTTGAGGCACTTAATATTCCAAAGGACCACCCTGCTCGTGATATGCAGGACACATATTACCTTGATAATGGTCAGTTGTTAAAATCTCACACATCAGCAGCACAGAATGCTATTTATAAAAAGTATAAGGATGCACTTATCAACGACGGTATGCCAATCAAGGCTATTTTCCCCGGTCGTTGCTTCAGAAACGAGGCTACTGATGCTTGTCACGAAAACACATTCTTCCAGATGGAAGGCGTTATGGTTGACAAGGATATTTCAATTTCTAACCTTATTTACTTTATGAAAACAATGCTTTCAGAGGTTTTCCGTAAGGACATTAAAGTAAGACTTCGTCCCGGCTTCTTCCCATTCGTTGAACCCGGTTTCGAGCTTGACATTTCTTGTCTTATCTGTGGTGGTGAAGGTTGTCCTTCTTGTAAACACAGTGGTTGGCTTGAACTTTGCCCTTGCGGTATGATTCACCCTGAGGTACTTAAAGCAGGTGGAATTGACCCAGAAGAATACACAGGTTTCGCATTCGGACTTGGTCTTACTCGTCTTGCAATGATGAAATATGGTGTTAAAGATATCCGTGATTTGAACAGTGGCAGTCTTAAAACTCTCACACAGTTCACAGACGACGAAGATTAAGGAAGGAGGAGTAAATTATGTTTTTATCAATGAACTGGATTAGTGATTTCGTTGACCTTTCAGGTCTTGACAAAATGGACTTAATCCGTAAATTTTCCCTTTCAACTGCAGAAGTTGAGAACGAAATTTTCTTTAAGGGTAGCGATTTCAGTGGTATCGTAGTTGCTGAAATCAAAGATATTCAGGACCATCCAAAATCAGAAAAGCTCCACCTTCTCAAAGTTGATATCGGTGAAGCAGAGTTGGTTGATGTTGTTTGTGGTGCACCAAATGTACGTCTTGGAATGAAAACTGCATTTGCAAAAGTTGGTGCGAAGTTAGGTGAAATCGAAATCTCCCCTCGCCCACTTGCAGGATATATGTCAAACGGTATGTGCTGTTCTGAAAAAGAAATCGGTATTTCTGACGACAATTCAGGTATTATGGACATTCTTGATGATGTTAAGAATGGTACTGACCTTAAAGACCTTTACGAAATCGACGACATCGTTTTTGAGGTTGACAATAAATCTCTTACAAACCGTCCTGACCTTTGGGGACATTATGGTATTGCTCGTGAATTCGCATCCCTTGCAGGACGTGAGTTGAAGCCATTACCACAGGTTGACCTTTCACAGTACGACAATCTTCCAAAAGTTGACCTTAAAATTGAAGACAATCTCTGCCAGAGATATTCTTGCTTGCAGGTTGCAAACATCACAAAGAATGTAAGCCCTGTTAATATGAGAATCCGTCTTTACTACTGCGGAATGAGAGGAATTAACCTTCTTGCTGACCTTACCAACTACTTGATGCTTGAAATGGGTCAGCCAATGCATGCATTCGACTCTCGTAAAGTTGAAAAAATCCGCATTAAGAGATTCCCAGCTCCTTTCACATTCCAGACTCTTGACGGAATTGACAGAAATATCGACGAAAACACACTTATGATTTGTAACGACAACACTCCTGTTGCTATTGCAGGTATTATGGGTGGTTTAGACTCTGAAATCGTAGAAGATACAACAACTCTTACACTTGAATCTGCAACATTCAATGCTGCATCAATCCGTAAGTCAACTGTTCGTCTCGCACACCGTACAGATGCTTCAAACCGTTACGAAAAGTGCCTTGACCCTGAAATGACAGTTCCTGCTATTGCAAGATTTGTTAATCTTCTTATGAGTATTGACCCTGATGCTGAAGTTGTATCTGCACTCACAGACGAATATGCGTTTAAATATCCAACTGTTACACTTGATTTCGACAAGGCATTTATCGACAAGTACACAGGTATTGAAATCGCAAACGATACAATCGTAAATACTCTTAATTCTCTTGGTTTCAAGGCTTCTAATGACGGGGACAACTTCACAGTTGAAGTTCCAAGTTGGAGAGCAACAAAGGACGTTACTATCAAGGCTGACATCGTTGAAGAAATCACTCGTATTTACGGTTACGACAATTTTGACATTCACACAGCAGCTGCTCCACTCTACCCTGTTCGTGCAAAGGCAGAAAAGACAGTTGAGGACAGAATCAAGGATATGCTCGTTCACCGTTACTCACTCCACGAAATCCATTCTTATGTATGGCAGTATTATGATGAATACAAGGCACTCGGCATGGAGATTGAAGATAACATCAAACTCGCAGGTGCTACAAATCCTAATATTGAAACAATCCGTAAGTCAATTATTCCGACTCAGCTTTGTCAGGTTAAGACAAATACAAATTTTTCAACTGATTTTGGTGTGTTTGAAATCGGCAGAACTGTTGACGGACTCAAAGACGACGGACTTTGCAACGAAAGAAAGAAACTTTGCATTACTCTTTACAGCAAAACAAAGTCCTTGGAAACTCTTTATGTTGAGCTTGCAACAATGCTTTCAGTTATTTCTGACAACATTAAGCACAAGGCTCTCTCATTCGTTCCAATGGAAGCAACTCTTAATTACGAGCATCCGAGAAACCTTAACGAAATCTCTTGTGATGGCGTGAGTTTAGGTAAAATCGGTGTCGTTCATCCAACAGTAAGTAAGAAAATCGACAAGAAAGCAGCTATCGTATTTGCTGAAATTGATGTGCCTGCATTTACAGAGATTACTGACGCAGGTATTCACTATCAGGAGCCTTCACGTTTCCCTGAAATGGAAATTGACCTTTCATTTATGAGTGAAACATTTGCTCCAATCGGCAAGGCTATCGCAGATGCTAACTGCTCACTTATCAAAGACGTTCAGGTTGTTGACACATACCGTGACGAAAACGGCAAGTCAATTACTACAAGAATGACTTTCTCACACCCTGAAAGAACTCTCACAACTGAAGAAGTTATGGAAGTTGCAAACGGCATTATTGATGCACTCTCAAAAGACGGAATTGCATTGAAATCATAAATAAAGAATAAGAATCTGCTTTTGCAGGTTCTTATTTCATATTTTATCGCAAGATAAAATATTTCATAAGCCAACGGATTATTTCATATTGCCTAGCAATATTTCATTCATTTTTTGAGGTGATTTAGTTGAAAGAGAATAAGCTTGTTGATTTATCAACTGATTTTGCTGTAAAAATCATTAAACTTTGCACTACAATAAAAGGTCACTATTCTTTAACAAATCAACTTGAACGTTCTGCAACATCTATTGGTGCAAATATTCGTGAAGCTAATTATGCAAGAAGTAAAGCAGATTTTATTGCTAAACTTAAAATTTCATTACAAGAATGTAATGAAACTGAATATTGGTTAGAACTTATACAAAAATCTAAACTTGCAAGTGAAGATACAATTTTGCCATTATTTAATCAATGCGGAACTATTCGCCGTATTCTCATTGCTTCAATAAATACTGTCAGACGAAATCAAGGTAACAAATGAAATAAATTCCTTACGGAATTTATGAAATATCCCTTGTGGGATATGAAATAGCTAACGCTATGAAATACGCCTTGCGTATAAAAACATTTTAAATTAACTATTGTAATTTAATAAAATTCAGTATATAATATATTTATCTATTATCAGGAGGTGGCGAAATGCTTGACCCTAACAAGACAATTCAATTCTCATTAAAGGATGACCGTGAGGAAGCAACACGTCAGACACTTTTACAGGTTTATGACGCACTTGTGGAAAAGGGATATAACCCCATCAATCAGATTGTTGGATATATTCTTTCAGAAGACCCTACCTACATCACAACTCACAACAATGCGAGAAGTTTAATCCGCCGCCTTGACAGAGATGAGCTTTTACAGGACCTTGTAAAAGAATATCTCAAAATTTCAAAAAACAAATAAGAGGTGTTTATATGGCAGAGAAAAGTAAATTCCTCACTTATAAGGGCAAGCCGTTGGTGAGAAACGGCAAAACTCTTTATTACGGCGAAGCGTCTGAAAAATATGTTATTATGATGCAGATATTGGCAACAAAACCCGTTGGTGATGTGGAAGTTGCTTCAAAGGTATCTGTTCAGCTTATCAACACAGACCCCGACGTAAGTGCTCGTGAGAGAATTGTAAAATCAAGTGAGAAAAAAGGCCTTTATGCAGCTATGGATATTGCAGAAATATGGCTTAATCGTGCATTGGCTAACTAAACAAACAATTTTAGGCGGATGGAAGGAAACTTCGGTCCGCTTATCTTTTTTATGAAAGGGAAGATTATTATGTTTCACAAAATGAATATCGCGGGGCTTGAGCGTCATTTACCACTCTGCCCTCTCAACGACGAATTGATGATTGCGGGCTTTGTAATTTTTGGCGACCCCGAGCTTACAACTGCTTGTGCAAAAGAATTATTAGAAAAAGCTCCCGAATATGATTACATAATCACCGCCGAGGCAAAGGGTATTCCCCTTGCTCACGAAATGGCAAGACTTCAGAATAACGAAAAGTATTTTGTGGCTCGCAAAAAGCCGAAGCTTTATATGACAGGTGTTTTTGAGTCAACAGTTAACTCAATCACTACTGAAGGTGAACAAAAACTCTATCTCGACAAAGCAGATGCCGAACTTATGAAAGGTAAAAAAATTCTTATTGTTGACGATGTTGTGTCACTTGGTCAGTCGTTAGCAGCAGTTGAAAAACTCGTTAACGACGCGGGTGGAATTGTATGTGGCAGAATGTTCATTCTCGCCGAGGGTGATGCGGCTAAACGCGACGACATAATTTATCTTGAAGAATTACCATTGTTTACAAAAGACGGAAAAGCGTTATAAATTTTTACATAAGGAAAGAGAGTGAAATTCACTCTCTTTTTTGTTGCAAAAAATAATGGCGAGGTTGAGCGACCCCGCCATTAAATTAGTGATTATAATTATTAGTCTTTAAAAACTGCATCGAATAAAGGAAGTTTTGACGCTTTCATCACGGCACTGAAAAGTCGACCGCCCTGTACGGGAGTGAGTCTTCCGAAAATCTTCATAAACTGTGCATCGAAACCGAAAATCATAAGTTCTTTCTTTCTCTCGATACCCCTTACAATCAGATTAACCATCTTGTCACAGTTTGTACTGATTGCGTTAATCATTTTTTCGCCCTTTGCTGTGTTTGAATCCTGATTGCGGAAAATGTCGGTCTTTGTAAAGCCGGGGCAGATAACTGTTACATAGCATTTGCCTCTTAAATCTTCTCGCAAAGACTCTGTGAATGATTTTAAAGCACCCTTACTTGCTGAATATGTAGATGTACCTGCAAGCGACATCAATGCAGCTGAAGATGCAACATTGATAATTGCAGGACTGCTTGATTTAAGAATCATAGGAAGCAGTGCATTAATTGAATAAACCGCTGAATAGAAATTAATATTCATAACTCTTTCGATTTCTTCGATTGAGTAATTCTGTGTCTTATTGAACTTTGGCAAGATACCCGCATTGTTAATAAGAACATCGGGCTGAATATTATTTTCTTTAAGATATTCTGCAAATTCTTCCCAATTTTCTTTAACAGAAACATCAAAAAGTTTATATGAGAAATTCTTTGCATATTCGCCCAATTCCTCAACGAATTTTTCTGTTTTTTCTTTGCTTCTTGCAATACCGATAACCTTACAGTTATGCTTTTTAATCAGCTTTTCTGTTACACCTTTACCGATACCTGCAGAAGCGCCTGTAATAATTACTGTTTTGTTGTCAATCCAATTACTCATAATATATCTCCCTTATTTATAATTCTTTATAAAGTGTTTGTAAAATGCAACACAGTTTGCAACTGAGTCAACATCAATATTCTCGTTTTCAGCGTGAACCGATGCTAATTGTTGTGCCGAAAGTCTTATTGGTGCAAATCTTAATACACATTCGCACACATCGGTAAGTGTTCTTGCATCAGTACCTGCAGGCAAAATGAATGGTGATGCTGGGTACTGCGGAAAAACTTCACCGATACAATTCATTGTGTATTGGAATTGCGGCTTTGACATATCTGCAGGTGCGTGATATTCGCTGTCCTCTGTCATTTCAACTTGGATTTCATATTTCTTTGCGATTTCTTTGAATTTGTTCAAATCTTTTTCAAAATCTTTTTCGTCAACAGGTCGCAGAAATGCCTTTGCAGTGCATTTTTTTGACGCAGTACTGCCTTCAATATTATTGAATGTACAGGTTGTGCCAATAAGTCCGCCCGCCTGTGCATTGATTTTGGGCATCACTTTTTTGATTATTCCACCAAAAAGCCATAAGTTTGACAAAAGCATATTCATTGGGAATTTAAGATAAGGTGCCATGTGCTTAAACATTGCTTCAACCTGCGGATTTAAGCGACGGATGAAAATATCATTCGTCATAACTTCGTTGATGAATGATGACATTCTTTCAACCGGTGTTGCCTTTGCCCCTGCAGTAAGACTTGCGTGACCATTTTCTGCAGTAGCGGTACAGTTAAGATAAATTCTGCCTTTTTCGTGAACCGCAACCATTCCGCATTTATCGGCACTCATACCCGTAAGAGGTGGCTCAATAAGTGCACCGCCCTCGTCAAGAATAACTTCAAAATTTATGTTATTCTCTTTGAAATACTCAAGTGCTTTGGGAATTCCGTCACCGCCAAGTTCTTCGTTATGAGAAGAACCAATCCAGATATTGCAAGGTGGCACAAACCCCTCGTTAAGTAATTCTTCAAGTGCTGAAAATTCTGCAAAAAGCGGGGTTTTAGTGTCAACCGTTCCTCTGCCCCAGATTTTACCCTCGGCGATAGTGCCTGAAAATCCGTCATATTTCCACTCACCGCTTACTTCAACAACATCGTGATGGGACATAAGCATAAAGTTGCGAGTTTCGTCTTCGCCTTTGAGTTTATAAATCCAGCAATCATCAGAAAAAGTCATTTTCTCGGCAGTTTTATGCAAAGTCGGGAAAAGCTCTTCCATTACATTACGCAGTTTTGCGAATTCGGTGTCATCATAACTGTCTTTTACAGAAACGGTTTTGCATTTAATCATCTTCTGAAGACGAGTTGCATAATATTCAATTTCTTCATCATTATAAATTGGCTTGAATTCTGTGAGTTTTCTTGACTTTTTTACCGATTTCACAGTATTCACGGCAAGCACGATTGCAAGAATAACAAACAAAGCCAATATTAAAACCACAAATTCCATTACACCTTCTCCTCTTGCTTTTTATGAAGTTTTACAAGATGTGTTTTTCCCAAAGCAAGCATTATTACAGGAATTAAAACAATTTGTAAAATTATACCCGGTATTGCATTTAAAAACGAACTTGTAACAAACATTGCAAGTGTAAATCCGCCCTCGCCCAATCCTAAAATAAAAATTTGAACAATGCCCCAGACCACTCTGCCACTCAACATCGCAATTATAAGGCAACGGTAAAGTGATTTTATGCATTTCCATTTGGCATGGGAAAACATATAACCGATAACAAACCCGTAAGTTGCAAGTTCAAACGCCATTGCAAATGCATTTGGGAACATTACAGGCATACCGAAAATCGCAGAACGCATTATGGGGGCTACTGCACCCACAACCGCACCATACTGCCAACCGCATATAAGACCGCAAAGCATTACGGGAATATGCATTGGTAACAGCATATTACCAATTTCTTTAATTTGCCCTGTCAAAAGTGGCAACACCATACAAAGTGCCAGAAACATTGCAGAAAGAACAAGATTTAATATATTCTGCTTTTTCATTTCTCGAATTCCTTTGCCACTTCTTTTAAAAGTTTACGGATTTCAAGATGTTGAGGACAAGCAGTTTCACATTTTCCACAGCCGATACAATCAGATGCCTTTCCGTTTTTACTGTGCACTTCTTTATAATAGTAAGAGGAATTCCAATTTTTAAACTGTTTTTTATCGTTCATACAAGCAAAAAGTTCCGGAATCGGAATATTTTTAGGGCATCCGTCAACACAATAACGACAAGCGGTACAAGGAATAAGATTTTGAGCATTCATAATTTTACAGACCTTACCAACCGCTTCAAATTCTTCTTGGGTAAAAGGCTTGAAATCTTTCATAAAACCGATATTTTCGCTCATCATTTCCATATTGCCCATACCCGAAAGCACCATAAACACACCGGGGAAGGAAGCGGCAAAGCGGATTGCATAGCTTGCGGGTGAACCGCCTTTTAAATCGGCAAGCACTTGTTTTGCCTCGTCGGGCAAATTCACAAGACTGCCACCCTTAACCGGCTCCATTACAATTACGGGCTTATTGTATTTACGGCAGACTTCATAGCACTTTCTGCCCTCAACCGACTGGTCTTCATAGTCGAGATAATTGAATTGAATCTGCACAACCTCGATTTCGGGATATTCTGTCAAAATCTGTTCTAATACTGTTGCTTTATCGTGGAAAGACAAACCAACGTGACGAATTTTACCCTCTTTTTTAAGTTCAAATGCTGTTTCATAAGCTCTGCATTTTTTATACTTTTTGAAATTCGTTGCATTTTGAGCGTGCATAAGATAAAAATCGAAATATTCAACCCCACAAGCCTTTAACTGTTTTTCAAAAAACGGTCTTATCTGACTTTCTTTCTTGAAAAAGCCTTCAGAAAGCTTATCTGTAAGAATATAACTTTCTCTTGGGTAGCGAGAAGTAAGACTCTTTTTAACCGCCCCCTCACTACGCATTTCCATATATCCGTGAGCGGTGTCAAAATAGTTAAAGCCTGCCTCCATAAACGCGTCAACCATTTTATTTAATTCGGTATAATCTATAAGCGGACCTTTGCGGGGCAAACGCATCATTCCAAAGCCGAAATTCTTTTTAACGTTTTCAAATGAAGTCATATTAAAACCACCCTATGACAAATTTATACATTTTATATTATATATTTATAGAGTGTCTAACGCAAGAGATTTTGATAAAAATAATAATCATATTGTAAAAACAATTTAAATTGGATAAAAAAATAAAGAACTTCACAAGAAGTTCTTTGTTGTCTGTACGTCTTATTTTAAAGCCTTAATTTCGCACACAAAATTATTCGGTATTATAAAACACCAAGCAATTTAAAAATCATAAACAATGCAGTAAAAAAAGTGAAAATAAAAAGAAACGTTAAGGGCGACATACGCTTCTTTTCTTTAATCTGTACTATTACCATAACCACACAAGAAATGAGCACCAGAAAAGAACAAATCAAAAATAAAGTTCTCATAAAACACTACTCCTTTATAAGCATATAATTTATATCAAATCAAACAATAAAACTATACAAATCTCCCTCAACCAAGGTTACTTCACCCTTATCCCCTATTACAAGACCATCATACATTTCCCGAGGCACATCAAGTTTAATTATCTCTTTTTTATCAGTTTTGAATACTACGGTATAAATTTCAACCGTTTTAGGTGTTTTAGTTCCTACCATATCCACACGACAGGACAAGTCAATTATTTCAGCCCGAAACTTAACAGTTTCAAATTCCGACTTAAATTCCTGAGATGATGCAATTGATTTATCTTTTTCGTTCCCGCTCTGTTTATACGGCTTTATAATTTTACCGATGTAAATAGCAAAAATTATAGCTCCACAAATGCATATACAAAAATAAATAATAAAATCCATACAATCACCTAAATATATTGTATAACAACAGCTATTAAAAGTCAATTCGTTTGCCCATATTACACAAAACCATTGCGGACGATGGGACTTGACCGTATGCTCGCATTACGCTCGCATACTTTTCGCTTGGCGACCCAAATTCTAACGAATTTTGGTACCCGCCAACCGCTTTTGCCTAAAAATGATATACTATATCATTTTCTTAACGGCAAAACCCTCTCGGGTTCAAGCCCCATTCTTATCAACATTAAAAATGCAGAAGCCACATTTGTGACCTCTGCATTTTTGGTGCGGACGATGGGACTTGAACCCACAAGGAAGTAATATCCACAGGTGTCTGAGGCCTGCACGTCTGCCAGTTCCGTCACATCCGCATATTGATTTTTGCTTGATAATAATATCATTTTACCAAATAATTGTCAAGGTTGATTTATTTGACATAAACGTTTATAAATTTATGAACAAACACAATTTTTATATAAAATCTTTACAAGATACTTTATTTTTGATATTATAAATATAAACTTTATGAATTTAAAACGGAGAAAGATTATGGCTTCAAAAATCGTATATGACCAACCCTTTGACAATAAAGAATATGGTTCAGAGCGTAACCGTATTCCTGCACTTTACACCTTAAATGACGGTAGTGTTATGGCGGGTGCGGATATCCGCTATGCCCACGGCTCTGACTCACCCAATAACATTGATATTGCCGTTGCAGTTTCAAAAGACGGCTACACCGATTGGGAATACACAATGGTTAACCATTTTGACGATTATGCAGACTCAATTACGTCAACTGACAGTGCCTCATTCATTGACTCTGTTATTGTGCAGTCAGAAAACGGCAGAATTTTTATGCTTGCTGATGCTCAACCCACCGAATGCGGTTATCTTCAATGCAAAACAGGTACGGGTTACTGCGAAATTGACGGTAAAAAGCATTTGCTTTTAACAAGCGGTAACAATAGCGACAAATTAAGCACTTTTGGTTACTATGTTGGTGATTTTGATGGTGAATTCGCTCCCGTTTATGAGCGAAGCAGTAAAAAAATCACAGAATATTCTCTTGACCGTGAATTCCGCCTTTATAAAAATGGCGATGCACTTTATGGGGACCAAAAAGGTAGTGAAAATGTTAAAATTCAGCAGAATATTTTTTACAGTTGTGCGGAACTCAAATGCTACAAAACAACTTATTTATGGTTAAGATACAGTGACGATAACGGCAAGACATGGAGTAAACCACAGATTATTTCTGAAACTGTAAAAAATGATAAAGAGTCATTTTTAGGCGTTGGCCCGGGTCGCGGTATAGCAATAAATCACAACGGCAAAGAAAGAATACTTTTCTGTGTTTATGATAATAACGGACTTTTCAAAGACCCCATTTTTGAAAACGCAAGTGCAGTTTATTCTGATGATAACGGTGCAACATGGCACAGAAGCAGTAAAATCAAGATTAAATCGGGTATCGGCAAAACAAGTGAGGCACAGCTTGTAAAAATTGAAGGTGAAAACTATTCGGCTTTGCGTATGTATGCGAGAAATTTAAGTAATTATATCGCATATGCTGATAGTACCGACGGTGGCGAAACCTGGACAACATTCCGTGCTGACCGTTCACTTGAGGGCACTAAAAACTGTATGGTTTCACTTATTGATACTACAAGAAAAATCGACGGCAAACAGGTTATTCTCTGTTCTGCGGGCGGTAATCTTAAAGCGAGAGCCGACGGTGTTCTTCGTGTTGGACTTACAGAGAATGACGGCACAGTCAACTGGATTAGCAAATACCACTTAACGCAAGGCTTTTACGGTTATTCTTGTCTTACAGAGCTTTCTGACGGTAATTTCGCAGTATTCTACGAAGATGAAGCTGCACACCTTAAATATACAATTTTTAACGTGGCAGATGACGGCACAATCAACGAAATTAATGGTGAAAATCTTGATTTTAAGCCTGATAATTCACCTAAAACCCAACGCTCAATTAAGGCTAAACGAGCAGTTGCGAATGTTAAGTTTCAATTGGGACTGATGTAATGAGAAAAACACGGCGGGAACAAGCAAGTTCCCGCCATTACTTTGCTTATTATTCCAAACAATTCGACAAATTGGAGTTTGTCGAAATGCAAAATGTAAAATGCAAAGTGCAAAATTAAGGGTCTGCGACGCGAATGTATAATTGGGTATGTCATTCTGAGGAACGAAGTGACGAAGAATCTCTGTTGAGTTAACATTTCACTTTGGTGGAGATTCTTCGCTTCGCTCAGAATGACAGGTAAATAAAAAGAATTCGACAAATTCAAATTTGTAAAAAACGGCATAAAAACACCGAAGAGCAAAAACTCTTCGGTGTTCATTTTATTATAGTTTAGTAAGTACTATCGGGTAGCCTTCATTACCCATTGACGAACCTGTAAGGGTAAGTTTATTGCCATTGAGAGTAAAGGTTTCGTAATAAGAAATCCCTTCTACTGTATAAACTAATTTATTTCCGTCAACAGTATAATTCAACCATTGAGTTTCTTGCATAGCATCAAGCACTGCGTCAGCATATTCTTCAAGAGATGCAACATCCTCGGGTGAAAGTGTACCGTACACCGCTTCTGCTTCTTTAATCATAACTGCCCGATATTCTTGCTTCACTTTATCGATATTCTTAATACGGACATCTATTGCTAAAGTGCCGTTGCCGTTAATGTCATACGCAACCTCAAACTGTGCACTAGTCTTTGTAATTGATGGGTCATAGTAATCAGTATAGAATTCCTGCGGAGTCATAGTATATGAACCTTTCCATACACCATATAAATCTTCAACATTTATTTCACCACTTGGTTCATCGTCAGCTTTTGTGGTTGTTTCTTTTTTAGTTGTAGTTTCTTTCTTGGTAGTTGTTTCTTTCTTAGTGGTTGTTTCTTTTTTAGTTGTGGTTTCTTTTTTCTTTGTAGTTGTGGGCTTTGTGGTTGAGGTTGTACTGCTCTTATCCTCTTCTGCCTCTTCGCTTAAAGACTCTTCTTCAGAAGTAGACTCGTCAGTTGTACCCTCTTCTTCAGTGGTGGATTCTGTTGTACTTTCTGTTGTTGATGTTGAACTGTCTTTTTCATATTTGTCGTCGTCTTTCTGACAGGAAGCCAAGGCGAAAATCATAGACAACGCTAAAATGCAAGCCATAATTCTTTGTAAAGTTTTCATAAAAATCCCCCTTAAATTATAAAAGTTTTATAACCTTTGTCATAATTGTACGCGTTTTATCGAAAATTGTCAATATATTTCATTGAAAGATTATAACATATATAGTAAAATAATGATATAGCTTATAAATTCTCGCAATTCGAGAGTGTTTTACGGTATTCGGGGTTTGTTTTTTAGTACCGATTTTGTAGAATTAAGGTACAAAAATACAAAGGAGGAAATTTTATGGCAAGAAAATCCATTGGTGAATTCATTTCTGCTCTGCGACGAGCAAACGGTATGACCCAAAAACAGCTTGCAGAAAAGCTTAATGTAAGCGATAAGACGGTAAGCCGTTGGGAGCGTGACGAATCCGCACCCGATTTATCCCTTATACCCGTAATCGCAGAAATTTTCGGGGTTACATCTGACGAAATTCTGCGTGGAGAACGCAAAAATCAGGATAACGAAGAATTCGCACCGCAAAACAACACAAGAGTTGAAAAACAGATTGAGAATCTTATAAACGGTACACGCACAAAATTTACAATCTGCAGTATTATAGCAGTAGGTATCAGCTTTGTCGGACTTTTAGCCGCAATGATTTGCAACTTCGGTTTTAATCGTGCAGGATTGGGATTTTTAATCGGTTGTGTTTTCTATATCCCCGCCGTAATCTGCGAAATTCTGTTTGTAATTCTCACCGTAAGCTCAATTAAAACAAGCGGATTTGAGGACGAAAAGCTTAACGAATATAAAAAGTCCTTATTCAAAACCGCTTTTAATACATTTGCTATAATTCTTTATCTTTTCTTTATTACAATACCATTTATTGAAAACGGAACAAACTTTTTTGGCATTACCTTTGATTATTGGTTACTGCGGAATTTAATATATACAATACTTTATGCAGTTATCTTTTTTGTTAGCTTGACCATTGCTAATCGCACAGCAGTAAAAAAAGGATTTTTCACATTGAGCGAAAAAGAGCAACTACAATCAGAAAAAATATTAAAGCTTAAAAAGAAATCCGCAACACTGTTAGTTATTCTGATTGCGGTAACTTTTACTCTTCATTTTATCTTTGATGGTACACCATTGTATTCGGCAATATGGCGAGCTGCCGCAAGTGGTCGCGAATATACCGATTTGGCAGAGTTCAAGAAATATATTGAAACCGACGAAGAACCTCTTGACTGGACAGAATACCATTTCGGATATTCAGTTCATCACAGCGAAGGTGTTGAAGAAACTGTAACCCAATCGTCAGACAATAAATATTACATAATCAATGAAAATGGTGTATATGAAGACATTTATGACGAAGATTACGCAATCAATGAAGAAACAGACAATGAAATTACTTATGACGATTACGAAACCTTCACAATTAACGCCCCCGACGGCACAGTGCTTTGCGAATATAAGCACATAAACACAAATGTGATGAATATTGATGTGGAATATGAGAGTGATAAAGTAACGGTATATACATATACCGAAGCTGACATCTGGAATGCAGACTACATAACAAACGCAATCAACACCTGCTTTATTTCTACCTATTTCATCGAAGCTATAGGCGTAATAATCGGATATAATGTAAAAAAGAGGAAGATAGTTAAATAGACAAAAAGGACTGCGAGTGCTTGCCCGTAGTCCTTTTATCGTTCTGCAAAAATCCCGAATTTGTCTAAAGCTATGTGCCCATCGGGCTCAAATATAACTCCCTCTTTTTCAAGGAGTTGCCGTTGAGTTTCACCTCCGCCGAAAGTGAAAGCCGTTGCCACCCTGCCCTCGCGGTTTACTACTCTGTGACAAGGAATGGTTGACGGGTCGGGATTATTATGCAGAGCGTAGCCCACCACCCTCGCCCACCGAGGATTGCCTGCAAGCAAAGCCACCTGACCATAAGTCGCTACTCTGCCTTTAGGAATATTCTTCACTACCTCATAAATCTTTTCAAAAGTTGACATCAAATATCACTTCCACAGAAATCTCTAACTATATTATAACTAAAAAACTTAAAAATACAAATATAAAAGTATAAATCACCTATTGACAAATAGAATAAAATAGTATATACTATCAAGGCTGACAAAAAAGTACATACTTCGGGGTGTAGCGCAGATGGTAGCGCGCTTGCTTTGGGAGCAAGATGCCGCAGGTTCGACTCCTGTCACTCCGACCACAGCGGGAAAGGTACCCTTTAGGGTGCCTTTTTTTGTTGTGCATTGAAAATGAGGAGTCGAACCTCATGGAGGTTTTTGCGTTAAGAAAACGATATAGTATATCGTTTTTAGCAAAAAGCGGTTGGCGGGTACCGAAATTCGCAAGAATTTGGGTCGCCGAGCGGATAGTATGCAAGGCGTAGCCGTAGCAGACGTTCGACTCCTGTCACTCCGACCACGGCGGAAAAGGTACCCTTTAGGGTGCCTTTTTTGTTGTGCATTGAAAATGAGAAGTCGAGCCTGTGAAGGTTTTGGCGTTAAGGAAATGTGCCAGTGGCACATTTTTAGCCAAAAGCGGTCGGCGGGTACCGAAATACGCAAGAATTTGGGTCGCCGGGCGGATAGTAGGGAAGGCGAAGCCGAAGCAGACGTTCGACTCCTGTCACTCCGACCACCTAAGTACAACTTAGGTAATACAGCCGAAATCCCTTGAAATATAGGGGTTTCGGTCTTTTTTATGCCCAAAAGCACTCTCAAAATGAGTGCTTTTTTCATTTTTTGTGTCACCGCAATATTTGTAATCGTTTACGGAGTATGGGTAATCGTTTACGGAGTATGGGTAATCGTTTACGGAGTATGGGTAATCGTTTACGGAGTATGGGTAATCGTTTACGGAGTATAAATAAAAGGTGTACGGAGTATGGGTAAAGGTGTACGGAGTATGGATAAAAGTGTACGGAGTACGAGTCAAGGTGTACGGAGTATAAAAATCACCACCCATGACAACCTGCAACAACACTAAAAACTATTGCACTTCTCTTGGTTTGGGTGGTATAATTGGTTCGATAAATAAGAATTTGTAGGGATGATTGGGATGATTATTTTAATTACCGGAGCATCGCATACAGGCAAAACAGCACTTGCTCAAAAATTGCTTGATAAATATAAATATCCATATCTGTCAATAGACCATCTGAAAATGGGGTTAATTCGTAGTGGTAATACAGAACTTACCCCTATGGATGATAATGAATTGACCGAATACTTGTGGCCGATTGTTCGGGAAATGATAAAAACAGCTATTGAGAATAAGCAGAACTTAATTGTCGAAGGCGGCTATATTCCATTCGATTGGCAGAAGGACTTTGGCTCCGAATATCTCAAAAACATTAAATATTATTGTCTTGTAATGACTGAGAAATATATTAGAAATCACTTTGCCGACATAAAGGGATATGCAAATACCATTGAAAATCGTTTGGATGATGAATGGTGCACAATGGAGAGTGTATTGGCAGATAATGCAGAAATATTAGCCCTCGCACAGAGGCATAATGTGAACTATATACTCATTGACGATAAGTACGAAATCAATATTGAGCTATAACGATAAATCCCAATTTGTCGAACTGAATATTATTACATAGTCGTCTGTGACTTCAAATCACAGACGGCTATTTCTATTTCAGAACGGAGGTGAAACCCATGCCATATATCCCCTACACCGACGAGCAGAAGCAGCTCGCCAACAGCGTAGATCTGCCCACATTTCTGAGAATGCGAGGTGAAAAATTAGTCCCCGTGGGCAGAGAATTCAAGCTTGTCTACCACGACGGATACGGCAAGCACGACAGCATTATCCCCACTCCAAATAAGCATTATTATCACAGTTGATTAATTTACAGAAATTATTTTACAGAGACGAATAAAAATGGCTTCCCGATTTATCAGAGAAGCCATACTTATTATTTATGACTGCTTACAATATCATTTTGCAGATAAAGTAACAGTATTTGTCTTTACAGTATTTCCGAACATATCGGTAATTACGCAGTAGATCTGTCTGCCATCACGTGATGATGTCATTTTATCCAGAGTATATGTATCGGATTTAACAGTTGAACTTTCTACAAACTTGGTCATGGACTTATTCTTATAATACCATTTATATGTAAGTCCGTGTCCTGTAACACCGACTGTTGTTTCGACTTTAGTGCCGGTTTTTACAGATATATCCGTAAGGTTCTTTGTGATTTTCACAGGCGTACCGAGTTTTACAACGTCTGTTCCGAACTCGTTGCCATACTTGTCCTTGATTACGCAGTAAACCTGACGTCCGTCTTTTTCCTTTGTCATTTTGAATGAATACGTATTTATGGTAATAGAAGACTTTGTAAACTTAACACCACCGGGATTCTTTACATACCATGTATATGTCAGACCGTCACCGGTAGCCTTTACTGAAGTAGATACCGTTTTACCGATTTCAGCGGAAACATTCTGAGGCTGTGCCGAAACTGACAAAGCCATTCCGAGAGTAACGGTATTTGTCTTTAATTCGTTGCCGTATTTGTCCTTAATTACGCAATAAACCTGACGTCCTGCGTTTGAAGCTGTTATTGTTGTTGAGTATTCTGCCTTTTTAACAGATGATGGCAGGAATTCTGTCTTGCCGGGGTTACGATAATACCACTGATATGTAAGTCCGTCGCCTGTTGCGATCACGCTTGTCTTGACTTTTTTCCCGTTGGCTGCCTGAGCGCCTTCAGGCTGCTTTGTAATTATTGTAGGATTCTCCATAGTCATGCCTGTAACATCAATAAAGTCAACGCCTAAGTCGAAAGAAACGTTTGGTGTTGAGTTTTTATTCCACTGGAAACTCTGAGTTAATTTGGAGGCTGCTCCAAGCAGCTTTCCTAAGCCCCATTCACCTGTTTCAGTGTTGATATAAAGATAATCTGCCGCATCAACATAGTTGCGATTATTATCTGTAAGCATTATTCTTGCGTTCATTTTATTCCACTGAGGATTTGTATCCTTATCAGCGGCGTCCTCTTTGAATTCAAGACCGAAACACATAACAGCATGTCCGGGACTTTGAGGTTCTTTATGAGCGTTGAAAATTGCAGATTTCTGAGCGTACGTAAGATATTCCATTTTTCGAAGAACTCTTTTATTAAATGGCTCGTTTCCAGCGAAAAGCGAATTATAGGTTGACGTCTGATTCACCCAGAGAGTGTTTACAAATGATTTTGTAAAGTCGGGAACGCTTCCTGAGGGAATGGAATTGATTGTGGGATAATTCACGCAGAAGTCGTCAAACTCAATTATATCGTTATACACAAGCATACTTGCTGCTGCAAGTCCTGAGCATGAACCTTCCCATTCGTCATCGTATTTCCATGTGTTGACAAAAGGCTTGTGGAAATCATTATAATAATAAGTGCCGTCGCTTTCGCTCCAGTTAGTCTCAGTATTTATTGCTCTCCATACATAATCCTTTACTTTCTTTGTTGCAAGAGAAGGTGCTTCGCTGCAATCATGATATGTAAATCCGAGAGAATCTGCATATTCCTTGATTGTACCGCCTTTACCCCAGATAGTGAAATTCTTCTTTTTGCCTGTATAAAAACGATTGTGATCGTATCCGACAGCTTCCTTGCCGAATGTTGTGTCGGGGTTCTTACATACGAAATAGTTCATCATATCACAGCCGTAAAAAGCGTGGTCGGCAATTGTCTTGATATTCTCTGACATCATCACCATTTCAAGACTTCTGCACGATCTGAATGCGTTTTCACCGATTGATGTCACAGAATCGGGAATAAATATTTCCTTGAATTTATCACATCTGTAAAAAGCGTTATCTCCGATTGTAACAAGAGTATCCGGAAGAATAATTTCTTTTGCTAAACAACAATCATAGAATGTGTTCGGATATATATCTGTTATATTCGTGCATTTTAAGTTTATTTCATTGACGCTATTACAGTATTCGAATGCACCTTCACCGATGTATGACGTATTCTCAAGAAAAATATATGACATTTTATTACAGCCCGAAAATGCTCTTTTTCCTATCGTATTATTTTCTGCTGACGGTGTTATATACGATGTAAGCGCTGCACAGCCCATGAAAGCTTCGTCACCGATAGTTTTAATTTTATTTTTTCCTGATTTATCCGTTGCATATATTGAAACATAATCAAGGTTTGTACATCCGCTGAATGCATTGTTTCCGATTTTTTCAACATATTTTAAACCGTATAGATATTTTAGATTGGTCTGGTTCTGGAAAGCGCCGTCAGCAATTGCTGTTACCTGGTACTCTTTTCCCTGAAAGGTGACGGTGTCGGGAATGGTAATTGAAGCATCTGCTTTTCCTATACCGCTTCCGACAACTGTTGCCCCTGAGCCATCTGCATAGGATAAGTATAAATATACATCTTCCTCAAGCATAATGGAGAATTTGCCGCCGTATGCACCTGACCATACATAATCGCTCGCCTGAGCTGTGATTGCCGTCGGTTCAAAGAATGACGGCAGATTGCTGTTTCCTCCCATTCCGACAGAAACACTCAATAATGTAACTGCGGATAACAGCGCTGAAATTCCGTGTTTGATTTTCATACAAAACACTCCTTGTAAGTTATTTATTCATTGTTGTTGAAGTTGAATGTATCTAAATAGTAAACAAGATGTTTCTAAAGGAATAACAAATGTTTAAAATATTATGCATTAATCAACTGACACAACAATAAATATGATTAATTATAACATGGTTTTTCCAAAAATACAAGTAATTTACAGAAAACAATTAATAATCTTCACATTATACGGAAACAATGATACAATCTTGTACAGAATAAATAAAAAAACGACAGGTAAATTGGCGTCACCCTTAGGGAAGAAAAATAAACCGATTGAGAAAATAATAATATACAATAACAAGACTCCCCGGGTGTTGCTCTTGTTTTTACTGTAATTTAGATTTTAATGCAAGTATCTGTTCCTCAATCCTTTTTATAACATCAAGAAAAAACTCATCGTTTTCACCCGTAGGGTCAGGCAATCCCCAGTTATCGTCAAAATCACTGCCTATATAAGGGCAGCCTACATCACAGCCCATCGAAATCGCAATGTCGGGGGAGGGGATTTTATCAAAGGTTTTGCTGTACTGCGTAATCTCCATATCAATATTATACAGCTGTTTCATGAGCCTTACGGCGTCCTGATTTATCTGCGGTTTTGTTTCTGTACCTGCGGAATAACTTTCAAAAACATCCCCTGCATGGTGTTTTCCAAGAGCCTCGGCAATCTGACTCCGACAGGAATTATGCACACATATAAAAGCAACCTTCTTCATATCAGCCACTCACTTTCTCCAGTATTTTCACGATTTCAGCAGGCTTCAAGACCTTTCCCATAGCCACAACCTGTTCATTGACAACAAGAGCAGGCATACTCATCACACTGTAAGCCATAACCTTTTCCATATCCGTGATGTATTCTATATCTGCTGTAATCCCTGTTTTTGCAACTGCCTTTTCAGCATTTTTATATAGCTTTTTGCAGGAAGCACAGCCTCCGCCTAAAATTCTGATATTCATAATATTACCTCCGTTTTATATCAGTATTGATTGAATTAAATTGAAAAAATATCCTGTGATCATTATTCCGATAACGCAAATTACCGTAAAAATACCGAGAAGCTTCGGCTTAACAGCCTTTCTCAGCATAATCAGCGACGGCAGCGAAAGTGTAGTTACTCCCATCATAAACGAAAGTACAACACCGAGCAACGCTCCCTTTGATAGCAATGCTTCTGCAATTGGAATTGTTCCGAAAATATCGGCATACATCGGAACACCAGCAAAGGTTGCAAGTATAACACCGAATGGGTTATTGTCACCGAGAGCCTTTATAATGAAATCTTCAGGTATCCAGTTGTGGATGACTGCACCGATACCTACACCGATCAGCACATACGGAAATACTTTTTTCGCTGTGCCGCAGACCTGTTCAAACGCATACTTGACACGGCCTTTGAAATGCAGTTCTTCTTGTGGGATATCGAACTGCTTTCCTTTTCTGATATATTCCTCAACTTGATTTTCAAGGTGCATTTTCTCAATCAGAGTGCCGGCTGCGACCGCAATTACAAGTCCCAGCAGTACATATACAATCGCAACCTTCCAGCCGAAAATGCTCATCAGCAATACAAGAGAGCCGAGGTCAACCATAGGTGAGGAAATCAGGAACGAGAATGTTACACCAAGCGGAAGTCCCGCACTTGTAAAACCGATAAACAGCGGTATGGACGAACAGGAACAGAACGGTGTTACCGTACCGAGCAGAGCGGCAATAATATTTGCTCCGATGCCGTGAAATCTGCCGAGAATTTTCTTTGTCCGTTCAGGCGGAAAGTAGCTCTGAATATACGAGATGATGAAAATGAGAATGCCAAGCAGCACCATAATTTTTATCATATCGTAAATGAAGAACTGTACACTTCCTCCGATTTTTCCGTTTGTGTCCAGACCGAGAGCATTGAGCAAGCTGCCAATCAATCGGTTCAGCCACGCCATTCCGAGAATCTCATTCTGAAAGAAATCCCAGATTGTTTTCAGTGTTTCCATAAGGTTTGCTCCTTTCTTAAACGAATATATTTAAACATAGAAATGTATCTATGTTTAGTGCTTTTAAAAAGCCGTGCACTCACACGGCTTGATTTTATTTGTACTCAGCTAAAATACTTTCAAGCACTTCAACCGCACTTTTTATCATTTCGGGACATACTGTTCCGAACAGATTCTTCTCCTTGATATAAGCAGAATCCTCAGGCTTTGTAAGGTCGTATCCCAGAAGGTCGCGGCATACGATTGAGCCGTTAAGCTCCTTGAAACGCTTTGTATATTCAACTGCAATTGCGTATGCACGGGATTTCTGTTCATTGTTTTCCGTTTCATAATGTCCGTATTTAAGTCCCAGAACCATTAACGCTCCCGATACCGCACCGCACATTTCAGCATTTCTTGCACCGCCGCCGAATTGTGTTCCCAGCATTAACGCAAGCTTTTCATCAAGTCCGAAATCAGGTGCGAATGCTGTAAGTACAGCCTGTGAGCAATTGAAATTATTTGCAAATAACTCTAATGCTTTTTCTGCTTTTGTCATAATTAAACCACACCTTTCAGATAATCAAGATATTCCTGCGCTTTTTTCAAGCCTTCTTCAGAAATGGAATAGTGCATCCACTTGCCCTCTTTACGTCCGTTGACAATTCCACTGTCAAGAAGGATTTTCATATGGTGGGAAAGGGTTGGCTGTGTGATATTCATTGCTTCAAGCAGCTTGCAGGCACATTTTTCACCGTCAATTAAAAGCTGTAAAATCTTAATACGGTTTTCATCACAGAATGCCTTGAAGATAACGGGTGTCTTTTTAGGATTGAGTTCCATCTGCTCACCTCACATTGATGTTTATCTATATGTTATTATAAATCATAGATAGAGATTTGTCAATATGTTTTTGAAAATTTTTTCAAAAAACCGTACCCGCTAATACGAATACGGTTATTGGTATTATTAAAGCAATTTTCTTAAATCTTCCTCAGGAGTAGAAATCGGAGCAATGTTATAATTCTCTACAAGGAAGTTCAGTACATTCGGAGAAATAAACGCAGGTAGTGACGGACCGAGAAGTATATTTTTTATGCCAAGATGCAAAAGTGTCAGCAGGATACAAACAGCTTTCTGTTCATACCAAGAAAGCACCATAGAAAGCGGCAGTTCATTTACATTACAGCCGAATGCCTCTGCAAGAGCTACTGCAACCTTTATTGCACTGTATGCGTCGTTGCACTGCCCCATATCCATAATTCTCGGCAGACCGTCGATTGTTCCCAAGTCAAGGTCATTGAATCGGTATTTTCCGCAGGCAAGGGTCAGAACAATGCTGTCAGCTGGAGTCTGCTTTACAAATTCCGTATAGTAATTACGCCCAGCCTTTGCACCGTCACATCCGCCCACAAGGAAGAAATGTTTTATTGCACCCGACTTAACAGCTTCCACAACCTTATCGGTGACCGAAAGAACAGCGTTATGTCCGAAGCCTGTCATAACCTTGTTTCCGCCGTTAACACCTGTAAAATGCTTATCCTCTGCATAACCGCCAAGCTCAAGAGCCTTTTCAATAACAGGTGTAAAGTCCTTGTTTTCACCGATATGCACAATTTCGGGATATGCAACTACTTCTGTTGTGAATACACGGTCGGCATAGCTTTCTTTCGGCGGCATAAGGCAGTTTGTTGTAAACAGTACAGGTGCAGGAATATCTGCAAATTCTTTCTGCTGATTCTGCCACGCTGTGCCGAAATTGCCTTTGAGATGAGCATAATTTTTCAGTTCGGGATAAGCGTGTGCAGGGAGCATTTCACCGTGAGTATAGATATTGATACCTTTGCCCTCTGTCTGCTCTAAAAGCTGTTTTATGTCATACAAATCGTGTCCCGAAATGACAATGAAAGGACCTTTTTCAACCGTCAGTGAAACCTCTGTCGGAACAGGATTTCCATAGGTTTCTGTGTTGGCTTTGTCAAGCAGT
>JAZQMC010000029.1:0-41231 GCA_045543095.1 Candidatus Fimenecus sp. | reverse complement strand
AAAAGCTGAAGGTGCTTTATTCTAAGGAAGAGCCCATAAAGCCTTCCGTATATGCCGAAACCGAAAAAGGCAAGGCTGTGCCGGGCAGTATATCTTTTGTACCCTCGGTTGCAGGACTTATTATCGGCGGTGAAGTGATAAAAGATCTGATAAAAAAATAAGAAGCAGGGTATATACCTGCTTCTTTTGTTATGGCTGAATGAATTTCTGGCTTTGCATTACTGCAAGCTGATCGCATCTTTCGTTTTCGCTGTGGCCTGCGTGACCTTTTATCCACTCTATAGTTACTTCATGCTTTTCGCACAGGCTCAGAAGCTCATCCCACATTTCAGGGTTAAGGGCAGGCTTCCTGTCCTTTTTGCGCCAATTGTTCTCTTTCCATCCTTTAGCCCAGCCAAGATTTATGCCGTTGGCAACATATTGTGAGTCGGTTATCACCGTTACACGGCAGGGCTCTTTGAGTGCCTTGAGTCCCTCTATAACAGCTGTGAGCTCCATACGGTTATTGGTAGTCTGCGCTTCGCCGCCGCTGAGTTCTTTTCTTTTGCCCTGATAGTCGAGTATTGTGCCCCAGCCACCTGCACCGGGATTGCCTGAGCAAGCGCCGTCTGTATATATAGTAACTTCTTTCATATAAATTTCTCCGTTTATGTTTTGCTCAATTTTAACACAAAAAAACTTCAATATCAACTAATTGCGGATAAATCTTTTTAATTGAAAAAAATCACTTGATTTATTTTGTGGCGGGTGTATAATAATTATGTAAAAAAGAAAGGACTGAAAACTATGAAAGAAAACGTAACCGTATTCGACCATCCGCTGATACTTCATAAGCTCTCAATTCTCAGAGATAAAAACACTCCCTCAAAGGATTTCAGAGCTCTCGTGTCGGAAATTGCAACTCTTATGTGCTATGAGGCAACACGCGATTTGCCACTTGAAGAAGTAGAAGTTGAAACACCAATTCAAAAGGCAAAAACAAAGGTTATTTCAGGTAAAACTCTTGCTTTTGTTCCGATTCTTCGTGCAGGTACAGGTATGCTTGACGGTGTTCTCACTCTTGTTCCCTCTGCAAAGGTTGGTCATATCGGTATGTACCGTGACCCAGAAACAGCACTGCCCGTGCCTTATTATTGCAAATTGCCTTCAGATATTGAAGAGCGTGAGGTAATTGTCCTCGACCCAATGCTTGCAACAGGTGGTTCAGCGATTGACGCAATCAGCCAGATTAAAGAGTATCACCCAAAATCAATTAAATTTATGGGTATCATCGCAGCTCCCGAGGGAATGATGGCTCTTACAGAGGCACACCCCGACGTTGATATTTACTGTGCAGCTCTTGATGAAAGACTCAATGACCACAAATATATCGTTCCGGGACTTGGCGACGCAGGCGACAGAATTTTTGGTACCAAATAAAAACTAAAAGAATACAAAATGTATGGGACGCTGACCACAGCGTCCCGTTTCTTTTTATTGACAACTCAAGTCTAAAATGCTATATTAAAACCATCTTATTAAATGGAGAATTAATATGAAAAAATCACTCTCAATTATACTTGCGTTACTGTTTATTGTTTCCGTATTCACAAGTTGCGGGGCTGAAAAGAAAACCCTTGTTGAAACTGACGATATAATCACAAATATTTATCCCGCCAATTGCGAAGTGTCAATACATACCGATAAACAGGCAAAATATCTTAAAAATGTTTATGATAAATTGCCAATGGGTGTAAAAGGTAAAAAAGAATTAAGTTACCCACAAGCTGTTGAATTCCAATGGTCTTATAATGGTAACAAAACAGAAAACACAGAGTATATTTTGAACATCAGCGAAAACGAAGATATGTCAAATCCTATAACATACACTTCATCAACCGAAACTGTGGCAGTATATAACCTTAAAATCGCAACAAAATACTATTGGACAATCACCATAGACGATGAAACAAGTAAGGTTTATGAATTCACAACTGACAGCACCGCCCCACGCAACCTTTATGTTGAAGGCATTACAAATGTCCGTGATATAGGTGGTTGGGTAACAGAAAACGGCAACCGAACAAATCAAGGGCTTATATACAGATGTGCAAGACTTAATGAAAGTGTTGATAACGGTAGCGGTGTAATCATCACAGAAAATGGCAAAAATGTTATGCTTAATGATTTAGGAATTAAGACAGAAATTGATGTCCGCCGTGCAGAAAAAGGCGAAACAGGGGGATTAACAGCAAGTCCTTTGGGCGATACAGTTAAATATCTTAATTTCCCAATGGACCACGCAAATGATATTCTTAACGATAATAAAGAACAGATTATAAACTTCTTTGAAACACTTGCTGATGAAAATAATTATCCAATGATTATTCATTGCAGTGTAGGTTGTGACCGAACAGGTATGCTTGTGTTTATGGTCAATGCATTGCTTGGTGTGTCCGAAGAAGATTTAATAAGGGATTATATGTTCTCAAACTTTGCAGATGTTGATAATAAGAGAAAGGTCGAAACCTTAAAATCAACTGCATATTATCAGGCAATAACAACTGCAGAAGGTGATACATTAAGCGAAAAAGCGTATAATTGCCTTAGCCGTTTCGGCGTACCAACCGAATACCTTGACGCAGTAATTTCAATACTTTCAGAATAACAAAAAGCAGAACTGATTTTTCAGTTCTGCTTTCTTTATATGCATTAACTTTTAAAACTCAACCTTTTGTACCGCACCGTCATTCTCTCTCGATTTATCCGCAAGATACACACATAAATGACCTGCAACCGAATCAAAAATTGATGTGCACGCAAGGCTTGGCTTTTCACCACGAACAAAAGATACAAAGTCTTCTGCAAGTCTTTCGTCGCCACCACCGTGTCCGCCGTAAGCACCAACCATATCACCTGTGAGTTTAAGGTCAACTTCTTCAACTTCTCTTTCATCGGTCTTTGTAGGATGAATTTTTGAAACATAGAACTTTGCTTCTTCAAAATTACCGTAAATCTCGCCGAGAGTACCAATAATATGTATTCGACGCAGTGATGCCGAAGAACCGCCAACCATATTGTGTGTACCCGTAGCACCGTTTGCAAAATTAACAAGCACGGACTGATGGTCAACAACATCATTGTCACATTTATAAATACACTTTCCGTAAGGACTGTCACCTTTGAGAAGATTGATTTTATCTTCAATAGTCGGGTTGGGGATATGTTCAAGCTTGTCCCAAATGTAGAACGCCCAACGGTCAGGCTGGTCAATGTAAAGTCGCTTTGCAGAGTAACGGCAATCCTCAACAAGAGGGCAATCAACCAAGCATCTTTCACCCGCGTTTTCGGGTGCATTTTCAGGCTTGAACTGATATTTACCGCCAAAACTTGAAATCGCTACGGGCTTTGTGTCACTCATCATCCACATCATAATGTCAATATCGTGACAGCATTTAGCAAGAAGCATTGATGTGTGGCACTCTTTACTATTTGCCCATTTTCCGCGAACATAAGATGTTGAAAGATGATGATAACTTACGTGTTCAAGTGTCTGAATATTCATTATTTCGCCGATTTCACCGCGAACCAAACGCTCTTTAATAGCATAATAGAATGGCGTATAGCGAAGAACGTGGCAAATCATAACCTTTGAATTGTTTACCCTTGCACACTCTACGATTTTTCTCATTTCTTCTTCGTTGGGTGCAAAGGGTTTTTCAAGAAGCATATCATATCCTGCGTTTAAAAGGGGAATAGAAGTTTCAAGATGCTGATGGTCCATAGTACCGTTTATGATTGTGTCAGCTAATTTGCCTTTTTCGGCTAATTCCTGTGCAGATTCAAAACACATATCTTGTGAAAAACCAAACTTTTTCATACACATTTCTCGTCTTACAGGATTAGGGTCTGCAACACCCACAATCTGTAAAAGTTCAGGGTTTGTGATTGCAAGTTCAGCATATATAAGTGCTCTGTGACCCGCACCGACAATAATAGCAGTAATAGGTTTTGACATAAATATCATCTCGCATAAGTATTTTAACAGAAAGAATTATACAATATACATAATCAAAAATCAACCCAACAAATTTGAATTTGTCGAGCAAAAACGGGGCACCGAAATTGGTGTCCCGTTAAATATTATTCTGCTGTTTTAAGTCTGATTGATGTTACCGAATATGCGGGCATTGTGTAGTTGAATTCGCTACTGAATCCGTCGAGAGTAAATTCATTCATTTTAAGATGTGTCGATTCATCCGCACCGAGAACATTGTCATTTGCGAGAGAGTCGCCCGCAACCTGATTGATGATTGCTGTACCCTGCACATTTGCATTGTCAAGTTTTACTGCAACCGTGCTTGCATTCTCTGTAACGTTAACAAGTTTAATAATAATGTCACCATTGTCATCGTTACTTACTACTGTATAACAGGTTGCCTCTGCAGGAGTGCCGAAATCATAATCAACATAAAGCTCATCGTCAATATAGCATTTAACTGCTGAACCGTTTACTTCAACCTTAATTTTATAAGTTTTACCTGTTTCGATTACGCAGTCTTTAACTGTGCCGTTAATCTGACCTGTTTTTGCGTTATTCTGAATTCTCTGAAGACAAGAAACGGTGTTTTCCCATCCGCCGATATTCCAGAAAATATTATTGTCAGTTCCCTGAACTGCAAAAGGAATTAAGAAGCCTTCGCTACCCTCAAGCTTTGTTGCCTCAACTGTATATGTGTAATTTGTCCAATCACTTTCACCGAAATACGCAACACTACCTGTTTCGCTATATGCCATATCGGTTGTTGTGTTTGTAAGTGCACCATTTTTAATCTTCCACTTACCGTCAGTTGCAAAATCCCATTTTAACTTTGAGAAGATATTGCACTCATCCTCTGCTAACACTTCACCGGTTTCGTTATTAACGACTTTAATATTGTCAAATTCTGCTGATGTGTACCAAGTACCTACACCAACTTTACCTGTAAGGTTTGGCTGTTCCACCTGTGCACCGTTAAGTGTATGGTTAAGTACCGCTGAACCTTGGTTTACAGAGAATAATTTCTGCACATAATAATCGATTGAGCCCATTGCTGTGTCGTTATCAAACCAGATAAGATTTGGTGCCCAATGACGAGCCACAGTACTGCTGAAAAGTGGTGCATAAGCTGCCATTTCAACAATATCACCGTTTCTCTCAAGTCCTGTCATATATGCTGCTTCTGCAAGTGCCGCTTTAAGAGTGTTACTCTTTGCTGCGTATTCACCAAGGAAGATTTTAATTGCACCGCCATAAATTGTGTCGGTCATTTCTTCTACAGTTCTCTTGTAGTTTTCTTCATCATAATAATCGGCGTGCTTTAAGAACCATTCGGGCTCATTATAATAATGCTGGTCAACTGCACCTGCAAAATCCTTTGCATTTGTTGAACCCATTCTGTCAAGTTCTGCCTTTGCATATTCATAAGACGGAATATGATTCCAACCATTTATAGCATCTGCCGCACCTGATGAATAAATAAGTTCAAGTCCTTCATAAAGCTCGGGATTTTCTGCTTTTGCCTTGTTGAAAACTTTAAGGAATTCAGAATATCTTAAGAAATAATCCTCACCCTCGTTTTCATTACCGATACAAATATATTTAAGTTCAAATGGTTCAGGATGACCAAGTGCTACACGAACCTTACCCCATGTTGTATTCTTATCGCCACGGCAGAACTCAACTAAATCAAGCATATCCTGTAAATACTGTGCGAACAATTCTGTGTAAGTTTCACCGTCCGACTCAAACATTGCTACGGGTCCCTTGCCACGCATCTGACAATAAAGTCCGCAGTTAAGAACGGGCACGCCAATAGCACCAATATCCTCTGCAAGTTGAAAATACTCATAGAAACCAAGTCCGTATGAGAAAAAGCTCGGATACGGGTCTTCGGTTGTTGCCAAATCAGTCCAGATGCTTATACCCTGACTTCTGCCCGCTACATCACCGTAAGTGCCGTTGAATTCAAGAGGAAGACCATTTTCATCAACACCAATTGAGTCTTTCCAGTCATAAGCGGTCATTTCGTCATATCCCTCGATTACACATCCGCCGGGGAAACGAAGAAATCTGGGTTGTAACTCTTCAAGCAAAGTGCCCAAATCTTTTCTCATACCATTTTCTCTGCCCTTATATGTATCTTCGGGGAAGAGAGAAATCATATCAAAATGAACCTCACCTTTGTCAATGAGAATCTGAAGTGATACATTTGCATTTGCAGTAACTGAAGATGTGAGTGAAACCTCAAATTTTTGCCATTTGTCAGTAACGCCTGTAACAGTTGCCGTACCTACGGTTTCGCCGTTTACTGCAAGGTTTGCCTGCACGCTGCCCTCATATTTTTCGGGAGTTTTTGCATAGAAAGAAAGATTATAAACTGCGTCTTTTGTAAGAGCCATACCGTCAAGGAAGCCTGTGTTTTCAATACCCGCTTTACTGTCGGCGGTATTGTTCATCACAAGATAACTCTTGTTGTTTTCGTTAAGATAGTCCTTTGAAATCTGTGTTACCTTAATGTTCGCACCATTTACCGCATTCCAACGGAAAAGGTTATCACCCTGTGCAAGCGCGGTGAATTCAAACGAACGGTTTGACACCATTTCGGCATAAAGACCACCGTCTGCAGCGAAATTGATGTCTTCAAAAAATATACCGAAAAGGAGTTCGCTGATGTCGTGAATTTCATCACCCGCATCAACTGACAAAGTGTATTTCGCTTTTTCAGTATCATAAGAACCAACCGAATTAGCACCTGTGTTATTAACAACAATTTCAGGTGTTTGGGGCTCATCAGGTGTGTCGTTTGGTGCACAACCCGTAAGCACCATTAAAAGTGCCATTGCAACTGCAAAAGCGGATTTTAATGCTTTTGAAACTGACTTTTTCATAATCAATCCCCCATATTTTTATTCAAGTAAATTATAAAGGATTTGGATTATACTGTCAATAAATAAAATAAATATAAGCCGTTAGGCAAATTGGGGTTTGTCGAAATGCAAAGTGCAAAGTGCAAAATTAAGGGTCTGCGACGCGATTGTATAATTGGGTAGGTCATTCTGAGGAACGAAGTGACGAAGAATCTCTGTTGAGTTAACATATCACTTTGGTAGAGATTCTTCGCTTCGCTCAGAATGACACGGAGAATTCGACAAATTCAAATTTGTGCTACTTAATGTAAAATGACAATAATAATCCTACACTTTACTTTTTCACTTGACTTTCTTCTTGAAATTATATATAATTTGAAAATGGATTTCAAATTCAGAATGTGGTGAAGATATGGGCTACGAAACAAAACAAAGCAGATTAGTATATGACTTTTTAAAATTTAATTCTGAAAAACATTTTTCTGCTGAAGATGTTTATTTTGCACTTCTCGGCGAAGGCGGTAAAATCGGCAGAACAACCGTTTACCGTCAACTTGACCGTTTAGTCCTTGAGGGCAAAGTGCGTAAATTTTCGGCGGGTGACAATGAACCTTGCTGTTATCAGTTTGCAGACTGCGACCATTGTCACAACCACTATCATCTGAAATGTTCCGGTTGCGGAAAGTTAATTCACACCGAATGTGATTTTTTAGATAAACTTTCTGCACACATTTTCGACGACCACAAATTCAGAATTGATGGCTCAAAAACTGTGCTTTACGGCACTTGTGAACTCTGTGCAAAGGGGAAAACACAATGACGACTTTTCTTCATACTCACGTTGAAATGCCACTTATTTCAACAAGCAATATTTTTGATGTACTTACAGATGCGGTAATTGACACCTTAAAGACACTCCCCTTTTTGTTCATTGCTTTTTTACTGATTGAATTTCTTGAACACAGGGCACAGGATAAAATCCGTAACCTTTTCACTCGTGTAGGCACGGCAGGACCTGCGGTTGGTACTGTTTTGGGTTGTATTCCTCAATGCGGGTTTTCAGTTATGAGTGCTAATCTTTACAGTAGCGGAATAATCACTCTCGGCACACTTATTGCAGTTTTTCTCGCCACATCCGATGAGGCAATAATTCTGCTTGCTACTGCCCATAACGGTGGTTTCGAAATATTCAGATTACTCATTACAAAAATTATAATCGCGTTATTTTTCGGTTACTTAATTTATTTTATCGAGAAGAAAAAGCATAATCACCACCATCATCACCATTCTCACGATTTATGTGAACACGACCACTGCGGTTGTGAAGAAAACGGCAAAATTCTTCGCCCCGCACTTATTCATACAAGCAAAGTTTTCGGCTTTTTACTTTTATTCACAGTTATCATTGACCTTGCGGTTTTATTTATCGGTACAAACTCTTTTTCACGCATTTTGTTATCAGATTCTGTTTTTCAGCCATTACTTTCGGCTTTAATCGGGTTTATTCCTAACTGTGCATCATCAGTATTGCTTACACAGCTTTACATTGAGGGCACACTCACTTTTGGCTCGTTGATTGCAGGTCTTTGCACAAATGCGGGTGCAGGATTGCTTATTTTGTTCCGCGACAAATCAAAATTCCGCGAAAACCTTAAAATATTAGGCATACTCTATATCTGTGCAGTAATTCCAGCCATAATTTTGCATTTATTTTTCTAAAATTTCTTTACTTTCAAGTTTTAATGTGCTAAAATACTAAAGGGTTATAAAACTTTGGAGGTTGAAAATTATGGGAATTGATTTTAAAAATGAAAATACAGATTTTCTTATTGACTGTATTTTAGAACTAAAGGACAAAGACGAATGTTATGCTTTTTTTGAAGACCTTTGCACAGTGAACGAATTTCACTCAATGGCTCAACGCGTTGTAGTTGCAAAAATGCTTTCAGAGAAAAAGGTTTATAACGATATTGTTAAGTCAACAGGTGCCTCAACTGCTACTATCAGCCGTGTTAATCGTTCACTTCAGTATGGTGCTGACGGCTATGAAAAGATTTTTGAAAGAGTTAAAAAATGAGTTACGGTATTTTTTCTTCAGTTTATGACATTCTCACCGAAAATATAGAATATGAAAGAATTGCCGAGAAAATCTGCTCTCTGTTAACCCGCAACGGAATTAACGGGGGGCTTTTGCTTGACCTCGGTTGCGGCACGGGAACATTATCTTTTCTTTTAGAGAAAAAGGGATATGATGTAATCGGCGTTGACCCAAGCCAAGATATGTTGGCTGTGGCACTTGAAAAAAAGTATTATGAAGATAATTCTTCCGTTATGTTTCTTCGACAAAAAGCAGAAAAACTTGATTTGTACGGCACAATTGACTGTGCAGTATGCGTTCTTGACACTATAAATCATATTTATAGATTAGAATGGGTTACGGAGGTTTTTGGAAGAATTTCGCTTTTTATGAATATGGGTGGAATCTTCATTTTTGATATAAACACACCATACAAGCACGAAAAGGTTCTTGGTAATAACACCTTTGTTTATGATATGGACGAGGTTTATTGTGTGTGGCAAAATACTTTTGACAAAGAAGAAATGGAAACCAAAATTGACCTCGATTTCTTTATCAAAAATGAAGATGATGATTTATTTGAGCGATACAGCGAAAGCTTTTCGGAATACGCCTACAAGCCTGAAGATGTACTTTTTGTACTTGAAAAATGCGGATTTGAAATATTAGGCACTTATGATGATTACAGTGATAATCCCGTAAATGAAGAAACTCAACGCATTACAATTGTTGCTAAAAAAATAAAGACTATTTTTAAGGATGAATTGAAATGAACAAAATTGTAAGAATGATTTCAGAGGACGGCACGCTTTATTGCCTTGCCCTTGACTCAACCGAAATGGTTAAGGAAATGCAGAATATCCATAAGACTTCAAAGGTATGCTCGGCGGCTCTTGGCAGACTTATTACTGCAGGTGCAATGATGGGTGCACTTTTAAAGGGTGATAAAGATACTCTCACACTTAAAATCAACGGTGGCGGGCCTGCCTCCCCTGTTGTTGCAGTTGCTAATTCAAAGGGTCAGGTTAAGGGATATATCGGCGACAGAACAGTCCAACTCCCCCTCAACAACAAGGGCAAGCTTGATGTTTCGGGTGCAGTTGGTAAAAACGGATTTTTGACCGTAATTAAAGATTTAGGTTTAAAAGAGCCTTACTGTGCACAGACCCCGATTATTTCGGGTGAAATCGCAGAGGACATCACCGCATATTATGCAACAAGCGAGCAGACACCTACCGTTTGTGCTCTTGGTGTGCTTGTTGACCCTGAAACAGAAAATGTACTTTTAGCGGGCGGATTTTTAATCCAGTTACTCCCTACTGCAGGTGAAGACACAATCTCACTTGTTGAAAAAGGTCTTCAGGGCATTAAGCCTGTTACAACAATGCTTGCGGAGGGGCTCACTCCCGAACAGATTTGTCAGACAGTTCTTCCTGAATTTGAAATGCAGTTGCTTGACACACAAGAGAGCGAATATAAATGCGATTGCAGTGTTGAACGCGTTACTGCAGCACTTATTGGTGCGGGCGAAGACGGACTTCGCGAAATGGCAGAGGACGAAAACACCGAGGTTGTATGCCATTTCTGTAATAAAAAATATAATTTTTCAAAAGAAGATATATTGGATTTGTTAAACGAAGCAAGTAAATAAAAACACACATACAAAAAGTCCCACCGAATACTCGGTGGGACTTTTCATTAAATTAAATTATTCAGCCTGAGGAGCTCCAACAGGACAGCTATCTGCACAAGCACCACAATCGATGCAAGTATCTGCGTCGATTACATAGATGCCGTCGCCTTCAGAGATAGCCTCAACAGGACAATCTGCTGCACAAGCACCACATGCGATGCATTCATCACTAATTACGTATGCCATGTTTATGTACCCTCCCTTTAATGATGTAATTACATTGTAACACATATATTTTAAAAATCAAGTGTTATTTTATTCAATTCCTTTTAATGCCTCAAGTTCTTCTTTTTCAATACGAATTTTACCGTCACGCAAGGTCTTTACCTGATGACGATGTATAGTAATTGGTGCGGCATCGGGGCGTCGGTCAAGACTGACTTTAAGCATACCGGTAATAAGGTTATTGTCAATTACAGTACCTTTGCCGTCGGGTGTATCAACAATAGCACCAACCTTTGGAGTAACACGAAGAAGATGCTCGTAAGTATCCTGCTCATATTTAAGGCAACACATAAGTCTGCCACAAGTACCGCTGATTTTGGTGGGGTTGAGTGAAAGCCCCTGCTCTTTTGCCATTTTTATTGACACAGGCTGAAAATCGTTGAGAAAAGTATTACAACAGAAAGGTCTGCCACAAATACCGAATCCGCCCACCATTCGCGATTCATCACGAACACCAATTTGACGAAGCTCAATTCTTGTTCTGAATGCAGAAGCTAAATCCTTTACAAGCTCGCGGAAATCCACTCTGCCGTCTGCAGTAAAATAGAAAAGCAATTTACTGCGGTCAAAGGTGTATTCAACATCAACAAGGTTCATATCGAGCCCGTGAGCCTCAATCTTCTTTTCACATATTTTAAACGCTTCTTTTTCTTTTTCTTTGTTTTCTGCCAAGTTCTTAATATCGTTTTCGGTTGCAACGCGGATAACTTTTTTTAAGGGTTTAGTTATATCGTCCTCATTTTTGCCGTGGTTCGCCTTGGCAACAAGACCGCATTCCATTCCGCGAACGGTTTCAACAATTGCATAATCACCCTTATTGAATTTTATTCCGTCAGCGTCAAAATCATAGATTTTTCCGCCTTCTTTAAATCTTATTCCGACAGTTTCTATCATATATTTTCTCCTATCTGCCCATTGCTCTTTTGAATTCATAACACATTCTCACAACAAGCAGGTTGTTATTACAATTACGGTCTATGGACTCTGCAAGCTCGTCGCAGACCATACAAAGCCCGATAAGGTTTTTAGCGGTTACATTATTCGCCAGATTTTTAACTTCTTCTTTAAATCTGAACTCGCGTTCAAATCCGCTTTTTTTAACAAGTGCATCTCGAAAAATCTCTGAAAGCAATGTGATTACACTTCTTGCAAACTGATTATTCTTCTGGAAAATCGCAGTATGCTCCATAAGTGCCGACTCATTAACATTAAGCAGTGCCGTTACAAAGCCTTTTACCGCATTTTCTTCTTTCTCGGTAATTTCACCCTCATCACTTAAAAGAGAATACACCTGAACACGTGACAACACCGTTTCAAGCATAGTGCTTTTTGATGTAGTTACAATTATGAAGAACACATAAGACGGTGGTTCTTCAAGTATTTTAAGAATAGCATTCTGTGCTTGCTCATTCATATTATGTGCATTTTTTAAAATATATATTTTGCGGTCACTCTCGTTGGGCACAATAAATGCATCGTCACGAATTTCACGCACCGCATCAACGGTAAAATTACGGCTTTTGCCCTTTATACCGTCAGTTTCGGTAATATCGGGGTGACCGTTTTTTTGTGCCTTATTACAATCTGCACAGACTCCGCAAGGCTTATTCTCACCACGACACACAAGACAGTTGGCGATAAAGCGGGCAAAATCCTCACCCTCTTTTTCGTTTTGACACTCTACGAGTACTCCGTGAGGAAAGTTCCCCTGAGAAACGGCAGTTTGCACCGCTTCATAAATTTTATCTGTCATATCTTATAAAACTGCTCAACATCAAGCACAAAAATTGTAGCACCGCCAACAGTAACTTCAATGGGCATTGATGAAAGCATCGATTCTCCTATATATGTAGTATTAACAGGTGTGATTTTTTTACGCTGACTGCAATATTCACCGATAATATTGTTAACTGCATCAACCTTTTTATCGTCAACACCGATAAGCAAGGTCACATTACCTGCACGCAGAAATCCGCCCGAGGTTGAAAGTCTTGTTGCAGAGTAGCCCTCTTTTGTCAGACCGTTCATAACCGCATTAGCGTCGTCATTGTTGATAATTGCAACTATGAGTTTCATAAAATCACTCCTATTGAATTTGTTGTGCTATCGCTATCATAACCGGCATAGTTAAAATTGATAACACACTTACCAAAGATGTAACCTTTGATGCAAGTGCTGTGTCGCGGTCATATTTTGCCGCAAACATAACCGTATTGCTTGCCGTTGGTGCAGATGCACTCAAGACACAAGCCACAAGTAAAGTTCCGCCAAAACCGAAAAGTTTTAATCCTAAAATAGTGATAAGTGGCATTGCAATAATTTTAAGTGCAACTGTGCCCCAAATTCTTTTGTCTGAAAAAAGAGTTTTCCAGTCGGCAGAGGCAAGATATGTGCCGAACATAACCATTGCGAGCGGTGTATTTAAATCTGCAAGATAAGAAATTGGCTGATAAATAACATCGGGCAATTTCACCTGCAACAAAAACAGGGGTAAAGCAATTCCTACACCGATTACGCCCGGATTTATAATAAGCTTTTTGATATTGAATTTTGCATTTTCATCCTTTTTCTGCATAAGGCTTACACCATGAGAAAAAGAAAGAATGTTAAATGGCACCATAATAACCGAGCAATAAAAAACACCCTCGTCACCCAGCACCGCCAATGCAAGCGGTAATGCCATATAGCCCACATTACCGTAGCAGGAAGCGTATTTGAAAATACACGCCGTAGCCTTTTCGCCCTTATTAAAGAACACTTTGGCAAAAATCATACCGACTGCGTGAAAAAACACACCGCCTAAAAGTGCCAAAAGCAAGCCTTCAAGTGAATCACGGCTGTATTCCATACCCATAAATGAGCGAATGATAATTGCGGGGGCTACAATGTAAAAAAGCAAATCGGTTGTCATTCGTGAGGCTTTTTCAGTATAGACACCAATTTTATGACACACAAAGCCCACCATTGCAATAAGAAAAAGAATTACAACCTGAGTAAATGCCGTTAAGACGTTATTTAAAAACAACATTAATATTAAACCTCTTTGTCGCCCTCAAAAGTTTCGTTTAAAATGGGCTCGATATCTTCTTCTGCTTCGTCAAGAATTTCAAAAGCATCATTATTCTTTGCAGTTTTCATTGAATTAATAATGTAACAGATTGCAAAAAATGCAAATCCTAAATCACATAGTGCAAAGGGATATTCTTCGTTGAGTGAATTACCGTTTGCAGTAATAATTGTAATAAGTCTTGGCAGATTTGCCGCTGCACAGAAAAATGCTGCTACAAAACCTGAACTCCAGAGTGAACGCATTGACTTTTTGTTTGAAAGGCCTGATGAAATTCTTGCAAAAGCCAAGAAAAATAACATCATAAATGCAATGGCAAACAACTCAAGCATAAGGTCAGAAACATTCACATAAGAAATCTTTTTAACAAAACGAATTACAAGTCTTACCACCGACCAAGCAAGCGGAGAAAGAGCCAATAATTTGTACTTTGAATATGTTGTTCTTCCATCAATATAAGAAATACCGAAAATGAAAATATAAATCGCCGAAAGAACGCCGAAAACACCCTGAAATGCCGTGGGAACAACACTTATCTCTCCGGTTGGAAAGCCCTGATAATAGAGAACAAGTGTTGAAAGAGCTGAAACTGAGTCAGCAATAAGACCTGCACCGAAAATAAATGCAGATACTGACAGAACTATGTTTTTGCCGTAAACTGCACGTGATTCGGGCACATTCTTTGCAAGTAAAGTGAGTACATAGGGCACAAGCACCGCCAAAATGCACAGAGCATACATAAGATAAACCGACCAGTTTATCTCTTTATAAAATCCCGTATTGCTTTCAACAAGTCTTAAAAGCTGATAGGTTCTGAATGGCACCGCAAGGCACAGAAGTCCTACAAGCACATAAAGAGAATACAAAGGATTTATTTTTTCTATACTTCCTCTTATTTTCATAACACTGATTACCTTTCCTCGATAGGAATATATTCTTTTTGAATACTTTCTGTGCGAAGAATTCTATCACTCATAGGAACATACCCACGAGGAATAGTAACATTCTTGTATGCGGGACGGATAATTCTTCCGCCGGTTGTGAGTTCTTCAATACGGTGTGCTGACCAACCTGCCATACGAGCCGCCATAAAGAGTGGTGTGAAAAGTTCCTGAGGAATACCCAGCATATCGTAAACAAGACCTGAATAAAGGTCAACATTTGCACAGATTTTCTTTTTATCCCCACGAAGCTTTGCAAAAAGCTCGGGTGTAAGTGTTTCAATAAGATTTAAAAGTCTGAATTCGTCTTCTTTACCTGTCTTTTTTGAGAATTCGTCAGCGTAACGGCGAAGAATTACTGCACGTGGGTCTGAAAGTGTATAAACCGCGTGGCCCATACCATAAACAAGACCGGTGCCGTCGCCCGCCTGCTTCTGCATAATTTTTGTAAGATAATCGGCAACCTGACCTTCATTGGTTATATCCGCAATATTCTGCTTCATATCCTCAACCATTTTATGTACCTTAATGTTAGCACCACCATGGCGTGGTCCTTTAAGTGAGCCGATACCTGCGGCAATTGCGGCATAAGTATCTGTTCCGCTTGATGTGATACAACGAGTTGTAAATGTTGAGTTGTTACCGCCACCGTGCTCTGCGTGGATAATCATACAAATATCGAGAAGCTTTGCCTCTTCATCTGTGAACTTCTTATCTTTACGAATTGAACGCAAAATGCTTTCGGCAGTTCCCAATTCACGCTTGTTCTGATGCATATACATACTCTTTTTATCATAAACACGACGCTTAACCTGATAAGCTGCAGTCATAATTACGGGGATTTGTGCTATGAGCTGAATGCACTGACGAAGCACATTTTCAGGTGAAATATCATCGGGATTAGGGTCATAAGAATAAAGTGCAAGGACACTTCGAGCCGCCTTATTCATAACATCGGGTGACGGTGCTTTCATAATCATATCTTCAATAAAATCTTCGGGGAGCTCACGGCACTCTGCAAGCAAATCTGAAAACCAGCTAAGCTGTTCTTTTGTGGGAAGTGCACCGAAAAGAAGAAGCCAAACAACCTCTTCATAACCAAAACGGTTTTCTTTTTCACAATTCTCAACAATGTCGGTCATATTGATTCCGCGATAAATAAGGCGACCGTTTTTCGGCACCTTTTCACCGTCGTCCATATAATAGCCCTCAACAGAGCAAACGCGTGTAAGACCCGCAAGCACACCTGTGCCGTCATAGTTACGAAGTCCGCGTTTTACTTCGAATCGATTGTAATAATCAGGATTTATCTGGTTATTTTTACGAAGCTCTTCGCATAAAGTTGAAAGAGCATCATTGGAGATACTTGAAATATATTCTGCCATTGTAATTACCTCCTTGTAGAAAAATTTCGCTATGTATCCAAGTTAATATAAATATACATTGTATATTTTAATACAAATAAGGATTAAAGTCAACAAAAGGGAGAGATAAAATATGAAAAGTTACAGTATGATTTGCTTTTTCTTGAGCCTCGCGATGATACTTTGCCCGCTTTGTTCGGTTGAGAAAGCGACAGATGTTATCTCACAGGAATTTTTAGGCGAAGAAATCACTATTCCGCCGGAAGAAACCGCGGTGGACACTGTAAAGGTTATGAATGCGAGCAGTAAAAATATTACAGAAATGAGCCTGCGTGACTATCTTATCGGCGTGGTGGCATCAGAAATCAATGTGGCATATCACGAAGAGGCCATCAAAGCACAGACTGTCGCGGCACATACAATGCTTTTATATTCAAAAGAATATAAAAATGAGGGACTAAATGGTGCGGATATAAGTGACAGCAGTGCAACACATCAGGGCTTTTTAACCGAGGACGAGCAAAGAGAAAAATGGGACGAAAATTTTGACACGTATCGCGAAAAAATTGAGAAATGCGTTGATGAGGTAATTGATTTTACAATTCAGTATAACGGCGAACCCATAAATGCGGTTTTTCATTCAATCAGCAACGGACAAACCGAAAACGCAACAGATGTGTGGGGCGGTGAATATCCCTATCTTATTTCTGTTAATAGCGTGGGTGATAAACTCTCCCCTGCTTATCATTCAGAGGTTAAAATAGCCACAGAAAAATTCAAGGAAATTATGAGCGAAAACGGAGCTGAATTAGGTGACGAGCCATCAAAATGGGTAGAAAAAATCACCAATACCGATACGGGTATGGTGAAAGAAATAATTATTGGCGGTAAATCCTTTAAGGGTACAGAAATCCGCAAACTTTTCGAGTTGAAAAGCAGTACATTTACAGTAAAATATGATGACGAGAATTTTGTATTCACAGTAAGCGGATACGGTCATGGCGTAGGAATGAGCCAATACGGTGCGGATTATATGGCACGGCAAGGGTTTACTTATAAAGAGATTTTGAAGCATTATTATGTGGGAACGGAAATAAATGCAAAGTGAAAAGTGTAAAATGCAAAATTAAAGGTCTGCGACGCAAATAAAAATAGGGGCGGATGCCCACATCCGCCCGATTAAGTGTGATATTAAACTAAGACGGGACGATGTGGGGTGCGGGTGTCCGGTGGACACCTCTGCGAAGCAGAAGCACCGACCGAACCGGCAGGTGAGACTCATCGTCCCCTACATTTTTGTTTACTGTCTATAATCTTTAAGAAAATCTGCCAATGCTTCCATTGCTTCGCCGAGAAGTCTGCGGCGGGGAAGATATACAATTCGTGCGTGGTCGGGTGTTGGGTAATTAAATCCCTTACCGTGCATAATGAGAATTTTCTTCTGCTTTAAGAAGTCAAGCACCATTTTTTCATCGTCGTGAAGATTGAATTTCTTCGCATCAAACTTGGGGAATATGTAAAATGCCGCTTTGGGCTTAACAACAGAAATTCCGTCAATATTGCAAAGTGCATTATAAACAAACTCTCGCTGCTCATAAATTCTGCCACCGGGCAAAAGCAAGTCATCAATACTTTGCACCCCACCCAATGCAGTCTGAACAATACTTTGTGCAGGCACATTGGAGCAAAGTCGCATTGATGAAAGTAAATTCAAGCCCTCAATATATCCCTTGATTTTCTTTTTGTTACCGCTAATTACCATCCAACCCACGCGGAAACCTGCAATTCTGTGGGACTTTGAAAGTCCGTTGAAACTGACACAGGGTACATCGGGAGCAAGTGAAGCAAGGGCTGTATGAGTAAGTCCATCCATAACAAGTCGGTCATAAATCTCGTCAGCAAAGAGAATAAGATTATTTTCTCTTGCTACTTCAACAATTTCCTTTAAGATTTCATCGCTATAAAGTGCACCTGTTGGGTTATTGGGGTTGATTATTACAATACCCTTTGTATTTGGAGTAATCTTCTTATTAATATCTTCAATATCGGGATTCCACTCATTCTGCTCGTCGCACATATAATGAACCGCATTACCGCCTGCAAGAGTAACCGAAGCTGTCCACAATGGATAATCGGGTGCAGGCACTAAAATCTCGTCGCCGTTATCAAGTAAACCCTGCATTGACATTGTAATTAATTCGCTGACACCGTTGCCGATATAAATATCATTAATATCAACACCTTTAATGCCTTTAAGCTGACAATACTGCATAATTGCTTTTCGCGCAGAAAACATACCCTTTGAGTCAGAATAACCCTCACACTCACGAAGATTATACATCATATCGCGGATTACCTCGTCAGGTGCAGTAAAGCCAAAGGGTGCAGGATTGCCGATATTAAGCTTTAAAATCCGCTGACCCTGTGCTTCCATTTTCACGGCTTCTTCCATAACCGGACCGCGAATATCATAGCAAACATTATCTAATTTATGACTTTTGTTGAATTCTTTCATAAGAACACCTCAAAAAAAATAAGCGGACGCAAACAATGTGCATCCGCCTTTTTTTACAGAAATTACTGCTCGATAGCGTAAACGCTAACCTTTTTTCTGTCCTTACCCATTCTCTCAAACTTAACTTTGCCGTCGATGAGAGCAAAGAGTGAGTCGTCAGAACCACGACCTACATTGTTGCCGGGATGAATGTGAGTTCCACGCTGCTTAACAATGATGTTACCTGCAAGAACTGCCTGTCCGTCTGCCTTCTTAACGCCAAGACGCTTTGACTCTGAGTCACGGCCGTTCTTTGTTGAACCCATACCTTTTTTATGAGCGAATAACTGAATGTTGATTTTAAGCATCAAAAACACCTCTTTCAAGTTTCAAGTTGTTGGGATACTGACCTTGTAATTCACCTAAATGCAAATACAAGCCGTCAGTAATTACTTTTGCTTTTTTTGAGTCTTCTAAATTCATCTCGAATTTAAAATACCCGTCGGTAACTTCTGCATTTGCCTCGATTTTCATTATTTCAAGAATTGTGTTTGCCGCCATATAAACTGCTGAAGAAACTGCACTGCAGACAATGTCTGTACCACTCTCCCCTGCACCACTATGACCGCTTAACTCAAACGAAACAATTGTATCTTTGCAAAACAGAAATTTCGCTTTTGTCATTATGCGTTGATACCGGTAATCTCAACCTTTGTGTATGGCTGACGATGACCCTTCTTGCGTTTCTCGTTCTTCTTGGGCTTGTAAGTGAATACAGTAACCTTTTTGCCCTTACCGTTCTTGAGAACTTTACCAGCAACTGTTGCACCCTCAACATAAGGAGCACCAACTGTGATACCGTCGTCTGAACCAACTGCGAGAACCTTGTCAAAAGTGATTTCAGCATTCTCTTCAGCGTCAAGCTTTTCAATGAATACAACGTCGCCGTTAGCAACTTTGTACTGCTTGCCGCCAGTAACAATGATTGCGTACATTTTTCTAACCTACCTTAAATTATAGACTCGCTATTGAGGGTGGAAAATTCACTTTCAGTGTGCAAGTTGGTAAGTATAATCCGAAATAGTTTTTTGAATGCATATTTTCGCCAATTCATCGTTAAAATACTCGTAAATCCATTAGGATTTACTCCGTTTTATGCCTCAACTTGACAAAAATCTGCTATTCAAAAAATCTACGACCTGAAAACAAAGATTTTTTGTTGATTTTTTGGTTGTTGAGAACGATGAAAGGCTTTTTGCCTTTCGAGAACGAAACACCGAAAAAGCTCAAAAAAGACTGTTTTCAGGCTGTTTCGGATTATACTTACCAACTTGAGGACACACTACCCCCTAATATGCGGCTTGAATATGATAACAAAAGAAATGTCAAATGTCAAGAGATATTCAAAAATATTTGCATTTACAGAAAAAATATAGTAAAATACATTACATAAAAATTTTTCGCAGAGGTATTTTTATGGATATTATGGAAGCAATGCAAATGCGTCACTCTGTACGCAGATATACTGATAAGAAAATTGAGGGTGATGTGCTCGCAGAGTTAAAGGCAGAAGTTGATGCCTGCAATAAAGAGAGCGGGCTTAACATTCAGTTAATCACTGACGAGCCAAATGCATTCACAGGTGCAATGGCAAGCTACGGCAGTTTTTCAGGCGTGCAGAATTACATTGCTCTTGTTGGTAAAAAGAGTGATGATTTGCAAGAAAAAGTCGGATATTACGGCGAAAGAATTGTTCTCAAGGCACAGATGCTTGGTCTTAACACCTGCTGGGTAGCACTTACATTCAGTAAACGCAAGGCAAAATACAACGTTGGCAAGGGCGAAAAGCTCGTCTGTGTAATTTCAGTAGGCTACGGCGAAAACAACGGCAAGCCCCATAAAAACAAATTTATCGATTCTCTTTGCAGATTTTACGGTGATATGCCAATCTGGTTTATGGACGGTGTTCAGGCGGCAATGCTTGCACCCACTGCACGAAATCAACAGAAATTCTGTTTCCACTTGCTCGACGGTGGTAAGGTTAGAGCCGAGGCAACCGGCGGATTTTATTCTAAAGTGGATTTAGGTATTGCTAAATATCATTTTGAGCTTGGTGCAGGCAAAGAAAATTTTGAATTTGTATAAAAAAGCATAAATATCCCCCAACAGTTTTGCTTGAAAATGTTGGGGGGGTATTTTTTGAATTAATTTAGAAATTGTCTAACAATTCTTTATAGAACTCTGTATAATCACTACGCTTTTTGTCGGTGAACATCATAGCCTCTCTCGGATGGCGGTTGAGCTGACCTGTAAACATATACTGCAAGTCAAAGCCCCACACAACGCCGGACTCTTTAAGCGGAATCATATAATTCTCAATGAAACGAAGCAAACTATAAATACTGTACTTGGGATTTTTGAGGAATCCAAGCATCAATTCCATTGCACAGTTACCCGCACCGCGTCCCATTGCCATTGCAGTTGCATCAACATAAGAAGCACCATAAGACAATGTTTCAATAGTGTTTGCAAATGCAAGATTCTGGTTATTGTGACCGTGGAAGCCGATTTGCTTACCGTATTTTTCGCCGTATTCAAGATATTTCTTCACAAGCTCAGCCGCATTTTCAGGGAATAATGAACCATAACTGTCAACGAGATAAATTACATCAACCTTTGATTCACCAAGCATCTCAAGTGCATCATCAATCTGATTAAAGCTTGCCTGTGAAATCGCCATAATATTACAAGTTGTTTCGTATCCTAATTCATTGAAATAGTTAATCATTTCAACTGCAGCGGGAATCTGATGGATATAGCAGGCAACACGCACCATATCAATTACGCTGTCTTTTTTAGGAATAAAATCGGTTTTGTAGTCACATCTGCCAACATCCGCCATAACCGCGATTTTCATATCGGACACATTATCGCCCACAATCGCACGCAAATCTTTTTCATTACAGAATTTCCACTTACCATGGTCTTCTTCATTAAAAAGATTTTTACTCGCCTTATATCCGAATTCCATATAGTCAACGCCGCACTTTATATTCGTTTTATAAAGTTCGCGTACAAACTCGTCTGTAAACTCAAAATTGTTACAAAGTCCGCCGTCGCGGATTGTTGCGTCAAGAACTTTGATGTCGTGACGCACACTCATTAAATTACCTTTTCTTGGTGCCATTAGTATCGCCTCTTATAAATAATATCCGCTTTAGCACTTGAAAGTGCGAAAACAATTTGAAAAGTATTATATCATTGTAATTTTGGTTTGTCAATAAATATTTCGCATTGACTATCCTTGCTGATTTTGATATACTTATTTTGATTTAACAAATTATAGGTGATAATTATGAGTATTAAAAACTTTCTTGACAAAACACTTCAGCGTCCTATGGACGGTGACAAAGTAGAATACTTTAATGACATTAAGAAAAAAAGTAACGGTTATATTCTTTCAAAAGCCACAAGTCAACCTACTGCTGCTTACGCTTATGAAGCCGATGTGACAAAGCTTTGGCAGGCATATAAGGAATTAAAAGCAGAATGTGGCTACCCTGTTTCATTCAACACAATTATTATGCGTGCAATGGTTGAGGGCTTAAAGGCTGCACCAAGACTCAACGCACACATTGATTTCAAACCATTTTCAACCACGGGACGAATCATTATCAAAAAGCACATGGATATTGCAATGCCCGTAGTCCTTGACAGTGGTGAAACATTCCCTGTAAAAATTCTCTGTGCTGAAGAAAAAAATCTTAAAGAATTGCAAGAGGATATTGCAGACTCGGTACACCGTTTAAAAACCACAAACATTGACAATATTGTAACTGATATTGCAATCAACCGCGAAATTGCTTTTGCAATGACCGGCAAATTGGCAAACGCAATAGCAATGGGCATCGGCGGACTTTTTGGCAAGAGCAAAATGGGAACAATAAAAGGATTGTTTGTACGCCCGCCAAAAGAAGAAAATGCACTTGAATTAGAGCGACTTAATGAAGGTACTGTATGCTTCTCAAACTGGGGCACACTTGCAAAAGGTCTTAACGGTATGGGCACACAAGCACCGCTTCTCTATCCGCAAGTATTTATGATGGGTGTAGGTGCCGTGCAGGATAAAGAATTTGTATTCAAAAACAGTAATGGTGAAATTGATTTAGGGGTTAAAAAAGTAATGCCTATCACACTCACATTTGACCATAGAATCGGTGCACTTAATGATGTTGTTCCGTTCATTAAAACTCTTGATGAGATTTTTGAAAAACCGAAAGTTATAAAAGAGTGGTAATTATAGTGGTGATTCACGAATAACCCGTAAAAAAAGGATTTGCAAATTTGCAAATCCTTTTAATTTTGGCACGCCTGATGCGATTCGAACGCACGACCTTCAGAGTCGGAGTCTGACGCTCTATCCAACTGAGCTACAAGCGTATTTTGAAAAATCACGGCGGGAGCAAGCCCCCGCCCTACATTCATTTAAAATTGAGTTATTTTTTCGCAAGACAATGTGGCGGAGGCGAAGTTGTATCAGGTATACCACGAGCCGAAAGCCACGACGTATTGCGGAAAAAAACCAATTTTTTTTAGACATTAAAGCGGAAAAGCACAATATCTCCGTCTTTCATAACATATTCTTTACCTTCGGAACGGACAAGTCCTTTTTCCTTTGCAGCCTGCATTGTGCCGTTTGCCATAAGGTCGTCAAAGTGAATTACCTCTGCACGAATGAAACCACGTTCAAAGTCAGTATGGATTTTACCTGCCGCCTGAGGAGCTTTTGTGCCTTTTTTGATGGTCCATGCACGAACCTCGGGCTGACCGGCAGTAAGGTATGAGATAAGTCCCAAAAGGTTGTATGAACGCTGAATAAGAAGGTCAAGACCACCCTGTTCAATACCTAAATCTGAAAGGAACATTTCTTTTTCTTCTTTGTCGAGCTCGGCAATCTGTGCTTCAAGTTCTGCACAGATTGGGAGAGTTTCTGCACCCTCTGCCTCTGCAAGCTTGCAAACTGCATTATAACGAGCATTTTCACGGATATTGTTTGCGAAATCTTCTTCACTCATATTACAAGCATAGATAACCGGCTTTGATGAAAGAAGTGCAACAGCGGAAAGAAATTCCTTTTCTTCTTCATCAGCTTCAACTGCACGGGCATTAACACCGTTTTCAAGTTCACCACGAAGTCTTTTAAGGAAATCAAGTTCCTTTTGAAGTGACTTGTCGCCTTTTAAGTCCTTTTCTACCTTTGAAATTCTTCTGTCGAGAATTTCAACGTCGGAGAGAATAAGTTCAAGGTTGATTGTTTCAATGTCTCTCTGTGGGTCAATACTTCCTTCAACGTGAATAATATCATCGTTATCAAAGCAACGGACAACGTGGATAATTGCATCAACTTCACGAATATGAGAGAGGAATTTATTGCCAAGTCCCTCGCCCTTTGAAGCACCCTTTACAAGACCTGCAATATCAACGAATTCAATAGTTGCGGGAGTGATTTTTGCAGGGTTATACATCTCTGCAAGTTTGTCAATTCTGTAATCGGGCACTGCAACAACGCCCACATTTGGCTCGATTGTGCAGAATGCGTAGTTTGCAGACTGTGCACCTGCATTTGTAATTGCATTAAAGAGTGTACTTTTACCTACATTGGGAAGTCCAACAATACCAAGTTTCATTTGTATCATCCTTATATATTTAGTATAATTATTTCCAACGAAAGATTATACACTATTGCGGAATTTTTTTCAATAGTGTATAATTGATTTAAAATATGTAGGGGTCGGCGTCCTCGACGACCCGTTCCCCTCCCTCATTGAGGGAGGTGGCATTTTCGTAAGAAAATGACGGAGGGAGTATATACATTACTCCCCCAGTCTGCTTCCACAGACAGCCCCCTCAAAGATGGGGCGGAAAGGGGTTGTTAAGATATGGAACAATTCGCAAGAACTGAAAGACTTATTGGCAAAGAAAGCCTTGAAAAACTTAAAAATGCTAATATTATTATTTTCGGGCTTGGTGGCGTTGGCTCTTATGTTGCCGAGGCTCTGGCTCGTTGTGGAGTTGGCAAAATGACCGTTGTTGACAAGGACACAGTTGACATCACAAACATAAATCGTCAGCTATATGCACTCCACTCAACTGTTGGAAAGAATAAGGCTGATGTGGCAAAAGAGAGAATTCTTGACATTAACCCCGAATGCGAGGTTATACCCATTGTCAAAATGTATTTGCCCGAAAACGCAGATGAATTTGAATTGAATAAATATGATTATATAATCGACGCCATTGACAATGTGACAGCGAAAATTGATTTGGCGGTAAAATCGCAGGAATTGGAAATTCCTATGCTTGCATCAATGGGAACGGGGAACAAATTAGACCCGACCACATTTAAAATCACCGATATTTATAAAACCGACACCTGCCCTCTTTGTCGAGTTATGAGAAGAGAGTTAAAAGCAAGAAATGTGAAGAAATTGAAGGTGCTTTATTCAACTGAAACGCCTAAAAATGACGGCAAGAGAACACCCGCAAGTATCTCTTTTGTGCCAAGTACAGCAGGGCTAATAATTGCAGGGGAAGTTATAAAGGATTTAATAAAATAACACCTATGGGGATTGGTGAAAATTATGAAAATAAATCTTGAAAACGCAAAAGAATTACAAACTTTAAAGGGATTTGGCACTTCGGCTTGCTGGTGGTCGCATTATTGCAAGGAAGAAAAAGTGCAGGACGAAATCGCCGAAAATTTATACGGTGATACAGGTTTAAAACTCAATATTTATCGTTACAATATCGGCGGTGGTACAGACTATGACAATTACCGTGTGCAAAATCCTTGGCGTCGCACCGAAAGTATGTATGTTTATGACCGCGAAAAGCAAGAGGGTTATTGGGACTACTCTCTTGACAAAACCGCGAAAGATGTAATGCGAAAATGTCTTGATAAGGGCAATATTGACACTCTTATTGTGTTTGCGAATTCGCCCCATTGGTCACAGACCTCAACGGGACAAGCATCGGGCAGTTTAATGATGCACACCTGCAATCTGCCAAAGGCTAATTACAGAAAATTTGCAGATTATTTCTTGACCGCAACCCAAAGGCTTATTGACGAGGGCTTTCCCGTAAAATATGTGAGCCCCATAAATGAACCTCAATGGAAATGGGGCGGTTCTTATGTGTGGCAAGAGGGTTGTCACTATGAGCCCGAAGAAATGGCAGAAGTTATGCACATTTTTGCCGAAGAAATCACAAAACGCGGAATGAATGTTAAGCTTTACGGTCCCGAAAGTGGCGAAATGATGGGGCTTACCCCGAAATATCTTGAATTGCTTTTAAAAGATGAGTTGGTTATGAGTGTTATGCCTATTTTCGCTTATCATTCATATCATGATGATAACAATCCGCAAATAAGAGTTCAGTTCAAAAACGAATTGGTACTCCCCCACCCTGAATTGCGATTTGATATGAGCGAATGGTGTGAATTGCCCAACAAGAGCCACACAAAGAATTTCAAGGGTGCACTTATAACCGCAAGAATTATCGGTCAGGACTTGATTTATGCGGGTGCAGAAAGTTGGACAAGTTGGGTTGCGGTAAATCAATATTCAATCAAAGAGGACGGTTTTGATTATTCCGACGCAACGCTCACTGCAACCGACAATTTTGAAGAATGGTATGTTGCAGAGCGTTATTACGGCTTTGCCCATTTCTCAAAATACATACCCGTAGGTTCAGTTTGTCTTGACAACGGATTTTTCCCCGACACAAATAATGATTTTAATGTATTCACCTTTAAAACTCCCGAAAACAAAACCGTTACGGTTATTGTAAATGAGGGTGAAGAAAGAACAATAATTCTCGACGGTAATTTTGATAAAACAATGATTATTGAGTCAACTGCAGAGCACAAGCTCAAAACCGTTTATGAGGGCGAATACAAAAAACAAATCACAGTAAAAAACAACAGTATTTTAACTGTAATAAATGAATAGAGGTAATAATATGAAAATTGCAGTAACTTATGAAAACGAGCAGGTTTTTCAGCACTTTGGACACACCGAAAAGTTCAAAATCTATAAGGTAGAAAACGACAGTATTGTTGGTATGAGCATTGTAAATACTGACGGTCAAGGTCACGGTGCACTTGCTACATTTTTAAAGGCAAACGGTGTTGATGTGCTGATTTGTGGCGGCATTGGCGGCGGTGCACAGAATGCACTCAATGAAGCAGGAATTAAATGGTTCGGCGGTGTTAAAGGCGATTGCAACCAAGCGGTTATCTCATACCTTGTTGGTAAATTAGATTACAACCCTGACGCAAAATGCGACCACCACGACCACGAGCACGGCGAAGGTCATAGTTGTGGGGAACATTGTCACGAATAATTAAAAAGCGGAGTGAAATTCACTCCGCTTTTTAATTATTTTATATACTGTTTAAATAATTCTTCTGTTTCAGGTAGGTAAATAATTTTAAATAAATACTTTTTGCCGTTTCTAAAAACAATGTATTGAATCCCTGCTACACTCTCACGGTATCCTTTTACTTTTAATGAATACCCAAGACAAATTTCAGCAGATGTAATATCAGAAATTGGAATATGTTTTTCGTTTTTAATTCCCAAATAGTAATCAACTACATAAATCTCTTTATCTTTTATTTCCACATATGCTTTTTCCATATCTTTAAAAATAATTGTTACAACTATTGTAAATAAAGCAGGTATTAAAATCATAGATATACCGCCAGCAAAACTTTTAGCATAATAGAAACAAGCAAAAGCACCTAATATAAAAATGCTATACATTAAAATAGCACATATCGATAATAGAATTTTCACTAATTTACTATTTTGAGTTTTGGGAGTAGTATCATGTGTGTTTAATTTCATATTACCACCATCTTTAGTTTATTGAAACATATTTAATTATAAAAGGCAAGTAATCGCTTTATTGTGAACAAAACGGGAGTTCTTTCTCTATGCATCTATCTCTCCCTCCGTCAAAATCAAAGATTTTGCCACCTCCCTCGTCAGAGGGAGGCTTTTTATTATTTTTTTATTTAGTCTTTTCTTTTTTCTTTCTCACAATAAGTTTATCAAATGTGGCTAAAAGTCCGGGTAAAACAAACAAGATAAGAAGTATTGCCGAAAGTGAGCCGATTGAGATAATCTTACAAATCTGGCCGATTGTTGGGTCAACAGGGCTGAAGCCAACCACACCCGTAACGGTAACCATAATAAGTCCTGAAGTGAGAATTGTGTGAATTGAGCCCTTATAAGCCGATGCAATTGACTCTTTAACATCCATTGTTTTACGGTTTTCACGGTAATAGTTCGTAAAGAGAATACCATAGTCAATGGTAGCACCCATAAGAATACATTGAACAATGATAAGTGCAAGATAATAAATGCTGAAATCCATAAGGCAATTTACAGACATTGTGATATAAACACCGCATTGAACAAGTAAAACAAGTATAAGCGGAACCCAGACTGAGCGGAAAGTTATAAGCACAACCGCAAAAATTGCTACTGCAGTAAGGATTGTTATGTGAAGAAGTTCTTCATCAAAACTCTTTTCCATTTCATAATTCATCGGTGTATTACCGATAAAGTAAACAGCCTTTGTAAGTTTTTCACCGCAAAGTGCTGTAAGGTCGTCCATAAACCATGTAGTTTCTACCGACTCAACAGGCAATGAGGTTTCAATCATCATAAGTGAATGATTTGTGCCTAAAAGTTGTGCAATACCATCGTCAAGTTGTGATTTCATTCCAATGATTTCATCTTTCATATCTTCACTTAAAAATGATGAGAATTTAGGGTCATTCATCATATCTTCTGAAAGATAACGGAACATTTCTTCAATAGTGAGCGTCCATTCGGGATTACTCTGTTGCATACTTGTGTAATATAGATAAAACATTTCAACCATATTGCCGTCAAGCCCGCTTGCAACTCCTGAAATCACATTTGTGAACTCTGCAGGCGTGTAAGCATTGCCCGATGCCGCCGCATCAATTACGGGAATTGCATTTTTAAGAGTTGATGCGGTTTCAGCATCAAAATAACCTGCATATTCTTTGTTGGTCATTACATCGCTATTCACAAAATGAACGAAACGCTGAACTGACAGTTTCCAGTTATCAGTATCCCCATGCTCGCTTATATAAAGCAGATAAAGCTGACGAAGTTGTGAAACGGGCATTCCTGTAATATCCGCAAGGTCTTCAGGAGAAAGTTTGCTGTTGTTTGCCGTAGCCTCAATGAGTTTCTGACCCATTTCAATCTGTGAAAGTTGTTCCGCATCCATCATAGAAGAGAATGCAGCCTTATTCTCTGCCACAAAATTAATCATCTGATAAATCGACATCTGATGGGGCGGTTCTACTACCTGCCATGCAACATATTTTGCAAGAACATTATCCATATTAACCGCTTCAGGATTTATAAGATATTCACTGTGATAACAATACATTAGAAGAATGTCGTCCTCAGGATACCCAAGCACCGATGCCATATCTTTATAACTGCGTTTCTGTGTAAGTTTTTCTTTATCTGTAAAGGTTACGAGAAGTGAAAGTTTTGATTTGCTTTCTTCATCAATCATAGAAGAATACTGTGGATTTTTTGCAACCTCATTAACAACAAAATCTGCAAACACAGGCATTGTCATTGTACCGAAATCCGCACCGCCGTGCTTACTGTAATAAAGTACAAAAACTTTTTTAAGGTCATCAGCGTTCATACCGAACATCTCGGCAAGTTCTTCTGCTGTTTTAGGTGTTGTAAGGGATTCTTTGTCTGCAAACATCTTCATTTTGTCAAGACTTTGCTTCATATCATCACTGATGAAATCTGCAAACAACGGGTTGGGAATAATCTCGTTAGAAATGAAATCAAAGAACTGGGCAACTGTCATTGAAAGCAAATTGTCACCGTTATAATAACTGTAATAAATAATATCAAGAAGTGACGGGTCAATACTCATTGCAATGCCCATATCGTCAATCATATCAACCATACCGTGCGAAGTATATTTCATACCGAGAGTAGTTGAATAACTCATAATATTCTTGACATTTTCGTTCCATTCAAGTTCATCAATCATATCGTTGACACGGTCTTCATCCTCATTGTTATAAAGCACAACAATGGGGTTTGACGGTGCAAAAACCTCGGCAATGGGGTCTTCGGGTGAAAGTGAATAAGAAATTTGTGCGAAGCCCTGCAAAATATAAGAACCTGCAAAAAGAATTACAAAGAATATAGCGATAACCTTACGAAGCTTGAACTGACTTTTCGCAACAAAGCCCATTGGAATTTTAAGTTCTTTTTTCTCGGTATCTTCAATCTTTTCATCGAAAATAAGAAGAAGTGCGGGAAGTACTGTAAGCACGCAAATCATACTGAGAAGCACGCCTTTGGCAAGCACAAGACCTAAGTCCATACCAATCTTAAAGCTCATAAACACAAGCATAATAAGACCTATAACAGTTGTCATACCGCTACTTGAAACTGATGAAAACGCGTTGCACCAAGCGGCTTTCATAGCATCTTCAATATCGTCATAATTCTCTTTTTCCTGACGATAACGGTTAGCAAGAATAATTGAATAGTCCATTGAAAGAACAAGCTGTAAAATTGCGGCAATGGACATTGTAATCTGTGAAACCTCGCCGAGCACTAAATTAGAACCCATATTCATAACAACCGCAACGCCGATTGTTGCCATAAAGAGTATTGGTTCAAACCACGAACCGCTCATAATAAACAATATTGCAAGCAAAATCAACACCGCAACACCGATTATTACCCACGGTAATTCCATACTGCTTGTGTTGTCATTCATATAATTCATTTTATAAGACGCGAACTGGTTTTCAATGGCATCTTCAATGGCAAGTTCTTCAGGCGAGCCATAAGTATATGTAGTATTCACAACAAACTTCGTATAACCGTCTTTGTTGTAATCTTCACTGTCTTCAACATAAGCCACGCTATCAACATACTGAATGTTTTCAAGTTGCTGACGCACATAAGGGATTTCAGCCTCACCTAACCCCTCAAACATAACGCGAATTGTCTGTGTTGTTGAAGCTTTTTCAAATTCATTGAGCATAATTTCAATACCCTGACTCATAGAAGAATCATCGGGCAGATATTTTGTCATATCTGTATTGATTGTAACTTTTGGTATAAGCCCCGCACAAAAAGCACAAATCACAAGCATAATTGCAAGTATGATTTTATGGCCGTCAACAATAACCCCTGCTATTTTTTTCAAAATATAACACCTCGGAAAGCCAAAAACGGCAGAATTTTACTATTATATTTTGTATTATAGCACATATTTGTTAAAAATGTATTGCGAAATGAAAATTTTTTAATATTTTTAAGCAAAAAATTGGCGAGAGCTAAGCCCCCGCCTTACATTTTGAACTGTGACATTGAAAAAACTTCTCTTTCTGCCATTTCAATGCTATCAAAAACTGATACACCGTTATCTATGGGAAACCAATATCCCGGCAAGCCCTTACCTGACAAGTATTCATTTATTTCATATTCGTCTTCTTCGTCCCAAGCATAAAGTTGTTCACAAATGATGAAATACATATCTTTCTTTTTGTATATTACTGCACGAAAATCTTTCGTTTTTGCATAAATCACTTTTTCAACAGTATATTCGCAAATATTGCTTACTTCTTTTCCGTAGCATTTTTCAACGATTTCTTCCCAAGGTGGTAAAAGTTTTTTCTCATATTGTAAAGAAGAATTGTCATTTTTGTTTTTATGAAAAAAACTAAATATTCTTTCAATAAGTTTCAACATATTTTCAACTCCTCATCCATATATAAACTCCGCATGGAGTTTATTTCATATTTGGCGAAGACAAATATTTCATAATCCAACGGATTATTTCATATTGCAAAGCAATATTTCATTTTAATGAAATAAATTGTTTACACAATTTATGAAATATCCCTTGCGGGATATGAAATAGCTAACGCTATGAAATACGCGTTGCGTATGTTATTCCCCAGCTTTAAAATTATAGGTCGGTATAATTCTTTTAACTATCTCTGCCGTTGGGGTGATATTATTCACAATATCCTCCATATTTTTATATGCCATTGGACTTTCGTCAAGGGTGTCTGCACCCACGGAGGTTGTAAAAATACCCTCCATTGATTTCTGGAACTCCTCAAGGCTGAAATTCGCCTTGGCACTGCCACGGCTGAAAAGACGGCCTGCACCGTGTGGTGCGGAGCAATTCCATTCCTCGTTGCCCTTACCGATACAGATTAAACTGCCGTCACGCATATTGATAGGGATTAAAAGTTTTTCTCCCTTTCTTGCCGAAACTGCACCTTTTCGCACGGTATTTGTTTCGTGGTCAATATAATTATGGATTGTTTCAAAGTATGAGAAATCCGACAAGGGTTTACCGAAAAGTCCATTAAGTATTGTTTCAGCAATCTGCATTCGATTTTTTGTTGCGAATTCCTGACAGATTTTCATATCGTGCAAATACATTTCGCGATATTCACCTGTAAGATAACACAAATCCTTTGGAACATCGGTCCACTTTGCCTTAAAATTCTTTTTAAGCTCTTTGAGTGCACCCTCAATTTCCTTTTTTCTGTGTTCTGCTTTATAGCGGGCAATGAGATTTGCCTGCTCCTCAAAAAGTTTGTCAGCACCACGCAAAATATCATAAGCCATTTTCTGATAATGCTCTGCCACCTGCTTGCCAAGATTTCGGCTGCCCGTATGAATTACAAGATATTTGTTACCCTCGTCATCGCAGTCAACCTCAATAAAATGATTACCGCCACCAAGAGTGCCGATGCTTCTCTCAAGACGCTTTGTGTCTTTAAGATTGCGATAGCAATGAAGTGTCTGCAAATCCGGGAAACGCACTTGACGACCCTCGTGCACATTTTTACCGCTTGGTACTTTTTCGCGTATTAAATTATCAAGTGCCTGATAATCAATGTCTATTGTACCAAGCTCAACTGTAAGCATTCCGCAACCGATGTCAACGCCCACAATATTGGGGATTACCATTTCGCCCAAATCGGCGGTGAAACCGATTACGCACCCTGCCCCCGCGTGAACATCGGGCATAATTCTGATTTTACAGTCCTTAACGAACTCCTGATTGCAAAGCTCGATAATCTGACCGATTGCGGTATCTTCAATTATATCCGTATAAACTATTGCGGAATTGTATTTTCCGCGTAATTCTAACATTTCTGTCACTCCTTTTGTAATCAACCTTGTAATTAAGAGTATATTGGAAAATATTTCAATTATCACGGAAAAAAAGTTGCGAACTCATTTGAGCTCGCAACTCTTCTGTCTTATAAGTCTTTCTTTTATTAAATTTACAAAATTTTGTGGCTCGGTAACCTTTAAGAATGGTCCAAAGGATAATACACGAATCACAAGTTCCGTTTCGTCTGATTCATCATAATAGATTTTTAGACGATAATGCTTTTTATCAATTCGCTCTGCTTCTTTTTTGAAATGAGCAAAATGGAGCATTACTCTTTCAAGGGCATTTCGCTCGTCGGTGAGCTCTGCTATGAAATAACTCTCTTTCTTTTCGGGCTTCACCGTTTGAAAATCATTGGCATTGCAAAGAATTTCAACATCCTTAATACCCGCCATATTGATATAGTTTGAAAAACGACAACCGCTGAGTACCACTCTGAATTTGTCGTCCTTTTCGCTATATTCAAGCCCCACGGGAATACAGATAATTCTGCGGTTATTCCCCTTTCGGCTTGCGTATTCAACGGCAATTTTCTGTTTGTGCTTAATTGAGAAAAGTACCGCACGAAAATTCTTTATGTATTCTTCGTCTTCATAGGGGTCGCCGTCGGCATATTTATCAAAAAGCACATAATCTTCAGGGTTAAAAAGAGGTTCAATATCCTTTAAAAAATCCGTATTCACATTGAAAAGACGAATTCTTTTGTCAAGTGAAATTGCCTTTAACCAACGAAGTTGTAATTCTGTAAGGGGCATTGAGGGTTTATTTTTGAGAGGAGTTTTAAGGTCTTTTGTAATCAGCTTCCATCTTTCTTCTTTGAGTGCGGGAATAATTTCAAGAAAACTTTCCGAAAAGGCTTTTTCGTGGCAGATTTCTTTCATTTTTTGCTCGGTAAGTTCACCCTCGACCGCTATCGCCAGTATCTTTGCAACTGCGTTATAGTACGAGCCGTAAATTTCATGAAAAAGCATTACTCCCCACCCCCTATACCGTAGGTTTTATACATATTCTCTAAATCCTCTTTGAAACGATTTTCAAGTGAACGGTTTGAGCAGTTAAGCCTTGTAATTCGGCAGATAAAACTTCTAATCCAAGGGCAAAGTTCAAAAGAGTCATAAACATCCGCATAAAAAAGTGCCGTATGCTCGTCAAGGCGTACAACCTCACCGCACCGCTTTTCGCGTAAAAGTCGCTGATAAATATGCTCTTCGGTTTTACCGAATTTAACGGTAAATTCAATATGCTCAAGACGACTTATATTGCCGATTGAAACGCCCCACATATACTTTTTAATCTCATCAAAAGCAATGAGATAATCGTCGTAATTCGGGGCTTCTTCACCCACCTTTGCATTTCTTACAAAATCAAGACGAAAGGCTTTTACTCCGTGAGTGCTTGGAACGTAGGCAATAAGATATTGCCTGCCGTTTTGCACACTCACATAGATTTTAAGAGGTGCTACGGTAACAAGATTTTCACGATTCTTTTTTTGTGAATAGTATGTAATATCAGCAAACTGACGGCGGGTAATACAAGAAAAAAGTATCGCCGTAATTTCACTGTCAAGTGCGTGGGTAATATAGTGGTGCTTAAATGAAAAATATTCATTTGTATTTTCGGTTTTGTCAAGTAAGAAATTGCCGATTACTCCGCAACCACCTGCCTCAGAATAGAATTCAAGAGCATCTGCCCAAGTGGTCAAATCTGTATCTTCGGTACGGCGATAAAGCATTTGCTTACCCTGTTTTTCACATTTGATTATGCCTAACTCACAATACTCTTTAAGTTTTTTGCGGACAGTTGACTCGTCAAAGGACATTGGCTCTGTGAACTTCCGCATATATTCGTCAATCTGCTCTGTGATTTCGGCAAGAGTAAGCGAGATTTCGGAGGAATTCAGAATATCAAAAAGAATAAAATGCAAGGTTATATCGCCATTTGTAAAGCTTTTGGCTTTTAAAGCTTTATAAAGGGGATTTCGATTAGCACCTCGGCTATCGATTGAAAGGAACACATTTTTACCCTCGGCATTTCGGTGAAAGCCCATATAATCGCCAAGGTAGTTTTCAATTCTGCGTTTTTCATTGTCATAAGAGCGGGCGGATTTGTCGTCATATTCATCACGTGTTTTAAAACCGTAAACATAAAAATCCTTCATATATCCGCGAATTCGCTCAAAATTTTTAATAAGCTCTGAATATGCCATAAATCTCACCTGCCTTTTCAATTAATTTTTAATCTTTTAATAAACTCCGCAAGGAGTTTATTTCATATTTGGCGAAGACAAATATTTCATAATTTGAAAGATTATTTCCATATTGCGTAGCAATATTTCATCATAACTTTTTATTTAATGAAATAAATTCTTTACAGAATTTATGAAATATTCCTTATGGAATATGAAATACGCCAAGGCGTATTTATGAACCCTGCCCTACATTTATCTCATATTAAGATACATATTTTTAATATCATCGTATGAGAGTGGAACAATATTTCTCTCCATTAATGGTGTCATACTCATTTTTGTTAGTGTTTCAATTTCTTCGTCGGTTTTAACACCGATTTCGGTAAGTGTCATTGCCATTCCCATCTGTTTTTTAAGGTTGGTTATAGTGTCCGCCATCTGGTAGGCATCAGAAAATCCGCAATCGCGTGCGAAATCATTAAGTCTGCCGTTTTCTGCCTCTGCATTAAAGCGTGTGAAATAATCAAGAGTCATTGCACAAGCCTCACCGTGTGGTACACCATAAAGGTTAGTAAGCGGAAATGAACAAGCGTGACTGCCCGCTGTACGCGGATTTGAAAATGCCACGCCCGCAATAATTGATGCCTCTGCCATTTTCTCTCTTGCCTCAAGATTTTCGGGTTCTGTATATGCTTTATAAAGCCACTTAAACACTAATTTTGTCGCGTGAACTGAACAAGCCTCGCAAATGGGCTGATGAAGAACACTCCACACACTTTCAAGTGCGTGGGCAAGCACATCAAGACCTGTTGAAGCGGTAACTTTGGGTGGTACACTCAAAGTAAGTCTTGGGTCAACAATTGCGACTTTCGGATACATAAGTGGGTCATTCATTGTAGATTTCACATTTTTACTTAAATCGGTAAGCACCGAAATATTAGTAATTTCACTACCCGTACCGCTTGTTGTAGCAACTGCAAGCATAGGGATAACCTCGTCAGCATTTATGGGTTTTCCGCCCGTGTGGTAACTTTCGATAATATCGTCACCTTTTGCGATTGCACAAGCAGCCTTGCAACAATCCATCGGCGAACCGCCACCGAGTGCCACCGCAAAATCCGCGTTATTGTCGCGAAGCACTTTAACGCAAGCATTCACATTGTCTGTTGTGGGGTTAGGACGGATATTGCTAAAAACATCAACAATTACACCATTGCAATTCTCTATTATTTTATCGGCTGTGCCATTCTTTTTAAGGGTATTCGAGCACACAAGCACGCCTCTTTTGTATCCGAATTCTTTAATAATTTCGGGCAATTCATTAATTTTATCAGTTCCGAAATAAATTTTTACGGGCAAGCTGAAATTCCAATTCATTTGAGTTTTCCTCCTTGAATAATATTTCTGTTGTTCATTTCTCTGTTTATCGTATTTAATACATTTTTCTTATCAGCACTCCATAAGGGCTCAACAAGATATTTTTTCGGTGCATCACCTGTTATTCGGTGAATAACCACATTTTCGGGTATTCTTTCAAGGCAACCGAACAATATATCAATATAATTCTCAAGTGACAATACTTTCACTTTGCCTTTTTTATAATCCTCATATAAATCTGTATCTTTTAAAATGTGCAAAAGTTGCAATTTCACTCCGTCAGTGCCACACTTAACCGCAAAGTCAACCGTATTAAAAACATCTTGCTCGGTTTCATGGGGCAAGCCGATTATTATATGGGTTATAACATTTATTCCCCTTGATTTTAATTCTTTTACCGCATTTTCATAAACAGAATTCGGGTAACAGCGACGGATATACTCGGCAGTTTTCTCATTAGATGTCTGCAACCCCAACTCAACCCACACAGGTTTAATTTTATTTAAATCTTCAAGCAAAATGAGAATATCCGATGGCAAGCAATCAGGTCGAGTGCCGATTGAAATTGCCACAATATCTTCACGGTTTATTGCCTCTTTGAAGATTTTTTCAAGCTTTTCTGCGGGGGCATAAGTGTTTGTAAAACTTTGAAAATATGCAATAAATTTTTTTGTTTTAATTTTAGCTTTTACACGACTTTTAGCATTTTCAATCTGCGTATTTATGTCAGTTCCCGTTTCTGCAAAATGTGACGAGCCGTTATGGCAGAAAATACAACCTCTGGTGTCAAGTGTGCCGTCACGATTTGGACAAGTAAGCCCTAAATCAAGGGACAACTTATACACCTTTTCGCCAAAGGTGTTTTTAAGATATTCATTTAACGAGTAATATCTGCCATTCATTTTATCACCAATTTTTATTATAATAAAAACGGTAACAAATTGCAATAAATGTTTAATTTGCTTGACATTTTTTAAGATTTTCTTTATTCTATATTTAAGATTGCTTAATTTTGTTAAGCATTAGGGAAGTGGAAAATTGAAACTAAAAACTTTTTTTAATAAAGTAAGTCTGAATACGGTAGGATTTTTCGGGTTCTGGATTGTTCTTTTAATCGCACACGCAAAAGTTAAGCGTTACAGACCAAAACATAAAAATTTCATTGTTATTTCTAATCACTCCGACGCACTTGACCCCATATATATTCTTTGTTCATTGAAAAAATATGTTCGCTTTGTTATGGGCGACCACGTAATATTCGACCCTTGGGTAAAATTTTTCCTTAAAACTATGTGCGGTTGGATTGTAAAGGGTAGGGATAATCCCCCGTCGGTGCTTATTGACGAAATGATGGCAAGTGCCAAAGAGGGCGTGCCGTTGGGTCTTTATGCCGAGGGTACAATCACACCAAATGGTGAAACAGGATTTTTCTCACCAAGAACAGGTCAACTTGTTAAGGATTTAGGTGTTGCACTTATCACATACCGTGTAAAAGGCGGTTTCTTCCACACTCCAAGATGGGGCACAGGGCTTCGCAAAGGCAGAGTTCACGGTAAAGTTGTAAATGAATATTCGCCCGAACAACTTAAAGAAATGACCGCTGAAGAAATCAACGAAGCAATTAAGCGTGATATTTATGTTAACGCTTTTGAGGAGCAGAGAAAACGACTTCGCTATTACAAAGGCAAAAATCTTGCCGAACACATTGAGAGAATTCTCTTTATATGTCCCCACTGCGAAAAAGTGGGTACACTTCATTCAAAGGGTAATTACCTTACCTGCGACTGCGGTTATCAGGTAGAGTTCGGTCAGGACGGATTTTTCCACCAAAGTCAGAAAGAACTTGTTTTTGACAATGTTCTTGATTGGGACAAGTGGCAGAAGCCTATCTGGAAAGAAATGGTGCTTAAAGCAGGTGACGGCGAATTGATTTTTGAAGAAACCGAACAACCCGTTTACACCCTTGTTAAACGCAAAAAGGTTGAATTGGCAGATAACGCAACTCTTCGACTTTGCAAGGACCGTTTTGAAATTATTTTAAACGAAAACGAAATTGTTATATTACCCATCGACAAGTTAAAACTTGTGCTCAATGTTTCGGTTGAGTCTGTAATGTTTTTTGACGGTGAACGCTTCTTATATGTGAAAAGCAAAAATCCACGTGCCGCCGCAAAATATGTTGCCGCTTGGAGATATTTAATAGGTAAAGATTATAAGTAAAAAAGCCGAGGTTTTCACACCTCGGTTTTTGTTATCGGTTATCCTGTTTGTTTTCGTTTTTTGATTCAGGATAGTTCTTATTGCTTGTAGGGTTCTTTTTGTTGTTATTGTTCTGCACATTGTTTTTGTTGTTCTGTGCATTGTTTTGATTGTTATTTCTGTTGTTATTCATTATTATCACCTCGCAATAGTATTATTGCCGAAGTTCAAAAAAATATTATATGTGATTTGATTTTACAAAATTTTGTGATAAAATAAACATAGATTAAAAGGCAGGAGAATATTATGCTTGATTATAACCGCTCAAAAGATTTGTTTCTAAAAATATATCCCGATGAAAAATTACAGGAAAAAATTGAAAATTACATAAAAAAACACGAAAAAAGGATTTCTCGTTATCTTAAATTCTGTTATAAAAACCGTTGGGAAATTCACCTTAAAAAAGATGATTTCACAAAACTTTGCCTTGTTTATGCTTTTTTGCCCGAGGTTAAAAGTAGATATGAGAAAAAGGGCATAAGTGATGAAATCTTTTTTGACACAATGAACGATATTAAAATATGGATTGACGATTGCCGTGATAATCTGCACAGAGAAGGACTTAATGAACTTAACTGGATTATGCACCACATGAATATGAACATTTTCAAAATTGGTCGTCTTCAATACCAAAAAATGTTTTATTATATGCCCAATGCGTATAGTAAAAATGGTATTGAAATCAAGTTTGGTGACAAAATCTGGAATGTGCATATCTGTCGCGGTGAAAAACTCAGTATTGAGGCTTGTGAAAAATCATTTGCCATGGCACAGGAATTTATTAAAAAGTATTTTCCCGAATACCCTGACAACAAATTTATGTGCCACAGTTGGTTACTCTACCCCACAAACAAAGAATTTATGCCCGCGGGCAGTAATATTCTTAAATTTCCTGCATTATGGGATGTTATAAGCAGTCGGGAAGACCCCGCATCTGCATACAGATGGCTTTTTAGTGTGAGATATAAAAACAAAATTCTACTTAAAAACAAGAAAAAAACGGGCAGTTACGGTTGCACCGAAAAATTGCCACAGAATACCATTATGCAGAAAAATGGTGTTGAGTATATACTGAATGGCGGTACACTTGGTGATGGATTTGGGGTAAAGGTTTTATAAATGCAAAATTGAAAGTGCAAAATACAAAATGAATGGCGAGAGTCTAACTCTCGCCATCTTTATTTTTCTTCCGGATATTTCATATTCCAATCGCTTCTGAGTTTGCTCATAACATTCATTACATCGATTGTGTAATCGAGTTTCATTGTATTTTTGCCATTTGATACTGCATTTTCCATATTCTCGATTTCATAGCAGAGAGCATCTTCAAGTTTGCCCGCTGTGATTTCTTCTGTGTGTCCGTCAGTTGTATATGTAATTATTGCTTTGTCGGCTCTTGGGTACTCAAAAATCTCAATATAGGCATTATCATAGCAGATTGTGGCTCTCTTGGGCTGTTTTGCGTGAAGCGAAAGTGTAACACTCGCCATTTGCTCTTTATTATTTTTGATAATTATGCTTGATTGCTCGTCCGCACCGGTTTCGGCAAATCTTACTTGGGATTGAATTTCTGCATTTTCAGTTTCCATAAACATTCTCACAAGAGAAAGTGCATAAACACCAATGTCCAGCAATGCCCCGCCTGCTAAATCCATATTAAAGAAACGATTTGTCATATCGTACTCTTTGAAACTACCGAAGTTCACCTGTGCAAGTCTGAATTCGCCCAACACACCAGAATTGATAATCTTTTCAAGTTCATTATAAAGTGGCATATTGTAAATAGTCATAGCCTCGGCTAAAATAAGATTTTTTTCGTTTGCAAGTGCTACTGCCTTATTAAGTTCATCACTATTGAGTGTAATCGCCTTTTCGCAAAGAACGTGCTTATTGTTTTCCAACGCCTTGACGATATACTCAATGTGCTTATTATGAGGCGTTGCGATATACACAATATCTACATTTTCGTCTGAAAAGAGTTCGTCTATATTTTCATAGACTTTTTCTATATTATACTTTTCGGCAAAATCCACTGCTTTTTCATAAGTACGGTTAGCAACGGAATAAACTTTACCGCCCATTTTGGTTCTCTCTCTTGCAAACTCATTTGCGATATTACCGCAACCCAATATTGCCCAGTTAAACTTATTTGACATTATTATCACCATTTGCATTATATCATAAAAACCAATTCATAAACAAGATGCTTTTAATATTTGAGTGTGGATAAATTTGAATTTGTCGAACTCGTTAAATGGTGTATATTGCCTCCCTCTGACGAGGGAGGTGGCACGAGCTTGCGAGTGACGGAGGGAGAGATAGGTTGCATCTTCACTAAATCTCTCCCTCAGTCTGCT
>JAZQMC010000028.1:0-73692 GCA_045543095.1 Candidatus Fimenecus sp. | reverse complement strand
AAGTGAAATGTTAACTCAACAGAGATTCTTCGTCACTGCGTTCCTCAGAATGACTACCCAATTATATAATCGCGTCGCAGACCCTTAATTACGAATTACGCATTATGCATTATGAATTGAGATAGACAAACCCCAATTTGTTTAATTCTTTTCAAATTTCAAATTTTCATTTTCCATTGAGCAGATATAAGAATTACCCTTTTCTATTGTCTTTTCAAGGATTTTTTCGGAGAGAACATCTTCGATTTTGGTCTGAATTGTACGCTTTAAGGGGCGTGCACCATAGACCTTATCGAAGCCTGCTTTTGCAACGAAATCAATGACGCTTTCATCAAAATTCATCTGTATTTCAAGGTCTGCCATACGTTTTTCAAGGTTTACAAGAAGATTTTTCGCAATCTGCTTAATATCTTCTTCTGTAAGTCTGTTGAAAACAATAATATCGTCAACGCGGTTTAAAAATTCGGGACGGAAAGTATTTTTGAGTTCTCCCATAACCGCCTCTTTAATTCTCTCTTGCGACGCGGTATTACTGTTTTCGGTAAATCCGAATGATGTTTTTTCTTCGGTAATCATTCTTGCCCCCACATTAGAGGTCATTATGATTACACAGTTTTTAAAGTCCACCCTGCGACCTTGGGAGTCGGTTAAAATACCGTCATCTAAAATCTGCAAAAGCATATTGAACACATCGGGATGTGCTTTTTCAATCTCGTCAAAAAGCACCACGGAATATGGCTTTCTGCGGATTTTTTCAGTAAGCTGACCGCCCTCGTCAAATCCAACATAGCCGGGTGGTGAACCGATAAGCTTTGAAACGGTGTGCTTTTCCATAAATTCACTCATATCGAGTCTAATCATAGCGTTTTCGTCGCCGAACATTGCCTCGGCGAGTGCTTTTGTAACCTCGGTTTTACCAACACCCGTAGGTCCGCTGAAAATAAATGAGCCGATTGGTCGTTTGGGGTCTTTAAGTCCTGCCCTACCCCTACGGATTGCCCTTGCGATTGCCGAAACTGCCGTATTCTGCCCCACAATGCGTTTATGAAGCTCATCTTCCATTTTAAGCAGTCTTTCGCTCTCGGCTTGGGTCATCTGTGTTACGGGCACACCCGTCCAATTTGACACGATTTCGGCGATTTCTTGCTCGGTTACGGCTAAATCGCGGTTAGTATCTGCCGACTGCCATTTTGCCTTTTCTGTGTTGTATTTCTGCTGAAGCTCTTTTTCTTCATCACGCAAAGCTGCAGCACGCTCGAAATTCTGCTGATTTACCGCCATTTCTTTTTCTGCCGAAATCTGTTGAATTTTTGCCTCAAGCTCTTTGATTTCGGGTGGTGCGGTATATGACTTTAATCTCACCTTAGATGCGGCTTCGTCAATCAAATCTATTGCCTTATCGGGCAAAAAGCGGTCGCCGATGTATCGGGTTGAAAGTGTAACCGCACTCTTAATTGCCTCATCAGTAATTTTCACCTTATGATGTGCCTCATATTTATCACGAATTCCTTTAAGAATTTCAACGGCATCTTCCGTGCTCGGTTCGCCAACGGTAACGGGCTGAAAACGGCGTTCAAGAGCTGCATCTTTTTCAATATTCTTACGGTATTCATCAATGGTAGTTGCACCGATTACCTGCAATTCACCGCGGGCAAGTGAGGGCTTTAAGATATTCGCAGCATCAACCGCACCCTCGGCACTACCTGTACCTATAAGCGTATGCACCTCGTCAATGAAAAGGATAATATCATTTGAATTTTTAACTTCTTCGATAATTCCTTTAATGCGTTCTTCAAAGTCACCGCGGTATTTTGTGCCCGCCACCATACCTGTCAAATCAAGTGACACAATTCTTTTATCACTTAATAGCTCGGGCACCTGACCGTTTGCAATTTTAAGTGCCAAGCCCTCTGCAATCGCGGTTTTGCCCACGCCGGGCTCACCGATTAAGCAGGGGTTATTTTTTGTGCGGCGGCTTAAAATCTGAATTACGCGGGCAATTTCGTTTTCTCTGCCGATTACCGGGTCAATTTTATTCTCTTTAGCAAGGGCGGTTAAATCGCGGGAAAATTTCGCAAGCACGCTTTTATCATTCTTCATATTATCTTTATATTTCCCACTATTGTTTTTATTTCCGCCTACCGTGTTCGCCAATTCTTTCAACATACTTTGTGGGCTTACCCCTGACATATTAAGTAATTCGCAGGCAAATCCGTTGCCCTCACGACAGATTGAAATAAGCAGATGTTCTGTACCCGCAAGGCTCTGCTTCATTGATGTGCTCATTACAAGTGCACCCTCAATAATATGCTTACTGCGTGGTGTAAAGTCGGTGGGTTGTAATTCTGTCGGCATACCCGCACCAACCTGTGAACGTAAAAGTTCGTATATCTTTTTATAAGTTATGCCTTTACCTGTGAGAATTTTGCCTGCTACCGAGTCGGAACTGTCCAAAAGTCCCAATAAAATATGCTCACTGCCGATATAAGTGTGACCTAAATCCTCGGCAACTTCAACCGCCTTGTTGAGTGCCATATTTGCCTTTTCTGTAAAGCCTGTAAAGTTGTACATAATTTTTATTCACCTCAATGTCTGATAGTAGCTTTGCCTCCCTCTGACGAGGGAGGTGGATTTTGCGAAGCAAAAGACGGAGGGAGAGATAGATAATATGAAATCAAGTTATAAACAATCTCTCCCTCAGTCAACTTCGTTGACAGCTCCCTCGTCAGAGGGAGCCAATGCACCAATAAAATTCGATTACAAAAGGGCGATTATAAACCGCCCTACATTTTGCATTTAGTTCAACCTTGCTCTTACCTCTGTTGCCCTGATTTTATCCCGTTCCTGCGTTTCTAATCTTTGACCTGCACGGGCATTGATGGTTGCGGGTTGCATTGCCACCATAAGCTCGTTGACGATTTCAAGAGGGACACCTATTTTGCCCGAAACCGAACCAAGACGGACAAGTGACAAATTCTCCATAAGTTCTTTTGTATTAAGAAGTCTTGCCCATTTGAGAATTCCGTAAGCTCTGAAAATTCTGTCTTCGGTTACTGCGTCTTTTAAAAGTTCTTCGCGGGCAGTTCTCTCTTGTGCACAAAGCTGAAGTGTGATTGCCTTTAAATTCTTAATTGCGAATTCTTCGGAGATACCGAGAGTTATCTGATTGCTTAATTGATACATATCACCAATAGCGTTTGTGCCCTCGCCATATGCACCGCGGAAAGTGAGTCCTAACTTTGAAACGGTGTTTATAAGCTTGTGGATTTGACCGCTTAAAGTGAGTGCGGGTAAGTGAAGCATAACTGACGCACGCATACCCGTACCTAAATTTGTAGGGCATTGGGTAAGATAGCCGATACGCTCGTCAAATGCAAAGTTAAATTTTTCGCCCAGTGCGTTGTCGATTTCATCTGCCACAGCATAAGCCTCGTCAAGTGCAAAACCTGATTTCATAACCTGAACTCTTATGTGGTCCTCTTCGCAAAGCATAATGCTTATATCTTCTTCCGGAGAGATGAGAAGTGCTCTGCCGTCGGCATCTGATGCAAATTCGGGGCTTATAATATGTCGCTCTGCCATAGACGCGGCTTCAAAGCGTGCAAGAGTTTTCATCTCTTTATAATCGAGCCCGAATTTATTATTGCCCTCAACCGCCTCTTTAATCAACATATTCAGTTCGGTACGGCTTTTAGTATTCAATTTGTTGGGGAACGGATATTCTGCGATATTTCTTGCAAGTCTTATTCTTGTGCTTACTACAATATCACTCTGCTCGCCTGCACCAATGTACCATTTACTCATTTTTGCCACCCTCCTTAATTACATTGATTTTGTCGCGGAGTTCTGCCGCTTTTTCAAAATTCTGACTGTCGATTGCCTCTTTAAGCTCCGTTTCAAGACGAATTAAACTGTCCTGCGGGCTTGTGTTCTCTGCCTGACGAATATTTGGAACTTTACCCTCATGACGAGTTTTACCGTGAATTCTCTGTAAAGAGGGCAAAAGCTTATCATAAAAGGTCACGTAGCAATCGGCACAACCGATTTTTCCGCTGTTCACAATATCATTAAAGGTGCTTCCGCATTTTTCGCAACGGACCACTCTTGTTGTGAGAGTGCTTTTGGGAACTTCACCGAAGAATGAGCCAAGCAAGTCACCAAAGGTATTGCCGAAGCCTCCGAAAACATCGGTATACCCCAGTGCACGGGCACAATCGGTGCAAAGGTGAGCCTCTGCCGCCTCGCCGTTTATAATTCTTTTAACATGGGTTGTAGCATCGTATTTGCCGCAGTTCTGACATAACATAATAAACTCCTCCTTACAATATATTAAGTATCATTTGTTTGAAAATTGATGCACGAAGAATATCGCCGTATTCCCGTGGGATTTCACGATAAGCGTTACCGGTAATTGCCGATAACAATATTTTTGCCGTTTTTTCGTCCACAATTTCACGCTCATAAAGATTTTTTATATGTGCACGTGCGGTGTTGTCGTCAAGACGGTTACCCACAGAATTTATGAGATGCATTTTAAGGGACTGTGGGTCATAAGTGGCACGGGTAATTCTGATATAGCCTCCTCCACCGCGACGGCTTTCTACAATATAGCCGTGCTCGGGCGTAAAGCGTGACGAAATAACATAATTTATCTGACTTGGCACACAACCGATTTTTTGTGCTAACTCGTTTCGCTGAATTTCTGTATAGCCCTCAGTTTCAAGCATATCAGAAATCATAGATGCGATTATGTTGCTGATGTTCATATAGTCAACTCCTTTTAAAAGTGGAAGATAAATTGGGGTTTGTCGAAATGCAAAATGCAAAATGCAAAGTTCAAAATTAAGGGTCTGCGACGCGAATGTATAATTGGGTATGTCATTCTGAGGAACGAAGTGACGAAGAATCTCTGTTGAGTTAACATTTCACTTTGGTAGAGATTCTTCGCTTCGCTCAGAATGACACGGAGAATTCGACAAATTCAAATTTGTAGGACTATTTCAAATTTACTTTTTGACTTTGACTTTCTTTGACCTTTCGTTTATTATTATAGACCTTATTTGAAAAATGTCAAGGTCAAATAAGGTCAAATTTTAATTATTTACAAATTCTTCATAATTTAAGTTCTGCTCACCGCTTCAAAAATTATACTCCACCACTATGAAATTTATAATCGACCACTTTAAAAAGTAAAGTCGACTTCTTTAAAAATTGAAATCTATAAATAATAATATAAATAAAAAATATAATAATTTTATAAAAGCAAAAGCATTGCTTTATTAATTTTTTGTAAACATTTTCCGCTTTTCATAAAATTGTTTCGCTTTTTGCGGGACAAAACCTCCTTTTCGCCCTATATATGGGAGGTGTTTTATGAATAACAATTTTTCTTATGCTATTTTACCTTTAAAATTGATTACTGATGAAAAGTATAAAGGGCTTTCATCTGACGATAAAATCCTATACGCTTTATTACTTAACAGAAAAAATTATTCAAAAAAGAATTTAAAATCATTCAGTGATGAAAAGGGTATTTTTGTATATTACCCTAATCTTCAAATTCAACAACATTTAAGTTGCAGTACTGCCACCGCAATCAAGGCGTTGAAAAATCTTGAAAATGCAGGGCTAATAACTAAAGAATATCAAAAACGCGGATTACCGCTAAAAATTTATGTTAGTGACATTACTTGTTCACATCAAAAATCAAAGCCTGCTCAATCCCCCACCCCTTATGATGTAAGTTTTTCAGTCGAAAAAGCAGAGCTTCGCTCAAAAATAAATCGTAATGATTTTGGCACTAAAAAAATAAACGTCGAAGTAATAAAACCGCGACGTTTTAAAATATTATTCCTCATTCATAATCTGACGAATATCACTACCGATAAATTCTACCGTTGCAAAATTGCCGATAATTCGTGATGCAACACTTTCAGGATAACGCTCTTTAAGTTCTTTAATGCTTAAATTTGAACTGATGATTGTGGGTACTCCGCGTGCATTTCGGCTGTTTATAAGATTATATATTGCCGAGGTTGTGAATGCGGTTTGGAATTCTGCACCCAAATCATCGAGAATGAGCAAATCGGCATCTATTAAAATATCCTCTGTTTCAAAAGTTTCTGCTCTGCCGAATTTCTCGCGTTCCATTTTATTGAGAAAACCGATAACCGAACCGTAAATTACATTGTAGCCTTTTTTGATTGCCTCATTAGCAATAGCAAGGGATAAATGAGTTTTGCCAAGACCTGTTCTGCCGAAGAAATAAAGACTTTGAGAGTCCAAATCAAAATTCTCTGCATAGCTTATGCAGCTTTTATATACCCTTTGCATTTCTTTATAGGGTGATTCACCGTCAACCTCTTTTTTAGAATAATAATCAAGGTTAAAATCTTCAAAACTTGAAAGTTCTAAAGGAGTTGACTTTGACATTTTTTCGCTTGCCAGCTTTTTAAGAAGTTCAAGGTGGCAGGTGCAATATTTTGTGCCGTAAGAAACGCCTTTTTCATCATTACGCTCTTCAATAAATCCCCTATCCTCACATTTTTTACAGGTGTAATTCACATCGAGATAGTTTTCAGGAAGCCCCATTGATTTTAAAAGCTCTGTACGGCTGTTGCGGATTTCTGCATTCTTTTTACGAATTGCCTGAAGTTTTTTATCTGCCTGTTCTTTTGGAAGTGTAAATACACCAAGAATTTCTCTGCCTGTTTTTGCAAGTTCTGTTTCAATAAATGCGAATTCGGGGTATTTTTCGGTAAGCTCCTGTTTATGCTGTGAAGCCTCATACTCGGCATCAGTTCTTCTTTTTTTGATTTCTGCAAGTGCTTTTTCGTAAATTTCTTTTGAATATGCCAATTTTTATGCCCCCTTACCCCTTGTTCGTTTTTTATTTTTCTTTGTGCCAAAATCTGCACGGTTACGCTTTGCTTGCTTTTCGGCAAGTTCAACCGAGAATGATGTTTCTTTTGGCTCGGTATTCTTTTTAGCAGTTTTAGTTTCGAATTTCTTTGTGCCTTTTTCGATTTCTTCTACTGTAAAAGTACCTGCAGTACGCCATTTTTTAAGAGTTCCGTTAATATGGCACACATTACGCCACACAAGGCGACCTGTCTGCTTTTCTTCTTTCATTATGTCAAAGGCTTTTTGAACCGCATCAATACCAAAGCCCCATCGAATCCACTGACAAATCATATCCAGCACGGCAAAAGACGGCACTTTTTCGTCATTGCCTGTACGGATTGCAAGTTCTCTGAACATATCAACCGCTTTTTCGGTTTCTTGTATGTAATCGTCGGCAGATGCCAAATCCGTAACAGAATTTTCTGCCCAGTATTTTGCGATTTTCTGAATATCGTCCTGACTCGTAGCCTCAATGCTCTTTGCGAAATGAAGAAGATAATTCACAACATCGGGAGTAATGCCGTAAAAATTCACCACAGAATACAATGTGCATTGCATTGTGTAGCCGAGAGTTCTGCCGAGAATTTCCTGTGCCTCATTGAAAAGTCGTTTCATTGAGCCGTTTTTACGGATTATCTTTTCAATTTCTGCCTGAGTGGGATTAGTAAAACGAATATCGGGCAAAACAACTGTTTTTTCTGCCGGCTTTGTTTCACTCTGTTTTTCGGTTTTAACAGACTTTGCGGGTGTAACACTTGCGAGAACACCCTCATTTTCCCAATACTCAACACATTCGCATACTTCGGCGGGAGAAAGATTTGTTTTTTTTGAAATTTCTTCGGGTGTGATTTCAGGGTTTCTGAAAATGCAGATTATTACCTTTAACTGTTCACCGCTTGCGAATTTAAGACCCTTATCGGCAATGTCTGTCGGCAATGAAAACATTGACGAATAAACCGATGGCGAAATTTTAAACATATTCTCTCTCCTTTCGTGAAAATTAAGTCAGAATGTGGGATAATAAGTATATCATATAAACTATTTTTTTGCAATCACAAGATATAGTGAATGGAGAATGCATAATGCACAATGGAGAATGCATAATTCGGAATGCGTAATTCGTAATTCGGTTCGACAAATTGGGGTTTGTAGAAATGCAAAATGTAAAATGCAAAGTGCAAAATATCGGGTCTGCGACGCGATTGTATAATTGGGTAGGTCATTCTGAGAAACGAAGTGACGAAGAATCTCTACTGGTTTTACTCTCTATTTAAAAGAGATTCTTCGCTTTGCTCAGAATGACACAGAACAAAATCATCCCGACAAATTCAAATTTATATATCAATTAAATTGTGCAAAATTACGCATTACGAAATACGCATTATGAATTGAAATTACTGTTGACTTTACCGCGTTAAAGTTATATAATTATTGGGTATATAAATTTCTTTAAAAAATTATGGTTTGGAGTGTGTTTTATGAGCATTACAAAATCAGTTTTCGGTGTTACAAAGGACGGCAAGCAGGTTGACTCTTTCCTTATTGAAAACAACAATAATATGAAAATTAACCTTATCACTTATGGTGCTACTTTACAGAGCATTTTAGTTAAGGATAAGGACGAAAACGAAATCGATTTATTACTCGGTTTCGATGATATGGACGGTTTCGAAAACCGTCACGATTATCAGGGTATGATAGTAGGTCCTGTTGCTAACAGAATTTCTGCGGGCGGACTTACAATCGACGGTGTTAAAGTCCCCGTTACAACAACTCACGGTGATGTTACTCTACACAGCAACGGAGAATTCTCAACTGCTGTTTGGGATGCAATTATCGTAGATAGTGACGCTGTTGAATTCTCATATTTCAGTGCAGACGGCACAGAAGGCTTCCCCGGCAACAAGAAAGTAACAGTTAAATATACTCTCACAGATAAAAATGAGATTATTATGGACTACACAGCAGTTTCCGACAAGAAGACTGCTTTCAACCTTACTAACCACGCATATTTCAACCTTAAAGGCTATCAGAATGGTGACATTCTCGACCACACAATGTACATAAATGCAGACGCATTCACTCCTATGGGTGAGGGACTTGTGCCAACAGGTGAAATCAGAGATGTTACAGGCACTCCATTCGATTTCCGTGAGCCAAAGACAATCGGCAGAGATATAGGTATGGATTATGAACAACTCCACGCAGGCAACGGCTACGACCACAACTTCTGCATTAACGGTTATAACAAGGAACTCCGCCTTGCTGCTACTGTAACTGCTCCTAACGGTGTCCGTCTTGATTGTCTTACAGATTTACCCGGTATGCAACTCTATGTTGGTAATTTCCTTGAAGGTAAAATCGGTAAGAATAACACTCCAATGGAATTCCGTTGTGGCTTCTGCCTTGAAACACAGTATTATCCGAATGCAACAAACACACCTTCTTTCTATAACTGTGTGTTTGATAAGGATGAGGTTGTTAAGACAACAACAATTTATAAGATTACAGTTTAATCAATACGCACAGCGTATTTCATAGCGAAGCTATTTCATATCCCGTCAGGGATATTTCATAAATTCTGCTTAAGAATTTATTTCATTAAATACAAATGAAATATTGCTACGCAATATGAAATAATCGTTTGATTATGAAATATTCGACTTCGTCAAATATGAAATAAACTTATTAAAAAGTTTATAAAAAGGAAGAACACATTATGCAAAACACTAAACGAATTTATTTATCAGCACTTGTTCACAACCGTACAGGTGTGTTATTACGAGTTGCAGCGCTTTTTGCACGTCGCGGATACAATGTTGTATCCCTTACAGTTTCTGAAACTGAAAGTCCTGAATTTTCACGTATGACTATTGTTTCCGACGTTGAGGAATATAAAGTAGCAATGGTGCATCAGCAACTTTCCAAACTTGAAGAAGTTATCAATGTTATTTGTCTTGACGAAAGTGAAACTATTCAATCTGAATTACTCCTTATTAAAGTTCACGCACTTAACAAGGACAGAAAAAGAGTTCTTAAAACTATCAACGGCTTCGGTGCAAGAGTTATGGACATTGGACATACAACAATCACTGCTGAACTTACAGGTCTTCCAAGCCTTATTGATAAGTTTATCGACAAAATGGAAAAACACGGTATCTGCGAGCTTTCTCGTTCAGGTCTTACTGCTCTTGAAAGTGGCGACAGAAATATCAAAGGAGTTGAATAATATGGGAATGACAATGACACAAAAAATCCTTGCTGCCCATGCAGGACTCGATAAAGTTGAGGCAGGACAACTTATAAATGTTCGTCTTGACCTTGTAATGGGTAACGACGTTACAAGCCCCGTTGCTATTAACGAAATGAAAGCAAAAGGCTTTACTGATGTTTTTGACAGAGAAAAAATTGCTCTTGTTATGGACCATTTCACACCTAACAAGGATATTAAATCTGCTGAACACTGCAAACAGGTTCGTCAATTTGCAAGAGAATATAAAATCAAGAATTTCTTTGATGTAGGACAAATGGGTATTGAACACGCACTTCTTCCCGAAAAAGGAATTGTAATTTCGGGTGACACAGTTATAGGTGCTGACTCACACACTTGTACATACGGTGCTTTGGGTGCATTCTCAACAGGTGTCGGCTCAACCGATATGGCTGCAGGTATGATTTCCGGTATGGCTTGGTTTAAAGTGCCGTCCGCTATTAAAGTTAATGTTACAGGCAAGTTCAATAAATGGGTCAGCGGTAAGGATTTAATTCTTCACTTAATCGGTAAAATCGGTGTTGACGGTGCACTCTATCGTTCACTTGAATTTACAGGTGACGGAATTGCAAATCTTTCAATGGACGACAGATTCTGTATCGCAAATATGGCTATTGAATGTGGAGCAAAGAACGGTATTTTCCCTGTTGACGAGAAAACTCTTGAATATATGAAAGGCAGAACTGACCGTGAACCAGTTATCTTCACAGCGGATGAAGATGCAGTTTATGACGAGGTTATTGACATTGACCTTTCTACTCTTAAATCAACAGTTGCATTCCCCCACCTTCCCGAAAATGCTCACATTGTTGGCGAATTCGATAAAATCTATGTTGACCAGTCAGTAATCGGCTCATGCACAAATGGTAGAATTGAGGATATGCGTGCTGCTGCCGAGGTGCTTAAAGGTAAAAAGGTTAACGAGAATGTTCGTTGCATCGTTATTCCTGCAACACAGAATGTATATCTCCAATGCGTAAGAGAAGGTCTTGCTGAAATCTTTGTTGAAGCAGGTGCTGTTTTCTCAACACCAACTTGCGGTCCTTGTCTTGGCGGTCACATGGGTATTCTTGCCGCTGAAGAAAAGGCAATCTCAACAACAAATCGTAACTTTGTAGGCAGAATGGGACACCCGACAAGTGAAGTTTACCTTGCAAGCCCTTATGTTGCTGCTGCAAGTGCAATTACAGGATACATTTGTACTCCTGAGGAGGTAGAATAATGAAAATTCAAGGTTCAGTACATAAATACGGTGACCACGTTGATACAGACGTTATTATCCCTGCAAGATACTTAAATACTGCTGACCACAAGGAATTGGCGGCACATTGTATGGAAGATATAGACAAGGAATTCATAAACAAAGTTAAAGACGGCGACATTATGGTTGCAGGTGTTAACTTTGGTTGTGGCTCATCCCGTGAACACGCTCCGATTGCTATCAAGGCTGCAGGTGTTTCTTGCGTTATCGCAAAGACTTTCGCAAGAATTTTTTACAGAAATTCACTCAATATCGGTCTTCCGATTCTTGAATGTCCCGAGGCTTGTGACGACATCGCAAACGGTGACGAGGTTTCAGTTGACTTTGATAGTGGTGTAATCACAAATATCACAAAAGGCACAAGCTACAAGGCTCAACCATTCCCGGAATTTATTCAGAATATTATTTCTAAGGGTGGATTGTTAGCATCGCTCAAGTGATGCTAACAATAAAAATCTGATTTATCAGATTTTTATTTAACATTCTGCGATAGCAGAATATTTCATAATCGCAAGATTATTTCATATTGCGTAGTAATATTTCATTGAATGAAATAAATCCTGACGGATTTATGAAATATCCCTTACGGGATATGAAATAGCTTCGCTATGAAATATGCCTAACGGCATATTATTAAGTAACACATCTTTCCAAATTCCATAATATGTAATGTAATTACAAAACGGAAGGAGGAAAAATAAATGTGTAACTTCTTCGGTAACAACACTTGGTTGATTATTATCATCATCTTAATTCTTCTCTCTGATAATAACAATGGATGTGGCTACAACAACGGCAGTAACAACTGTGGTTGCCAGCGTAAGGACTATGACTGCTGCTGCTAATGTAAATGCAAAATGAAAAATAAAGGATAATAAAATGGTTTCGGTGGTGGAGGGTTTCTCTGCCACCGTTTTTGTAGGAAATTTGATTTATGGACTTTTACGAAATCACACAAGAACCTGAAAAGGCATTACTTATCTCCGTTGACACGGGGGATTTTGATGCAGATGCCAGTATAGAAGAACTCACGCTCCTCACAGAAAGTGCAGGGGCTTCTGTCATTGGCTCAATAATACAGCGAAAAAGCACTCCCGACGGTGCAACATATCTCGGCAAAGGCAGACTCGCAGAAGCAGAGCTTTTCTGCCATAATCAGGAAATCGACTTAATCGTTTGCGACGGTGAATTGACACCCTCACAGATTAGAAACATAGAAAATGCTACAAAAGTCCGTGTTGTTGACAGAACACAGTTGATTTTAGATATTTTCGCATTGAGGGCAAAGACAAGCGAAGGCAAATTGCAGGTTGAATTGGCTCAACTTAAATACTCCCTCCCCCGACTTACCGGTAAGGGTAAGGAGCTCTCCCGACTGGGTGGCGGTATCGGTACTCGAGGTCCGGGTGAAACAAAACTTGAAAGTGACCGCCGTCACATAATGAGAAGAATGCACGCATTACAAGAACAGCTTGACGAGGTTGAAAAGCGTCGTGGTTTCTTGCGTAAACGTCGCGAAAAAGACGGTGTGATTACCGTTGCTCTCGTCGGCTACACAAATGCAGGAAAATCAACCCTTATGAATGCTCTCACCGATGCAGGGGTACTTGCCGAGGACAAGCTTTTTGCAACTCTTGACCCAACATCGAGAAAACTCACTCTCCCCAACGGTCAGGATGTTATGCTCATTGACACAGTTGGTTTCGTAAGCCGTCTGCCCCACGATTTGGTTAAGGCATTCAAATCAACTCTTGAAGAAGCAAGTGAAGCCGACATCATTCTCAATGTCTGTGATGCATCCGACGTTCATTGTAGTGAACACATTGAAATTACCACCGATATTTTGCGAGAATTGGGCTGTAAAGGCGACAACATTATCACGGTAATGAACAAGTGTGATAAGGCAGAAAACGTTTTTGACCTGATTTCTATGGGCAAGACCGTTATGATTAGTGCCTTAAAGGGAGTAAATCTTGATTTGCTCTTAAAAGAGATTGAAAAAGCCCTTGAGCTTAAAAGTGTTACACTCGATTTGCTCATTCCTTTCTCAAAGGGTGCATTGGTGAACAATATACGTAATTCAGGCAAAATCCTCTCGGAAGAATTCACCCCTGACGGCACAAAAATAACTGCAATCCTCCCCTCAAGCGAAGCAGATAAATATAAAGATTACGTTCTTTAACTATAAATAGTTCGACAAATTGGGGTTTGTCGAAATGCAAAATGTAAAATGCAAAGTGCAAAATTAAGGGTCTGCGACGCAAATGTATAATTGGGTATGTCATTCTGAGGAACGAAGTGACGAAGAATCTCTGTTGAGTTAACATTTCACTTTGGTAGAGATTCTTCGCTTCGCTCAGAATGACACGGAGAATTCGACAAATTCAAATTTGTCAGTATGACTTGCGGTTTTGGTATAGATTATTTTATTGTGATATGCTATACTTAATTAAAATTCAGCAAATACTGAGGGAAAACTATGTCAGCATATTTATTTACACATTTTACAGAAAATAATGGTGACCGTGAATATGTATGGTTTGCAGTCAGCCGTGATGGGCTTCACTTCACTGATTTGGGTGGTGACGAGCCGATTTTAAAATCAAAAAAAGGTACACAGGGTGTTCGCGACCCATTCATTATATATGACGAAAAGTTAAAGAAATATTTCATAATCTCAACTGATTTGCTCACCACAAGCGGTAATTGGTACCATTTTTCGCACAAGGGAAGTCGCTCACTTGTTGTGTGGGAAAGTGAAGATTTAATAAACTGGTCAGAAGAAAGACTTGTTGAGGTAGGCATTGACAATGCGGGTTGTGTTTGGGCACCCGAGGCAATTTTCTGTAAAGAAAAAGACGCCTGGTTTGTATTTTTTGCATCTTGCGTGCGTGAAAAAGGTCAGTTACACCACAAGCAGAGAATTTACGGCACATTCACCAAGGATTTTAAGGAATTTACACCTACATTCAAATTCATTGATGCTGAAACTGATGTAATTGACACCAATATTGTGTGGGATAAGGGTTGGTATTACCGTTTTTCAAAGGACGAAACTAATAAAAAAATCACTATCGAGAGAAGTGAAAAACTTATTGGCGGGGAATGGAAAAAAATCCATTCAGAAGTCTTTTCAAACTTTTTCGGGCTTGAAGGTCCCGAAACCTATTATCTTGAAGAACAGCAGAAGTGGTGCTTGATTGCCGACCAATATCATAAGCATTTGGGATATACTCCGTTTTTATGTGATGACCTTGCAAGCGGTAATTTTAGGCAATTGCACAACGACCAATTCAATATGGGCAAACGCAAAAAACGCCACGGCGGTGTTATAAAAATCACCGACAAGCAATATAAAAAGCTTGTTGAAGTTTTCGGTATAGATGAATAAAAAAATCAGGGCTATCTTTTAGATAGTCCTGTTATTCATTTTATTGACTTTAACACTTTTAGGCTATATAATTAAAAAGATAAAATGTATTGTGAGGGATTATGACTTATGGCACAATTTGAAAAACGATTTAAAATTGATTGCTCTCCAAAGGCACCTGACAGTCAGGTTATTGTGCGTGGTGGCACAAGACTTACTGTTATTACACCCTGCCTTTTGAGAGTTGAATATGAAAAAGACGGTAAATTCTGCGACGAGCCTACACAAAGTGTATGGTTCCGCGATTTTTGTGATGTAAAATATGAGCTTAACGAATCGGGCGACACAGTTGAAATCAAAACCGAAAAAACAAGCTTTGTTTATTCATTAAGCAGTCGCAAAATGATCAACATAAAACTTTCTGATGGCAGACTTGTTACAAATTACAAGGCAGGCAACCTTAAAGGTACTTGCCGTACACTTGATATTACTGCGGGTATTATCAAAATTGGTGACGGTGTATGCTCTAAAAACGGCGTTGCTATTATGGACGACAGCAAAACTCTTGTTTTAAAGGCTGACGGAACAATTTTACCCCGCGAAACAAAAGAAAGTGACAAATATTATTTCGCATACGGCAACGATTACATAGGTGCTACAACTGACCTTTACAAGCTCACAGGCAAAGTTCCGCTTATCCCCCGCTATGCTCTTTCAAACTGGTGGAGCAGATACAAGGCATATTCGCAGGACGAATATTTGAGCCTTATGGATAAATTCAAGGAAGAAGAAATCCCGATTACCGTTGCAACTGTTGATATGGACTGGCACTGGGTTGATATAAAGAGCAAATTCGGTAAGGATGCTCACAAGCCGGGTCATCATCTTAACTTTATGGAATATGTTTATGATGTTTGGTCAGTGGGTTGGACAGGATACAGTTTCAACACAGATTTATTCCCCGATTATGAGGAATTTTTAAAGAAACTCAAAGCTGATAATTACCATATAACCTTCAATATTCACCCATCAATGGGCGTTCGTTGGTTTGAAAATCAGTATGAGGATATGTGCAAGGCTATGGGGCAGGACCCTAAAGAGAAAAAGGCTGTTGAATTCGACATTACTGACAAGAAATTCACCGAGAATTATTTTGATATTCTTCACCGCCCATTTGAAGAAAAGGGTGTTGACTTCTGGTGGATTGACTGGCAACAAGGCACAAATACAAAGGTTAAGGGTTTAGACCCGCTTTGGGCACTTAACCACTATCATTTCCTTGACAACGCAAAGGATAATCACCGCCCGCTCATTCTTTCTCGTTTCTGTGGTGCGGGAAGTCAGCGTTATCCTTTAGGCTTCAGCGGTGATACTACTCAAACTTGGAAGAGCCTTGATTTCCAGCCGGGATTTACCGCTACTGCTTCTAACATTGCTTATCCTTGGTGGAGCCACGACATCGGCGGTCATTGTATGGGTTCAAAGGACGATGAGTTATATCTTCGCTGGGTACAATTGGGTGTATTCAGCCCCGTAATGCGACTTCACTCAACCAACAACGAATTCGCAGGCAAAGAGCCTTGGAATTACAGCGGTCCCGTTGGCAGAATTGCAACTGATGCACTTCGTCTTCGCCACAAGCTTCTCCCCTACATTTACACAATGAACTACCGCACACATACAGAGTGCAGAGCGATTTGTGAGCCTATGTATTACGCATATCCCGAGGACGAAAGTGCATACAACTGCAAAAATGAGTTCTTCTTCGGTACAGAATTGATTGTTGCCCCCATTACCGAGCACACCTCAAAGAAAACAAATCTTGCGGGCGTTAATGTATGGTTACCCGACGGCAGATATACTGATATTTTCACAGGCAGAATTTATGAGGGCAATCAGTTTGTTAAAATGTATCGCGATATTGATTATATCCCCGTACTCGCACGTGAGGGTGCGATTATCCCTATGAGCGAGAACGACCGCACAAATGACTGCTCAAACCCCGAAGTTCTTGAATTACTTGTTTATCGCGGTAACAACACATTCACTCTTTATGAGGATGACGGCGATACACTTTCATATCAGAATGGCGAATACCTTAAAACTGCATTTGCGGTTAAAGAAGATAATAACAAGGTATGCTTTGCAATTACAAAGGCAGAGGGCGACGCGAGTGTTGTTCCTGAAAACAGAACCTTTGTTGTGAAATTCAAGGATATTGTTGATGGTAAGGTTTCAGTAAATGTTGACGGTGCTGAAATCACCAACAATGGCACACTTGAAGTGAGAATTACCGCAAAAGCAGACGCCACAATTCTTGTGACAGTTGAAGATTGCAAATATCTTCAGAATGCAGACAAAAAGCAGGAACTGACAAGAGTTATTTCAAAATTCCAAATGTCAACCGACCGCAAAGGTATGATTTTCGGTAAGTTTATAAAGAACGACAAGCCACTTAAAAATATTTCAAAGGATTTCCGCGGTCCTATTGAAGAAATTTTAAAGCTTAAATACTAATAGTTCCAAAGCCCGACAGGTTTTCTGTCGGGCTTTCTTTTTCCTTTACACTTTTTGGGGTTTGTGCTATACTTTAAATATAAAAATGGATTGGGTGATTTTTGTGGAAAGAAGCATTTACAATGAATATTTAAGAACTCTTCATGAGGAATTAGTGCCCGCAATGGGTTGCACAGAGCCTATTGCCATTGCATTAACAGCAGCAAAGGCGAAGACTTATCTTGAAGAGCCTATAAAATCTGTTTCCGTTTGCGTAAGCGGTAACATTATCAAGAATGTTAAGAGCGTAAAAGTGCCGAATACGGGTGGACTTCGCGGAATTGAGGCGGCTGCGGCTGCAGGTATTGTGGCGGGGAATCCCGAAAAAGAACTTGAGCTTCTCTCAAGTATTACGGCGGACGAGCAGTCTGCCATTGCGGAATTCATTAAAAATATTCCCATGACCGTGACCGAGGCAGACACCAAACAGGTACTTGACATAGGCATTACACTCAAAAGCGAAAATCACACAGTATATGCCCGAACAGTTGAAAGTCATACCGGGCTTTGTAATATCATAGTTGACGGACAAGTTATATATGAGCGTGAAATCAACGAAAATGGTGAAAGCACAGAAAATTCACCTTTAAGTATTGAGGGAATAATTGAGTTTGCAGATAATGTAAATCTTGATGATGTTAAAGAATTGCTTGACCGTCAGATTGCTTATAATACCGCTATTGCCGAAGAGGGACTTACAGGCAGATACGGTGCGGCAATCGGCAGAACAATTCTTATGAGTTACGGCAACACAGTTTATAATCGTGCAAAAGCGTGGGCGGCGGCAGGGTCTGACGCGAGAATGAGCGGTTGTGAAATGCCCGTTGTAATAAATTCGGGTAGCGGCAACCAAGGTCTTACAACCTCTCTGCCCGTTATTGTATATGCAAAAGAGCTTGGTGTATCAAAAGAATTGCTTTATAGGGCTTTACTTGTTGCAAATCTTACAACAATCCACTTGAAATCGGGTATCGGTTGTCTTTCGGCATACTGCGGGGCTATCAGTGCCGGTTGTGGTGCGGGTGCAGGTGTTATGTACTTACATGGCGGTAAATTCGAAGAAATTTCACACACGGTTGTGAATGCACTTGCTATCAACTCGGGTGTTGTTTGCGACGGTGCAAAGGCAAGCTGTGCAGCAAAAATCGCGTCGGCGGTGGAGTCGGGACTTCTTGGTATGCAGATGTATATGCACGGCAAAGAATTTTACGGCGGTGACGGTATTGTTGCCCGCGATGTTGAGTCAACAATCCGCAATGTTGGGCAGTTGGCACAAAGCGGTATGGCTGAAACGGATAAAGAGATTATAAGGATTATGTTGAAGGAATAAAAGCTATGTTTGTATATGACCTAACATATCATTTCAAGGGAAATCCCGATGATTTTGAATATTATCTTATATGGTATCACTGTGCATTATCGGGCAACAACCAAATAATATTTGAAACGCTTAATATTTCGGGCAATGCACTTTGCAGAACTGCAAGAGTTACTGTACCTTTCAAAGATTCACTTAACGAAAAATACAATTCAGCAGATGTAAATGAGGCACTTGAAAATCTTAAGCCTTATTTAACTTCACATATTGAGGTTTCATATGTTAGTGAGGATTTTACTTATAACGAAGAGTTTAATGACGGTAAAAATTCACCTTATTATGTGCTTTGCATTCACCCGCATTTAAGAGATATGTCACCAATTTGTTGTGAAAAAAACAAACAGAATATTCCTTATTATTTACTGCCGAAGATTGCAGAAGAAACTTTTACTGAACTCACAGCTTGGGAAGTAAATTATGCGTCTTATGATAAATTGTTTTACGCCACAGGGATTGGCGAAATTAGTGCTCATAAAATGTTATCAAATATCAGTAGTAAATTAAATCAAAAAGGGCTTGAGGTTTGCAGAAAATTAGAAAAAGATTTGGGTAAAGATGTTTATTATTATCTTTATCGTTTCTACGGCAAGCAACCAAAAAAATGCCCGATTTGCAAAGGCGAATGGAAACAGGATGAGAATTCGGTTTATGATTATAAATGCGACAATTGTAAAATAGTGGCAGATAAAACTATTGATGAGTGATTTAAAGTATTTCGTCGGAAGCAAGCCCGCACGCTACAATCACGAAGCAACTTTGTAGGGGTTGGCGTCCTCGAAGACCCCTGCCCTCCCTCCGCGAGGGAGGTGGCAACGCGTAAGCGTTGACGGAGGGAGTTTATATTTTACTCCCCCAGTCACTCACAATGTTCGTGACAGCCCCCTCAATGATGGGGCGGGAGCGGGACGCTGTGGTCAGCGTCCCCTACATTTACACCGTTTTGGTGAGATATTAAAGGTGGTGGAGTAATGATTGAAAATTTATTAAATGAGCAATCAAGCTGGGAATTTTTGAAGGCTACTCCCCTGCCGATTGCGGTTTATGGTACGGGCAATGGTGCTGACCGCGTATTCGAAGAATTTGAACGGTTGGGAATAAAGGTTTCTGCGGTTTGTGCAAGTGATGGATTTGTGCGAAAGCGTAGTTTTCGTGGGTTCGAGGTGAAATCCATTTCACAATTAGAAAGTGAAATCGGCGATTTTATAATTGCATTGGCTTTTGCAAGCCCTTTGCCCGAGGTTATAGAGAATATAAAAGCATTATCATCAAAACACAAGGTAATTATGCCATCAGTCCCCGTTTATGAGAGTGAGATTTTCAATAAAGATTTCTTGAAAAAGCACCTTGATGAAATTGAAAAGGCTTATAATTCACTTGCTGACGAGCAATCCAAAAAAGTATTTGAGAATATTATTTATTTTCAGATTACAGGCAATTTAGATTACTGTTTCGATTGTGAAACCGACAAAAACGAGGCTTTTGAAATTCTCGATTTGAGTAATAATGAAAGCTTTCTTGATTTAGGTGCATACCGCGGTGACACCGTTGACGAATTTTTAAATTATGTTGATAGTTACGAGAAAATCGTTGCAGTTGAGCCTGATACACGAACATACAAAAAATTAGTATCCCATTGCGAAAGTCTTGAAAACTGCGTAACACTCAACAATGCTATATGGAGCGAAAACTGCACTTTACATTTTGAGGGCAACAAAGGTCGAGGAGCTTCTGCAAAGGCTGACGGCGAAGAAAAGCAGGCAATCTGCGTTGATTATATCGCAGAAAAATACGGAAAATTCACCTATATAAACATTGATGTTGAGGGTGCAGAAAGCGAAATGCTTAAAGGTGCTACCTCCACACTTAAATCATATACACCAAAAATGTGTATGGCTGTTTACCACAAAAGTGAAGATATTTTCTCACTTATCAATCAAATAAACAGTATAAATCCCGATTATAAAATATATTTAAGACATCACCCCCACATTTCATTCTGGGACACTAACATTTATTGCATTCAGGAGTTAAAATGAGTATTAAGCTTATCGTTACCGACCTTGACGGTACATTTTTAAACAGTAATCACGTTACAATTCCACAAGAGAATATAAAGGCTTTCAAGCGTGCTCACGAAATGGGAATTAAGGTGGCAATTGCCAGCGGAAGAACTAAAATCCTTACCGATTATGTAATTGAGCAACTCCCCTTTCTCGATTATCTTATCACATCAAACGGTGCGGTTGCTTATGATTTAAAAACGGGCAAGGAAATTTGCTCAACCCTTATAAGTGCCGAGCAATCCGCACAGATTTTCAACATTCTTGATGAATATGGTCTTCTTTATGAAATCTATTTTGACGGCGACTGCTATATGAACAGTAAAAGTTACGGGATGTTCACGCCCGATAATGTTTCGCCCCACATTTATGCACTTTTAAAAGATTTTATTAAAGAAGTACCCGATTTATCGGCTTTAATAGGCAACAAGGGTATGGAAAAATTGAATATTCTTTCACTTTCAGCCAAGCAGAGAGAAGAAATAGAAGAAAAAGTTTCACGCCTTGGTGAATTTTCATTCGCATCATCATTCCCGAAAGACGAATGCCGTGACGGTAATCTTGAAATTACTCATAAAAATTCCAATAAGGGCTACACGGTGAGAAGCCTTGCAGAGTCTTTAAATATTAATAAAGGGAACGTAATGTGCTTTGGTGACGGCGAAAATGACTGTACAATGCTCACCTTTGCAGATTATTCATTTGCTATGGCAAACGGTAGCGAATACGCAAAAAATGTGGCAAAATTCATTGCTGATACCAACGACAACGGCGGTGTGGCTAAAGCAATAGACAAATATGTATTGGATATACGAAAATACAAGGGTGCAATTTTTGACCTTGACGGCACTCTCTTTGACTCGGTTGGCATCTGGAAAGATGTTGATATTGCATTTTTTGAGCGTCGCGACATCGAAATGCCCGACGACTATCAGGAATGTATTAAAGATATGCATTTTGAACCAATGGCAAAATACACAAAAGAAAGATTTAATCTTCCCGACGACATTAACGACATTATGGACGAATGGTGCGAACTCTGTTATGACGAGTACGAAAATAAAATCCGTTTAAAAGACGGCGGAGAAGAATTTTTGAAAATTCTCAAAAAAATGGGCATTAAAATCGCTTTTGCAACTGCAAATACAAAAGAGTTAAGCGAGGTTTGTTTGAAATCTAACGGCATTTTTGATTTATTCGACGCTAATGCTTATCTTTTTGAGGCGGGCACGAACAAAAATGAGCCCGATATTTATCTGCTCGCCTGCAAGCGAATGGGACTTGAGCCCTCTGACTGCATTGTTTTTGAAGATATTCTGCCCGCAATTACGGGTGCTAAAAAGGGCGGTTTTGCAGTTTGCGGTGTTTATGATAAATTTTCAGAAAAAGATACCGAAAAAATCAAGACTAATGCAGATTATTATATAAAATCCTTTAAAGAATTATTATAATCTTATACATATTTACACTTTACAAACGCACAAAAAAATACTATTATATAGGTAGCAAATTTTGTAAAAATTTTTAAGAAAGAAGAATGATATATGGAAAAGACAGTTTTAGTTGAAACAAGTGCACGCCACGCTCACATTTCTAAAGAGCATCTCGAAATCCTTTTCGGTGAAGGCTATGAGCTCACAAAGAAAAAGGACTTATCACAGCCCGGTCAGTATGCTTGTGAAGAAAGAATCGCAGTAATCGGCCCTAAAGGTCAGTTCCCCGGCGTTTCAATTCTTGGTCCTGTAAGACCCGCAACTCAGGTTGAAATTTCTGCTTCTGACGCTCGTTCAATCGGCGTAGCAGCAGTTGTCAGAGAATCAGGCGACATTGCAGGCACACCGGGATGCAAAATCGTTGGTCCAAAAGGTGAAATCGAAATCGAAAACGGTGTTATCGTTGCAAAGCGTCATATCCACATGACTCCCGATGATGCTGAAAAATACGGCCTCGTTGACAAGCAGGTTGTTGAAGTTAAGGTTGCATCAGACGACAGAACTCTCACATTCGGTGATGTTGTAGTTCGTGTACACCCCAACTTTGCACTTGCAATGCACATCGACACAGACGAGTCAAATGCTGCACTCTGCAAGCCCGGAACAATGGGAATTATTCTTTAATCAATTCTAATTTCATTAAAGCCTGAAGTTTAACACTTCAGGCTTTTTTCTTTTATTCTTTAACAGTTTTTGTAATGTAAAAAATAATTGGTTTTTGTTCTGCCCGTTTGAAAAATGTGGATTTTGAGCAAAAGGAATAGAAGCTGTATTTTGCCATTGTTTTGTATGGTAATACATAAAATATTGGTAACACCAACACACAAGATAATATCCAACCAAAAAAGGACAGGCAATATAACGAATATTTAAGTGTATTGCCTTCCATTATTTTTATGCTTTTTTCAATAGCTTTTAAAGAGTCTTTTTCTTTGCAAGCAAAAATTATCGCGTCAGTCATTGTGTAGCGTTTCATTGTCACATAGAGAAATGAAATACCGATAAAAAATAAAATCACCGTTGATGCAAACAAAGATAAAAACAAATTTCTGTTAAATTCTTCATATTCTATTGCATATATAAATATCCCGCCCATTACTGCACATGGTAAAAGATAAACCACACTCCACGCAACACCTAAAAAGAATTTAAGCACAGTAGCCATTGATACAGTTATAAACTGACGAAAAGTTACTCCCCTTAAAGACTTGCGAAAGGTTGCTTCGGGATTATGGTTCTTCACATAAAAAAATCTGTCTGTTATAAGTCTGGCAGTTCTCCAAATAATAAAAGAAATTATCAGGCTTAAGGTGAATATTGACGGTCTTAAAACATAATTATATGACGATAATGGTGCAAAATCGGTATTCTTTAAAAATATATACAAATAATAATTTAAAAGTGACAGTAAAATAAATGTGGCATAGGGCAAAACAGAAACTGCAAAACAACTGAAGGTGTTTTTTACAAGTCGGTTTTTTGCCTTTAATTTGATGTATGACATATTCATATTTTTCAGCTCCTTTTAAATTATTGTTGACATAAAATTTATAAAAAATACTTTGGAGGTTTATTTATGTGCGGAATAGTAGGTTACATCGGCGACGAAAATGCGACTCCAATTCTTCTTGAGGGATTGCGTCGACTTGAATACAGGGGATATGACTCAGCAGGAATTGCCGTTCGAGGTAATGGCGTTCAAATTGTTAAAGAAAAAGGCAGAATTGATAATCTGCAGGCATGTATTGATGAAGTAAATCTACAAGGCACAATTGGTATAGGGCACACCCGCTGGGCGACTCACGGTGCACCCGACAAATTAAACGCCCACCCACACAAATCTATGAATAATGTTGTAACACTTGTTCACAACGGAATTATTGAAAATTATATTGAGCTTAAAAATGAGCTTATCGCCAACGGTTATGAGTTTAAATCTGAAACTGATACCGAAGTTATTGCCCAGCTTTTTGATTATCTTTATGACGGCAATGTAATAGGTACAATGATTAAATGTGCAAATCTTCTTGAGGGCTCTTATGCGGTTGCAATGCTTGTAAACGGCCGTGACGATAAAGTTTATGCAATGAAAAAAGACAGCCCGTTAATTGTTGGCAAAGGCAAAAAACAGAATTTTCTTGCTTCTGATATTCCCGCAATTCTGCCCTATACAAGAGAATGCTATATTGTGAACGACGGTGAATTCATTGAAATCAGCAAAAACGACATTAAAGTGTTTGGTAAAGATGGCGAGGAAAAGCCCGTCGAAATCAAAACCATAGATATGAGCATTGACTCTGCCGAAAAAGGCGGATATGACTATTTTATGGCGAAAGAGATTTATGAACAGCCAAAAGCAGTTCGTGATACGATTTCACCGCTGATTAAAGACTGCAAAATTGTGCTTCCTTTCCAATTCCCTGAAAACTTTGTTAAAGAGCTTAAAAGAATTTACATTGTTGCCTGTGGCAGTGCTTATCATGTTGGTATGACCGCAAAATACATTATTGAGGATATGGCAAGAATTCCCGTAACCGTTGATATTGCAAGCGAATTCAGATACCGCAACCCAATAATCGAAAAAGGTGACCTTTGTATTTTTGTTAGTCAGTCGGGAGAAACCGCCGACACACTTGCTTCTCTGCGAGAGGCAAAAAAACGCGGTGCATTCACAATGTCAATTGTCAATGTACTTTACAGCACAATCGCCCGTGAGAGTGACGGCGTAATATACACAAATGCGGGGGCAGAAATTGCGGTTGCAACCACAAAGGCATTCTCGGCACAGTTGGGTGTATCTTATGCTATCGCTTCTTATCTGGCTCACGAAAAAGGTCTTATTGATGATAAATATTTAAAGAATTTTACTGACGAAATTCTCACTCTGCCCGAAAAAATAAACACCGCACTTGATACTGATAAAATAACAAAAACTCTTGCACCACATATTGCAACTAAAGAGCATATATTCTTTATTGGTCGCGGAATTGATTATCCCCTTTGCCTTGAGGGAGCATTGAAACTTAAAGAAATTTCGTATATTCATTGTGAGGGCTATGGTGCGGGTGAACTTAAGCATGGCACAATTTCACTTATTGAAGAAGGCACGGTAGTCACTGCCATTGCTACTGATGATGCACTTTACAATAAAATGATTTCTAACATTAAAGAAGTACACGCCCGCGGGGCTTATGTAATTGCCATTGTTAAAGAAGGCACAAAAGGAATTCGCGATGTTGCCGATGCGGTGATTTATATTCCTAAAGCCTCCCGCTATCTTACACCGTCACTCACGGTTGTTCCCTTGCAATTACTTGCATATCATACAACAGTAGAACGCGGTCTTGATGTTGATAAACCGAGAAACTTGGCAAAGAGTGTTACGGTTGAATAAATAAAAATTAATCTCCCGTTTAGAGTTTCGGTAATTGGTAATACTTTTATTGGAACTTTATTCGGGAGTGATTTTTTGCAATATAACAGAGTTGAAATATGCGGAGTTAACACCGCGAAACTTAGGGTGCTTAAAGAGGCTGAAAAGGTTGCATTACTGAAAAAAATCAGAGAAAACAATGACAAAAAAGCAAGACAAGAGTTGATTGAGGGAAATTTAAGACTTGTGTTGTCGGTTATTCAACGATTTGCTAACCGCGGTGAAAATCCCGACGATTTATTTCAGGTGGGGTGCATTGGACTTATAAAAGCCATTGACAATTTTGATATTTCGCAGAATGTCCGTTTTTCCACATACGCGGTACCAATGATAATCGGTGAAATTCGCCGATATTTAAGAGATTATAACCCCATTCGTGTCAGCCGTTCACTTCGCGACACCGCATACCACGCAATGCAGATTAAAGAGAGAATACAAAACGATTTGGGGCGTGACGCTACCATAGAAGAAATCGCAAAAGAAATGGAAATTGAGCCTGTTGACGTAGTTTTAGCTCTTGAAGCCATCGTTGAGCCCATTTCACTCTATGAGCCCGTTTACTCCGACGGCGGTGACACAATATATGTTATGGACCAGGTTGGAAGTAGCGAAAGCGATGAAGATTGGCTTAATGAAATCTCAATTAAAGAGGCAATCAAGGGATTGGGAGAACGAGAAAAGCTTATTCTTAATCTTCGCTTTATGCAGGGTAAAACTCAAATGGAAGTTGCAGAAGAAGTAGGCATTAGTCAGGCACAGGTCAGTCGTCTTGAAAAAGGTGCAATAAAGAAAATTAAAGAAAGCTGAAAAAGGACAAAAACCCTTGCATATTATATTGCAGGGGTGTTTTTATGAATTGTTGTATTACCGATTTACACGAAAAAGAGATTATAAATTTAAGTGACGGTTGCAGGTTGGGTAGCGTCTGCGACGTTGAAATTGACACCTGTTCGGGTTGTATTGTTTCACTTATTATATGGGGAAAATCAAAATGCTTTGGTCTTATGGGCAGAACAAATGATATTAAAATTTGTTGGCAGGATATTAAGGTAATCGGTGACGATACTATTCTTGTTGAGTTTGATTGTCCCGAAGAATGTAAAAAGACAGAAAAATCGAACGCATTTGACAATCTGTTCAAGCATCGATAGGTTGAAAAATAAAAAACAATGTGATACAATTAAAATAATAATAATATGTATCGGAGTGTAAATCTATGGAAAATATGAATAGAGTTAAGCTTACAATCCACGGCTCAAATTATGTAATCAACACCGATGAAAGCGTTGAATACACTGAAGAGCTTGGCAGAAGAATTGACGAGCGTATGAACGAAATTACAAAGGGCAATTTTTATGTCAGTGCTACTCAGGCGGCAATTCTTGTAGCTCTTGAAATGGCTGATGAGCTTTATAAAAGTGAAAAGAATGTTGAAAATTTTCGTTCACAGATTAAAGATTATCTTGAAGACTCCGCAAAGGCTAAATCCGAAAGGGATTATTACAAGCGTGAGCTTGAAAGATATAAAACGGAAGCAAAATTCAAAAATGACCAGATTAATCTTTTCGCAGGTGTGAAAAATAATAACGATGAATAAAAAAGCAGAAATACTTGCTCCCGTGGGCAATGAGGAGGCCTTGAAATCGGCAGTACTCAGTGGTGCTGACGCGGTTTATTTTGGTATGGGCAATTTTAATGCTCGCCGAAATGCACAGAATTTCACGGACGAGCAAATTAAAAATGCAATTGAATATTGTCACGCCAGGGGTGTTAAGGTACATATTACTCTTAACACCCTTATTAAAGACTGCGAACTTTCAGAGGTTTATGAAGCAATTCGAAAAATTGCAGACTTTGGTGCAGATGCGGTGATTGTGCAGGATTTAGGTGTTGCGATGGCGGTTAAAACAATTTGTCCCGACCTTGAAATGCACGCATCAACACAGATGACCGTAGGCACACTTGAGGGGCTTAAAGTCTTAAAGGAATTAGGTTTTTCAAGGGCAGTTTTGCCGAGAGAATTAAGCCTTGACGAAATTAAATACTTATGTGAGCACTCCCCCATTGACCTTGAAGTTTTTATTCACGGTGCACTTTGTATGTGTGTTTCGGGTCAATGCCTTATGAGTGCGGTATTGGGCTCACGAAGCGGTAATCGAGGACTTTGTGCACAACCTTGCCGTTTACCATTCAAGGCAGAAAAAGGCACGGGGCACGATTTAAGCCTTAAAGATTTATCCCTTATTGAGCATATCCCCGAACTTTACAAAATGGGTGTTTGCTCATTTAAGATTGAGGGTAGAATGAAACGCCCCGAATATGTTAGTGCTGCGGTAAAGGCTTGCAAAAAGGCGACAAAGGGCGAATATAATTTTGAAGCCGAAAAGGATTTGCACGACCTTTTCTCGCGTTCAGGTTTTACTGACGGCTATTTCAAAGCACAACTCGGTCGCGATATGTTCGGCTACCGTGAAAAAGAGAATGTGCAATCGGCAACAAAAGAATTGCTTAACAAATATGCTATAAATTATGAAAAAGAGTTGCCACGATATGACATCAGCTTTAAATTCCGTGGCAAAATCGGTGAAAAGGCAACACTCACAGCAAGATATGAAAATCATATTGCTATGGTAGAAAGTGATATGCTTTGTGAAGCACCGATAAACAGACCGATTGCAGAAGACAGAATTGTTGATGCACTCAAAAAATGTGGTGGCACACAATTCAATGCAACAAATGTTGAAATCAAGGGCGAAATTGACTATTCGCTCTCCGTTTCTGCACTTAATCAGATGCGAAGAAAGGCTCTTACATTTTTGACACAATCAATTCTCGGTGAAAGTGAGAGAAACATAAACGAGCCACCTGTTCCGTCAAATATAAAATCAAATGACGATAGAATGCTCTATTTAAGATTTGACAATGCAGAGCAAATCCCCAACAATATCAAAGCGGATTTGATTTTTGTTCCTCTCGGGACAAGCGACGATATAATTAAAGAAAACGGCTATGGTGTTGAACTGCCCCACGGTATGTTCGGCAACGGCGAAAAGGTGGAAAGAATGCTCTTGGGTTCTTCAGCAGAATATTGCCTTTGCCACACACTTGACTCGGTAGCAATTGCTAAAAAATGCGGTAAAAAGGTTGTTGCTTCACCATCAATGAATATTTTCAATTCACTTTCAATGGATGTAGCAAAAAATCTTGGGTTACACAAGGTAATTGCATCAAATGAAGTGACCCTTGAGAAATTTCCGAAGATTTCTGCGAGCGTTCCTAAAGGTATTACGGTTTATGGCAGAACTCCCCTTATGCTCACCCGAAATTGTCCTATAAAAAACGGTAAGAGTTGTACAGAATGTAAACGGCAAAGTGTAATCACCGACCGAAAGGGAATTAGTTTTCCTGTTCGTTGTTTTATGGGATATTCCGAAATACTTAACTCCCGCCCGCTTTATATGGCGGACAGAATGAGAGAAATACCACCCTGCGACATACTGTTTTTCAACTTCACAACCGAAAACAAATATGAGGTTGATAACATTTTAAGAGCATACAGAAATGAAGAAAAGCCCACGGGCGAATTCACACGCGGACTTTTATACAGAGGTGTAGAATGATGAAACAACTTAAAATAAAAAAAGTAAGAGAAAATGCGAAAATGCCCACAAGAGCCACCGAGGGCAGTGCGGGAATGGATTTATATGCCTGCATCGACGAGCCGATTACTCTTAAAAAGGGCGATACGGCGATTATTCCCACAGGAATTGCAATTGGGCTTGACAACAAGAATTTATGTGCTTTTGTCTATGCACGAAGCGGACTTGCAATCAAACACGGAATCGGGCTTTTAAATTCCGTTGGCGTTATTGACAGTGACTACCGCGGTGAACTCTGCGTTGGTGTTATAAAGCAGACCGACACCGAATACACAATAGAGCCTAATGAAAGAATTGCACAGATGGTAATTCAACCTGTTGAAATACCTCAAATTATTGAAGTTGACGAATTAGATGATACTTTACGCGGTGCAGGTGGATTTGGTTCGACAGGAACAAAATAAATACAAAAAAAGAGCCTCCGCTGGAGGCTCTAAATTTTTATGTATTAAAGTACAATTATCAAAATACCAATAACAACCATAAGCACAACTACAACAATAGTCCAAACACCTGAAGGTACAAGTGGCATTTCTATAGGTGTGCCACCTGACTGCTGAACATTATTGTTTATGTTGTTGTTTGATGTGTTGCCTGAATTGTTATTTGATGTATTATTATCTGAATTGTCAACTGAAGGTGTCTGCTCAGGTACCGGGTCTGTTACTTCGGGAGCAGGGTCTGTTACTTCAGGAGCAGGGTCTGTTACTTCAGGAGCAGGCTCTGTTGGTTCTTCAGGTGGTGTAGAAGGTTCTTCACCGCCAAGACCAAGAAGGCCCATAATCATATCAACAACACCTGAAAGTGCATCGAGAATTGCACTAAAGTCAATGTTACCAAGGGCAGCCATAATTGTTTCTACAAGGTCAGTAATTGTGTCCATATTGAAAACGTTTTCAAAGATTGAACCGCCTGAATTATCCTCATTACTAACATCTTCATCAGAAACATTTTCGTCAGATACATCTTCATTAGACACATTTTCATCAGATACTTCTTCTGAAACCTGTTCTAAATCTGAATTTACAACCGCAACAACCTCACCTGTTGTTGCACAAGCAATTACTGCAGTTGTCGGGAAAATCAATGCAAATGCAAGAATAAAAGCAAGAATTCTTTTCATAATAAATACCTTCCTCCGTTAAATCCATATTCGCGTGCCGTAAAAAATATAACACACAATATCTTTACTGACTTAATATATCATATTTAATATATAAAAGTCAATAAAAACCAACAAATTACGGCAAAGTTTCGTACATTTCTGTTGCAGTTTGCTTTGTTGCGTGCTCTGATACATTAAGAACCTTGTATTTTGTGACTTTTTCACCGAACTGAATTTCTAAAATATCGCCCTCTTTAACATCATAAGATGCCTTTACAACGCGTCCGCTAACTGAAACGTGACCTGCATCACAGACTTCATTGGCGATTGTTCTTCTTTTTATTATTCTTGATACTTTTAAAAATTTATCTAATCTCATAATTACTCCACTTATAATAAAAACTAATTTTACTAATACACTTTGCGTATTTCACAGCGGCAGCTATTTCATATCCCACAAGGGATATTTCATAAATTTTGCAAAGAATTTATTTCATTGATGAAATATTGCTACGCAATATGAAATAATCCGTTGGATTGTGAAATTTTTACTTCGTAAAAATGAAATAAATACCTTAAGGTATTTATTATAAAAAACAAGGGAGTCAAATTTGACTCCCCAATTTTTGCAAAAGTTTAATTATTTAACTGCTGCTTTGAGTGCTGCACCTGCTTTGAAAGCTGGAACTTTTGTTGCAGGAACTGTCATTGTTTCGCCTGTTCTTGGGTTGCGAGCTGTCTTTTCTGAACGCTCGCGAACTTCGAATGTACCGAAGCCGATAAGCTGAACCTTGTCACCGTTTGCAAGTGCATCTGTAACTGATGCGAAAACTGCTGCTACTGCTGCGTCAGCGTCTTTCTTTGAAATGCCTGCTTTTGCAGCTACTGCTGCTACGAGTTCTGTCTTATTCATTTGTAAGTCCTCCAAATAAAAATTTTCTCTTTGTGTATCCTAAAAGGATTTAATCCTTTTTAGCCAAATCCCAAAGCCTGTCAAGTTCAGAAAGTTCTGTTTCTTTCATATTGAGGCCTTTTTCCTGTGCCATTTTTTCAACTTTTGAAAAACGGTCGATAAATTTATCGGTTGCACCGGTGAGTGATTCTTCACTGTCAACACCGATAAATCGCGAAACATTTACAACTGAGAAAAGCAGGTCGCCCAACTCTTCGTGCATATTTTCGCAATCGTTATTCTTGACTGCAGTTTTAAGTTCATTGAGTTCTTCACTGACCTTATCGAATGCACCGTCAATACTATCCCAATCAAATCCCACCTTAGCCGCCTTTTTTTGAACCTTATCAGCTCTCATAAGTGCGGGGAATTCGCGGGGAATTGAAAGCATTGACTCTGTTTGTGACTTTTGCTTTTTGGTTTGCTTTTTAATTGCATCCCAATTCTCAAGAACCTCTGCCGAAGTATCTGCCTTAACCTCACCAAAAACGTGAGGGTGACGCTCAATCATCTTTTTGCAAACGCCATCTGCAACATCATTTAATTGAAATGTGCCCTGCTCACGCTCAATCTGAGTATGAAAAACAACCTGCAAAAGCACATCGCCCAATTCCTCTAAAAGAAGTTCTTTATCGTTTTTATTGATTGCCTCAATAACCTCGTAAGTTTCTTCAAGGAAATCACGACGGATACTTTTGTGGTCTTGCTCCCTATCCCAAGGGCAACCCTCGGGTGAGCGAAGAATCTCAACAATATCAATTAAATCTTCAACATTGTAATGTTCTTTAAAGCTAAAATTTTCAATCATTTTGCTTACCTCTTAATTTTACTCTATAAAACCAAATTTTGCAAGTATTTTTGCAATTTTTTCTCCTTTTGGGAGCATAATTACGTCATCTTTTGATATTCCTTTGATGAGAAGTGTTGAAATTACATAAACAAGACCGCCAAAACAGATTGAAATACCAAGACAAAGTATATTTTTAAGCGAATTTTCGGGGATAAAACGATTGCAGAGTCCGTAAGAAGTGTACGCTGAAACACCGCAGAGAATACCGCTGAAAATTGGCTTTAAGAAAACCGAGAAAATATTTATTCTCACTCTTGCAGTACGCACAAGTGCCATAAGATTGATTGCAACCACAACCACATAGCAAAGCACCGTACCTATGATTGCACCGTTAACATTAAGCTCGGGGATTGCAACGAAGATAAAGTTTGCAACCAGTTTTGTGAGTGCACCGATAGTAAGAGAAATTAACGGAATTTTTGTTTTGCCGAGAGCCTGCAACATATTTGTCATTGGCTGAGAGAGAGCCATAAGGAAAATTGTAAATCCGTAAGCCGTAAGTACAGGTGCTGCGATTGAAATACCGCTTGCAGACTCGCCACTGCCATAGAACGCAGCTAAAATCGGTTGTGCAAGCACACCCATACCAATTCCGCAAGGCATTGCCACAAGCATTGTAACTCGCATTACTGATTCAATTGATACCTTGATTTTCTGTTTATTCTTAACCGCCCACGCCGCAGACAATGTGGGAATCGCACTAATACCCAATGTCATTGTAATTGACGGAATAAGATTTCTGAAATCAAGTGAGAGTGAATATGCACCAAAAAGGAAGTTTTTAATATCGGCATCAAGAATACCCACAAGCTCGGTAGCATAAAGATTTCTGATAAAATCAAGATTATTCTCAATCATATATTCAAGTCGGTTTTGGATTGTGATTGAGTCAATAAGATTTGTTATGCTGAAAACAAGTGAACTGAGTGCCACGGGAATTGCAAATTTAATAAGATTTTTAGCAATTACACCTGAATTCTGCGGTTTTGGAGCATTTGCAAGCTCTGTTTTGGTAATCTTATCACCCTTGAGCTTATGCATAATAAGAAGATAGATAAGACCTAAAACTGTGCCGAGAGTTACACCCGCAGCAGCACCTGCGGCAGCATAGGGGAAAATTGCACTTAAGGCTTCAGTTTCATTTGCAACCTCTCTGCCGAAAACAGTAAGCCCTGCTTCATATCGAGAATAACCGTATTCGATTGCCCAGCGTGCACACAAAAGACCGAAAATCAGCTTTCCGCCTGCTTCAAATACCTGCGACACTGCGGTGGGTGTCATATTTGAAAGTCCGTTGTAATAACCGCGATAGCTCGACATTATGCAACAGAAGAAAATTGACGGTGTGATTACGAAAACCGCAGGAAGAATATCCATATTTCTTGCAGACATTGCATAAGGGTATGCAAGAGCGAGCATTGTTATTGTACCGATTATACCTACAATCAAAAATAATCGTTTTGCAACCTTATGAATGATTTTCACATCACGGTAATTGCCCAATGCCATAGCACGCGACACCATATTTGAAACTGCAACAGGAAGTCCCGCCATTGAAATGGTATAAATGGGAACATAAAGGCTGTAAGCGGAGTCAAAATAACCTCTGCCCACAGTACCAATCATATTGGAAAGAGGAATTTTATAAATTACGCCAATTACCTTAACTATAATCGTTGCAAGACTTAAAATAAGTGCACCGTTTAGAAGTGATTGATTTTTTCTTTGCTTTTCTGCCAACTTTCACACCTTCTTATTATTTATCGACTCATCCGAGAAATTCGCGTAATAATGAGTCCTGAGGAACAAGTGTTTCAGAAATATCTGTAAATTTCTCAAGTGCATTTACCAGTTTTGTCGCTTGTGCTTTGAATTCATCTGAAATTTCGCTGTTTATAAGCAAGGGCAATGCCTGATGCTTTAAAACACAACTTTCATACAAATGAATTGTGTTTGCTTTAATATCTGCATTATCACGATACGGGAAAAGATATTTATCCTCACCCTCTGTAACATTTTTCCAAAGCTTATAGGTATTTTCGACCGAACTGTCGCGGAATTTATAGTCACGCACCATTCTGCGAATAAAACGCATATTTCGTTTATTTAAAATGATATTACCCTTTTCGTCATAAATTCGTGAAGACACATTGATATAAATTTTCAAAAGCTTGCCCACGATTTTTTCGGTGATTACGGGGTTTAATGCGTGAAGCCCCTCAATAATTACAACATCCTCATCACCGAGAGTAATCTCGTTAAACTGTGTGTCACTTCGTCTGCCCGTTGTAAAATCAAAAACAGGGTTTTTAACTGTTTCACCGCGAAGAAGTGCATTTACGCACTCTTCAAAGCATTTTAAATCAAGGGCATCAACGGTTTCAAAATCCTGTGAGCCGTCGGGAAGATACGGAATATCCTCACGGTTTAAGTAGAAGTCGTCAAGGCTTAACACATAGGTTTTAACTCCTTGCTTTATAAGACTTTCCGAGAGTTTGCGGGCAGTTGTGGTTTTACCCGCCGAGGACGGACCTGCAAGCATTACAATCTCTCTGCCCTCTTCGTCAATTATGCGTTTTGCAATACCGTCGATAATATTCTGATAACGAAGTTCGCATTGTGCGATAAAGCTTTCAGGCTCTTTTGCCATAGTGTTGATAAATTCAATTTTATTGTTCAAGTTAGACACATTAATCACCTTTAAATATGGTATGTACAATAAAACTCTGTTATTCTTTTCTTTCGTTCGGTTAATTCTTCAAACCCCGAAATATATTCAAACGGATATTTAAAATTAAAAATTCGTTCAATTTCATTACTGTGCGGTGCTTTAAGCTTTGTAACTGCACCGCCACCACAGGAGAGAATCGTGTGACATTCTTCCATCATAAAGATGTTGTAAACACACTCGGTACCACTCTTTGCCCACCCCACATTTTCTAATGCACCAGCAGATTTTGACTGACGATACATATAGTATGGGTGATAATTATTTTGGAGCTTTTCATAAGTATAGTCAAGCATTGAAGACGCTAAAACTGCATTTTTCACCGCGATTTCAGGCGAATTCTGGCCAATAGATGACGAGCGTTTCACCGCAAGCGTGTGAACTGTTATATTTTCAGGGTCAAGAGCCATTGCTGTATCAACAGAATGGCAAAAGCCCTCATAAGTATCTGTAGGAAGCCCCGCAATCAAATCCATATTGATATTATTGAACCCGATTTTGCGGGCTAATTCAAAAATCTTAATTGTATCTTCTGCACTATGGCGTCTGCCCACGGCTTCAAGCACTGAATTTACAAAAGTTTGCGGATTTATGCTTATTCTGTCAACGGGACTGTTTTTTAGCACACAAAGTTTTTCTTGCGTGATAGTATCGGGTCTGCCCGCCTCAACAGTAAATTCACGACAAGTGGATAAATCAAAGCATTTGTTTACTGTATCTGTAACAACGTCCAACTGTTCTGCAGAAAGGGTTGAGGGTGTACCACCGCCAACATAAACACTTTCGAGCCGAAGTCCGTTTGCTTTTGCGATTTCGCCTGTAATTTCAAGTTCTTTTACGAGATATTCAACATATTGAGGCAAGAGGTTTCTTGCTTTTTCGTTCTCAATTGAATGAGATACGAAAGAACAATAACTACATCTTGAAGGGCAAAACGGAATTGAAATATATAAACTGAAAGACTCCGGCTTTGAAGTTGCGATTATGCGTTCTTCTTGGTCTGCAACATTGCGGGCAAGACCGTATTTTTCTTGTGTTACAAGCAAATCAGTTTTAAAATATTCTTCTGTTTTTGCTCTGCCCTTCACTTTTTCAGTATTTATAAGCAATTTTGAGGGACGGACACCCGTGAGCACTCCCCATTTGGGTGAAAAGCCTGTGTATTCGCTCAAAATTGTATAGACCATTCTGCCCATCTGCATTTCATCGTCTTCACAACGAGGTGCAACAAGGCTTTTGAAAAATCCTTTAAAATTTGCGGTAACTGTAATTTCATCTTCTACCGCGGTAAGAAGATGAAAATCATCAGTTACAGTGTCATATATAACTTCAATTTTCTCGTCGGGCATAAAAATGCGGACAAGTTTTTCCATTTCATAATGAAATTTATGATTTAGTACAAGTAATCTCATAATTTATTTCTGAATCTTGTTTTCATATATCGGTTATTTTCGCGTTCAAATTGCAATGTTGTTGAATCATCGTGACCTGGATAAACAATATAGTCACCCTCTAAATCACCTATTTTCAAAAGCGATTTAAGTTCCGTTCTTGCATTACCACCGTAAAAATCAGTTCTGCCGGCGGTCAACTTAAATAGGGTATCACCGGAGAAAAGTACACGGTCATCAGCAAAGATATAACAAACTCCGCCTTTTGTATGACCGGGTGTATGCAAAACGGTAATTTTACTGTTGCCGAGCATAAGCTCTGAACCATCTTCAACTAAAATATCCGGATATACGGGGGTCATATCATAACCGAAATTTCTTTTAAACTCATTTTTATTGCTGTCACAGAGCATTTCTTCGTCTTCTTTATGAACAACTACTTTTGCACCTGTTTCTTTTTTAACAAGATTTGCTCCGCCAATATGGTCAAAATGGCCGTGAGTTATGAGAATATATTTTACTTTTTTATCTTTTAACTTTTCAATAAGTTTTTCTTCGCTTAATGATGGGTCAACAACTGCTGTTTCACCTGTTTCCTCGTCGGTAACAATATATGTGTTAGTTGTGAAGCCATCCTCCATAATTGCATAATGCGTTTTTACAGAAATCATATTTTACTTTTTCCTCCAGATTTCCGAATCATATAAAATTGTTACGGGGCCGTCGTTGAGAAGTTCAACTTTCATATCCGCACCAAAAACGCCTTTGCCAACATTTTTAACGCCGTTTTTCAAAAGCTCGTCGCAATAATGTTCATAAAGTTCATTGGCACGGTTGGGTTCGCCTGAACGGATAAACGACGGACGGTTACCTTTTTTAACATCAGCACAGAGTGTGAACTGTGAAACTGCAAGAATTTCGCCGTCAACCTGATTGACATCAAGGTTCATTTTGCCCTCACTGTCTTCAAAAACGCGAAGTGTTGCAGTTTTGCGGGCAAGCACCTCGGCATCGGCTTCACTATCGTCATCCATTACGCCCAAAAGCACTAAATAACCCTTATTAATTTTTGAAACAAGCTCACCGTCAACTGTGACGCTTGCTCTTGAAACTCGTTGTATAACTGCTTTCATTTTTATCTCTCCACGGATAAAACACCATCAATTTTTTCGATTTTTGAAATAAGATTTTTAAGGTGGTCAAGACCGCTGACATTAACGGTCAGTTCAACGATTGCTCTGCCGTCTTTCATATCGTGAGTACTGATATTCACAATATTTACTCGCATATTTGCAACTGCCATTGCAATCTCTGCCATAAGTCCGATACGTGAAAGACAAGTAATCTGAAGTGTTGCTTTATATTCTTCTTTCACATTCTTATTCCAATAAGCATTCACCCAGCGTGCAGGCTCGGCACAGTTTCTTATATCCTTCGGAACATTGGTACAATTCTTTTTATGAATTGAAACACCGTGACCGCGAGTAATAAAGCCGATAATCTCGTCACCGGGAAGCGGATTACAGCATTGAGAGAACTTAATCAGACAATTATCAATGCCCTCAACTGTAACACCGTCACTATTTTTCTTGGTTTGGTTTTTAATTGGAATAACCTTAATTTCTTCACGGCTCTTATCATAATTTTTCTGATATTCTTCTTTGATATATGGCATAAGGCGGTTAATTGAAAGTCCGCCGTAACCGATAGCCGCATAAAAATCGTCAAGATTTTCCATTCGCTGACGTTCAGCCAGTTTTTTAATAAATTTATTGTAATCTTCTTCGCTTAAACGGATATAGTTTCTTCTGAACTCGCGTTCTATTTCCAATTTACCCTCTGCGATATTTTCTTCACGCTTTTCTTTTTTGAACCAAGCACGGATTTTACTGCGAGCCTGATTGGTTTTTACAATATTAAGCCAATCACGGCTTGGACCTCTACCCTGCTGTGAAGAAGTGAGAATTTCAACAATCTCACCTGTTTTGATTACATAATCAATGGGTACAATTCTGCCGTCTACCTTTGCACCCGTCATTTTGTTACCAACCGCCGAGTGAATTGCATAGGCAAAGTCAATTACGGTTGAGCCCATAGGCACATTGATAACGTCACCTTTTGGGGTATAAACAAATACCTCGTCAGTAATAAGGTCGGTTTTGATTGATGATACAATTTCGCGTGCGTCACCTGTTTCCTGCTGAGCTTCAAGCATTTGTCTAATCCACTGAAGACGGTCGTCAAAACTCTGTTTACTGTTAGTCACGCCGCTCTTATATTTCCAGTGAGCCGCGATACCGAATTCTGCGGTACGGTGCATTTCCCAAGTTCTTATCTGCACTTCAAAGGTAATACCCTCTTTACTGATAACTGTGGTATGAAGTGACTGATACATATTGGGCTTTGGGGTTGAAATATAATCCTTAAAACGATTTGGAAGCGGATTATACATATCGTGGATAATACCAAGACAGTTGTAACAGTCAATAACGCTGTCAACGATAATACGAACCGCGTAAATATCGAAAATCTGGTCAAACTGTTTGCCCTGCATATACATTTTACGGTAAATACCGTGAACTGATTTAATTCGACCGCTGATTTGAGCATTGGGCACAATCTCATGCACACGCTCAAGAATTTTAGCCTTTGTATTTTCAATAAAGTTTTCGTCTGAACGATTACTCTCTTTCAGACTCTTTTCAATCTGCTCATAAGCCACAGGGTCAAGAAAACGGATTGCACGGTCTTCAAGTTCTTCTTTAACCCAACGGATACCAAGACGGTGCGAAATGGGTGCAAAAATTTCAAGAGTTTCAAGTGCCTTATCGCGTTGTTTCTGTGGTGCAACGTATTCAAGGGTACGCATATTGTGAAGTCTGTCAGCAAGTTTTACGATGATAACACGAATATCCTTTGACATTGCAAGAAGCATTTTACGCACATTTTCTGCTTGTGCCTGCTCTTTTGAGTCGCGGGAATTGAGCTGAACCTGACCGAGCTTTGTAACACCGTCAACAAGTATCGCAACATCTTCGCCGAATTCTTCTTTCAACTGTTCAATTGTGTACTCTGTGTCTTCAACAACATCGTGTAAAAGGGCAGCAACAATTGACTGCCAATCCATACCCAAATCCACAAGAATATCTGCAACTGCAATTGGGTGAATGATATATGGCTCACCTGAACGGCGACGCTGTTCACCGTGATATTCCTTTGCAACTGCAAAAGCCTTGTCGATAACTTCTAATTCACTTTCATTGTGAATTGACGCTATTTTTTCTCTTAAATCTCCATAGAGTTTATCAACATCAACATTTATAATTTCTGCCATCCATCATCACTCCCCTTGCATTTCAGTTAATTTTTTCAGAATTTGTGACTGTGACAAATCCGCTTTTTTGCCGTCACCATCAAATATTATATGCTCACCCTCGCGTTTAATAAGCCCCAATTCACAAAGTATATCAATACTTAAAAGCATTGTGCAATATCTCTCATAGGGGCATTTTGCACGAACAAGCATTGTTTCAATATCAAAAGTCCATATTTTATAGGATTTTATAAGATTAAATACACCTAAAAGGAATTCACGGGTAGGGCACAAAAATCTTGCCTCGTGAGAATTAAGTTTTTCTCCTCTTTTAAATTTTTCGTAAAGTGCCTGCGATTTAAACAAATTATCTTCTTGAACACCCGAAAAACGAATTTCTTTCACCTGAACAGAGGCTTTGACTTCACCGCGGAATTCATTTTTCTCAATACGCACCGCAAGGTCAACCATATCGCCCTCACGATAAGGAAAATCATTGAGTGTTGCACCGAATTTCATAGCGATGAACTGTGTGTTACCCTTTGTAAAGCCGAGTCTTAAATGCTTGCCCTCGCCCACGGGTCTGATATTTGCAAGAGTTACACCGAAAATACCGAAAATCGGTTGACTGTTACCCGCCCCAAAGGGTTCAAGGGATTCTAAAGACTCTACAAGTGCTGTGTTTATATATGCGGGGTTCAATTTACAATCAAGAGTTAGAGTTGGCACTACCGACTCCTGACTCTTGGCATATTCATTGATTTTATTGAAAAAGTCGGTAACTTTATCTCGTTTAACACCAAGACCTGCCGCCATTGTATGACCGCCGAAATGAGTGAGGTCCGACTCACAATATTTAATGGCATCATATACTGAAAATCCGTCGATACTACGAGCCGAACCCGTGCCCTCGTCACCCTCAAAGGTGATTACGATTGACGGCTTGCCGTATTTTTCGGTAATTCGGGCTGCTACAATGCCGATTACACCGTGGTGCCAACCCTCACCGCACACAACAATTACGCGGGAATACTTAAGTGCATTATTACTTTCGATATGACGAACTGCCGCTTCCATAATCTCATTTTCAAGAGTATGACGCTGACGGTTACAGTTATCCACTTGCTCCGCCATATCGAGAGCCACCTGCAAATCTTCACAAAGAAGAAGTTTTAAGGCAGTTTCAGCAGACTCAATTCTGCCCGCTGCATTTATTCTAGGTGCTAATGAATATGTTACACCAACCGCATTGAGCGGTTTTTCGCTTACACCTGCAATCTGACGAAGAGCGTTAATTCCGTTGCAGGGATTACTGTTTATTTTTGCAACACCGTATTTTACAATGGCACGGTTTTCGTCTTTTAAATCTACCACATCGGCAACAGTACCGACGGCAATAATGTCGGCATACTGTGCGAGCACCGAAAAATAATCACCTTTTTCAAGAGCACAAACCACTTTAAAGGCAACGCCGACACCCGCCCACTCTTTAAAATGCAAATTGCAATCTTCTCTGTGAGGGTCAACAACTGCCACCGCGTCGGGTAACACATCGCCCGATTTGTGATGGTCGGTAACAACACAATCAATGCCAAGAGTTTTTGCATATTCAATTTCTTCAATAGCAGAAATACCGTTATCTACGGTTACAATGAGTTTTACACCCTGTTCACTCAATTTTTTAATTGCAGAGCAATTCATTCCGTAGCCCTCGGTGACACGGTCGGGGATATAATAAGTCACATCTGCACCGCGTGAGGTGAGATAGGAATACATAAGTGCCGTTGATGTTACACCGTCACAGTCATAGTCACCGAAAACACAGATTTTTTCAAAGTTTTCGATAGCCTTTTCAATTCGTTCAACTGCTTTTTCCATATCGGTAATAAGATAAGGGTCACAGAAGCTGAAATCGGTGTCAAAAAACTCTTCAACATCTTCATATTCAGTAATACCGCGGGACACGAGAATAAGGGCGGTAAATGGGTCAAGACTATGATTTTCAGCAACCTGAGCCGCTAAATCTTTATCAATATGTGCGGTAATCCACTTTTTTCTGCTCATTTTCTCGCCTCCTTACTCAAAAAATACTGTTCAAAATACAATATTTTACTAATCATACATTATACCATTAAATCGTTGATATTTCAAGGGTTTGGCATAAGCAATTATATAAATTTTATTGTTCATAAAATTGAATTTGTCTGGCTCTTTTAATTTTTATATCTCATTAAAATCGACCCACAAACTTTGTAGGGGCTGACGACCTCGGCAGCCCGCAACAAGTGACAGCAAAACTTACGGGACGCCGAGTCGTCGTCCCCTACAACCGACCATATTGGTTATAATATAAAATTGCGTCGCAGACCCTTAATTTTGCACTTTGCATTTTACATTTTGCATTTTTACAACCTCCAATTTGTCGATTCCTATGAAAAAGGCACCTCGCGAATTGCGAAGTGCTTTGAATTATTTATCATCTGTTTTCTTTGAAACAATATAACGTGGTCTGCCCTTTACTTCTTCATAAATTCGGGCGATATAATAGCCGATAATACCAAGTGCCAACATAAGACTTCCGCCGATGAGAAGCAAAAGTAAAATAACGGTTGTAAAGCCCTCTGCCGAATCCCCAAGTAAAAACCTTACAAGAGTTTGCACCGCCATAATGCCCATAAACACAAGCATTATGCAACCCATTACTGTTATAATCTGCAAGGGTGCGGTGGTAAATGAGGTTATATTTGAAATGGCGTATTTTGTAAGTTTTATAACGCCCCATTTACTTTCACCGTTTTGTCTTTCTTGCACTTCAAATTCAATTTGAGTGGATTTAAAGCCCGACCAAAATGAAAGTGCCCTGAAAAATGTGTTTCTTTCGGGTAATGATAATAATGCATCAATCACTTTTCGGTCAATGAGCTTAAAATCAGATGTGCTTTGCATATCAACACCCACAAAAGCACTCATAATTTTATAAAACACCTTTGCCGAAAGCTTATGGAATGGATTTTCTTTTCCGCGGTTGGTTTTAACACCCTCAATTACTTCATAGCCCTCTTGCCAAAGAGAATACATCTCGACAATTTTTTCGGGCGGGAATTGCAAATCACAATCAATAATCACGGCACAATCGCCCTGTGATGCCTCAAGGCCCGCATAAATTGCCGCCTCTTTGCCGAAATTACGACTGAAGGACAATCCGCGAATTCGGTTTGTGATTTCGGCACATTCGCAAATCTGCTCATAAGTGCCGTCCTTTGAGCCGTCATCAATGAAAATAAGCTCACAATCTATTGAGGCTTCTTTGAGTATTGAAAGCACCGTGCCCGCTGTATTTTTTATGTTTTTTTCTTCATTATAAGACGGAATTATTACTGAAAGCAATTATATTTCCTCCAAGAAATTATTAAGATAAATATATCATTTAAAGTGGGCTTTGTCAATGAAACAAAGTGTTGAAAAAGCACTATGAATATGATAAAATATATAAATAAAATATTGATTGGTGGTCGCTATGACAAATAAAGATATTCAAAACTTAAAAAACATTGAAATGCACATTGAAAATGGAGTAGAAATTCCCTATCACAACAATGTTGTTATTGAAGAAAATGTACAGATTGGCAAGGGCACAGTTATTCTGCCCGGCACAATGCTTTTTGAGGGTGTTGTTATCGGTGAAAACTGCGTGATTGGTCCGAACACACTCATTAAAGACAGTGTAATAGGCAACAATGCAAAACTCAATTCTGTTCAATGCTATCAATCAAAAGTACAGGACTCGGTTGACATTGGTCCGTTTGTGCATATAAGACCAAATTCCGTTATCGGCGAAAATGTTCACCTTGGCAACTTTGTTGAGGTTAAAAACTCAAACATTGACGAGGGTACAAAGGTTTCTCATCTCACCTATGTGGGTGACTCCGATGTGGGCAAGCGAGTGAATTTCGGTTGCGGTACGGTTACTGTCAACTATGACGGTAAAAACAAGCACCGCACAGTAATTGGTGACGATTGCTTTATCGGTTGTAACACAAACCTTATAGCACCTGTCAAAGTCGGTGACGGTGCATACACAGCCGCAGGCTCAACAATCACAGAGGATATTCCTGCAGATTCATTGGGTATTGCCCGGGCTCGTCAGGTTAATAAGGTAGACTGGCGTATTAAAAATAAAGATAAATATTCAAAATAAAAGGAAATACAATATGTTCAACAGATTCAGAAAAAACACAATTTCTGCACCTGTCGGCACACCTGAATTTATCGTTGTGGGGCTTGGTAATCCGGGCAACAAATACACCCACACACGACATAATTCGGGGTTTTTGTGCATAGATATGCTGGCAGAAAAATTAAATTTCAGAGTTGACAGACTCAAATTCAAGTCACTTATCGCTGACACTACAATAAACGGTCATCGTTGTATTGTAATGAAACCGCAGACCTTTATGAACAATAGCGGTGAGGCAATAAGGGAATGTGCAAACTTCTATAAAATTCCACCCGAAAAAGTAATTGTGATTTATGACGATATTTCTCTTGATGTGGGCAGACTTCGTATTCGCAGAAAGGGTACTGACGGCGGCCACAACGGAATTAAAAGCATAATTTATCACTTGAATAACGACCAATTTCCACGAATTAAGTTAGGTTGCGGTAAAAAGCCACATCCTGACTATGACCTTATTGATTGGGTAATTTCGGAGTTTAAAAAAGACGAATTAAAAGCACTTGAACCTGCATTAGAAAACGCTTGCAAGGCTATTGAGCTTTTACTTGATAACCAGATTGACAAGGCAATGAATTTATATAATAGTTAATTACAGAGGTAATTATGTCGGCATTCACAAAGGCAATTAAAAATTCTGCAGAATTTTTGGGCGTAGAAAACAGTATTAAAAAAGGTTTTCTGCCACAGGGTGTGTTGGGGCTTACCCCCGTACAAAAAGCACACATTATTTCTGCGTTAGTTGAGAGTCTTGAAAAAAAGGCTCTTATTGTCGTGCCCGATGATGCCTCGGCCGTTCGCCTTTGTGACGATTTAACCGCATTCGGCAAAGATGTGCTTCACTACCCCGCCCGCAGTTTTTCATTCTGGACAACCGACGGTCAAAGTTATGAATATGAGCAAAAAAGAATAAAGGCACTTCGCCGTATGCTTGACGGCAAATGCGATATTGTTGTAGCCTCTGCCGAAGCCTCAATTTCTTATACAGTACCTCCCGAAATTCTTCGTCAGAAATCAGTATTGCTCAAAAAAGGCGAAGAAATACCCCTTGAGAGCATTTTAATTTCACTAAACTCGGCGGGATATAAGCGTGTTGACGCGGTTGAGGGTGTTGGTCAATTCTCTTGCCGTGGCGGAATTGTGGACTTTTTCTCGCCCGACGATGATGAGCCTGTAAGAATTGAACTTTGGGGCGACACGGTTGACACAATGTGCCGTTTTGATGTGCAAAGCCAGAGAAGAACAGTTAATATTGACGAGATTTTAATTGCACCGTCAAAAGAGATTATCATTGATAACCCGCAAGAATTTGCAAATAAAATTGAGAATTTCGCCAAAGGTGTCCGCGGTAAAAAGGCGGATACGGTTAAAGAAAAATTATACGCAGATATTGACCGACTTAAAAATGGTGTAAGCGTTGGCTCTGCCGATAAATATCTGCCCATTATCTACTCCCCCGCCACAATTTTTGACTATGCTAAGGATTATCTTTTCTTTGCATTTGAAACCGGCGGAATTAAAGAAAAAATCAATTCATCACAGAAATTACTGCTTGAAGATATAAAATCGGGCATTGAAGACGGTACTCTTTGCAAGGGGCTTGATAAATTCACACTCACATTCGCAGAATTCATCGGTAAATATGAAGAATTAAAAGCAACTTATTTTGACAATTTTGCCCGCGGAAGCTTTGACACACCTGTAAAGAGCCTTACCACATTTAATGGCGGAACTCTGCCAATTTGGAACGGCAGACTTGATGTGCTTATGGAGGACATTAAGCCAGTATTAACTAAAGACAGCACCGTTGTTGTATTTTCAGGCACAGAAAAAAGTGCAAAAAATCTTGCAGAAACATTAACTGATGAAAATATTCCGTCAGTTTATTTCCCGCTTATTCCTGCCGAATTCCCTAAAGGTGCAGTATCGGTACTCCCCGGCTCGCTGACCTCGGGCTTTTCATTTCCTCGTGAAAAGCTTTATGTTTTCACATATTCAAAGGTTTATCAGAGCAAGGCAAGAAGAAAAAACAAAGGCTTTAAAGCAAAGGACACAATTCATTCACTTGACGAGCTTAAAAAGGGCGACTATATTGTTCACGCCGTTCATGGTATCGGTATTTTTGACGGTGTTACTCAGCTTGAAGCCAACAAGATTATAAAAGATTACATTAAAATCAAGTACGCAAAAAGCGATGTACTTTATGTACCCGTTACTCAACTTGATTTGGTGTCAAAATATATCGGTCCTCACGAGGATGACGGCAAAGCATTAAAGCTTAACCGCTTGGGTGGTGCAGATTGGGAAAAATCTAAAAGTAAAGTTCGTTCTGCCGTTAAAGATATGGCGGACCAACTCATCAAACTTTATTCACAGCGTATGCACACCGAGGGCTACGCTTTCTCGCCCGATATTGATATGCAACTTGATTTTGAGCGTCGTTTTGAGTTTGAAGAAACGGGCGACCAGTTGCGTAGTATTGACGAGATTAAAAACGATATGGAAAAGCCCTATCCGATGGACAGACTTCTTTGCGGTGATGTTGGCTTTGGCAAGACCGAGGTAGCTTTGCGTGCAGTTTTCAAGTGTATTGCAGACGGCAAGCAATGTGCGATTTTAGTACCTACCACAATTCTCGCACTTCAACATTATCAGACAATACTGAAACGCTTTGACGGATTTCCCATTGAGGCGGAAATGCTTTCACGATTCCGCACACCAACTCAAAGAGCAAAGATTATAAAGGGCATAAATTCGGGCTTTATTGATATTATTGTGGGTACTCACTCACTTATTGCGAAAAATGTCAAATTCAAGGATTTAGGTCTTTTGATTGTTGACGAGGAACAACGCTTTGGTGTTGCTCAAAAAGAAAAACTCAAAGAGAAATTCCCCGGTGTTGATGTGCTTACACTTTCTGCTACGCCTATTCCAAGAACGCTCAATATGGCTATGTCGGGAATTCGTGATATGTCGGTTATTGAAGAAGCACCCTCCGACCGTTTCCCCGTGCAGACCTATGTGGTCGAGCATAATATTCCCCTACTTTGCGAGGCTATGGAAAAAGAGCTTCGCCGTGGCGGTCAGGTTTATTTTCTTCACAACCGCGTTGAAACAATTGACGGTGTTGCAAATTCAATTAAGGAATTCTTGCCCGATGCTCGCATTGCAGTTGCACACGGCAAGATGAACGAAGAACAATTAAGTGATATATGGCGAGATTTGATGAATGGTGAAATTGATATTCTTGTATGCACCACCATTATCGAAACGGGTGTTGATGTGCCCAATGCAAATACGCTGATTATTGAAGATGCTGATAAATTAGGCCTTGCACAGCTTCACCAGTTACGCGGTCGCGTTGGCAGAAGTGCCCGCAGAGCAAGTGCATATCTCACCTATAAACGCGATAAAAACTTATCCGAAGTGGCATATAAGAGATTGCAGGCAATACGCGAATACACCGAATTCGGCTCGGGATTTAAAATTGCTATGCGTGACCTTGAAATTCGCGGTGCAGGTAACCTTTTAGGTGCACAACAGCACGGTCATTTAGCCGCCGTTGGCTATGATATGTATATGAAACTGTTGAGCGAGGCAATAAGCGACGAAAAGGGTGAAGCACCCAAAAAGCAACGTGAATGTCTTATTGACTTGCAGATTAACGCTCATATCCCTGATAAATACATTTCAGCACTTGCACAAAGGCTCACTGTTTATCGCAGAATTGCAGATGTGCGAACCTTTGAAGATGCAGAGGATGTGCGCGACGAATTACGTGACCGTTTTGGCGATATTCCGCCATCGGTTGAGGGACTTATTGAGGTTTCCCTTTGCAGAAATACCGCGTCCGCACTCGGTATTTACGAAATTGGTCAGCGTGGCGACACGATTGCTCTTTATTGCGAGGAAATCAACGCATCATTGGTGCTTGATATTTCATCAGTGCTTCGTGGCAGAGTAAGTGTAACTTCAAAGGGTAAGATGAGCATTAACATTAAAAAATTGCCCGAACAAAATTCTCTTGACACACTCAAAGAGATTTTTGAAGCAGTGGAGGCTTGCAGAAAATGATTGGTACAATAGTAAATGTTTCTACAATTCTTATAGGTAGTGTTGTGGGTAGTGTTTTTAAAAAAGGTATAAAGCCCCAATACACAAAGTCGCTTATGAATGCAATGGGACTTGCAGCGGCGGGTATCGGCATAAATTCGGTTGTACAGAATATGCCCAACAGTAAATATCCCGTACTTTTCATTGTAAGCCTTGCACTTGGCAGTCTTATAGGAAATATGCTCGACCTTGACAAGAAATTCAATAATCTGATTGAAAAAAGCGGAAAAACCGAATTAGGAAAAGGGCTTTCAACTGCAATTCTGCTTTTCTGCATTGGTAGTTTATCAATTTTAGGTCCAATAAACTCGGCTTTATATGACGACCATACATATCTTTTCACAAATGCCACACTTGACCTTGTAACAAGTATGGTTTTAGCCTCAACCTATGGCTTTGGCATCGCAATCGCCGCGGGTGTGCTGTTTTTATGGCAGGGTGGAATATATCTGCTCGCAACACTTGTGGGCGGATTTATGAGTGCAGATATGATGTGCGAAATCAGTATTATAGGCGGATTTTTAATCGCCGCATCGGGTATTTCCATTCTTGAAATCAAGAATTTGAAGACACTTAATATGCTCCCCGCACTTATTGTTCCGCCGATTTGGTTTGGAATTCTGTGGGTAGTATCGTTATTGTAGTTTTGTTATTATTTTATTGTAAAATAAATATATAAAGGGGTTTTATTATGCTTTGGTTATCTGCTTTTCTAATTGGACTTACTGTAACTGTTGCAGACATTTTTCTTTTCGCAAAGGACAAACGTCCCGCAACTTGTATTCACGCATTTTTTCGTGATACTATTACTGTAAATCTTATCTCATTTTTCCTTGTTAAAAATATTTTTGGTATGGAAAACATCTTTGATGCTTCTGCACACAAAGTTATGTATACTATAAAATTCGCATTGCTGACAATTGCTTTGGGAATTGTATTTTTGTGCATACTTGGATTCGTCAAAAACATTCTTCAGTTCGAGTACGAAGAAACTAAACGCAAAAAAGCTGCAATGGTAGTAAAGATTATTTCAACCATATTGTTTGCACTTGGTATTGCCGCATTTACAGGCACAATCTGGGGAAAAGAAGCATTCGGCGACCTTACTCCCGACCAGATTATTATAAATCTTAACTCATCTACCGAAGGCACTGATGCCGGTGTTTACATTTCTCTTTTTGAGGGACCTGTACTTACCACAGCACTTCTTACTACCTTATTCTGCATTATTGTATTCCCTAAATATAAACTTACATATAAAAAGAATGAGAAAAAATCAACAATTTTTTCTGCTCTTGCAATAAGAATTTTATCTTTTGTACTGGCACTCGTAGTCCTCGTCAGCGGTTGTGCTTTTGGTATTAACAGATTTCAGTTAATGACACTTTTCTCAGCTTATTTTGATGATTCTCCCTATATTGAAGAAAACTTTGTAGACCCTAACGAAGCAAATCTTAAATTCCCCGAAGAAAAAAGAAATCTGATTCATATTTATCTTGAATCAATGGAAAACACCTTCTTTTCAAAAGAACTTGGCGGATATTTTGAAGAAAACCTTATGCCTGACCTTGCTGAACTCTGCAAAGAAGGATACAGTTTCTCTCACCTCGCTGATGGGTTTGGTGGCCCTCCCACATCAACAGGAGGTAACTGGTCTGTCGCATCAATGGTTAATATGAACACCGGTCTTCCAATGAAAGTTCCATTTGACCACAATGCTTACGGTACAAAAGACAACTTTTTACCCGGTGCAACAACATTGGGGGATATATTAGCAGAGCAAGGATACGAACAGTCTGTTATGTTCGGTGCAGAAGCAGCTTTCGGCGGTTTGGATTTTTACTTCGAATCACACGGCGATTTTAACATTTATGACCATAAAGCAGCCAAAGAGTTAGGCTGGATTCCTGAAGATTACAAAGTCTTCTGGGGATATGAAGATGACAAGCTTTATGAGTTTGCAAAAAATGAATTAACAAGACTTTCTGAAACCGGTAAACCATTCCATTTTGTAATGGAAACAGCAGACACTCACGCACCTCAAGGATATTTAAGTGAAAAAGCTGAAAAGAAATTTGATACCCAGTATGCTAACTGCATTTATTACAGCCAAGCAGAAGCTGTTAAGTTTGTTCGCTGGATTCAAGAACAACCATTTTACGAAAACACAACAATTGTTCTTATTGGTGACCACTTAAGTATGGCAAAGTCATTCTTTGAGAATGTTAAAGGCTATAAGCGTACTTGCTTTAACCTCATTATTAACCCGCCTGCTGAATTATGCGATGTTGACGAGAGCAGATTTTATAATCGTGACTGGGCTGTATTTGATATGTTCCCAACCCTTGTTGCTTGCCTTGGAGTTGAGTTTGATGGCAACCGCCTTGGTATAGGCACAAACCTTTTCTCTGATGAACAAACACTATTTGAGCGTGACGGTGTAAAAGAGGTTAATAAAGAATTAGAAAATCGCAGCAACTTCTATTATAAGACATTCCTCTAATGAAATTAACATCATACACTAATTGTGGGTGTATTAAGGAGGTATATATATGGTATTATTTTTCGTTCTATTGGCACTGATTATTGTGTCAGGTCTTAATGCAAAAGGCAGAAATGAATTTTACACAGATTATTGTTCACCAAAAAACACAGCGACGGTCAATGCAGTATTCTCCGTGATTATATTTATAAACCACGCTTGTTTTTATCTTGACTTAAGCAATTCAGCTATGGATTCGTCTTATATTATAATAAGAGATTTCATTTCACAGGGTGTTGTTGTTACATATCTTTTCTATTCTGGCTACGGAATTATGGAATCAATCAAAAAGAAAGGTCATAACTATGTAAAAAGAATGCCCATAGACAGATTTTTTAAACTCTGGTATCATTTTGCAATAATAATTGTTATGTTTATTATAGTGTCTTTAATCGGTAACAAGCACTATACCTTAGAACACTATTTACTCACATTTACAGGCTTTAAGAGTGTAGGCAACAGTAACTGGTATATGTTTGTAACATTCTCACTTTATATACTTGTATTTATTGCTTTTATGCTTTTCAGAAAATCAAAAGTGCTTGGCGTTGGTGCTTTATTTGCATTAGTTGTTGCATTCGTTTATATTGAGAAAGAAATTCTTAATTTATCAATTCTTTTCTATGATACAATTTTCTGCTTCCCATTAGGAATGTTGTTTTCACTAATAAAGCCTTATGTCGATAAGATTGTAATGAAAAATGATATAATATGGCTTGTTTGCGTATTTAGTGTATTTACGGTATGTATGTATGGCAGTCAAAACCGTACAGAGCATATTCTTTACCGTATGCTATTTATGTGCACCGCACCTATTTTCATCACACTTCTCACAATGAAGCTTCAATGCAGAAGCACAATTCTTGATTGGTTTGGTAATCACATTTTCAGTTTCTTTATGTTACAAAGAATACCAATGTTACTTCTTCAATATCTTAATTTTGATAATGAGCCCTATCTTTTCATTGGATTGTCATTCTTCGCAAATGTACTTATATCAACTGTATTTGATGAGTTTACTGACCGACTTGACAAAATTATTTTCAAAAAGAAAATCAAGGCATAAAAAAATCCTCCCACGCGGGAGGATTTTTTATTATACTATTGTTTCTCAATACAGGAATTTTGCAATGTAATTAAATGAAGAACCATTAGACTGATATTGGAGCAATTTTGAATAACCTGCTTGATAAGAATATCTGAGCATAATATCCATTTTACCGTCACCGTTATAATCTCCGGCATTAAAGCCTGTTACTGCGTCAACATAAAAACTACCTTCGGTGCTACTATGATACCAGTTCTGCCACCAAGAGAATGTATTACCTTGAGATACAAACACATGCAACATCATTGTTCCGCCATCATATTTGTGTAGAGTAGCAATATCGTCTTTGCCATCATTATTAAAATCACCGGCAACAAAACGATTTTTTACTCTTTCGGTATTATAGTAATAAGGTGTATCCTGAATAAACCACGCTGTGCGTTGATTTAAAGACGTACCGTTTGATAGCCATACATGAACACGAGTTCTTCCGTCGGCATAACCATACATTGCCGCAATGTCATCTTTACCGTCACCGTTAAAGTCTCCAGCTTCATAGCGACCTGTTACTCCGCTTGCGTAGAAATTACCTCCTGCCATATCCTCATACCAATATTCCCAGTTAAAACTGTTACCGGTAGATATGAACATGTGTATTCGCATTTTACCATCGCCATTATCATACATAGCAGAAACATCGTCTAATCCGTCACCATTAAAATCACCCGATGTGACTCTGCCTGTTGTACGATTAGCATTATACATTCCTTCTACTGACTGAACGAACCACGAACTACGAGAATTAAAACCATCGCCATTGGACAACAGAACATGTATACGTGCTTTACCGTTTTTATTATCATACAATAAAGCTATATCATCCTTACCGTCACCGTTAAAATCGCCTGCAGTTACTCTGTCGTCAACATTAGCAGTGTAAAATGCTGTTTCTTCAGTCCAAAGGGTAGGTGTACCAACACCATTTTCACGAACATATATTTTCATAGACCCATATCCCGAGTCGGTAATATATGCAACATCGTCCTTACCGTTTCCGTCAAAATCGCCCGAAACCATCTGGTCTTTCGGGAAATCAAGTGCAATTTGTAATGCTTTATATGCATTTAAGCGACCACCTGTCACACATTTACCCTGTAATGCATCAACTTTATCAACGCCGTTGAGAATACAAGCCTTTACTTGTTCTGCACTTAAATCAGGACGAACACTTAATATTAGTGCCGCTACGCCAGTAACATGAGGTGCAGCACAAGAGGTTTGACTAAACCATACATATTCATCACTACTATTATCGGTTGTTAAAACACGGGTTCCAGGTGCTGCCAAATCTACGGTAGTTGCTCCGTAATTAGAATCAGAACGCAACAAGTCATCCTCTGTAGTTGCCGCAACAGAAATAATATTATCATAACTGTACGATGCTGGATAAACTCTTAATATACCATCATTGTTATTCCCATTGTTTCCAGCTGCACAAATAACTACGCCTTTATAATTTGCAAGTGCATTTGTAATAGATTGAACTGGAAGCATTCCAAAGCTACAATTGATAATAGGAATATCATTGTTGCGTGCGTAATTAATTGATTCCGCAATTGCATCATAATCAAAATCCTCGCCTGTTATTGTAAATTGCAAAGGCACTAAAGACACATTCCAATTAATTCCGGATACACCAATTCCATTGTTACCAACAGCACCTATAATACCTGCAATAGCCGTTCCGTGACCATTCACATCCGTTGTGTCTGAATTGTCTTTGATAAAACTGTATCCAACAGACAAATTACCATTCAAATCTGAATGAGCGGTGATTCCAGTATCAATAATTCCTACACGAATATTTTTAGAACCGGTAGTAAGTTCCCAAGCATTTTCTGCTTGTATTTTTTCTAAAGCACGCTGTTCTGCAAAACGTGGGTCATTAACTGTAGAAATAGTATTTGATGCAAGATTTGCTAAAGATGCATTTTCTTCTACTGTTTCTAATATTGTTGTTTCTACTTCACCAATATAATTAGGCTCTGCACTTAAAACAAAATCAAAGCTTTCCAAAATTTGAACTGCTTGAAGCACCTTGTCTTTACCGAATTCATTCAAATCGATACGTAAAATATGGTGAAAGCCTTCAACATTAGTCAATGCTAAAGTCTCAGCTTTTTCTTGTGCTTCATCTTCTGTTTCACTTTCTTCAAAAAGAGGTGTAATTGGTGATGTCAAAAAAGTAATTTTTTTAACATCAACGCCCGGAAAATCGGATACCGTAAAAGTTCTGTCAATTATACTATTTTCATGATTAATAACGACTAACACACAATCATCGTTAAATGAATCTTCCATAGTAGCCGTACAATATATTTTTTCTTCTGAATATGAATTTAATAAAATTTCATCTTCTGCAATATCGTTATTCGCAAATACTGTCATTGGCATTAATTGAAATGCAACTATAACAGAAATTACAATTGATATTCCCTTTTTCAATATACATTTATACTTCATATATTTTATCTCTTTTCTTTATTTGCAAAAAACTTCTGTTATTTTTTAGAATGCTTCAAAATCGTCTATTATAAAATCGCCATCTTTATATTCATAGTCGCAATATAGTTTACAATGGTAATAATAAATATCTTTCATATTCTCATCACTAAGCCAACCTTTTTCATAAGCTTGCTCTAATGTTACAAACTCTCCATTTCTATAAACGGCTGTTGACCTCATTACAGGATATGCAAAAACATATCCACCTATTTCATTAAAAGTTTGAGCTTGAAAATAAACGCTAAAAGGACTATCTAATATCATTACGACACAATTATTATATGTGCCAAAATACACTCGTATCTTTAAATATGTGTCAATTAACTCATCTATATGCTCGTCTGGCGAGCCATTTTCCAATCTATATTTGTCTTGTTCCTCAAGCGAAAGACTGTTATAATATTGATTCTCGCTATCTCTCAGTTTCTTCGCATCTTCTTTTTTGTACTCCAAATAATCTTCTTTAATTTTCAATTCTTGTTCTGCGGTGAGAGGAACTAAAGGAGCTGGAGTATATGCTTCTGTTGTTGGCTCGGTTGTTGTAGTGCCTTTAGTTGTGGTTTCTTTGTCAACTTTTTTTGTTGAGCTTTCTTTTACATTTGTTTTTTTATTTGTTGTGGTTTCATCGTCTTTTTTTACAGGGGATTTTTCTTTATGAACAGAAGAATCTTCTTCATTGCCACCGTCGGTGTCAATTGTGGTGCTTTCTTCCCCCTTTGTTGTAGATTCGGTTGTGCTATTTACATCATTTCCTGATGCCGGTTTATCTGTACAACCAAACAGACAAGTACATAAAAATCCTATAATTAATATAAAAACTGAAACTTTTTTTAGATGATTACTTGTCATAATTTCCCTCCTATTAATTTATTTTATGCTAAATTCCTTGAAAAATTCTTTAGCACTATACTACAAACGAAAAATAGAAACTTTTTGTGACAATCTGTGTAAAATTTTTGTGAGATGTTTAACATTAAAGAAAAGAGAATTTTTAAAAGCTTTAATTTAAAACTAACTATGCACCTCATTTCTAGTCATTTCTAATCATTTCTAGGGAAAATAAAAAAGTGTGTGCAACCGAAGTCACACACACCGAAAAAAGCACAACTTCGTTTTGCTACCACACAAAAACTTTACATAACTACCATAGAAATAGGAATGCAAAATCTGAAGTCTGCATTTTTACCTGAAATAAAAATGCCCACTTCCACAGTAGTTTATTTAGTTTTTGTGTGGTAATTTTAGTATATCACGGGGAGTCAAAAAAATCAATAATTTATTAAACATATAAATAATTAAAAGCGGGAGCATGCAGTTTTAAACAAGTTCCCGCTTTTAATTATTTAATTTCGTCTAAATTTGCACCTTTGGTTTCTTTGACTTTAAGGGTGAACATAACCGCGGCGACGGTGACTGTGGGGATTGACACAAGAAGGCAAGCCCACCAGATTGACATAAATGTCATACTGATGATTGTGGTGACATAGCCAAGGGCTAGACCGATAATTACTAAAAGCCCCTCTGCCCCCACAACTGACGCACGAATATCCGTGGGCACTTTTTCGGTCATCATAACATTCATATAATCGCGACCAATCCAATATGAACCTTGATAAAGGCCAGCCAATGAGCCGATAAGATATGGATTCCAGCCGTTGAGAATGCCTATAACGAAAAGGATGTAAGCCGCTACACAGGTTATTGAAAATCCCGTAACGGTTGCTTTTCTACCCAATTTATCTGCAATAAAACCCGAAAGGAATGTTATTGTGGCATAAATTACAGGCACCATAAACAACGCTTTTGTAATTTCACTTGTACTCATACCCGCACGGTGCATTGAAGATTCAAAATAAAGTGCGATTGCGGGCATAGCGGCATCAAAAATAATGTGAGCAATAATCAGCATTTTTGTATCTTTATTTGAAAAGATATATTTCACGCCGTTAAATACGCCCGACTGATTGCGTTGTGCCTCTTTTTGTTTTTTCTTAAGTTCTTTTTCTGCTTGACGCTCTTCGTAGGGGCGGGAGAGATACTGAATTCTCTCATTTATAAACACCTTTGTATCTTTTGCAAAAAGAATAACGAGCAATACTGCAATAAAGCCGATAATTGACGGTACAAGGAAAATCTGTCGCCATTGAGTTGCGTCGTCACCCATTAAAATATCGCGGAGTGTGGGTATTAAGATAACACCTAAAATACCAAAGCTTTTAAGAAAGCTGTAAATCTTTGCACGATGGCGGTCAGGAGCTTCTTCAAGGATATAGATAATCTGGATATCGTGGCCCATAAAGAAGCTGATAATTGCAAATCCCACAAGGAACATTATGTAGCTTGATGAGAGGTGAATTACCAAAAGTCCCAATGCCATACCCAGTGTTGAGATTGCGAAAAGTGGTTTTCTGCCCCATTTGTCTGCAAGTGCTTTGTAAAATGGTGTGATAATGCCTAAAACATAGGTGAAAACACCAATACTTGAATGAAGTGCCAAACCATCTTCATAGGTATAAAATTTGCCCATAAAGGGATTATTAACAAAGAACTCGGTTACAAATGAAGATTGCACCGTAACAGTCAGGTTACTTGTAACCTCGTCAAGAATATTCACAATGGCAATAAGGCATAACAGCACGAAAAAATATCCGCTGTAATACCCTTTTGTGCGTGTTCGGTTGAGCCTTGCTAACTGCTTGCTTTCACGCTCAATTGTTTTTTCTTTTTTCATTATATCCTCCCCTTTTTGATTATTATATAATATTAAAACCAAAATTACAACAAAAAACCTCACAAAGCAAACGCTCTGTGAGGTTTAAAAGCATATAATTATTATTCGCCTTTCATACCGAGAAGCTCAACAGTGCCGTCATAAACTGCCTGTGAAACCTTGATTGAGTCAAAGATTGCAGCCTTAATGTCGTCTTCAGTTGCACCGAGTTCCTTTGAGTATTTGTCATCAATGAAGAGATTTACATCCATAATATCTGCAAGTCCGTCAACATCAATACCGCTTTCAATACCCTTTGCGGCATATTCCTTTTTAACTCCGCCAAGACCCATACGCATCATCCAAGGAGCAACGCTGATAATCTTACGATTTTCGCCCATACCACGTGCAGCATAAACAATCTTAAGGAATTCTTTCCAAGTAAGGTTATACATACTGATAGGCCAAGCCTTTGCACCCTTTGATTTTTCAGCAGCACCAACGATTACTTCGCCAACCTGACGAACTGTGAGCATTGCTGTACCGCCACCCGGATACATTGTGAATGGAAGTTTATCCATTCTCTTAATCTGCTCAATAAGGATAACCCAAACAGGCTTTCTGCCGGGCTGTGTGCCGAAGATATATGGAAGTTCGAGAACTGCCACATCAAAGTTTTCATCAGCAAATGAGAATGCAACTTCTTCCTGAACAATACGGCTTCTGATATATGGATGCTTTTCAGTAAGCTTCATATCAGGTCTTTCCTTTGCAAGATAAGCAAAGTATGAACCAAGGATAACTGCACTCTTAACGCCAACCTCTTTACAAAGAGGAAGAATTCTTTCAAGTGGCTGAATATTGTACTTATAGTATGCGTCATAAACAGGTGCAGGAAATTCAACACGTTCATCAATACCTGCTGCGAAAACGAAACAATCGTGACCACGAAGGAGTTCACGGATTTCATCGTCTGATTTTTCGTAGATATTACAGAATTCCAATTTCATTTCCTGTGGAATTGGTGCACCTTCCGGTAATGGAGGAAGAGCAACGCTTGTTACTTCGTGTCCTCTTTCAATAAAGATTCTTGCAGCCTCACAGCCTAAAAGACCAGTACCGCCAATCATAAATACTTTCATTCTGTTACCTTCTCCTTAAAGTTATCAAAGATTTCAGGACCATACACATTATTTTCACCCTGACGGTCCCAAACTTGAGCAAAGAATGGGTTAAGCTTTGCTTCTTCGTCATAATTCCAAGGCCATGGAAGTTCCTGAGGACACCAATGGCCACCCTTGAGAACAAGGTTAGGTGACATTTCGAATTCGTTACCTCTTGCACTCACCCACTTAACAGGTGTATACATATCAACGATTTCAGTTGCAAGGCACTTACCGCCTCTGAATTCAGCAGCCTTCTGCAAATCTTCAACAGTAAGAGAATCAAATGGCTTTGTTTCGTCATAACCGTGGTCGAGCACAACAACATCATCAGCAGTTGTTTTCTTTGATGGTATAACAATCTTAAAGTCGTTCCAGTTTCTTGGAAGTTTTTCATATTCTTCCATACTGCCATAGTATGCTTTCATTCTTACGTCAACCTTGTTTTCTGCCCACCAAAGAGTACCGTATTCAGGAGTTTCTGCAATTTTCTTCATCCAGAGTTTCTTAAGGATTGGTGCAAATGGTTTTGCAAGGAAAGCAAGCTTATAGTAGCCTTCAACATGATTCATCATACTCTTGAAATACTGCTTAACAGGAATATTTGCACGGAAATGACAGTATTTTTCAAGTTCATCGCCGTCATAATACCATTGGCCGTGGAAGTTACGGGTTGTGAACCAATGTGGGTCAAAGAGTTTCTTAGGTGAACCAAGGCCTAATGTACCAAGAAGAAGGTCTTCAAATTCATAGTTTGTAATTCTGTATTCTTCACCTGAACCGATGTTGTAAAATCTTCTCCAGAATTCTTCAGGAATATCGTCACCGCAAACATTTGCAAGAAGACGACCTGAATCTTCAACAGTTGCCCATTCAAGCATACCGTTAATCGGAACGTGATACATAATTGGTTCAAGGTTTTTAAGGATTGCAGGGTAAAGAATACCTGACTGACGAAGTGAAACCCAATATTTAAGGCCTGATTCTGCAAAAACTGCTTCAGCCTTAATCTTACTGATAGCATAGTGGTCATAAACGCTTACTTTAAGCGGGTCACCTGTTCTGCCCCAATGAATAGGAGCATTTCTGTCACCTGTTTCGGCAACCGTACCTATGTAAACAACCTTAACTGCATCAGGATTTGGCTGTGCCTTAACTGCGTTTACAATGTTCTGTGCTGCAGTAACATTTGTTTTCTGTGTTTTAACAGGATAATAGTCAGCCGCAGGAGAAACCATACCACCAACGTGAAGAACATAGTCAGCACCTGTTACCATCTCGAGAACATCTTCGTAATTTGTAAGGTCACCCCAAACAAGTTTAACAGCAGGGTCATTTTCATAAGCTGCAAACTTATCGCGGTTTTTCTTACTGTCACGGTTAAGAACAACAATGTTGAACTTATCTTTTTTTGCATAAAGCTCTTTAAAGCCTGCCCATCCCATAGTACCGGATGAACCTGTAAGAGCTACGGTCTTTTTCTGCATAGGAATACCCCCATCTTTATTATTCATACGAAATAATTATACATTTTTTTAGGTTATAATGTCAATAGAAAAAGCCTACTTAATCGACTTCGTGTTAAAAAATTATCAAAGATGAGCAAAAATAACCCCTTGGATTGCTCCAAGGGATTGTTTTATGCTTTAGAATCCACCACCGACTGTGATTACATATTCAATTTCTGCATCTGCCTTATCAATCATAATTGAGTTGATTTGCAAATGTCTTATATAAACTTCTGAAGTATAGCTCCATGTTCCTTTTTCAATAATGCCATCCTTATTGATTTTAACCTTTACAATCGGCTCAGCATAATGCACTTTGATATCAGCTTCTTCAAATTTAATATCAAAATCAGGGAATTGCTCTGCAGCAGTTGCAACATTACCTAAAACATTTATTGCATGACCTACTGTTCCGCCCTGTGCATCGCCGTAAATACCATCAGTCTGCTCAACCATCTGCATTTCAATAATGGTATAATCGCCCTCTTTATAGGCCCTTGCTTTTTCCATATCAGAGCCAACAAGATTTGCATAACCACCTGTTATTCCACCATAAGTTGTTGTGTTCTTTTCAAGAACAGAGTTGATTACGGGAATTAAAATCTGCACGAACCAGTTCATTGCACCATTACCGTCATTAACCACAAGTTTTGGCATTGCCATTGTCTGTGAGGACTCAACTCCATCATGTGATTTTGCCGCTGCTTTTTTATAAAATTCTGCAATCTGCTCTTTTGACCAATCCGTAGGGTCATCAGATAATGGCTCATCTTTTGGGGCAGGCTCATCCTTATTCTCATTTTTATTATCTTCGGATTGTGATTGCGAATTTACATCTTCGTTTTGTGAATTTTGTGGCACGGTTTCATTAGAAGATATATCTGAATTCTCATTAACTATATTATCCTGTTCCGCAGACATATCCACTTTCGCACCTGCTTTTTCTCCCTTTTTAATGCCTGCATCTTTGCCAAACGAGAATACACCGAAAGCAAGTACAACGGCAAGAATAATTGCGAGAATGCTTGTACCATTTTTTGCAGAATTCTCTTTTTTAATTCGCTTAATCTCTATCTGCTCTGGTGTTAAAGTTTTCTTTGCCATAATCAAATCCCCTTTTTACAAAAAAAGCCAATCCATAAAAATATATTACGATAAACTCAACGGTTTGTCAATTAAAAGAATATGGCGAGAGTATCTCCCGCCACAATAAAACTATTTAAAATATTTCTCCGCATTAAATTTATTTTTAAATTCAAAGTGTTTTTCAAGCAATTTCGAAAATCTGCCGATTAAAAAACCGTTAATCAACGCACAGAATATTGTACCAATACCCACGCCCTTAAACATGCCTAAACCGAAAAATGAAAACGACATTACAATTCCTAAAACCACGCTTACGCAGTCGTAAACAGTTTTCACCTTGTTTATGTTGCATTTGAACTTCTGTGAGAATTCTTTTACTATCAATTCGTAAGCCTCGGGCGAAATATATGTGTGAAAAAACAGAGATACCGCAAAAGAACAAAGCACAGTGCCGAGAATATACCACAACAATCGTATTGCAAAAGTATTTTCGGGTAAGATAGCAACAATTGACATTGCACAGTCAAGTAATGTGCCGTAAATCACCGCAGTTACGAACGAGAACAAATAAGAAAGCTTGAATTTTCGCATTATAATTACTGTTATAACAATTAAAAGTCCTTGAAAAATGTATTCTGCCACACCGAATGTAAACCAAGGCAGAAACTCTGACACTTTCAAATGTAATATGTATGCGGGGGCTACCACCATTGACATACCAAAATCCGCTTTTTCAGTAAACGCAGCAGCAAATGCCATTATTACAAGCCCCAAAATATATGAATTTTCTGTATAAAAAACCTTTTTCTTCATTTCACACCTACAAAATTACGGCAAAACATTGCCTGCTGAACGATAAATTTCGTACCATTCTTCACGGGTAATCTGAATTTCACTCGCTTTTAAGCAATCACTAAGGCGGGTAAGATTTGTAGTGCCCGTAACAGGTTGCATTTTTGCGGGGTGACGAAGAATCCACGCAAACGCCATAGTTGTCTTTGATACGCCGTACTTATCCCCTATTTTTTTGAGAGTTTCGTTCAATTCGGGGAATTTTTCGTTATCAATAAAGCAACCCTTGAAAAATCCGTATTGCATTGGGGACCAAGGTTGAATTGTAATCTTGTTAAGTCGGCAGAAATCGAGCACCCCACCGTCGCGGTTAACACCTGCCTCGTTATACATATTCACATTTATTCCCGATTGAATCATTGGTGTGTGCATAACACCGAATTGCAACTGATTTGCACAAATCGGCATATCAAGTGAATTCTGTAAGAGCTTCATCTGATATGGATTTTGATTTGAAACACCAAAATGACGAACTTTACCCGACGATTTTAAATAATCAAATGCCTTTGCCACTTCTTCAGGCTCCATAAGTGCATCGGGACGGTGAAGAAGCAAAACATCAATATACTCCGTGCCGAGTCTTTTAAGACTGCCGTCAACCGAATTCACAATATGCTCATAAGAAAAGTCAAACTGACCGCTACGAATACCGCATTTTGTCTGAATAATGATATTTTCACGCATTGAGGGTGAAATTGCTTTGCCGAATATAACTTCGCTTTGTCCACCACCGTAAATATCGGCGTGGTCAAAGAAATTTGCTCCGTTTTCAAGCGCCTTATCAATAAACGCAGAGATTTCTTTTCCGTTCATATTGTTAATACGCATACACCCAACCGCAACGGTAGGCACTTGCAATCCGCTTTTACCTAATTCTATGCTGTACACAAAATCATCCCCTAATTTGTAACTTTTTTACAGTATAACATATTCACGCCGACAAATAAACCCTATAACACAAAAATCCCCACCGAAAAATCGATGGGGATTTTTATTTGTATTTATGAGACGATGTGGGCATCGTCCCCTACATTTTTATTTATTCCGTATGAAATAAGTTGTTCTTATTTCATATCCTTGATAGCTGCCTGTGTCGCAATTCTGCTTGGTTGGCAGTTTACCGCCAACCACAGAAACAGAACTGTTTTTTCTCCTTTTTCCCTCGGTTTTCATGTGCAGAGGGTCACCCGGGTCTCCGTCAAAACGAAGATACTAGTCGAAGCCGTCTTGCCTTACTACAATCTTCACTACAAAGGCCTCAATCACACTTTCGGGGATGTCGCTGTCATCCGCATTTGTGTACTGCTCGAGTGCATATTGAAGCACCGTCAGCTTGTCCCTGTAATCCGTAATCACAGGCTCTTTGTTAAGCTTTAGCTGAAGCTCTTCGATTTCGGCAGTCAGCTTTGCAATCTCTTCTTTCACCTCGCCAGTTTTCTTTGTGTAAGATTCTTTATCAATTTCACCCTCTGCCCTCATATCAATAAAATTACTGAGCTTCGTTCTGTGCCGTTCAACCTCTCTGCACTTTTTCTCAATGATAGCCTCATAATCCACATCATCCTCTTTGTCATCAATGTGAGCTTCAAGCATTGAGTTGGCAAGAGCAAGTACCTTATCCTTTTCCGAGAGATAGTTGCGGAAAATATAATTTGCCATCATCTGCAGCTTCCACTCGGGAATCATAGGTACACGGCAAATGCCCTCAAGGGGTAAACCCTTTTTCTTTCGGCTCTCGTATGACCCGGTACGCACCGAGTCATAGCACTGATAGCCTATAATGGATTTATCTCCCTCTTTTCTGCAGAGCTTCGTATTGAATCTGTGACCGCACTCGCAAATAAGGAGCTTGCCCCATACTGTTGTTCTCGGTCTTTTGCCTGTTGTACTTCTTCTGCCTGTGTTAAGATTTTTCATCTGAGCTGTTTTACTTGCCATAATTAATTGCACCCTTTCAAAGTCTTCTTCAGATATAATCGGCTCGTGTCTCCCTTTTACCTGTATCAGGTCAATCTCACCGTAATTCTTGATTTTCTTTTGAGTGAGATAGTCGGGAGTATACTCCTTGTGGTAGGTTATGATTCCGCAGTAGAATGTGTTTTTCAGCACGTGGCCTATTACGGTTTCGTACCACCTTGTTTTGCCCATAGCAGTTTTTCTGCCCCGGCGTTCAAGCTCTTCCTTTATCTTGGTAAGGCCGTTGCCTGCAAGATACATTTCGTATATGAGCTTTACCGTTTCCGCCTGCTCCGGGTCGATAATGAAATCTACCTTTTTCTTGTTGTCGGGCAGAAGCTCCTGATGTCTTCTGTAACCCAAGATATTGCCGTTGCCGTAGAATGTGCCGTTGTTCATAGAGGTCTGCTGTCCGCTTTTTACTCGCACCGAGGTTTTACGGCTTTCGTCCTGAGCAAGAGTTGCCATAATGGTAAGACGCAATTCGCCGTCACCGTCAAAGGTTTTGATGTTGTCGTTGATGAAGAACACCTCAACGCCCTTTGCCTTCAGATCTCTCGTGTACTGCAAAGTGTCAACAGTATTTCTCGCAAATCGTGACACCTCACGGGTGATAATCATATCAAACTTTTTCTGCTTGGCATCACGAATCATTTTCATAAACTGCGGTCTTTTCTCGGCAGAGGTACCCGTGATACCCTCGTCAATATATCTGCCGACGAGCTCCCATTCAGGTCTTGCAGCAAGGATTGGCTCATACCAATCCAGCTGATTTTCAAGAGCCGAAATCTGAGCCTCGTGTTCCGTGGAAACACGGGCATAGATTACAACTCTGCGCTTTCCGAAATCAGAATTTATCATGCACATTCCTCCTTTATCTGATTGTGGTTTCCTTTTACAAATTCGGTTTCATCAACAATATCCGCATACTCGCTTAAGATGTTGCGGAACATATACTCGGGAATCTTCCCGTCCCTGAACAACTGTTCAATAAGCTTCAAAGCCGCAAAACAGTAATCAGGATTTTTGCTTAAATCATTTATATCAATTTTACTCATATAATTCCTCCTATACAAATGTGTGGATTACCGTGCGTCTCGGTCACGGCTTCGCTGACGCTGAAGATATTTGTAGTAATGCTCGCAAGCCTTCAGTACAAAATCTTCAAAATCTTTATCCTTAACCTTAGGTGCGATTTTCTGCAGCTTTTCAATGGGGACTTTGCACATCGGTTTCTGATTCGGTTTTTCTGATGCGAGAGTGTTTTCCATACTTTCGATAGTGAGTGTACCTTCATTGAAATCCCTGTGCATATGCCAAGCCTGAGAATATGACGGTGTACAGTCCAGCTCCTCAATTACACGAAGCAAGTCATACTGCATCTGCTCATCAAGGAACGAAAGCTCTACACCCACTGATAAAGCAATTTTATCTTCGTCCATCATTTCAAGCAGTTCGGGAATGAGATAAGTCAGACGGATATACCTGCGGACTTGATTTTTACTTTCGTTAATCTGCGCACCTATAATTTCTGCTGTTTCTAACTTCCGCCCAACTTGGGTGGAAGTTAAATCTGTTCTCTGTCCCTGTCTGCTCATTGCATCCATTTTTAATTTGAGCGCAAACGCCTTTTCACTCGGCAAAATATGCTCTCTGTGAAGATTACTGTCCACAAGCATAATTGCCGCTTCATCACGGCTGACTGCATAAATTAAAGCAGGTACTGTTTCCAGCCCTGCTTTTACTGATGCTCTGAGTCTGCGATGACCTGAGATAATCTCATATTCATCGTCTGTGTTTTCGAGTGGTCTTACAACAATCGGTGAGATAATGCCTTTCTGCTGAATGCTGTCAATCAGAGTGTTCATCTCTTCATTGTATAAGACCTTATACGGATGTCCCTCAAAGGGACGGATTTTTTCTACCGGAATGTTTACCGGTGATTTCAAATTATTATTCATTTATTTTCCTCCATAATAATATAATCTTTTACTTTCTTTTCTCTGCCTGCGTTCTTCTTCTGCAAGTCTTAAATACTTTTTCACAGAAAACTGTTTAGTACCGAAATACTTATCAAGATACTCGTCTGATGTCATTTCACGCTCATACACTGTATCTTCTGTGGCATTATCTTCATTGCATTGAATCATCCTACATAATTCTTCCGGATGCATACATATCACCTCTCTTCATAATGTTTTTCTTTATCCCTTTGCCTTTCGGGGAAATACCATTCACGGATAAGTTGCTTTTCCGTTTCAAGCTTTACCTCAAGCTCAGGACTGTCTTTTATAATTCTTTTAGCAAGCTTCAGCTTTTCACGAAGCTTACCGATTTCAGCCGTAAAAGAATCCCGACGGTCAACAAGGTTTTCCTTGTCCGTCGGGTCATTGCATCTTCTTATTTGGTTGTAGATTTTGTTACGCTGACTTTTCAGTTCTTCAATACGAAGCTCTGTCTTTGAAATGAACTTATCAACCTCTGCAAAATCATAAAGCTTTTCATTTATTGCAAGGTCAATCTGGTCTTGCATAAACTCAATTCTCGGAGACGAATATTTCATCTTCGGTGAGAAAGGATGAGGGTTGCAGTTATTCTTTTCGGCTATTGCTCCTGCAAAAAGCAAAGCAAGAAACAAAAGTGAAATAACAGGTGCACCAATTACGGCACCGCCCACAATCAGCTTTGTAAAATCAGAAACCATTCGGTTAAAGGTTTCAGGATGTCTGTAACATTCTCTTGATTCTTTAAACTCATAACCCTTGTAATTGAAAACAAATATCTGCTTCTGTAAAAAGGCATTGGCATATAAATAATTTCTGAAATTGTTGTTTGCCGCAAATTTATCCTGAGAGTAAATCCGTTCTCTGATTTTTTCATAGGTGTAAATTTCACCGAGGGTTGTGAGCTTCACTGCGTGCTCATCATTGCGGTAAGCTATCTTTCCGTTATCAAACCAATAACCCTTCTGCGTCATTATTCTGAAAAACTGCTTTTCGTTTGCACTTCTTATAATTGCGTAATCAATATCGTCACGCATATAATCGTATTTTGTTTTGATGCCTTTCTGCATTGCTTTATAAATGTTATAAGGTATGCGTTTGCCTTTCGGTTTTTCGATTACAGATAATCCGTGTTCAAGACAGACTGCATCACTCGTCTTTCTGAAAAGCTGATACATAGCTTTGTTTTCGTTCATCTTTCTTCCGTCAGTCATTGAAACAGAATTAATGACTATATGACAGTGAACACAGTTAGCATTAAGATGAGTTGCAACAATCATTTCATAATCCTTGCCCCACATTTTATTTGCAACTTCCATTGCAACCTGTTGCGCTTCTTCGGGTGAAACTTCACCGAGCTTGAAAGAAATATATGCGTGATAAGCAACTACACCATCGGTCTTTCCGTAAATCTCTTTGGTATCAATCATCTGTCGTGCAGCAATATCGGGGTCACAGTTGATGCCTTCAACAAGTAGCCTTTGCTCGTTTTCGAGATTTGTTTTTTCATCATCGGCTGCATAATGAAGCGCATCAATCAGGTCTGAGTATTTTGATAAATCCGTTTTACTTTTGTTTGATGCATAATCAACAACCTGATGAATGTTATTTTTTATAGGCCATATTCTTGTTACAGCCATTCTCGATTCGCTTCCTTACCTGACTTGAAATATTTTGCAATGTCACTTTCAAGTCTTCGCACTTCTGTTAGTACACTTTTGCACTCATCAGCATCAATATAACCGATTGAATTTGCTTTAGCTGTAAGCTGATTAAGGTTAGTACCGACTCTGCGAAGCTCAATAATAAAATGTTTGTAATCAACAGGCGGAGCCTCAACCAACCTTTTACCGAGAATCAAAGCACGGATAAGCACGCTTCTGTTTACTCTTACTCTCTTGCAAAGGTTTTCTAATATCTGATTTTCGTCTTTACTGAGATACACATGAAAGTCTATATCTCTTGTTCTTTTGCTCATAGGAATTCTCCTTTCTTATAAATAATATTTTTTCTGTGTTGTAAAAACGGATGTTTTTACGGATTTGAGGATACAAATCCAATGCTTGCTAAACTTCGGACAAAGTATCAGAATATCAACGCAAGCGTTGGTTTGTCCTCGTTTTAATACCAACCGGAAATAAGATTTGCTTCTTATCAGGTGCGTTTCTGATTTTTAAGATTCTTACTGTTCCGCTTTCCGTTTTCGGATTGAGCCTTCTTTGTTTCCTCGGATTGTGGTGGCAGTATCATAAAGGTGATGTTTTTAAGCTTCACCGCTGCACGAAGAAAACCGCGTTCTTCATCATCAATGATATATACTGCACCCGGAACATTTTTGTTCAGCTCAAGAATTGCTTCGTTAAGCTTCTTACTGTAGCTTTCAACCTGAATTTCATCGTCGCCTTTTTCAAACCACAAATGAGTTTCTTTAGCCTTTGACATTTTACTTCCCTCCTTTCAAAAATTTTTAAGTACACTTTTTAAGCATTTTTCATCGGAATACCTTCCGTGTTTTTTGCACTTTATCGAATAGATTTCCCCTGAACGATGATTTGTTCAGAGAAAAGTTTCTATCATCTGAACGGAAATTCCGATAAAAAAAGACCAACTGAAAAACAGAAGGTCTTAAAGTTCGGTTATTCGTTTCAGCATTGTTTTGTCACCCGGCAATACAGACTCGTAAAAATATCTGCAGATAATATGACTCGGTGTTATCAGCTGAGGACAGATGTGAGCTTCTCCGTCATCAAGTAACAGACAGTTTTCTTCATAACAGTTACAGCACTGCGTTTTAATCAGCGTTGATACGTTCTCAAATAACCGTGAGTTAAGTTTTAATTTTTGCATTAGGTATGCCTCCTTTCTTTTGAATTTTTGATATAAAAATACACCCGTCAGAATCTGACGAGTGCTATGTAAAAATGTTTAAGTTAAAAAATGTGACGCAGTATTCATATACCGGAAACTGCATTTGTGGGGGCAGTTATTATATAATCAGGTTGTGTTGAAAACATAGTGTTGGTGTGATATAATTAGTTCAGCAAATAGAAATTTGTAGAGGATTGATAAGATGCAACATAATATTGAATTTTGGAACGCATTAGATGAATTGGTGAATAATTCAGAAATAATAATTGATAGACCAAAAGGAACTTCGCATCCTAAGTATCCCAATTTCATTTATCGGGTTGATTATGGATATTTGAAAAACACAACCTCTATGGATGGTGCAGGAATAGATGTGTGGGTTGGAAGCGGCGAGAAAAAGCTTGATGCGATAATGTGTATTGTTGATTTAATGAAGAAAGATTCAGAAATTAAAATACTGATTGGATGCACGGAAGAAGAAAAGGAAATAGTATACGAAACACATAATGAAACACAGTTTATGAAAGGTGTTTTAATACGTCGATAAAATCCAATTTGGAGAGGTGCTTTATGGTCGAGATGTGGGATGCATATGATAGGCAGTTTAATAAAATAGAGACTGCTACATTAGTAAGGGGAAAAACCGTTCCTGATGGTATGTATCATTTAGTGTGTGAAATAATTGTTAAGCATAATGACGGAACCTATCTGCTTATGCAAAGAGATTTTGAAAAACATTTAGGCGGAATGTGGGAATTAACGGCAGGCGGTTCTGCATTGAAGGGTGAAATACCAATGGAGTGTGCCGTCAGAGAATTGCGAGAAGAAACAGGCATCGTATCTTGCAATTTGCAAGAGCTTAAAAGAATTATACATGATGGACACCATTCTCTTTATGTGGAATATTTATGTATTACTGATTGGGATAAAGATGCCGTTATTTTACAAGATGGAGAAACAGTTGACTATAAGTGGGTAGATAAAACTGCACTTTTAGAAATGGGAACAGATGCTCTGGCATCATCTAGGGCATTAGAGATTGTTAAGGAATTAAACATATAATTTCCAATTTGTAGATCAAATATTTTAGGGAACAAATTGTACTTATTTACAGTCAGTTTGTTTCCTGAATTTTTATTAGGAACTCCAAAACAGATAATATTTCAAGTGACCACATTGGTCACTTGAAATTTATGAACATAAAAGTGGTAAAGGGTCACAACGCCCCTTCACCAAAAATCCAACGCAGTCTTCATATATCGGAATCTTCATTTGTGGTGGCAGTTATTATATATTTCCACACAATTGAAAAGCGTTAGAAATATGTGATATAATCAAAAAAACGAATGGAGATATATTTATGATTTACTGTACGGGCGATACACATGGCGATTGGACTAAATTCTCCACAAATATATTTCCTGAACAAAAGGAAATGTCGCGTGATGATTTTGTAATTATTTGTGGTGATTTCGGATTGTGGAATGATAACAACGAAGAAAAATATTGGCTGAAATGGTTGAATGACAAACCGTTCACAACACTTTTTGTTGATGGCAACCACGAAAACTATACACGTTTGAACAGTGAGTTTGAAACTGTTGATTTTCACGGCGGTAAAGCACACAAAATTCGTGATAATATTTATCATCTGATGCGCGGCTATGTTTTTGATATTTGCGATAAAAAGATATTTGCTTTTGGCGGTGCAAAAAGTCACGATATTAATGACGGAATTCTTGACCCAGCCGACTTTAAAACAGAAAGAGAATTTAATGAAAAATACAAGCGCTGGTCAAAAGCCAATAAGATGTTTCGTGTAAACAACATTTCTTGGTGGAAAGAAGAAATGCCAACCGAAGAAGAAATGATCTTCGGATTAAATACGCTTGCCGAACACAATTATGAAGTTGACTTTATAATAACTCATTGTGCTCCCCAACAAGTTGTCGCAATGTTTTCAGGCGGTTGTTATAAATCCGATGAGTTAACTGAGTATTTTGATATCGTTAATGAAAAGGTTAAATTCAAAAAATGGTTTTTCGGACATTATCATGACAACAAACAAATAATGTGTGATTTCGTCATGCTTTACGAACAAATAATCAGAATTGCTTAAATCAAAATCAAACATTTAGGGAACAAATTGCACTTGTTTACAGTCAGTTTGTTCCCTAAGTTTTTATTACTTGCCGAAAGCGGAAAAATCAGACCGATTGAAAAGCCGAAATCAGACCAATTGAAAAATCAACGGTTGCTTTGTATCCGTTGATTTAAACATAACACGTCACTCTCAAAACACCTTCCGTTACGGTTGTAGTAAGTGGAGAAAATACCACGTACTATTTATGTAACATTATACCGTTACAGTTATGGTACATGATACTTTTTATCAAGTACCACATCCGTAACGCAGTATTGATAATTTATCGTTACATTTATGGTATGTCATCATTCTGATGACTTACGCTATCCGTAACACGCTCACGATAGGCCTTTTGTCTGCAAGCATTACTGCAGTACACCGCACCTGCCCTCTTGGGTGTAAAGGTGTTTCCGCAATTTTTGCATACGGTGTTTTCACGCCTTTCAAGGCTTTTTCTCCGTTTTACATACATTGCCCCCACATTGCCTTGCTGACAGTGATAGCAAAACTTCACACAGTGAACCTGTGTGAAATATACCCGTTCACAACCCTTGCAGATGATCCTCCTGACGGTTGCATACTCGGTTGCTCTGCCCGTAACCTGCAGATACCAGAGATATTTAAGGTCTTCCTGATTTTCGTATTCATACTCAGCATGTGTCATTTTTATGCTCTCCTTTATTGATAGTTTAGCAATTCGGGAAACTACAGAGTTAATCTCTTTAAACTGCTTGCCGAAAGATGAATAACCTTGTGTTTTCCCTCCTCTGATTATTTAATGTAGAAAAAATCGAAAATCATACAGAATCACGAAACAGTAAAAAACGATGTGCGAAACAAGGCTCAAAACCTTATACATCAAGGCTTTTCAGCACATATATAATTTTTAGTACAATAATCGAAACAAAAATTTTATAAAATTATCTTAAAACCCCATAAAACAAAAAAACTACCTCGCAGGATGACTATTCCTTGCGAGGTAGTTTGCAATTATAATGATATTTACATATCTCTCAAAAAGCAAAGTCCGTTTTATTGGACAGTAAAATTTGTATAATGACTATGGACTATGATATAATTTTTGTCAGGAGGTGGTAAAGGATGAATGATAAAGGCTTCTTCTATGCCGATTACAGTGTCGGAAAAGTAACCGTTGCATCAAAAACTGTTGATGCGGGGCAATATACGGTTGACCTACTCAATCAGTATTACAAGGACGATACTGCCGCAAGAATATCTGTTTTCAGAGCCGAGAATTGGGAGCTTGAAGATACGCTCTCCAAAGGCTATTTAAATTCCCGACTTTTTGTTGAAGCCGTAACCGTAATCAACAATATATTTACTGCCTTGCCGAAGCTCAAGCCCTTTAACCTTATTGACATCGACAAAGAAAAGGAACGAATTGCAAAGCTTTTCACATATGAAAATGCAGAAATATTAATTGAATACTTCCACCGTAAGGGTAAGCTGCAGAATATCAAAGAGGAATATATCATCCTCGGAATCCTGCCGCCCGAATATGATAAGGACTTTTTCACTAAGGCAGAAAAACTGCTGAACGAGGTAAACACAACTCTCGGCTTTTATGATAACCTCGGTGATGATATTACTCTTGCATTCAATAAGCTCAAAAGGTTTGTGTCAAGACTTGATGAGCTGGAGAAATTCAGCAAAGAACATCTGTCTCGTCTTGCCACCGATATTTTCGGTGAAAAGGTTATTCCCACGAACACGGAATACACTTCAGAAAGTCTTGTTGCACGAAGGCTGTATTTCAACAGCTTCTACAGCTTTATTGTTACGGATTTGTTTGAGGGAATACAGTACGGTCATTATCCGAGGCAATGTGAAATCTGCAAAAAGCATTTTCTTATGCTGACTGCAAGACGGCAGAAATACTGTAACGGCTATGCTCCATTCAAACACAACGGTAAACGGATCACCTGCAGAAGATATGCGGCATATATAAACTTAAAAGAAAGATGCGAAAACGACCCGGCACTCAGAATATACAGAAACCGTTGCGGTTCAATACGTGTAGATAAAAGCAGAGGCAAAATCACACCTGAGTTTGCAGAACTGGCAACAAGGCTGGCCGAAGACAGAATGTACCGTGCAGTCGAAGAAACGGAATACGAGCTTACCCAATACCCAAAGGATATGGAAAAGAAAAAGCTGTATGAGGATGCGGCAAAATCAATAAAGTAAGGAGGTGTCACCCGTGAGAGAATGGCAACAGGACCTTGTGATGTACAGAATAATACCCGCTCCGCCTAAAATGGAGCTTCAGGGATACATTGAGCTTTATTGCAAAAAGAAGGATGAAAAATACTTCTTGTGGTTACTTCATTATTATGAAAACACGCTCAACACAAAGGTTATGGGTTGGGTACAGAACTATGCAATGCCCGGTCATTTTCAGGACATGAAGCAAGCCTTCATTATAGGTATGTGGAAAGCCTTGCAGGAGTATGACCTTTCACGGGATATACCTTTTGTGAAATTCAAGGAAAACACGGCAAAGCGTGAGATTCACGAGTACATCCGCAAAATGAGACGAGGCTTTACGGTACAGAGCTTTGATGAAGATTTAAGGCTTCGCAAAGCAATGCGCCTGTTTTATGAAAACGAAGAGAAAACCGACGATATAACAATGCAGAAAATAGCAGATGAAATCGGTGCAATAAAAGAGAAGGCAGAAGAAATTATCCGTTCAGGATTACAGAACACACAGTTTGTTGAGTTTTACAGACAGTATGCTGACGAAGACGGTGAAGAAAGCCGAGAAGAGGTTGCTTCTGACAACACCTCCCGTCCTGATGTTCTGTGTGTTAAATTTGAACGAGCAAATCTTGTAATGAATGTATTTGAAGATGCACTAAACTACCGTGAACGTGCCTTGGTATCAGAGCACCTTGCATTTTGCAGAGAATGCTACTCAACCGAGGTCCCCGATTGCGAGAACCCCGACTACAAGGGCAATCCTACCTATAAACCTCGCAAACCTAAAACCTTTGAGGAATTAGCCTTCGACCACAGAGTTTCATCCCCCGCAACAGCAGACTCAAACTACAGAAAAGCACTTGGCAAAATGAAGAAAAAGCTGATTGAAACAGGATATGATTTTTGAGAAAAGGAGCTAAACCTATGCCCGACCTTAATGACTTTTACGCAT
>JAZQMC010000027.1:0-47624 GCA_045543095.1 Candidatus Fimenecus sp. | reverse complement strand
CCATAGCATAAGCTAGTAAGACCCCATATGGACTATATGGTTGATAGGCTGGAGGTGTACGCACGGTGACGTGTTTAGCTTGCCAGTACTAATAGGTCGAGGGCTTGACCATTATTTCTTGGTTTCTATGTACAATTTCTCATCATCACCTCAACTTTGTTCAGTTTTCAGGGTACATAAATCAAGCACCTTCGTAAGAGGGTGCTTTTTTGTTTGACTTTTTGTCTTTTAATGATATAATTGGTTCAATAAATAAGAATTTTGTGAGTTGAGAGGAAACCAAAAATGAAAATTCTTGATAATAGCGACAAGCATTTATTGTCAATATTGCCGGACATTATTTTTGAAAAGCTTAACAGGAAAGCTGTTGAATTCAAGTTCATCGGTGGTGGCAGTTACGGCAGGGTTTATAAAACTGTTCTTGCTGACGGTGAGGTTATTGCCGTGAAGGGATATAAGCTTCAGGAAATGCACCGTGAAGAAGCTATGCAACTTGATTTTTTATCTAAAAACACAAGTGTAAAAATGCCTGAAGTTCTTTTTACTTATGAAGACGATAACACCGCAATTTTAGCAATGAGCTTTGTTGACGGACAAAATGTGCTGATGCCGAATTTTTTACTAAAGAGTAAAGCACAAAAGCAAAAATTTGCCGATGAAGTCATTTCGGGTATGCTCGAATGGCATAGTGTTACAAATGATAAATTTGGCTCTTTGTCAAACCCTATTTATGATAGTTGGTATGAATATTATAAAAAAGAAAAACAGATACCTTGGCTCAATGCTTTAAAAGAATTAGCAAATGTCGGAAAATTCAGCAATAAAAAGATAAAGCTTCTTTATGAAGCCACCGAGCTTTTCAATAACCTTCCGCAAGAGCAAACAAAACCTGTACTTATTCACGCAGACCTTAATATAATGAATATAATGGCTGACCCGAAAACTTTTAAGCTTATTGCTTTTATTGACCCTTGTGGAAGTATATGGGCAGACAGAGAATACGATTTGTTTCAACTTCGCAATATGTGGGGTGATGCATACGGTCTGTATGAAACATACAAAAGAAAATACAAAGCCTCTGAATTTACTGATTTTAGAGTTGCCTATTATGGTGCCATGCTTGAAGCGGCAATGAGACTTAAAGGTGGTCATATTGTACCGCTTTGGGAAGATTTGAATTTTGCCCGACTAAAAAAAGAGATGAAAAAGATAAAAATGAAATACTGATAAAAAATAACCCCCGTATTTAATCGTACGAGGGCTATTTTTTATCAATAATATGGTAATATACTATTGAAACTGCTTTAGATTTTTGATAAAATTTAATTATAAGAGTAAAGGAAGTGATATTTTTATGAAAGCTATAGTAAATGGCAAAATTATTCTTAAGGATAGTATAGTTGAAAATTATGCTTTACTTTATACCGATAAGATTATTGATGTTGTTACTAAAGAGTTGGTTCCTGAACATGCAGAGATTATTGATGCTAACGGTGGTTATGTTGCTCCCGGTCTTATTGACTTGCACATTCACGGTTATCTTGGTAAAGATGTTTGTGACGGTGAAGAAGAAAGCATAAAAACAATTTCCAAAGGTCTGCTTGCAAACGGTGTTACTGGTTATCTCCCTACAACTATGACAGAGGATATGAGTATAATTCGTAAATCTCTTGAAGTTTGTCGTGCTTTGAAAGAAGAAAGCAAAAATTGGGATGGAAGTATTGTTTTAGGATGTCACGCCGAAGGACCTTTTATAAGCGAAAGCAAAAAAGGAGCACAGGATGCAAAATACATACTTAAACCTGATGCTTCTTTTGTTAAGGAATATAAAGATGTTATAAAAACAATTACTCTTGCACCCGAAACAGACACTGAAGATTTTAGTGCAATTCGTGAAATGTGTAGTGATACGGATGTTGTGGTTTCTATGGGACATACTTCTGCCGATTATGAAACGGCGATGAAGAGTATTGACGCAGGCGTAAAGCATGTTACACATCTTTTTAATGCAATGACACCACTTACTCATCGTGCACCGGGTGTTGTTGGGGCAGCACTTAATGGTGATGTTAGCGTTGAACTTATTGTTGATACTGTTCATGTCGATAAATCACTTTATAATATGTTATGGAAGCTTAAAGGCAGAAAGCTTTGCTTTATAACTGACTGTTTACCTGCAGGTGGTTTGCCTGTAGGTGAATATACATTAGGTGGTCAAAAGATTGTTTACGATGGTACAATCTGCAAGTTAGAGGATGGTACAATTGCAGGCAGCGTATTACAACTTAATAAAGGTGTTTGGAATGTTTATGAAAACTCCAATATTCCTCTTTATGAATGTGTAAATTGTGCATCTCTTAACCCTGCTACAGTTCTTGGTTTGGAAAAAATTAAAGGCTCACTTGAAACAGGCAAAGATGCAGATATTATCATTACAGATAATGAATTTGAAATTAAAAAAACTATTATAGCAGGAGAGGTTAAATATGAATCTTAAGGTAAAAGCAAAATTAGACCCAAAATTTGAGCCATTATCAGTTGTTGTTCGTGAAATGCGTGAGGCAACAAAAGAAAATGGTCAGGATGTTATCGTTGCAATCGAAAGAAATAAGGGACAAATCAGTACATATAAAACAAGAATTTATCCCGATGGCACAGGTCACGATGAAGAAAACTTTCGTTTCATTGAAAGAATAGTAAAATCACTTTTGTGGATTGCTGGTGGTTACAAGGTTTTTATTGCAGGTAGTGATGTTGTAGGTAATAAAATCAAAGAAGCATATACACCTAATGGAATTCGTGCATTTGACGAGGATTATATGGCAGGTGTTTTTGAACATCCGTTTGAAGTTGTAATTTGTTCATTGGAAGATGCTCCTGAAGAATACTATATCGCAGAATCTGTCGGCAGACATCTTGATGGTTGCCGTATTGGTTTTGATGCAGGTGGTAGCGACAGAAAAGTAAGTGCTGTTGTTGATGGTGAAAGCATTTATTCAGAAGAGGTAGTTTGGTTTCCCAAACTCAATTCTGACCCCGAATATCACTATCAAGGAATTCTTGAAGCAATGAAAACGGCTGCATCAAAAATGCCAAGAGTTGATGCTATTGGTGTTTCATCAGCGGGTGTTTATATTGAAAACAGAACAATGGCAGCATCACTTTTCCTTAAAGTAGGTAAAGAAGATTTTGATAAGAGAATTAAAAACATCTATCTTGACGTAGCTAAGGAAATCGGCGAGGATATTCCGGTTATTGTTGCAAATGACGGTGATGTTACTGCTCTTGCGGGTGCTATGGACCTTAATGATGACTCTGTTTTAGGTATCGCAATGGGAACGAGCGAAGCAGGTGGCTATATCGACCAACAGGGCAATATTACGGGTTGGCTTAATGAACTTGCATTCGTTCCTGTTGATTTTAATACTGACGCAATGGTTGACGAATGGTCAGGTGACTATGGTTGTGGTGTCAAGTATTTCTCACAGGATGGTGTAATCAAGCTTGCACCTTATGCGGGAATTGAGCTCGACGAGAATCTTTCACCTGCAGAAAAACTTAAGGTTGTTCAGGGCCTTATGGAAAAAGGTGACCAAAATGCAGCCGATATTTATGACACAATCGGTGCTTATTTTGGTTATGCGATTGCTTATTACAGCGAATTCTATGACATCAAGCACGTTTTGATTATGGGTAGAGTTACGTCCGGGCAGGGCGGACAGATTCTTCTGTCCCGTGCACAGGAAGTTCTCGATAAGGAATTCCCTGAACTTGCAAGTAAGATTGAACTCCATATTCCCGATGAAAAATCTCGTCGTGTGGGACAATCTGTTGCAGCTGCAAGTTTACCTAGAATTAATTAAATATTATTGTGAAAGACCTTCAATCGAAGGTCTTTTTTGAATTTGTAGGGATGATTATGGTCTGTGTCATTATGAGCGAAGCGAAGAATCTCTACCAAAGTGAAATGTTAAATCAACAGAGATTCTTCGTCACTTCGTTCCTCAGAATGACATACCCAATTATATAATCGCGTCGCAGACCCTTAATTTTGCACTTTGCATTTCTACAAACCCCAATTTGCAATGTAGTGGTCATTCTCAAATAAACTGATGAAAAATAACATTTTGTCTTGTGCACTTTGCACTTTATACTATATATTATTTTGTGCAGTTTTACCGCTGTGTTTTTAGTCGTATTTTATTGACCTGATTTTTAAAATAATGTTATACTTAAATTAGAATTAATAGGGAGGTTATATTATGTTAAATTATTCAATCGTAGGCGGTCATTTGCCCGTAGTAATCTGTTACCCCGAAATGGGTCAGACACTTTGTTCAGAGGGTGGCTCAATGAGTTGGATGAGCCCGAATATGAAAATGGAAACGAATTCAGGCGGTGGATTTAAAAAAGCACTGGGCAGAATTTTTGCAGGCGAGTCGATATTTCTTAACGAATACAGCCCACAAGGTGGCAATGGAATGATAGCCTTTGCATCAAGTTTTCCCGGCTCAATTATTCCTTATGAAGTAACTCCGGGCAACGGCATTATTGTTCAGAAACGCGGATTTTTAGCAATGGAAAAAGGCTTGGATTTGTCGGTTTATTTTCAAAAGAAGTTAGGGGCGGGGTTCGTCGGCGGTGAAGGTTTTGTAATGCAGAAAATCACAGGTAACGGGCTTGTATTCATTGAAATTGACGGTCATTGTCAGGAGTACGATTTAGCACCGGGACAAAGCATTATTGTTGATACAGGTTATCTCGCTGCAATGAGTGAGAGCTGTACAATGGATATTCAAACAATCAAAGGTGCTAAAAATGTGCTTTTTGGCGGCGAAGGATTTTTCAATACAGTAATTACAGGCCCCGGCAGAATCTGGTTACAGACAATGCCACTTATGAAAACTGCAGAAGCACTTATTCCATATATGCCAACTGCAACAAACAATTCTAATGGCGGAGGCTTCAGTATCAATTTAGGTGGTAATTAAGTAGGTAATTTTATGAACATAAAAATCAAAAATTTACTCGCTTTACCTGTTGTTATCATATTTGCTCTTGTGGTTATTGTAATGCTCGCTAATGACAATTTTGAACATTTTGAAGATACCAACGGTGCAGATGTATATTCACTTCAAACGATAACCGATGAAAATATAATCAATATGGATATAGGCAGTAAAGGTGTCTGGGAAAAGACAAATAATATTACAAAAGCAAAAACTTATTCCTCTGAAGAATTCAGCGGTGTTTATGAAATCAACAATACAAATTTCTGGGGTGAAACCTTTCAAGTCTTCGTCAAGGATTTTAAGCTGAATTCAGGCAATATGAAATTTGTAGTGTTGGTTAATGACGAAATAGTGCACGAGTTTACACCTAATCAGCCAAATCAGGTTTATGAAGTTGAAGCAAGTGAGGGCACAATTTCATTAAGAATAGCGGGAGAAAGTGCCGATTTTGAAATAATAACATAAAACAAAAAGGAACAGCTCAACCGAGTTGTTCCTTTTGCTATGTGCAAATAAAATTATTTCACAAGATTAATTACAGTAAGCACTGCACCCGCGTCACCGTCAATTGCAACCTTGCCCTTTGTATATGCTTCAATTGGGTCAAGCTTACCGTCAACAAGCTTTAAAAGGTTTGTTGGGTTAACTGTAACAATAGCGTGTCTGTCATAGTATTCATAAGGCTCAACATTAACATTGTGGTCTTTGACTTCAATATAGAAAATGCCGTTCACATTTTTGCCTTCAAGGTTAATCTGCAAAGCAACAACGCCGTCGATATTTGATGCGTCAGCATTCTGAAACTTTGTCTTAACCTTTGCTACAACCTGCTCGTATGTCATGGTTTTCACTCCTTATTTTTAGTTTTCTTCATTTTATCATAATCAAAAAAGCATTGCAAATTTGTGCATCTTAAAAATTAAAACAAAAACACCGCGAAAAGCCTCATAAATGGTAGCAATTTACAGAAAATCTAACAGTTTTTAATAAAATTTTTTCAAATAAAATTCACTAAATAGTAAACTCTACAAAATTTATTTTTTTGAAAAATTTAAAGATTTTTAATGACAAAATTCTTGATTTGTAGTATAATAAAACCATTAATATGCAGAAGTCTGCAATTTGGAGGGAATTTTATGGCATTGGTAAGAAAAGAGGCTTATTTCAACTCATCAAACGGTGAAAATTTAATCAGAACGCTTATATGGGAAGATGATGAATTAACCCCAATCGGCATTGTGCAACTCACTCACGGAATGGCAGAGCATATCGCTCGCTATGATGATTTTGCACGATTTTTAGCATCTAACGGTTTTGTTGTATGCGGTAACGACCATTTGGGTCACGGTAAAAGCATTACCGAGCGTTCACAAATCGGATTTATGGGTGAATATAACGGTGACAAACGCCTTGTTGACGATATGCACATCCTCACAAAAATTATGAAAAAGAGAAATCCCGATATTCCGTATTTCCTTTTCGGTCATTCAATGGGCTCTTTCTGCACAAGAGTTTACGGCTCACACTTCGGCTATGAGCTTGACGGTATGATTTTGTGCGGAACAGGTGATATGCCTGAAATTATCAATGCGGGTGTTGATATTATCGAAGCACTTGTTCATAAATACGGCTTAACGAACCGCGTTGACAAAATGGGCGAGCTTATGAATAAGGGCTTTTCAATGATGGGTGACGATAAAGATAACCCACTTGCATGGCTTTCAGAAAACGCTGAAAACCGACTTAACTATTCAAACGACGAGCTTTGCGGTTGGACTTACACACTTGCGGGCTATCGTGATATTTACAATTTAATGCGTGAGGCTTGCGACCCTGCTTGGGCAGAGCGTCTTCCCGACGGATTGCCCGTAATGGTAATTTCAGGTGCTAAAGACCCTGTTGGTATGAATGGTAAAGGTGTTCTTGCCGTTGCTGACCAGCTTGTAATGGCGGGCATTGAGCCAACAACAATTCTCTACCCCACAATGCGTCACGAAATTCTTAACGAAACAGAAAAGCAAGTTGTTTATAACGACGTTCTTAAATTCTTACTTTCATTTTATACAAAGGAAGCATAAAAATTGACTAATTTTGTTAGCACTAGCGAAATCCAAAAACAAAATTTAATAGCAGAAGATGTCAAAGAATTATTGCTTCTTCGTCATAACGAACCACCTAAAGCCTTTGTGCACACTTATGGTTGTCAGGGCAATGTTGCCGACAGCGAGCGAATTAAAGGCTCACTCTCTTTAATGGGTTATGTTATGACTGAAGATAAGGAAGAGGCAGATTTAATTCTCTATAACACCTGTGCAATCCGCGAACACGCCGAAGATAGAGTTTTCGGCAATGTGGGTGCAATTAAAAGATTAAAGCAGACCAACCCCAATTTGATTATTGCACTTTGCGGTTGTATGATGCAACAGGAGCATATCCGCGAAAAGATTTATAACAGTTATCCGTTTGTGGATATTGTTTTCGGTACTCACGGTCAGTATAAATTGCCCGAAATTCTCAAAGCATATTTGACAAGGGGCAAGCGTGTTTTTGCCGATATGACTGAAACTAATGAGATTGCCGAGGGTGTGCCCGCACTCCGCGATAACTCCGCAAAAGCGTGGTTGCCGATTATGTACGGTTGTGATAATTTCTGTACTTATTGTGTTGTGCCCTATGTCCGCGGTCGTGAGCGAAGCCGTAAATCAGCGGATATTATTGCAGAGTTTAAGCAGATAGTTGCCGAGGGCTATAAGGATATAACACTTTTAGGTCAGAATGTTAATTCGTACGGCAAAGGTTTAGAGGAAGATATTAACTTCTCAAAGCTTATTCGTAAGCTTAATGATATAGAGGGCGAGTTCACCATTCGTTTTATGACTTCGCACCCCAAGGATTGCACAAAGGAGCTTATCGACACAATCGCAGAATGCGAAAAAGCGTCAAAGCATATTCATCTTCCCGTGCAGTCGGGTAATAACAGAATTCTTAAAGAGATGAATCGCCGTTATACCCGTGAAAAGTATCTTGAACTTATAAATTACGCAAAAGAAAAAATTGAAGGACTGTCCCTAACAAGTGATATTATCGTGGGATTCCCCGGTGAAACCTATGAAGAATTCTGTGATACTTTATCCCTTGTAAAAGAGGTTGGCTACACTTCACTTTTTACATTTATTTTCTCATCGCGAAAAGGCACAAAAGCATCTTTAATGGATGACCCCGTGCCTTATGAAGAAAAGAATAAATGGTTTAAAGAACTTTGCGATTTGCAAGAAAGTATTGCCGCAGACCACAGTGCACAAATGATGGGCAAAACCTACCGTGTGCTTTGCGAGGGCGAAAGTAAAACTCTCGCCGGATACTTGGCAGGTCGCACCGATGGTAATGTTATTATTGAATTCCCAAGCAATGACCATAGTTTAGTGGGCAAATTCTGCCACGTTAAAGTGACCGAGCCATTAAATTGGTTGGTTAGAGGGGAACTCGTTAAATAATAAAAAAATAAAGTTAAAATAAAGGAGCAAAAACAAAATGTCACTCGAAAAACTTACAAGAGAACTTGGCAAAGCAATTCAGCAGGATGAAAGATATTCTGCACTTCAGAAAGCTATTGAGGCTAATGAAAAAGATACAGCACTCAACGAGCTTATGAGCAAAATTCAGCTTATTCAGGTTTCATATCAGCACGAAGCTTCAAAGGCAGAGCCGAATGAAGATAAAATGAAGGCTTATGACGAGGAGTTCCGCGGTGTTTATACACAGATTATGATGAACCCCAATATGCAGGCTTATGAAAAGGCAAGAAAAGATATCGACGAGCTTATGAACTACCTCACAGGTATCCTTGCAATGTGTGTTAACGGCGACGACCCCGACACTTGCGACCCCAAGGCACACCAGTGCGGTGGCGACTGTTCAGGCTGTCACTGTGACTGCGGCGACGAAGGTTGTAACCACTAATTATTTAAAAAATGAATTCTGCCTCCCTCTGACGAGGGAGGTGGCAACGCGTCATCGTTGACGGAGGGAGAGATAAATCCCTCAAAAATCTATTTACTAAGAAGGAATCAAAATATGGCACTCTCTCCAATGATGCAACAATATTTTCAAATAAAACAGAATTATGAAGACACCATATTGATGTTCCGTCTTGGTGACTTTTACGAGATGTTCTTTGACGATGCAAAAACTGCATCCAAGGAGCTTGAACTTGTGCTTACGGGTCGTGACTGCGGTGAGGAAGAACGAGCACCAATGTGTGGTGTTCCGTTCCATAGTGCAGACGGTTACATTGCAAAACTTGTGTCAAAGGGCTATAAAGTTGCAATATGTGAGCAGATGGAAGACCCCGCAACTGCAAAAGGTATTGTAAAACGTGATGTTATTCGTGTTATTACTCCGGGTACTGTAATCGAAAGTTCAATGCTTGACGAATCAAAGAATAATTATCTCGCGTCAGTTTGCGCAGCCAACGGAAATGTTGGTATGTGCTTTATCGATATTTCAACAGGCGAGGTCAATTTAACAGAATTTTCTGAAAATATCGAGCAAAGAGTTATAAATGAAATGGGCAGATATAACCCAACTGAAATTATTCTCAATAAAGAGGTGGTTTCATTTAATTCTCTTGCTGATTTTATATCTAAAAAACTTGAAGCGTCTGTTGAGTTATTGATTGAGGAATTTGATTTTTCTAATGCAGAAAATGTATGCAAAGAACATTTTAATACAAATGATTTAGGCACAATTTCTCTTAATCAAAGAAATACTGCAGTTTGTGCATTGGGTGCAGCACTCTCTTATCTTCGTTCAACTCAAAAACGAGATTTAGAAAATATCAAAGACATCAATTTCTATACCGATGCAAAACTTATGAGCCTTGGTATTTCTGCAATCCGTAACCTTGAACTCCTTGAAACAATGCGTGACAGGGATAAAAAAGGCTCACTTCTCTGGGTGCTTGATAAAACAAAAACTGCTATGGGCAAAAGAATGCTTCGTTCATTTATTGAACGCCCATTATATGACTGTGCAGAGATTTCAAAACGTCTTAATGCAGTTGATGAACTTTATAAAAATACAGAACTTCGTGAGAGTGAAACAGAACTTTTAATCAGTGTTTACGATATGGAACGTCTTATGACCCGTATCGTATACAACACAGCAAATGCAAAGGAACTTTTATCCCTTAAAACAACTCTCGAAAAACTACCTGAAATCAAAGATAACCTTAAAAATGCAAATTGTAATTTACTTAAATACATCTTTAACGAAATTGATGTTTTAGACGATGTCTGCTCACTTATTGATGTTGCAATTAAAGAAGATGCACCATTCTCTGTTCGTGAGGGTGGAATGATTAAAGACGGTTTCAATAAAGAACTTGATGAACTTCGTGACATTGTCAATGGAGGTAAATCCGTCCTCGCAAAACTTGAGGCGGACGAGCAGGAAAAAACAGGTATCAAAAAACTCAAAATCGGTTATAACAAAGTTTTCGGTTATTACTTCGAGGTCCTTAATTCATATAAAGAGTTAGTTCCTGATACATATATAAGAAAGCAAACACTTTCAAATTGTGAAAGATATATTACAGAAGAACTCAAAACTCTTGAAACTAAAGTTTTAGGTGCACAGGAGAGAATTGTGGGTCTTGAATATGAGATTTTCAATTCCATCCGTAAAAAGATTGCAGGTGAGTATTTAAGAACTCAAAGAACTGCCCACGCAATAGCACTTTTGGATGTTCTCTGTTCGTTCGCAACAGTTTCGGTTAAAAATAACTACACAAGACCAGATATTAACGATAAAGGTGTAATCCGCATTTATGAAGGTCGTCACCCTGTAATTGAAGCCTTGCAGAAAAAGACAATGTTTGTGCCTAATGACACCTTGCTTGACTGCGAAGACAACCGAATGGCAGTTATCACAGGTCCTAATATGGCGGGTAAATCTACATATATGCGACAGATTGCGATTATTACAATTATGGCTCAGATGGGTTGTTTTGTTCCTGCAAAATCAGCGGATATCGGCATTGTTGACAGCATTTTCACCCGTGTTGGTGCGTCCGACGATTTGGCTTCAGGTCAGTCAACCTTTATGGTTGAAATGAACGAGGTTGCTGAAATTCTTAAATATGCAACAAGAAACAGTCTTATTATTCTTGACGAAATCGGTCGCGGTACATCTACATTTGACGGTATGAGTATTGCTCGTTCAGTTGTTGAATATATTGCCGACAAAAGACGAATCGGTGCAAAAACACTTTTTGCAACTCATTATCACGAATTGTCCGAGCTTGAAGGCACCGTTGACGGTGTTAAAAACTATAACATCGCAGTTAAAAAACGTGGTGATGATATTACATTCCTCCGTCGAATTGTCCGTGGCGGTGCAGACGGCTCCTACGGTATTGAGGTTGCAAAGCTTGCAGGTGTACCTGATAACGTAATCAAACGAGCAAAAACAATACTCAAAACTCTTGAAGATAACGACTTAATGAAACCTAAAATGGTTAAAGACATTCCCGAAGAAAAAGAGCCTGAAATTCAAATGTCCTTTGAATCAAATTCAAGAGAATACATTATGGACAGACTCCGTACAGTAGATATAAACACCCTAACCCCAATCGAAGCAATGGGACTTCTCTACGAACTCATCGACAAAGCAAAGAACTAATTGAATGCAGAATTCTAAATTTGAAATGCAGAATTGAATTTACGGAGGTGCTTAAAAGTGAGTACACGAAATAGTTGTTATACTTATTTTAAGATAGTAGGAAATTTCAATCCTGATTATGTGTCAGATTTATTAGATATAGAACCTGAGAAATCGTGGAAAATCGGCGATACAGGGTGTACTGGTAAAAAGTACGATTTTGCACTTTGGGAAATCGGACGATGTGAAGATTATGATGTAGAAGTTGCAAATCAAATGAGAAAGACTATATCTGTTCTTATTGATAAAGTTGATTTGCTTAACAAGATACGTGAAGAAAATGATGTATCTTTTTACTTGGAAATTGTTCCAACTATTTGTATAGATGATATTAATCCTTGTCTTGCACCAACACTTGATGTAATTGATTTTTGCTACGCAACAAGAACAGAAATAGACATTGATATGTATATCATTAATTCTGATGACGAGTAAATATAGCGAAAATTCAAAGGTAGGTGGTAGTACATGGCAAAAATAAATAAACTCCCAAAACATATGGCTGATTTAATCGCAGCGGGTGAGGTGGTTGAACGCCCTGCATCCGTTGTAAAAGAACTTATGGAAAATGCCGTTGATGCCGGTGCTACCTCCATAACAGTTGAAATTCAGCACGGTGGAATTTCATATATCCGTGTAACTGACGATGGTTGCGGAATTGACCGTGAAGATGTTAAAACTGCATTCGTAAGTCACGCAACAAGTAAAATTAAAACTGCCGAGGATTTGAATACTATTTTAACTCTTGGTTTCCGTGGTGAAGCCTTGCCATCAATCGCCGCAGTTTCAAAGGTGAATATGATTACCAAAACCGCAACTGAAGAAATGGGCACTTCCCTTACTATTGAGGGTGGAATTATAACCGATTTTTCCGACGCAGGCTGTGCTGTAGGTACAACTATGATTGTCCGTGAACTTTTCTATAACACCCCCGCACGAATGAAATTCCTCAAAAAAGATGTCAGCGAGGGCAACTATGTTGCATCTGCAGTTGAAAAACTTGCTCTTTCACACCCCGAAATCAGCATCCGTTTTATCCGTGACGGCAAACAGGTATTCACAACCAATGGTGACGGAAATCTTCAAAATGTTTGCTTCTCTGCATTCGGTAAGGACTTCTCAAACGGTCTTTTGAATGTGGATGCATCCGTTGGTGCTGTGTCAGTTTCAGGTCTTGTAACACCACCATTTAATTGTCGTGGTTCACGTGGTATGCAATATTTCTTCGTGAATGGCAGAAGTGTTAAGAATACAACTATTATGGCAGCCTTTGAAAATGCCTATAAAAACAGCGTTATGGTCGGCAAATTCCCGGGTGGTGTGCTCTTTATCACATTACCACCATCACTTGTTGACGTTAATGTGCATCCGTCAAAAATCGAAGTCCGTTTCTCCGACGAAAGAGCAATTTTTGATGCAGTTTATCACGCAGTTAAAACCGCTTTAAGCGAAAATACATCACTTAAACAAGCCGTTTTAACCGAGAAAAAACCAAGCATTAATGAGCTTTTATTTAAACCTCAACAAAATTTCAAGCAGACAACTGTTGAAGAACATATTACATATACAGAAAAGATTTTAAAGCCCTTGTCAACTAAAAACGATGTGCTCAATGATGTTGAAGCTCCTTATGTTGCAGATGTTGACGAAGACCCTATTAAAATCGAATTTCCCATAATTAAAGCACCTAAAAATTCCGAGCCAAAACCCGAAATTCAAGAAGAAACCCCACAAAAACAAGACGAAATCCGTCTTATAGGTGAGGCTTATAAAACATATATACTTATTGAACTCAACGGCACGCTCTGTGTAATCGACAAGCACGCCGCCCACGAACGAATTCTCTTTAACCAGCTTAAAAAGAATGAGCATAACACGGGCAGTCAGTTGCTGTTGTCCCCTGTGACAGTAACTCTCGGCAAAGAGGAATATGTTGCAGTAACCGAAAATCTTGAAACAATCGCAAATGCAGGCTTTGATGTGCAGGATTTTGGCAACGGCACAGTAATTGTCCGCAGTTGTCCCATTGACCTTGACAATCAAGAAATTGCACCGCTTATCGACGAAATCGCACAGTATCTTATTAAAAATCGTCGTGATATTACCAATGAACACCTTGATTGGATTTATCATAATGTGGCATGCAGAAGTGCAATAAAAGCGGGGGACACAAACTCCACCGCAGAACTTTTGGCACTCGCAAAACAAGTCGTTAATGACAATGAAGTGAGATTTTGTCCCCACGGCAGACCCGTAATGATTGAACTTTCAAAATATGAATTAGAAAAACAGTTTGGCAGAGTATAAATTATGAAAAAAATTCCCGTAATCGCAGTTGTAGGACCAACAGCATCAGGAAAAACCGCTTTATCAATTAATATTGCAAAGCGATTTTCAGGACAAGTTGTGTCAGCCGACTCAATGCAGATTTATGAAAAAATGAATATTGCAACGGCAAAACCCACTGACGATGAAATGCAGGGAATACCGCACCATTTAATCGGGTTTCAGCCCATTTCTCAAAAGTTCAGCGTTGCAGAGTATGTAACACTTGCGAAAGAGTGTATTGAAAAAATACATAACCAAGGTGATTTACCCGTTGTGGCAGGCGGAACAGGACTTTATGTTGACTCGCTCTTGCAGAATATTCAGTTCTCGCAAGAAGATGAAAACACAGAAACGAGAAAAGAACTTACCGCTATGTTCCAAGAAAAAGGTGCAGAGTTTATGCTCGAGGCTTTACGTGAAATCGACCCGCAAACAGCAGAAAAACTTCACCTGAACGATAAAAGCAGAATTATCCGTGCACTTGAGGTATATAAACTCACAGGTAAAACCTTAACCGAGCAGAAAATTCTCTCACGCCTTGAAGAGTCCCCTTATCGCGTGCTTTATATCGGCATAAATTACCGTGACCGTAATGTGCTTTATGACAGAATTAACCGCCGTGTTGATATTATGGTCGAAAACGGACTTTTAGACGAGGCGAAAGAATTTTATAACACAAGCCGTGACACTACCGCTTGCCAGGCAATCGGTTATAAAGAATTAGCACCATATTTCAATGGTGAAAAAACTCTCGAAGAATGTCTTGAAAGTCTTAAAACTGAAACAAGACATTATGCAAAAAGACAATTGACTTGGTTTCGCAAAAACGAAAACATAAATTGGGTTTATCCCGATGATTATGAAAATATCGAAGAAATGCTCGAATATGTTTATTCTTTGGCATACGAATTTTTAAAGGAGGAGCAGATATGAAAAAACTTGATAAAAACAAAATAATAACTATACTTTGCTCCGTTGCGGGTATCTGCATAATCCTTTACTTCGTTTATCAGATTGTGCAAATGAACTCAAATCCATATCAAACCGAGTTGGCTTTAGAACGTGAAATCAAAAATTCAGTAAAAACCACCGCATTCGTGGTGCGTGATGAAGAATACATTACCGCCGAAAACACAACGGGTACCGTGGTTTCAATCGCCGAAGACGGCAAGCGTGTGGGCAATGGCGAAGATGTTGCCGTTGTTTTCAAAAATTCCGATAGTGCAGCAGCTTATGTACGCATAAACGAGCTTCAAAAAGAAATCGAATATTATGAGCAACTTAAAAACCGCGTAGGTATTGGTACAAATGCACCCTCGTCATATACCGCTTTAATTGACGATGCTTGCATAGATTTCATCTCTGCTTCACGTGAAGAAATCGGCAGAGATTTTGAAGATTCTCTTACCGATTTGCGAGATGCTATTACGGCCCGCCAATTAGCAGTTGGTGAAGAAATTGTTGTTGAGGCAAAACTTTCAAAGCTTCAGGCGGAGCTTGTGTCATTAAAAACACTTGCTGAAGGGTATTCAACAGTTACTGCACCAAGCTCAGGCTATTATATCGGTGCCGTTGACGGCTATGAAAATGCAATCGCATATAAAGATTGTACAAAGGTATCTTGTGAACAGATTTCTTCATTGATTTCTTCTCAAAAACAAGAAACCGAAAAAAATGTAATGGGTAAACTTGTTGACTCATTCGATTGGTATTTCCTTTGCAATGTGCCATATAACGATTCGGGTGAAATCGAAGTGGGTAAAACAGTTTCCGTAAATGTTCCCAATACTGCAGTGGGCACAATAAAATGCACAGTTGTGCATAAAGGTGACAAAGACGGCGAGCAGGTGGCAGTTGTGCTCAAATGTAATATTATGAACCGCGATGTTGCTAACTTGCGAATTGCCGAAATCGAAATCATTACAGGTGAATTCACAGGCTTTAGAATAAACAATACCTCAATCCGTGAAGAAAACGGTGAAAAAGGCGTTTATGTAATGCGTGGTAATATTATTCAGTTCAAAAAGATTAAAATTGTTTATTCAACTGAGGACTATTCAATCATCGAAAAGGTTGATGATTCGGCTTATGTCAAGCAATATGATACAATAATTACACAGGGAGTTGATTTGTATGATGGAAAAGTCGTTTCTTGATATGCGTAAAGCCGATATCGAATATAACCTTGATGTTATAAATGAAAAAATCGCCGAAAGTGCAATAAAAAGCGGACGAACACCCGATGATGTTCGTCTTATGGCGGTTACAAAAACTGTTGACCCGATTTTTATAAATTATGCACTTGATTACGGTGTTAAACTTATAGGAGAAAACAGAGTTCAGGAAATGCTTCGCAAAAAACCTGAATTACATCTCGACGGAGTTGATAAGCATTTAATCGGGCATCTGCAAACCAATAAAGCAGGTCAGATTGTGGGCGAGGTTGATATGATTCAGTCTGTTGACTCTCTTAAAATCGCCAAAGAAATCGCAAAGCAGTCTGTTAAAAAGGGCATTGTAACCGATGTTCTTCTTGAAATAAATGTAGGTGAAGAGGCGACTAAAACAGGCTTCTCTGCATCTGAATTTTATGAAAATCTCTACGAAATCGCCGAAATCGACGCAATTCGCGTAAAGGGGCTTATGACAATCCCGCCGATTTGCGAAAATAATACTATACTTTGTAAATTTTTTGAAAATATATACAATATCTATGTTGACATTAAGGCGAAAAAGATAGATAATATAGATATGAATGTATTGTCGATGGGTATGTCCGGAGATTACCAGCAAGCAATTTTATGTGGGTCAAATCTTGTAAGAATAGGCTCTTCAATTTTCGGCCCGAGAATATATTAAAAGCAGGAGGATTAGCAAATGAGTTTTTTAGACAAAATCAAAAACATCGTAAATGTTGACGAGGATGGTTATTATCCTGATGATGATGTGGATTCAGGTGCATTTATGGGTGCAGATTCTTATGATGAACCCGAGCAAAGACCGTCAAGACAGCCACACCGTACACAACGCAATTCCGACCACGATAAAGTAGTTAATATTCATACAACAGCACAGCTTCAGGTAGTTCTCGCAAAGCCTGAAAAGTTTGACGAGGCTCTCGGTATCGCCGATAACCTTAATGAAAAAAGAACAGTTGTTTTAAACCTTGAATCTGTAAGTAAAGATGTTGCACGCCGTCTTATCGACTTTTTAACAGGCGTTGCTTATGCTAACAACGGTCAGATTAAGCGTGTTGCAAACAGCACATTTATCATCACTCCATATAATGTTGATGTTATGGGTGATTTACTTGATGAGCTTGAAAATAACGGAATGTTTTTCTGATAACATTCATATTATTTAGAAATTTGTGCAGAATGGGAAGGATATTTTATGCTTACACCTGATAAAATTAGAGAAAAATCATTTCAAACAACAGGTCGCGGTTCATACCGTGCAGAAGATGTTGACAACTTTTTAAACGAGGTTTCTGCATCTTATGAGCAGATGTTCAGAGAAAACGGCGACCTTATAAAGAAAATCAGCATTCTCGCTAAAAAGGTTGAGGAATACCGTGCAGACGAAGAAAGCTTAAAGCTTGCACTTCTCAATGCACAGAAGCTTGCTGACCGCATTGTTGCCGAGGCAAAAGACAATGCAGAAAAAGATACTGAAGATGCACGTGCAGAGGCTCAAAAACTTCGCGAAGATGCTAAAGCTGATGCTGACGAAACAGAAGCAAAGGCAAAGCGTGAATCAGATGCTATTATCGAAAGTGCAAAGGCAGAGGCTGAAAAAATCGTTGCAGATGCTAATCGTCAGTCAAACGAAATCCTCGGTAATATCAACCGCAAAGTAACTCACGAAACTTTAGTTTATGATATGGTTAAGAAAGAGGCTTCTGAATTCAAAGCAAAACTTGTTGCAATGTATAAAGAGCATATCAACCTTATCAATCAGCTTCCTGAAATCGCAAACGAAGAACTTGATAAAGCAGAGTCAGCACCTGTGGTTGAAGAGGCCGCAGAAGAGGTTGTTGAAGAAGAGCCTGTAGTTATTGAAGAGGCTGCACCCGTAGTTGTTGAAGAAGTTGAAGAAACAGAAGAAGCAGAAGAAATTGTTGAAGAAGCAGTTGAAGAGGTTGCAGAACCAGAGGTGGAAGAAACTGTAGAAGAAACAGTTGAAGAAGTAGCTGAAGAGCCTGCAGAAGTTGTTTATGAAGCAGTTGCAGAAGAAACTCCCGCTAAAAAGCCTTTTAAACTTGATTTGAGTAAAATTGACTTTGCAGATGAAGAAGAAACTTCTGCTCCCGCACCTGTAGTGATGGATACTGAAGAAGTAGCTGAAGAACCACAGGAAGAAAAAAGCTCAATTTCATTCAAAAATTTCTTTAAGAAAAAATAAGAGGTACTTGAATGGTTCAAGTAATAACATTAGTGTCAATTGCAGCCTTGGTTGCAATTGACCAGCTTATCAAATTACTTGTAATTGAATATCTCGAACCGATAGGCAGCCTGCCTTTGATTGACGGCTTTATTCAGTTGAGTTATGCCGAAAATACAGGGGCTGCTTTTGGTTCTTTTAGCGGACAAACCTGGCTTTTGTCAGGCTTTACATTTGTGGTAATCGTGGCGGGGCTTGTCTATCTTTTAAGCGGTAAGCTTAAAATGGGCGTTGAATATGTCTGTGTTGCCCTTATGCTTGCCGGCGGTATCGGTAATCTTGTTGACCGTGTGTTCCGCGGTTTTGTGGTAGATTATATTGAACCCTTGTTCATCGACTTCGCAATATTCAATTTTGCTGATATTTTAGTAACCTGTAGTGCAGTGGTGCTTGTAATCTGGTTGTTTTACGGAATTTACAAAGAAGCCAAAGAAAAGGATAAGAATAATGCCTGAACTTTTAATTGAAGTCCCCGAAATTTATGAAGGGGAGAGAATTGATAAATTTCTCTCATTGCTCCTTGAAAATTCGTCACGTAATGCAATTCAGAAACTTATTGAAAACGGCAAGGTTACTGTGAACGGTGCATCTGTTAATAAGAAATACAAGGTCAGCACCGACGACGAAATTCTTGTGCTCCCAAGTGACTTAAAGCCACTTGATGCCGAGCCCGAAAATATTCCTTTGGATATAGTTTTCGAAGATGACGACTTGCTCGTTGTTAATAAACCTCGCGGTATGGTGGTTCACCCCGCACCGGGTAATTACAGCGGAACTCTTGTCAATGCTTTGCTTTATCATTGCAAAGACTCACTTTCAGGTATTAACGGAATTTTGCGTCCCGGTATTGTTCACCGAATAGATAAAGACACAAGCGGACTTTTAATTGTTGCAAAGAACGACAAAGCACATATAGGTCTTGCCGAGCAGATTAAAGAGCATAGTTTTACCCGCGAATATAACGCGGTAATTTGCGGTCATTTAAAAGAACAGTCGGGCACAGTTAATGCACCCATTGGCAGAAGTCCCAAAGACCGAAAAAAAATGTGTGTAACAATGCAGAATTCAAAAAACGCAGTTACACATTATAATGTAATCGCCGAATATGAGGGCTATTCCCACGTTTCATTAAAACTCCAGACGGGCAGAACTCACCAAATCAGAGTTCACATGGCTCATTTAGGTCACGCGGTGGCGGGTGATTATGTTTACGGAAACGATAAAAAAAGTGCACACCTTAACGGTCAGTGCCTTCACGCAATAAAAATCGGGTTTGTTCACCCGATAACAAATGAATACCTTGAATTTACATCGGATTTACCCGACTATTTCAAGGATTTTTTGAACAAAATTAAATGAGAGAGGGGTATTAGCAATGTCAAAAAAAGACTTGTCAAACTGGCTTGTTGTGTCAGATATTGACGGAACTCTCAACAATAAATTAAGAAAATTGCCAAAAAGAAATTTTGAAGCAATCAAACATTTTGTGCTTAAATGTAATGGGCATTTTACTTTAGCATCAGGCAGAAATGTGGAGTCAATGAGAAAACATTATAACAGATTACCGATTAAAGGTACTCCGGCTGTTGTGCTTAACGGTGCAGGTGTTTATGATTATTCACAAGAAAAAATGTTGCATTTCACACCAATCAATCAAAAAGCAGTTGATTTGGTTTTTGATATTTATAAGAAATTTCCGGCACTTGAAATTGAAATTCTCACAGACGAAGTTATTTACACATTGAATGCAAAAATTTTTGCCCCTTGTATGGTTTTGGCAGATAAGCTTCATTGTGTTAATTGTAAGAGTGTTGATGAAGTGCCCAGAGAAAACTGGGGTAAGGTAATTTTCCTTGGTATTCCGCCACTTATTAGTGCAGTTAAAAAATATGCATTGTCACTTGAAAACACAGGTGCAAACTTTATGTCAAGTTCAGTCTGTTCTTTTGAAATGCTTAACGAGGGTGTTCACAAGGGAACAGCACTTATGAAAATTGCAGAAATGTATAATATAGACCACGAGCATACCGCCGCAATCGGTGATTATTTCAACGATTACGATATGCTTAAAACAGTCGGACTTCCCGCATGTTGCGGGCAAGCACCAAAAGCAATGCACGATATTGCAAAATTCCATGCTTGTCATTGTAATCACGGTGCGGTTGCCGACTTGCTTGAATACATAATGAATGATTACAAAGAATAATATAAAAAATAGGGGGAGTAAAAATGAACGCTTCTTTGAAAAAGGAACTTGAAATTTTTGCAACAAAAGAAAGACTTCTCTTGTTAGAGGGTATTTTCAATGCAAAGGCTGGTCATCCGGGTGGCTCACTTTCGATTGCCGAGCTTATGGCTTATCTTTACAATGTAGAGATGAAAGTTGATGCTTCAAATCCAAAATGGGAAGACCGTGACAGATTTGTTCTTTCAAAAGGTCACGCTGCACCTGCTCTTTACGCAACATTAGCACTTAAAGGCTTTTTCCCGACTGAGGATATGAAAACACTCAGAAAAGCTGACTCTTATCTTCAGGGACATCCAAGTATGAAATGTGTTCCCGGTGTTGATATGAGTACAGGTTCACTTGGTCAAGGTGTTTCTGCAGCAGTCGGTATGGCTCTTGCCGCAAAACTCGATAACAAGGATTTCAGAGTATATACAATTCTAGGTGATGGTGAAATTGAAGAAGGTCAGGTTTGGGAAGCAGCAATGTTTGCTAATGCAAAGAAACTTGATAACCTTGTTGTAATTGTTGATAACAACAATCTTCAGATTGACGGTACTGTTGAAGAAGTTAACTCACCATACCCAATTCCTGAAAAGTTCACTGCATTCGGCTTCAACACAATTGAAATCGACGGTAACAACTTTGATGAAATCGAAACTGCTCTGGAAAATGCAAAGAATTGCAAGGGTAAACCTACTGCAATCGTAGCAAAAACAGTTAAGGGTAAAGGCGTTTCCTATATGGAAAATCAGGTTAACTGGCACGGTGCAGCTCCAAATGAAGAACTTTATAATCAGGCAGTAGCAGAACTTACTGCAAAACTTAATGAATTGGAGGGTGTATAAAATGAGCGAAGTAATTAAAACAGCAACTCGTGATGCTTACGGTAAAGCACTTGTTGAATTAGGTAATACAGATGCTAAAATTCTTGTTCTTGATGCAGACTTGGCTGCTGCAACAAAAACAGGTATGTTCAAAAAAGCACACCCCGAAAAGTTCATTGACTGCGGTATCGCAGAGGGTAATATGATGGGCGTTGCGGCAGGTCTTGCAAGTGCAGGATATACAGTTTTTGCATCATCATTCGCAATGTTCGCAGCAGGTCGTGCTTTCGAACAGGTCAGAAACTCAATCAGCTATACAAATCTCAATGTTAAAATCGGTGCAACTCACGCAGGCATTTCTGTTGGTGAAGACGGTGCAAGCCATCAATGCTGTGAAGATATCGGACTTATGAGAACAATTCCCAATATGGTAATTCTCAATCCTGCGGATGATGTTGAAGCAAGACTTTGTGTACTTGCCGCAGCAGAGCACGAAGGTCCTGTTTATATGCGATTTGGTCGTCTTGCAGTACCGAGAGTATTCGACGAAGATTATAAATTCGAAATCGGTAAGGGAAATGTGCTTAAAGAGGGCGACGATGTTACAATCATCGCAACAGGCCTTATGGTAAACGAAGCACTTATGGCTTACGAAACACTTAAAGAAGAAGGTATCAATGCAAGGGTTGTTAATATGGCAACAATCAAACCTATTGACCGTGACCTTGTAATTGAGTCTGCAAAGAAAACAGGCGTAATCGTTACAGCAGAAGAACATAATGTGATTGGTGGTCTTGGCTCAGCAGTTGCAGAAGTGGTTTGCGAAACAGTTCCTGTTCCAGTACTTCGCGTTGGTGTTGAAGATACATTCGGTAAATCAGGTCCGGCAGTACAGCTTCTCCACGAGTTTGGACTTGACGCTGCAAACATCGTTGCAAAATGCAAACAAGCAGTAGCACTTAAAAAATAATCCAACTTTTTTCGGCTCCCTCTGACGAGGGAGCTGTCTTTTTCGCAGAAAAAGACTGAGGGAGAGATAGGTTGCATTATCACTAAATCTCTTTCATTTTATAGGGGACAACGACCTCGGCGTCCCGTAAAAAAGCACCCACAAATTGTGAGTGCTTAACAGTTTATAGTTTTGTTGAATTTTCCGTTCTACCTATTAAATAATCAATACTTACATCATAAAAATCAGCTAATTTCCAAAGCATAGATAACGGTATCTCTCGTTTTCCGTTTTCGTATTGTGAATAGGTATTCTGTTTTATATTAAGTAGTTCTGCAAGTTCTTTTTGCTTAACATCACGGTCTTCGCGTAAATCTTTCAATCTCATAAAATCACCTTAATATTATTTCAAAATGATTTTACATTATCACACTACGAGATATTGACAATAATCTCAATTTGTGATATATTCTTGATAAAATGAAGAAAGATAATAGAATGAAATTAGTTAATAGTTAAAAGGAGGAAATTATGAACAAAAAGAAAATACTCAAATTAATCGCAATACTCCTTGCTGTTGTTCTTGTCTGTGCAGGCTCATTTGGTGGCTACATATTATATCGTTTTAATTTCAATGCACCAAAAGACCTCGCTAACAGTTATGATGAAATCTATAATCAAGAACAAATCACTTATGATGTAGGTGATGACGGCGAGTTTTCAGTTCTCAAAATAAATGATACCCATTTTTATAACGGAACATGCGAAAATGATGTCAAAACAATGGCAGATTTAAAGGTAATCCTCGACAAAACACCCTCCGATTTCATTGTAGTCAACGGTGATATGATTGATGGCTTCAATCTCAATTCTGATTACGATAAATACGGTGCAACAAAAGTTTTTGCAGACCTTATTGACGGTTATAATATCCCGTGGACTTTTATTCCGGGTAACAATGACGGTGAAATTGACGGAGAAAATGAAGATTTAATAGCCTATATGATGCAGTATGAAAATTTTGTTTACGGCAACGAAGAGAGTATAGACGGTGATATGCAATTTTTTGTTGACCTTGAGAATAACGGCGAGTTAGTGCATTCGCTTGCGTTTATGGACAGTAATGCCCGCACTATAAAGGCAATAGGTGAGTATGATTATATAAAAGAAAATCAAATAAATTGGTTACTGGACGAAATTGATGAAAGAAAAGTGAAAACAAGTGTATTCTTTCACATGAATACACCCGCATTTAAAACTGCCTTTGAACAAGGCGAAGCATACGAGGATTTTCCGTCAGCTTATGTTTTCCCGCTTGACTCAATCACCGAAAACAAACTTTTCGACGATATGACTGCCGATAACGAGTATATATCTCTCATTTCAATCGGTCACGTTCACAGTAACAATATGTGCCATTTTTATAACGGCAGATATTATCAGTTAAGTAGTGTCAGCGGATATAATGCATCGCGTGATGAAGAAATGAAACCCTCTTGCACATTAACCGTAATTGACGTAACAGAAACTAACACGCAAGAAATGTACGAGTTTTCCAAAATCGAAGCATAAAAATAAATTTGAATTTGTCTAACTGAATTGATTTGTTATTTTGGATCCCTCTGACGAGGGAGCTGTCGAGCATAGCGAGACTGAGGGAGAGATTTAGCGAAGATGTAACCTATCTCTCCCTCCGTCTTTGCCTTACGGCAAATCCACCTCCCTCGTCAGAGGGAGGCATTATAATCGCAACGCAGTTCCGACGTTTTGCACTTTGCGTTTTGCATTTTGCACTCATCCCGACAAACCCCAATTCATCTAACTAAATTCACCCCACAAAAAAGCACCCACAAATTGTGAGTGCTTAATTTTTATAATTTCTTCTTTATCTCATATTCTCTCTTTTTCAGTTCCTCAACCAACTGCTTATTATCCTTAATCTCTTTATCAAACCAAATTCCGCCCGAGCCTAAATCTTCAATCTCGTGATAATCCGAACCTGATGTGACCATTAGGTCATATTTTTTTGCCCACATTTCAGCAATATCATTGCTTGAATTGTGTCGCGGGTTTCCGTTAAAGATTTCAACTCCGTCAAGATATTTCGGGTTTGTAACTTTCATCCCCACTCTGAACGGATGTGCTTGAAATACTAAAAAACCGTTTTTCTGGCAGAGCTCATAAAACTTTCTGCTATTGAGATTAAGCAATTCAGGTGTATTATAAAGAAAATCTTCAGTAATTCCATAAACAAGATAATCGTTATCACCCTCACTTGTTCTAAAACGAAGTTCCATACCTAAAAGCACATTTATTCTTCCGTTTGCAGTTTTTAAAGCCTCTTTGTAACCACGCAAGAAAAAGTCAACTTTCTTTTTCCACGGTAACAGCTCTCTGCCATATTTCATATATGTGGAGGTGCTTAAATGGTCGGTCACAACAATCCCGTCATAACCCGCTTTTATATATTCTTCAACTGCAATTTCAGCAGGCACATTAGCACAGTTGCTTGTGTTTTTTGTGTGAAAATGCATTTCATATAAATACTTTTTCAAGTCAATTCCTCAATTCATTTTGTGTTGTTAATATTATATACTCTTTTACCCCTAAAGTCGATATTTTTTTACATTTTTACAGTATTTTATATTTGAAAAAAACGTCATTTTGTATTATGATATATGTTAGGTTTTTTATACGGAGGTTTCAATATGAATTGTAACTGTAACAATACAAATGATTTTTCACTTCTTGAACCTTGTTTGCAGAAATATGCAACTGTAAAGGGAAGTCTTATAACAATATTACAGAATGCACAAGAGATTTACGGATATTTGCCCGTAGATGTAATTTTACATATTTCTCAAAGAACAGGAATAAAAGTAACTAAAATTATGGGTGTTGCAACATTCTATTCACAGTTCAGATTACAGCCCGTGGGTAAATATCTTATTATGCTTTGTCAGGGTACTGCTTGTCATGTTAACGGCTCATTACAGATTGAAAAGGTAATTAATGAATATTTGGGTATCAAAGACGGTGAAACAACAGAGGACGGCCTTTTTACCCTTAAAAACGTTGCTTGTTTAGGTTGTTGCAGTCTTTCACCTGTTATGATGATAAATGACGACACTTACGGCTCATTAACACCTGAAAAAGCCGTATCAATCTTTAAAGAATTACAAAAAAAAGCAGGGGAGGAAGACTAATGAAAATTGCAGTTGGTCAGGGCAGTTGCGGTATTGCCGCAGGTGCTCAAAAAGCCTATGATATATTGAATTCATCCCTTGATTTAAGTGAAAATCAACTTACAGTTACAGGTTGTATAGGTATGTGTTACCTTGAACCTATTGTTGATGTTTATGCAGACGATGGTCTTCACAGATTTGTAAAGGTCAACGGTGAAATCGCAGAGAAAGTTGCAAATGCAATCAATAATAACGATTTAACATCAGTTAAAGAATATGAAATCTCCGATGAAGACAAACAATTTTTAGATAAACAGACAAGAATTGCACTTCGTCATTGCGGTATTATTAATCCCGAAATCATTGAAGATTATACAAACGATGACGGCTACAAAGCACTCAATAAAGTTCTTACAACAATGTCACCCGAAGATGTAATTGAAGAAATCAAGATTTCAGGTCTTGCAGGTCGTGGCGGTGCAGGTTTCCCAACTTGGTTCAAGTGGAATGCTGCTCGTCAGTCAACGGGTGAAAACAAATACCTTATCTGTAATGCCGACGAGGGTGACCCGGGTGCGTTTATGGACAGAGCCGTTATTGAGGGTGACCCACATAATCTTATTGAAGGTATGCTTATCGGGGCTTTCGCTATCGGAGCAACTGAAGCAATCGTTTATGTTCGTGCTGAATATCCACTTGCAATACGCAGATTACAAAATGCTATTGACCAAGCCAAAGCAAGAGGTTATATCGGTCAGAATATTATGGGTACAGACTTCTCTTGTGATTTCAGAATCAAAGCGGGTGCAGGTGCATTCGTTTGTGGTGAAGAAACTGCACTCATTGAGTCTTTGGAAGGCTCTCGTGGTATGCCAAGACTTAAACCACCATTTCCTGCACAGTCAGGTTATTGGCATAAACCATCAAATATCAATAATGTTGAAACTTTTGCCAATGTCAGTTGGATAATTCTCAACGGTGGTAATGCTTTCTCATCGATGGGTACAGAAAACAGCAAGGGAACAAAGGTTTTTGCTCTTACAGGTAAAATCAAACGTGGCGGACTTGTTGAAATCCCAATGGGTAAAACTCTCCGCGATGTTATTTTTGAAATTGGTGGCGGAATTAAAAACGATAAAAACTTTAAAGCTGTACAGATGGGTGGACCATCAGGTGGTTGTATCCCAGCAGATTTGCTTGATACTGTAATTGACTATAAAGCACTTTCTGCTACCGGTGCAATTATGGGCTCGGGCGGTATGGTTGTTATGGACGACAGCACTTGTATGGTGGAAATGGCACGTTTCTTTCTTGACTTTACTGCAAAAGAATCCTGTGGCAAATGTGTTCATTGTCGTCTTGGTACAAAGAGAATGCTTGAAATCCTTACTCGTATTACAGAGGGTAACGGTAAGGAAGATGACATTGAACTATTGGAAGAACTTTGCCTTGCGATTAAAGATGGTGCACTTTGCGGACTTGGTCAGACTGCACCAAACCCGGTACTTACAACACTTAAATACTTTAAAAACGAATACGTTGAGCATATCGTGGATAAAAAGTGTACTGCACACGAATGTACAAATCTTCTTCGTTACGAAATCAACGCAGAGGCTTGTAAGGGTTGTACATTGTGTGCTAAAAAATGTCCTGTTGGTGCTATCAGCGGAACAGTTAAAAATGCTCATATTATTGATATGGATAAATGTATCAAATGCGGCAACTGCGTGTCAGTCTGTCGTTTTAATGCTGTGGAGGTGAAATAATTGAGTATAACATTAACTATTGACGGTAAAAAAATAGTAGCCGAAGAGGGTATGACAATACTCAATGTCGCTACACAGAACGGAATTAAAATTCCAAATCTTTGTTATGATGGCAGAGTTGAACTCTATGGTGCTTGTGGACTTTGTACTGTTGAGGTTGAGGGTAATCCGAAACTTCTTCGTGCTTGTTCAACAAAGGTGGCTGACGGTATGGTTGTTCATACTCAAACAGAAAGAATTAAGGCATCTCGTAAAGTAGCCCTTGAACTTTTACTTTCTGACCACACAGGTGACTGTGTTGCACCTTGCAGTAAGGCTTGTCCTGCCGGTACGGACTGTCAGGGCTATGTCGGCCTTATTGCAAATGATGAATACAAAGAGGCAGTTAAACTTATTAAAGAAAAATTGCCACTTCCTGCATCAATCGGCAGAATTTGTCCGCATCCTTGCGAAAAACAATGTCGCAGACAGTATGTTGATGAGCCAATCTCAATCGCATTCCTTAAAGGCTTTGTAGGTGATATGGACTTGCTTGGTGATACATACATCCCTGAAATTGAGCCTGATACAAATAAAAAGGTTGCAATTATCGGTGGTGGTCCTGCTGGTCTTACTGCTGCATATTTCCTACGCAAAAATGGTCATAGTGTAACAATTTTTGAGCAGATGCCAAAAATGGGCGGTATGCTTCGTTACGGTATCCCTGAATACCGTCTTCCAAAAGCAGTTTTAGATAAAGAAATCAAACTCATTGAAGATATGGGTGTAACACTCAAAAATAATGTGAATATCGGCAAAGATATTCTATTTGAAGAAATCAAAAACGATTTTGATGCTACACTCGTTGCAATCGGTGCTTGGAACAGCAGTAAAATGCGTGTACAAGGTGAGGATTTAGACGGTGTATGGGGTGGTATCGATTTTCTTCGTGAGGTTGCTCTTGGTAATAAACCGGAAATCGGAAAAAATGTAGCAGTTTGTGGCGGTGGTAATACTGCCATGGACGCTTGTCGTGTTGCTGTGCGTTTGGGTGCAGAAAATGTTTATGTTATCTATCGTCGTACAAAAGACGAAATGCCTGCCGACCCGCAAGAAATTCTTGAATCAGAAGAAGAGGGCGTAATTTATAAATACCTTACAAATCCTATCGAGTTTACAGGTGAAAACGGTAAACTGGGTGGTGTAATTCTTCAAAAAATGGAACTTGGTGAGCCTGATGAAAGCGGTCGTCGCAGACCTGTTCCCATTGAGGGCGAAATCGAAGAAATCGCACTTGATTCTGTAATTATGGCAATAGGTCAATACCCGAATCTCAACGGATTTGAAACTCTTGAAGCAACTCGCAAAAATACTATTTCAGCAGATGAAAGCCGATTTACAACATCTGTTGACGGTGTATTTGCCGTGGGTGACGCAACAAATAAGGGTGCTGACATCGCTATCGCTGCAATTGGTGAGGCACAAAAAGCATCTGTTGTAATAGACAGATATTTGAATGGTGAAACAGTAGGCTACAAAAAGCCATATTATGTTGAACAGGATAGCAAGGCAATTGACTATTCAAAATTCGAGAAATCAGCTCGTGCAAAAATGCCACACATGAGCCCTGCCGACAGAAAAACTAATTTCAAAGAAGTAAACTTCGGATTCAGCGAAGAAATGGCAAAAAAAGAGGCAAACCGTTGCCTTGAATGTGGTTGTCACGATTACTTTGAATGTAAGCTTATCTCTTATGCAAACGACTATGATGTTAAACCATCAAGATTTGCAGGGGAGAAGCACAACAGAAATCAAGAAAATGCAAATGACTTGATTGCAAGAAATACAGATAAATGTATCCTTTGTGGACTTTGTGTAAGAGTTTGTGAAGAGGTTATGGGCAAGTCTGCAATCGGACTTATTAACCGTGGTTTCAATACTCTTGTTGAGCCTGAACTCGGCAAACATCTTAAAGAAACTGAATGTATTGCTTGTGGTCAATGTGTTGCACTTTGTCCAACTGGTGCTTTGAGAGAAAAAACATCATTTACAAAGAGTGTTCCAGTTAAAGAGAACTCAGTTAAGAGCATTTGCACAAACTGTTCTAACCTTTGCGACATTGATTATCGTTATATCGGCTCAACAGTGACCCGTGCATTACCTTTAAACAACGGAATTCTCTGCAAAGGTGGTCGTTTCGGTGTACTTAACGAACAGAAAAACACAACTGATTATGATTCGGTACTCAATTCTGACATTATTGTTATAAGCGGTAAAGTTTCAACTGAAACTGCTTTTGCTCTTAAAAAGTACGCAGAAGAAAACGAAAAGCAAATATTTACAACTGCAAAGACAACAGATGCAAACTATTATGCAATTTCAAAACTCAACATTCCACAATATAATGGTGAATGTGAAAATACAGTTGAAACCTGCACCTATTACGAAAATGGAACATTTTTCGATAAATATGGTAATAAGAGAGTACAAAATGCAATCTTCAAAGCAGATAACTTCGCGGAGTATGTAAATAACAAACTCAACACACCATATAGTGACTTGAACTTTGAAGCAGAAAAAGCAGTTAATGCAATTTCAACAGGTAAAGTCACAAATGAAGACATCATCAACGCAAGTAAACTTTTTTAATTAAACTGCAAATCTCCACTTCGCCTCCCTCTGATGAGGTGCGGGTCTCCGGTGGAGACCTCTGCAAAGCAGAAGCACCGACCGAGCCGGCAGGCGAGAATTAGGTGTCACCGTAAGGTGACGGAGGGAGAGATAGATAACATGAAAGTCTAAATGATTTATATATAGGGGACGATGCCCACATCGTCCCTTTTCCTATTTTTTTGTAAATAATATGTAAATAAACAACCATTCTATTGCTAAAAAAATACTAATGTGATATTATATTCTCGGTGATTGAGTATGAGGATAACAGAAAAACTTATGGTTAAAGACCAACTTATTTCCTTTGAGGTTTTTCCGCCAAAAACGGATTCAGCCTTTGAAAACATTGAGTGGTCAGTACGTGAATTATCTGCACATAACCCCGATTTTATGAGTGTTACTTATGGTGCAGGCGGTGGCACTTCGCAATTCACAACAAAAATTGCATCACTTATAAAAAACCGTCTTGATACAACTGCATTAGCACACTTAACTTGTGCATCAACACCCAAAGAACAGATTGATAATATCCTTGATACTCTTAAAGAAAATCATATTGATAATGTACTTGCTATGCGTGGCGATATTCCGCAAGGCTATGAGAAACCGCAAGGGGAATACTATACATATGCTTATGAGCTTGTAAAACATATTAAAGATTACGGCTATTTTGACATTGGTGGTGCTTGCTATCCCGAGTGCCACCCCGAATGTGACAGTTTAGAAAAAGATATTGAAAATCTAAAAAACAAGGTTGATTGTGGCGTTGATTTCCTCATCACACAACTTTTTTATGACAATGATGTCTTTTATTCATTTTTAGAAAAAGTCCGTAAAAAAGGTATTTATGCCCCTGTATTTGCAGGTATAATGCCAATTACAAATATAAAGCAAATCGACAGAATAACTTGCCTTTCGGGAACAAAGCTTCCAAGCGAAGTAACTGATTTCCTTGAAAAATATAAGGATAACCCGCAAGATTTAGAAAAAGCAGGTCTTGATTTTGCCGTAAATCAGATTAATGATTTGCTCTTGAACGGTGTTAACGGAATTCATATTTACACTATGAATAAACCCTATGTTGCAAGAACGGTGTTAAAGGGGATTAACAGATAGTTTATGTTCGGATATGTAACGATTTATAAACCTGAACTTAAAATTAAAGAGTATGAAGCCTACAAAGGTGTTTATTGTACACTCTGTAAAGAAATGGGCAAGGAATACGGCGTTTTATCCCGATTTTTATTAAGCTATGACGGTGCGTTTTATGTAATGTATAAACTTGGTCTGTCAAAGGATAATATCAATGTAACTAATTCTCGTTGCACTTTTAACCCTTGCAAAAAGTGTATGAAAATCACTTGTGACAGTGATGCTTATAAGCTCGCAAGTACAATTACCATAGTTCTTGCATATTTTAAACTTGTTGATAATCTTCACGATAGTGGCTTTTTAAAGAAAATACTTTTATATTTCCTTTTACCATATTTTTCGTTTCTTAAAAACAAGGCGAAAAAGAAATACCCCGAAATTTTTAAAACTGTTGAAGACGGTATGAAAAAACAGTTTGAAATTGAGCGAGAAAGTAATCCGTCCCTCGACAAATCTGCAGACCCAACCGCAAAAATGCTCTCATATTTATTTGCTTATGGTGAATGTGGCGAACAAAAAGAGAAAGCAGAGAAATTTGGCTATCATCTTGGGCGTACCGTTTATTTTCTCGATGCTTTTGATGATTACGCAGATGATATTAAGCAAAATTCATTTAATCCATTTAAGAATACCGAAAATATTGTAAATGATGCCACAATGTTAGTAAATCTTTCGGTGGGTGAACTGTGTGAGAACTTTAAAACCCAACAATTCAGTAATTTTTCTTTCATAATTGAAAATATAATCTTTGATGGGCTTGATTTTCAGCTTCAAAGAATAACAAAGAAATACAGAGGTGAAAACTGTGAATAATCCCTACGAGTTTTTAGGACTTAACCGAGGGGCCGGTGAACAAGAAGTGATGAATGCCTACAGACGAATAGCAGGCGAAATTCATAACGCGGGCTATTCAGATGCTGAAATGCAACGCAAAATGGACGAGCTGAATAGTGCTTATGACACCATTCTCGGTGAAATTCGCGGAACAACCTCTTATTCAAATACACAACAAAATAACAGTTATAATTACGGCTACAATTATAATAATCAGAATTTCGGTGCATCACAGTTTTCAGATGTCCGTCAGCGTATAAATGCGGGCAGAATTGACGATGCCGAAACAATTCTTGACGGAATTCCCAATAATATGCGTAATGCCGAGTGGCATTATCTCAAAGGTGTTATCCATCAACGTCGTGGGTGGATGAATGAGGCATACCGTTGTTATCAGACGGCTTGTCAGCTTGACCCTCAGAACAGTGAATATATGGCTGCATTTAATGCACTTAATAACAATGCACGTGGCGGTTACAGAACTTCGCGAAGCTCGGGCGACGACAATGTGTGTACTATTTGTAGCGGTCTTTTGTGTGCCGACTGCTGTTGCGAATGCTGTGGCGGAGATTTAATTCCCTGTTGCTGATATGAATAAAAGAAATAGTCTTGCTTCAAAGGTGGCTCTTGGCGGTGTGGCGACGGCTCTGTCAATAGTGTTTATGATGATTGCAGGCGTAACATCAACCTTGGTTTATGCAATACCAATGTTTGTGGGTGCATTGCTTATAGTTATTGTAATCGAAACAGGCAAAGGCTTTGCAACGGCGGTTTATGTTGCGGTCAGCATACTTTCCTTGCTCATTCTGGGCAATAAAGAAGCGGCAATTATGTATGTTGCTTTTTTCGGATATTATCCCATATTAAAGGGTATAATTGAAAAACATTTCAAGTCTTTTCTGTGTTGGGTCATCAAGTATATCGTGTTCAATACGGCTATGGTGGTGGCTTACTTCGCTATAACAAAAATCTTTATGATTTCGTTTGAAGATGTTGAATCTTTTGGTAATTTTGCGTTACCGCTATTATTACTTGCGGGTAATATAGTCTTTGCTATGTATGATGTTCTTCTAACCAGACTCATAACAATTTACTTTTACAGATGGCAAAAATATTTAAAAAGGGTGTTTAAGTAAAATGGCGAAAAAGGTCGTCACAATGTATGAAAACAGGAAGAGAGAAAGATACGGAATTGAAGGGAATGTGATAAAAAATCCAACCGTAAAGAAAAGTACGGAAAAAAAGAGCAATATACATTCTGGCCATCGCGAAAGAATGAGAGAGCGTTTTTTAAAAGAGGGGCTTGATAATTTTCAAGACCATAACGCATTGGAATTATTGCTTTTTTATGCTATTCCCCAAAAAGATACTAACGAAGAGGCACACAGACTCATTGATACCTTTGGTTCACTTTCAGAAGTTTTTGATGCAAGTTACGATGAATTGTGCAATGTTAAAGGCATAGGGCCACGCACGGCAACACTTATAAAAATTATGCCGGAGCTTTTCAGAAAATATGAGGTTGATAAACTCAATAAAGACGCAGTATTTCTTAACGATTCAGAACTTGCGGCAGAATATGCCTGCAAGTTTTTTAAAGGTATTACAGAAGAAAAATTATATCTTATCTGCCTTGATTCCCGATGCAGACTTATAAGTTTTGATTTGATGAGCGAGGGTACAATAAAATCCACACCGTTAAATGCACGGCTAATAATTGAAACTGCTTTCAAAAACAAAGCTACAAGTCTTATTTTAGTACATAATCATCCTACAGGAATTACTGCACCGTCAAAAGCAGACGTTGATGCAACGGCAAATCTTGCCTATGTGCTTAAGCAATCAGGCTTAAGGCTTGATGACCATATTATTGTCGGTCACGGCAATGACTATTTTTCATTTCGTAAAAGTAAAAAATATAAGGATATGTTTTAATTGGTTCAGCGGAAGTGTTTGCTTCCGCTGTTTTTTATTTTGTTTGTGTTGAAATACTATGCAGAATTTGGTATAATCAACATATCATTTATAGCGAGGTATCACTATGAGCACAGTTACACAAAAAATGCTTGATTTATTAGGTAAGTGGGGACCGTATTCTAAAAAATACAGCGGTATTTCCCGAATTGTCGACCATAAAACCGAGGGCGGTGTACGTTTTGATTGCGTAGTAAGCCCGGCGATTGAAAATGCCGATAGCCGTGTGCCTAATGTAACTGTTCCCGTGGGTGTTCATCCTTGGGAGGCAAAGTCAGATTATTCATTCTATTCTTATCGCTATGATTTAGAGTGGAAAGACCGAGTATATGCCGATGTGTCATTTACTAAACTTAATGACGATAGCGTGCTTGTCCGTTCGGAGTTTGTGAATAATACCGACATTATGCAAATCTGCTTATTAAACCTCTTTTCTGCTATTGAATATCCAAATGTTTACCGGACAACACCAATTCTGCCTGAAAAGAATATTTTTGTAAAAGCACTTGATTATAAGAGTTATGATTATAATACCATTCGTCCTTGGGATAATCAGGTTATCGACGCTATGCAAAAAGGTGAATTTTTCGATGATGGTTTTACATATCATCGTGGACTTGGTGACCGTGATAACAACCGATACATTCTCCCTAAATATTCAAAACTTGGCGAAGAGGCAGGGGATAGAATAACTTATGAAATCAATGGTATTTCTGATTTCAATAATCCGATACTCAATATTCGCTATCGTACAACTGACGAAAGTCCAAGTGTATGGACATTAAACGGTGAAGAAATTACATTCCCATCTGCAACAGATTTTAATATTGTTTCTGTTCCATTTAACAATACAGATGTTGAACTGGTGTCTTGTGGTACAGGCGGAATTGAATTCGACTTCATTTGCATTACTGAAAAAGGCGAAAGTGTTTCTGTAACATCAAAAACGCATAATTTCTATCCTGAAATTGAAACAAAGACTTGTGATATCGGTAAACTTGCAAGTTACAAATATGACGGAGTTGACGGCAAGTTTTATGTAAGAACATTTAATGATGTTACTCGTTTCCGTGATTTCAATACAGGTTGTCTTGAGGACAGTCCGACTGCTCGAATTTCACAGCCTGACGAAAGCTTTCAGAATATGCTCGAAACATTTTCGGGTTCTTTCTCTGAAAAGCATAGTGACGAGGGCTTTTATCATAACACAGTAGTTCACACTCTTTATGTTGAGCCCCGCGAAACTCATATTGAATATGCGGTGCTTTCGTTCGGCGAAACCGAGTATCAAACAACTGACGAATATGAAAAACTCTATGAAAAAGCATATAATTCTCTTGAAAAGTTTGATTTGAACCTTGCGGGTAAAACCTATGAATTCTCAAACAGAATTCTTCGTGCAACTGTGTTTCAAAATACTGTTTATCCGCTTTATCGTCACGGTGAATATGTTGTTCATCATACTCCGGGTAAGCGTTGGGACTCATTCTACACTTGGGATTCAGGCTTCATAGGTCTTGATATGCTTGAATTTGCACCCCATATTGCAGACTATATTCTCGATACATATTTAAGTGATAAAGATAATAAAGATTGGGCATTTTTGCTTCACGGCTCTCCCGTGCCCGTGCATATTTATCAGTATCTTGAAATGCTTAAAAGGGCAAATGATAAAACAGATTTACTTAAATATTATGACAGGGTCAAAATGTTCTACGATTTTCTTGCAGGCAAAATCAACGGCTCAACCACCACAAAATTCAATAGCGGTTTAACAACTACTTTTGATTATTTTTATAACTGTAGTGGTATGGACGATTTGCCACCACAGAAAACTATGTATGCCGAGAAAAAGCAGAAGTATATGACACCTGTTATATCATCTTCACAGGTTATCCGTTGTGCAAAAATTCTTTATATGGCAGCAGATTTGTTAGGTTATGAAGATGATAAATCAACATACCTTCAAGATATTGAAAGAGTTACAAATGCACTTCAAAAATATTCTTGGGATGAAGAGTGTGGTTATTTCTCTTATGTAATCCACGATGAAAGCGGTAACCCTAAAGAACAATACAGAACTGCAGACGGCGAAAACCTTAATAAAACAATGGATGGTATCTATCCCATTATAGCGGGTGCAGTAACAGAGAGTCAGAAAAAGAGAATTCTCTCTCATCTTCAGAGTGATGATGAAATGTTCAGCTCCGTAGGTATAAGTGCAGTTGACAAAACCGCATCATATTACATTACAAATGGTTATTGGAACGGTAATGTGTGGCTTTCACATCAATGGTTCGTGTGGAAAACTATGCTCGATTTAGGTGAAACCGAGTTTGCCTTCAAAATTGCAAAAACTGCTCTCGACGCTTGGAAACGTGAGGTTGAATATTCATATTATACCTTTGAAATGTTCAATATCACATCGGGCAGGGGTGGTTGGTTCCATAATTTCGGCGGACTTTCAACTCCCGTTAATATCTGGACTAATGCATATTTCAAGCCCGGCACATTCTCAACAGGTTTTGACACTATGGTAATACATAGTGATTTCAATGAAGATAAAACAGAATTCAGCGGTGAACTCAAATATTACGGTAACAACGATAAGTATTCCGTAATCGCCGTAATGAGCGATACAAATGACTATGAGGTTACGGTAAACGGCGAAAAAACTGATTTCTCACTTCGCGATAAGGGAATAATTGAAATCACACTTAACGGCAATGAAAATTGTGCAAAAATTGAAATTCAGAAGAATTAACTTGTGTAATCTTCAATGATTTTTTGCAATTCACCGGGGCTGTCGGCTCTTATGCCCTCCGCTAAAAGACGGCGGTCGTGGTCGGGCAGATATTCAATATAAATATTGTAAACATCAAGGGGAATAGTGTCGGTGTTTTTGAATACCGCAATTTTCCCCTGATATTCTGTTACGGTGTAATAGTCATTTTGCGGAGTGTAGGGATTTTCAATCACATTATTCTCAATATCGCGGTTGAGCACCATAAAAAGTCCCGCAATTACACAGAAACAAAATGCGGAGAATAATATGATTTTCAAGTGTTTTTTCTTCATAAATTACACTTCCTTTTATATAAGGCTTCTCTATATTTTGAACAAAAATATTACAAATTATTAAAATTTGTTAATTTTGTAAAAAAAGACTAAACATTTTATAAATTTTGTGCTATACTTAATATGTATAATTGTAAAACTGTGTTTTTAAAGCAGTTTTGGAGGAATTTTATGAGAAAAAGGACTCAAAAAACTAAAGCCAAAAAGCCAATGTCACCGGGCAAAAAGAAGTTTTTGACCGCTTTGTTCGCTATTGCTTTCACGGGGCTTATGACTTGTTTTATAATCGGTTGTTATATTCTCACAAGTGCCGTAAGCACAGTAAACGGCGAGCGTATTATTGACCTTGAATTCTATAAAGAAAATCAGGACCAGACTACAATCGTTTACGCTATGGATGAAGAGAATAAACCCGTTGAAATTGCAAGACTTCACGGCGAACAGAATCGTGTGTGGGTTGAGCTTGAAGATATGTCCGAATGGATGGGTAAGGCTTTTATCGCCATTGAGGATAAGCGTTTTGAAGAGCATAAGGGCGTTGACTGGTTTAGTATGACGCTTGGCATTGCACGCTCTTTCGTCGCTAATGACGGTCAGATGCGTGGTGCTTCGACAATTACTCAACAGCTTATTAAAAACCTTACAGGTGAATCGGGCAGAAACATCAATCGTAAATATTATGAAGTTCTTTCTGCATTAAACCTTGAGAATTATTACGATAAAGATGAAATTTTAGAGGCTTATCTCAATACAATTTACTTAAGCCATAACTGCTACGGTGTGCAGACAGCGGCTGAAACATATTTCGGTAAAGATGTTTCAGAATTAAACCTTGCCGAATGTGCATCAATAGCCGTTATTACACAAACACCCGCAAAGCACGACCCTCTTTGGCAACCTGAAAACAATAAAGCCCGTCAAGAATGGTGTTTGGGCAGAATGCTTGAGGACGGTATGATTACTCAAGAGCAGTATGACGAGGCAATGGCTTATGAACTCATTTTTACGAATAGTGAAAAATATGTTGAAGAGCACGAAGAAAAGGTTGAATCTGCAACCGATAATGAAGTTCAAAGCTATTATGTTGACTATGTAATCAGTAAGGTAATCAGTGACCTTAAAGAGCAGGGTTATTCAGGCTATGAAGCCAACAGAATGATTTATTCTGGCGGTTTAAGAATTTACTCTGCAGTTGATATGAGTATTCAGTCAATTGTTGAAGATGTTTATGTGCATCGCAGAAACTTCCCAAGCGAAAGAGTAAGCAATGTTGCAGATGCCGCACAGTCCGCAATGACCATTATGGATTATAACGGTCGTATTGTGGCAATGGTTGGTGGTGCAGGCGAAAAGACAGAAAACCGTTCAAATAACCGTGCGGTTTCTGCGGTTCGTCAGCCCGGTTCATCAATTAAACCGTTAAGTATATACGCTGCGGCAATTGAAGAGGACTATGTAACATGGTCAACAAAAACTGTGAACTACGGTATTACATGGAAGGGTAAGCGTTGGCCCGATAACTATGGTGGTAAAGCGGGTTCGCCCGACAGTTTTGTAACAACCCAGTATGCGATTGCAATTTCATATAATACTGTTCCTGCACAGTTGCTTATGAAAATGGGCTTTGACACTTGTTATGACTATGTAACTGAAAAGTTCCATATAACAACTATGGTTGACGGTACGGACAGCGTTTCCCCGTCTGCACTTGCAACAGGCGGTTCTAACGGCGGTGTAACAACACTTCAGATGGCGGCAGCATTTGCTACTTTCGGAAATGGCGGTAAATACTATGAACCTTATTGTTACACAAAAGTAACCGACAGTACGGGTTCGAACGTTCTTCTTCAGACTGACACTTCAGAATATGAACAGGTAATCTCTCCTGAAACTGCTTATGTTATGAATGAAATGATGCAGACAGTTATCTACGGCTCAATGGGTACAGGTCGCGGATATGGTGTTGATGGCTTCAGAACATTTGCAAAGTCAGGTACTACAACAAATAATAATGACCGTTGGATGTGTGCAGGTACTCCTTACTATGTTTCAGCGGTATGGTTCGGATACGACTATAATAAAGAAATTCGTGCAAGCGGTAACCCTGCGGGTCTTATCTACAAAACTGTTATGGACAGAGTTCACGAAAATCTTGCAGATAAGAGCTTTGAAAAATATACCGATGATGTTGTGAAACTCACATATTGTACATCTTCAGGTCTTATTGCGGGTGACGGTTGCTCGTCAAAGGCAACAGGCTGGTATAAAAAATCAAATATCCCTGCAAAGTGTAAAAACTGTTCTGCTGAACCTGAAGTTCCCGAGGAATCAACAACATTGACCGATACTCCCGTAACTGACGATACAACCACAACAACCGCACCACCTGTTGAAGATACAACTACAACAACTGCACCACCTGTGGTTGAAGAGCCAAGCAGTAATGAGGAGGCAGCGGCATAATGGTTATAATGTCCGTTGATTACGGTGATGTCCGCACAGGGATTGCTGTTTGCGATAAAATGCAGATTTTAGCATCTCCCGTGTGTGTTATAACTGAAAAAGACCGTGAAAAGCTTGTCGATAAAATAACTGAATTGGCAAAAGAGAAAAAAGCAGAGAGAATTTGCGTAGGGCTTCCGCAAAATATGGACGGTAGCTACGGTTTTCGCAGTGAGGCGTGCCGTGAATTCGGTGAACTTTTAAAAGAAAAAACAGGACTTCCCGTGTTTTTTCAGAACGAAAGACTCACAACTGTTTCTGCACATAATATTCTCAATACTGCTGATGTACGCGGTAAAAAACGCAAGGCGGTTGTTGATGCAGTTTCGGCGGTTTTAATTCTCGAAGATTATATGAGAACAATCTAAAATATGACAAATTAAATGCTTGATACCTTGTATAATGGTGTCAAGCATTTTTTTGTTGGTGATTGTTGTGATTGTGTATGTTGATGTGTTAATAATTATTAATACTTTAGTGAATTATTTTATGTTATTGGCAGTACGAAAACTCACTCGTGCTCATACCTCGCGTCTACGGATTGCTTTTGGGTCGCTTGCGGGCGGAGTTTCCTCAATGCTTATTTTTCTTGAAGATTTAGGCATTATAATGACTGCTTTAAAGCTATTTACGGCAGTTTTAATGATAGTAATAACCTTTGGCATAAAGCCGTTAAAAAGCCTTTTACAAAAGGTCTTCTGGCTGTTTGCCATAAGTTTTATCTTCGGCGGAGTAATGTTCGCAATCTACATATTTTTTGATACTGATATTTTAATTTATACCAACGGAATTGTGTATTTTGATATAGATATTGCATTTCTTGTTGTTTGTTCGGTGTTTTCTTATATTGTTATAACTGTAATTACAAAATTCACCGATAAAAAAGCACCGAAAAGTCAGGAATATTATGTGACTATTCAGCAAAACGGTAGGGTTGTGTCGGATACCGCGTTAATGGATACAGGTAATAATCTGCGTGAACCATTTTCATTATATCCCGTGGTAATGGTCGAAAAATCTTTGTTTAGACAATTCAGTATTCCCGACGATAAGTTCCGTCTTATCCCTGTAACAACAGTAAATGGCGATTCTCTGGTAAAAGCCTTTCGCCCCGAAAACTTAAAAATCAATTCGTTTACAACCGATAAAGTCTACATAGGTGAAAGCGTTGTACCACTTGAAGAATATAAAATCATACTCAATATAAATTTAGAAGGAGAAATGCACAATGTTAAAGGTTAAATTGTTTTTTAAAAAGTTGTATTTAAGGCTGTTTAAAAGGGGAGCTTACTACATAAACGGTCCTGTGTCCTTACCTGAACCGCTTACGAAAGAAGAAGAGCAAATTTTAAGTGAGCAACTCTCCACAGGTGATGAAAGTGCACGCGAAAAATTGATTACACATAATTTACGCCTTGTGGTTTATATAGCGAAAAAATTTGAAAGCTCGGGAGTTAATGTTGAGGATTTGATTTCAATAGGAACAATCGGACTTATAAAAGCGGTCAATACTTTTTCACCCGAAAAAAATATAAAGCTTGCGACATACGCTTCGCGGTGTATTGAAAATGAAATTTTAATGCACCTTCGTAAAATCGCATCGCAAAAAATGGAAGTTTCTCTTGATGAACCTCTAAATACCGATTGGGAGGGCAATGAACTTATGCTTGCCGATGTTCTCGGAAGCGATGTGGATGAAATCAATCGCGAAATGGAGGAGGAAGACGAAAAAAGAATTCTTTTAAAGCTTATCGATACATTGCCCGCACGCGAGCGTGAAATTATTGATATGCGATTTGGGTTAGGTGATAAGCCCGAGCTTACTCAAAAACAGGTAGCAGATAAGTTAGGTATTTCTCAAAGCTATATTTCAAGACTTGAAAAACGGATTTTAAAGAGAATAGGTGACAAGCTTAAAGCACAGATAAAATAAAAATACTTAAAAATTAACTAAAGAATTTTGTTGAAAACTATGTTAATTAGTAAATAAATGTGATATAATAATAAATCTTGAAGAATATGTAAAAATATTAGAAAAAGAAGGGTTATTTATGACTTACGATGTAGCAATTGTAGGTGCCGGTGTTGTCGGTGGTCTTATTGCACGCGAGCTTAGTCGCTATAATCTTAATGTGGCTTTGCTTGAAAAGTGTAATGATGTTGCAATGGGTACTACAAAGGCAAACAGTGCCATTGTGCACGGTGGCTTTGATGCTCAAAACGGTACTTTAAAAGCAGAACTCAATGTTAAGGGTACTGCTATGATGCCTGAACTTTGTGAAAAGCTTTCAGTTCCTTTTAAAAAGAACGGCTCTGTGGTTGTTGCTTTTTCAGAGAGCGAAATGGAGCATATCAATGTTCTTTATGACAGAGGAATTAAAAACGGTGTTCCCGGTCTTTCGGTTATTGACCAGGCTGAACTTCGCAGAATTGAACCCAATATAAGTGATAAAGCAGTTGGAGCTCTTCTTTGTGAAAGTGCAGGTATTGTGTGCCCTTATGAGCTTACAATCGCAGCTGTTGAAAACGCAGTTACAAACGGTGTTGAATTTATCAGAAACTGCAATGTAACCGCAATTGAAGATAACGAAAATAGTTACATACTTAAAACATCATTGGGTGATATTAACGCACAATATATCATCAACGCAGCAGGAAATTTCTCTGATGACCTTGCTCGTATGGTGGGCTATGATGAAATAGAAATTATCCCTCGTAAAGGCGAGTACTATCTGCTTGATAAATCAGTTGGTAACCTTGCTGTTCATACCATATTCCAGTGTCCTAATGAAATGGGTAAAGGTATTCTTGTAACTCCTACTGTTGACGGTAATCTTCTTATCGGACCAACAGCTATCAATCAGGATAATAAAGAAGATACAGATACAACTCCCGCAGGTCTTATGGAAATTGTTGCAAAAGCACTTAAATCAGTTCCCACAGTTTCACAGAGAAATGCAATTACATCTTTCGCAGGTGTTCGTGCTCATCCGGTTAGTGACGATTTCATTATTGGTTGGTGTCCAACAAGTGAAAATTTCCTCAATGTTGCGGGTATTGAATCTCCCGGGCTTTCTTCTGCCCCTGCAATCGCGATTTATGTTCGCGACATTCTCGCAGAAAAAGTTGAGCTTAAAGAAAAAGAAGTTTATACAGATACAAGAGAAGAGCCTGTTCGCTTCCGTCATTTAAATGACCAAGAAAGAGCAGAGCTTATTAAAAAGAATTCAGCTTACGGCAGAATTGTTTGCCGTTGTGAAACAATCACAGAGGGCGAAATTATTGACGCTATCAAAGCCCCCGCAGGTGCTCGTGATGTTGACGGTGTAAAACGCAGAACTCGTGCAGGTATGGGACGTTGTCAGGGAGGTTTCTGCGGTAGTAAGGTTGTAGAAATTCTCGCACGCGAATTGGGTGTTCCTATGAGTGACATCACAAAATTTGGTGGCGAGTCAAAAATTATTTACGAGAGAACAAAGTGAGGTGTGTTTGCGTGTTAGATTATGAACTTGCCGTTGTTGGTGGCGGTCCCGCCGGTATGGCAGCAGCCCTTAAGGCTAAAGAAAACGGTGTAAATAAAATTATCGTGTTAGAGCGTGCCGAAACTCTTGGTGGTATTCTTGAGCAGTGCATTCACACAGGCTTCGGACTTCATTATTTCGGCGAAGAGCTTGCAGGTCCAGAATATGCGGGTAGATTTATAGATTTGCTTGCAGATACCGATATTGAGGTTAAAACTGACACAATGGTTCTCGATATTGATGAAAATAATATTGTTACTGCAGTAAATAAAAAAGATGGTCTTCTCAAAATCAATGCAAAAGCAGTAGTTCTTGCTATGGGTTGCCGTGAAAGACCAAGAGGTGCGTTGAGCATTGCAGGTAGCCGTTGTTCAGGTATTATGACTGCGGGTACTGCACAGAAATATGTTAATATTGATGGCTATATGCCCGGCCATGAGGTTGTTATTCTCGGTTCGGGCGACATCGGTCTTATTATGGCTCGTCGTATGACACTTGAAGGTGCAAAGGTTAAAATGGTTTGCGAGCTTATGCCATATTCAGGCGGTCTTACAAGAAATATTGTTCAGTGTCTGGATGACTTCGGTATTCCGCTTAAGCTTAGTTGTACAGTAGTTGCAACTCACGGTAAAGATAGACTTGAGGGTGTTACAATCGCTAAAGTTGATGAAAAACTTCAGCCAATTCCGGGCACAGAAGAATATGTTCCTTGCGATACACTTATGTTGTCAGTTGGTCTTATTCCCGAGAACGAGCTTTCAAAGAATTCAGGACTTGAGCTCGACAGAATTACAAATGGTCCTTGTGTTGACGAATACCGTGAAACAGAGCACGCAGGTGTGTTCGCTTGCGGTAATGTTCTTCAGGTGCACGACCTTGTTGACTATGTTACTGAAGAAAGTCAGATTGCGGGTCTTGGTGCGGCTAAATACATAAAGGGCGAAAAAGTAACAGGCGAGTGTGTTAAAACTCAGGGTATTAACGGTGTTCGTTATATCGTTCCACAGAGAATTAACCGCGAAACTGATGCAGATGTTAAACTCTATTTCCGTGTTGGTGCAGTTTACAATAAGGCAAAAATTATTGTTGAGTGCGACGGTAAAGAAATCCTTTCAAAGAAAAAGGTTAAGCTTTGCCCGGGCGAAATGGAATATGTTACACTTAAACAGTCAGTAATTGAAGAACTTCCTGCAAATGCAACTATTACAGTTAGAGTGGAGGCGTAAGTAATGGAAAAAAGAGAACTTGTATGCGTAGCTTGTCCTTTAGGTTGTCCAATTACTGTCACCTTTGATAACGACGGTAATGTTGCAACTGTTACAGGTAATACTTGTAAGCGTGGCGATGCTTATGCCCGCACAGAAGTTACAAATCCCACAAGAATGCTCACAACTACCGTTAAAGTTGAGGGCGGTGAGGCTTATGTTGTACCCGTTAAAACTTCAAATCCAATTCCAAAGGGAATGATGATGGATTGTATGAAGATTATTAACGAGGCTTCAATTAAGGCTCCTGTTAATATCGGCGATGTTGTAATCGAGAATATTCTCGGTACAGGCGTTGATATTATTGCAACAAACTATGCTGAATAAGAAAAGTTATGAGTTGGCGGCGGAGGTTACTCCGTCGCCTCGTCAGTTAGAATGGCAAAAGCTTGAAATGTATGCATTTTGCCATTTCGGTACAAATACATTTACAGGTCGTGAATGGGGTGACGGAACGGCGTCGCCATCTGTATTTAACCCTAAAAAACTCGATGCTCGTCAATGGGCGAGAGAGATTAAAAATGCAGGACTTAAAGCCATTATTCTTACTTGTAAGCATCACGACGGCTTTTGTCTTTGGCAGAGTGACTATACAGACTACTGTATGAAAACCAGCCCTTATAAAGACGGTAATGGCGATGTTGTGCGTGAAGTAGCCGATGCTTGCCGTGAATATGGGCTAAAATTCGGTGTGTATTTATCCCCGTGGGACAGACACGAAGTCACTTACGGCACGGGCGAAGAATATAATACATATTTTAAAAATCAGCTTACAGAACTTGCAACACAGTATGGTGATATTTTCTGTTTCTGGTTTGACGGTGCTTGTGGTGAGGGCAAAAACGGCAAAAAGCAGGTTTATGATTGGAATTCATATTTCAATTTAATCCGTGAATTGCAACCCAATGCAGTAATCAATATCTGCGGTCCCGATGTTCGTTGGTGCGGTAATGAAGCGGGTAAATCAAGAGAAAGTGAGTGGAGTGTAGTTCCTGCATTTGTAGGAAATCAGGATTATACTGCCGAGCATTCTCAACAAGAAGATACCCCTGAATTTGCAAAAAATGTTGATGCGAAAACACAGGATTTAGGCAGTCGTGAATTCATTGACGGCATTAAGAATTTTATCTGGTATCCCGCCGAGGTTGACGTTTCAATAAGACCGGGTTGGTTTTATCATAAACGAGAAGATTTCAAAGTGAAATCTCTTAAAAAACTTATGCAGATTTATTGGGGTAGTGTAGGGGGCAATTCCTCATTACTTCTTAATATTCCGCCTGATAAAAACGGACTTTTAGCAAAAGCCGATGTCCGTGCATTACGCAAATTCGGTGATGAATTGCGAAAAGAATTCCCCGAAAATCTTTCAAAAGATTGCAAGGCTACTGTATCTTCTCAACTTGATGAAGAACATAATGCAGATAATATTCTTATTGAAAACGGCTATTGGCAGTGCGGAAAAAATGACAAAAAGCCCGAAATTGAAATCATTTTTAAAACACCAATAACTGCCGATAAAATCATTCTCAAAGAGAATATCGCAACAGGTCAGCAGATTGAAAACTTTGATGTTTACGGTGATAACGGTAACGGCTACGAAAAGCTTTGCTCATCAACGGTAATAGGTGCAAAACGCATCTGCCGTTTTAAAAAGCAGAGCCTTAATAAAATTAAAATCGTAATCACATCGTATCGCGTAAAAGCAACACTCAATAAAGTTGAACTTTATTGCAAAAAATAAATCTAAAACAAAACCCCGACTTTGATAAAGTCGGGGTGATTTTATATATTTTGTGATTGAAAATTTATTCAGCTTTTGCTTCTTCTGAATCAATGCCAAGGTCTTCAAGTCTTTCTTTACGCTTAATCTCAAGTTCTTTAAGCATCTGCTCTTTGAACTTACCGTCAACATTGAAGAACAAGAGAGTTACACCGTAAAGGAAACGAGCAATAGCAGGGAGTAAGCAGAAAACAGCCCAGAAACCTAAAAGTGTGTTGTAGTTTGATTCGGGAACAATGTTGCCGAATTCGTCTTTTCTTGCAACATAACCAACCAATGAAATAACAACACCTGAAAGAAGGTTTGTAATTGAGTTAGCAGCCTTGCCGAAATAGTTTTGAACTGTTTGAACAAGAGCTTCATTTCTCATACCTGTTTTCCATTCGCTGTAGTCGTAAACGTCACCTTGAAGAACAGCACCGGCAACGTTTAAAAGCTGATTAGGAAGTCCGCAGACTGTAAGGCAGAATGTAAGCACCGCAAGATTAATAACTGCGTTGTGACCGCTCCAGTCAACAAGGAAGCCTTTACCACCATTACCGAAAAGACCGATAAGGAATGTACCTGCATAAGCAAAACCTGCAAAGATACCTGATGCAACAGCAACCTTTTTAGCACCAAATTTACGGATAAGTTTTGGAGCAAGTGGTACCATAATATAGTTTGGAATACCTGTGAAGATACCTGCGATTGAACCGTGTGCAACGTTCTTTGAGTTGTGCATCCAATAGAAACTCTCACTTGCAACACCAACTGACTTAAAGCCTGCAAAGAAGCCTGAAAGAACAAGAACAAACATTGGTCTGTTTTTGAAAACGTTTTTGAAAGACTCAATAACGCCAACTTCTTTCATCTGTTCACGAGATGCAAGCGGTACTCTTTCTCTCATTGCAGAGAAACCGAAGAAAGCAGTAAATGCGGCAATTACTGTAATTATAACTGCAAAGCCTGTGTAGATATCTTGCATACCAATTGGATTTTTCCAACCCCATTCAACAGTTTTCTGTGGAAGGAAACCAACAAACATAGATGCAATAGATGGAAGGAATACACCAAAAAGGTCAGCAAACTTTGATGTGGCAATCAAATTGTCACGCTCATTGTTGTTTGGTGTAATGTTGTAAAGCATAATTGTCCAAGCACCAAAGTATGACATACCAAGGTTGTAAACGAAAATTGCTACAATAGTCCAGATAACTTTTTGCCATTCGTGAACGAGGAATGACGGAGTCGTGAAAAGCATTATCATTGCAATAGCCCAGAATGGTGTTGGAATGACAAGCCAAGGACGAAGACGACCCCAACGAGTTCTTGTGCGGTCAATAATAAGACCTGAAATTGAGTCGTCAACTGCGTCGTAAATTGATTCAATGAACATAATTATGCCGTATGTACTACCTGACATTCCA
>JAZQMC010000026.1:0-42578 GCA_045543095.1 Candidatus Fimenecus sp. | reverse complement strand
ACGCGATTATATAATTGGGTAGTCATTCTGAGGAACGCAGTGACGAAGAATCTCTGTTGAGTTAACATTTCACTTTGGTGGAGATTCTTCGCTTCGCTCAGAATGACAGGTAAATAAAAAGAATTCGACAAATTCAAATTTGCTTGCAAAATATCATTCAAATGTCAATTCACCGTTGGTGTATAATTGGTGGGCTATTGCATCAAAACCGTCAATTGCACCGTCCTGATTCATATCGCCCGCATAGAATTTTGCGGTATTTTCATCAACCTTATAGGTGGCGGAACACACCTTCTTCATAATTGTGTAGTCAGATGTGTTTACTGAGTTTGATGCGTTTATATCACCGCGAATTATAACCATATAGCTCTTTGAAACAGAAGTATCATCTTTTGTGAATGTGAGCACTCGGCCCGTTGTTCCCGACCCCGAATATGAAAAAGTTATTCCGTTAGGTAAGCCAACATAATTCAATACTGTATTTATGCTTGTAATTCCTTTGCCGACATAAAGCACATTGTTTATATTGTTAAAAGCCATATCGGGTGTGTCATTCATAGGTACTGTGAAACTGTATGTATCCTGTGCTAATGTTGGGTATTGCAGGGCAGTTGTTCCGCTGAACATAACACCATTAGGCACATGGCTTCCACCATCAAAAGCACTTCCGATAAGATAATCACCATAATAAGTATATGTTGCTTGGTCGTCCCATGTGGCATCCAGAAGATACCATAAGCCGTCGTCCATTTTAACATAATTCCACTTGTGAGCCCCGCCGTTACCATAGCCTATAACAGTAATACAAGGAATACCCTCTCTGTCACAAATGAGCTTGAATGCCTCGGCATAGCCTTCGCAAACAGAACTGCCATAAATCAACGCACCCGTTGGATGATGTGCCATTGGGCCATAATTTGGTGAACTGCTTGTACCTTGATTTTCGGGATATGTAATCAAATCACAAAGTGTATCGTGAATTGACTTTATTTTTTCATATCTGTTAAAACCGTTCACCGTGAAGTTATTGACTTCTTCAAGCAACGAATTATAATGCAACTTTATATCTTCAATATCAGTATATGAATTTTCATCGAAATACACGGTAAGGTTAATGGCTCTGATTTCTGCAGTGTATTGCCCTGTTGTGTTGTTGTATGACGGATAATAAGAATAATTATATGTAAAGCCATTGGGCCAGAAAATCATAGGATTATCTTCCATAACCGCCGTCAGAGCCATTTTTATATCTTTATTTATTTCTGCTTGTGGTGCAGTGGCTGCTTTATTCTGAGTTGTACCTGTACCATAATAATATTGACTAAATTTTAATGTTACTTTATCGGTTACGCCCGCACTCTTTATACAATCATACATACTCTTTTGTCTATCGGTTAATTGATTGTAAAAAAGATAACCTGTTTCCGCATCACTCGAGCCCGAATAAAACTTAATCGGGCTGTTGTTTTCGGCATAGGGTAATTCTGCTTCGGGATATATATCTATTATATCAACATATTCACCCTGAATAGTTTCCTCTGCAGAATATGCAACTGAAACAAGTGGCATTACACCCATAAAAACACAAAGTGCCGTTATAAACGATAAAAATCTTAAAAATTTATTCGTCATAACAGCACCTTCTTTTTCTGTTTTTATTTAATTATTTCTTTTCAAGGAAGCTTGAAAGTTCTTCCATAAATGCATTGACATCTTTAAACTGCTTATAAACTGAAGCAAAGCGAACATAAGCAACCTCGTCAATTGCTTTGAGTTTTTCCATTACAAGCTCACCTACACGAACAGAAGTTACCTCGCGGTCAAGTGAATTCTGAAGTGTTGTTTCAATTTCAGAAACTGCCTTTTCAATGGTTTCTATGGATACAGGACGTTTTTCGCAAGCGGTAAGCATACCCTTAATAAGCTTACTGCGGTCAAACACCTCGCGTGTTTTATCCTTTTTAACCACAACAATCGGTACGTTCTCAATTATTTCATAGGTTGTGAATCTTTTTGTGCATTTGATACATTCGCGTCTGCGACGGATTTTTTCGCCCTCATCGGTTGGACGAGAGTCGATAACCTTACTTTCTTCAAATCCGCAAAATGGACATTTCATAAAAAACACTTCCCATTACATAAATTCTATATATAGTATTGTAACATAAATTTATACACAATGTAAAGGGCTTAGAGCAATTTTTTGAGTTCATTCATTGCAAAAACCAGTTCTTTATCGCTTTCATATCCGTTTTCGTAGAGTTCAAGAATGTAATCACCCTTGTAATCGTGATTTTTCATCAAATCGAAAAACCTTTTAAAATCAAAGGTTCCGTTTTTGCAGGGCACAAAACAATCTTTTTCGTTATTGTGGTCACTTATGTGAATGTGGCGAATATATTTATGAAGTTTTTCGGCAAATTCAAATGGGTTTATGCCCGTTCTTACAGACTGCTTAATATCAAAAACCATATTGAAATCGTCGCCGATATATTCACCCATTGCGGTAAGAAAATCGGGGCTTTCGCTACGATAATGTACAACATTTTCCTGACAGATTTTAAGACCCTCGGCTTTGCCCATAAGTGTGAGTTCACCGAAACGGTCAAAATATTCACGGTCTTCTATACTGCCCGGCTTTTTAATGCCATGCATAACAAGAATTTCTGCACCGAGAGTGTGCATCACATCAAAATGACGCTTGAACGAGGTGTCTTTCGCCTCATAAAATCTTCTTTTATATGAACTGAAAAGATGAAATGACTCTGTAAATGAACCCATAGTATGAACAGAAGCCACTTTTACGCCGTATGACTTGCAGATTTCTGCCATATTACGCACAAAATCGGGCTCAAATTCAGAATGAGCATTCATAAAAATTTCAATTGTTTTTGCTCCTGTTTCGCAGGCTCTCAAAACTGATTTTTCGGTTTCAAGAGGATAAAAACAGGCTGATGATAAACCAATATCCATAGTTTCAAATTACCTTTTTGTTACTTTAAGACCAACTGTCTGTGTCTGCATTCCGCCACCGGTTAAAAGTCCGCGATTAATTCCACAATCGGCAAAATCACGACCGCGACTGATAATAATATAGTTTTCGTCTGCCAAACGGTTATTTGTGGGGTCAACACCGTGCCAACTGTCCTTATGATAAACCTCAACCCACGCGTGAGTTTCACCTTCGCCAACCATCATACCGACAACATAACGGCAAGGAATACCCGCTTTTCGCAAAAGTGCCAAGAGAATATGAGAATAATCCTGACACACACCCGCACCGTTTAAAAGTGCTTCTTCGGCTGTGGTTATAACACTTGTTGAGCCGGATTTATACACGATATTAGCCCTGATTGCCCTTGTGAATTTAAGTGCCGTATCAACCGCATCATCGGATATGCCGATTTGAATACGGTCAAACATTCTGTTGAGTTCGGCACCGCATTTTGTGTAGTTAGTCGGGTATTTATAAACGGGATTGAGGTCTTCTTCGGGAGTTATATGAGCCCCCGTTGTTACTGTTCCCGTAACGTCAACAGTAAATTCATTATGCATTGTAACAATTCGGTCCGTTACTAAAATATTACCGAAGCCGTCGCGGGAATAAGTGAGTTCATTTTCGGGGAAAACTGTCACTTTAATATCTTCAATATGCTGACTTTCACATTCCAAAGGTATGCAACGAAGTGTGTAGCAATGCTTGATTACGGGCAGAGAAAATTTGATTGACATATTATATGAAAAATCTAAAACTGCCATTTTACATCACCCCTGTTACAAAAAGTTGTGACAATTCATTTTGAATTGAGAATTTATATGGTTTGTAATCGTCTTCTTCTAAAATCATTCGAGTAAGACGCTCAATTGAATAAGAATTAAAGTCAATTCCCACCTTGTAAAGTCGGTTAAGCATAATTGAAAATTCTTTTCTTAAAAGTTCAATAGGATAATCAAGTCTTGTGTATAAATCAAGACGTTCAATGCTTCTGCCGAATTTTAAGATATTTCTTGAAGCCTCCGCCTCAATATTGTCGTCAGCCGAGCCCCAGAATGCGAAAATCCAGTCTGTAACTTCTTGAACTTTCAAAAGCGGTGCATTACTGCTGCTGCTTTTTTCCATAATGTCAACTGCGAGCTGAAGATACGAAAGTGTATCGGAAGAAATTACGTTTCTCATTTCAACTGCGTTGTCATAAGCGTGAAGCAGGCTTGAATAGATTGACGCAGGGTCATTTGAATCAAACAAAAACGAACTGATAAACTCCTGACGGCAGGAATAGTTATTTGCAATTCCCAGTCTGCGACAGAAATTTATATATTCTTCATCATTTATATCAATCATAATATCGTAACATTCTGTAAAGGCTTTAAGAGTTGTGAAAACTCTCTCAACATATCGACCAAGCCAAAAAAGATTGTCACTTGATTTTATCGAGATAACACCCATGTGTCTTTAAAGCCTCCTCCCTGTGAAGAATTAACTACGAATGAATTTGCATCTTTTGAAAAACGAGTTAAGCCCGATTTCCATACAACAGGTTCTTCACCTGTAAGGACAAATGCACGCAAATCGGCTTTTCGCTGAGTCCAGTTGCCGTTTTCAACAACTTTAAGGTCATTGAACTGAATAACCTCTTGTGCTATGAAGCGACGAGGTTCTTTCTGAATAAGTTTTTTCAGTTCGTAAACTCTTTCAAGAGATAACTCACTACCGAAAACAACACCATAGCCACCTGATTCAGCGACATCCTTGATAACAAGTTTCTGAATATTGTCAAGAACATATTTCATATCTTCGGGGTAAAACGGAAGATATGTTGGTGCATTTGAAAGAATAGGTTCTTCACCTAAATAATATTTAATCATAGCAGGCACATAGTAATAAATACCCTTGTCATCTGCAACAGAGTTACCGGGAGCATTTACAAGTGCCACATTACCTGCTCTATATGCATCCATAATATGCGGAACACCCAAAAGTGAATCTGCACGGAATGTCATAGGGTCCATAAAGTCGTCATTGATTCTGCGATAAACAGCACCAACGCGTTGACGCTTGCCCGAATATTCGCTGTAATAAAGCACATTACCCTCAACGAATAAATCCTGTGGCATTGCAAAAACAGCACCTGTTTTTTCTGCTAAATATGAATGCTCAAAGAATGCGGAATTAAATCGACCGGGAGTAAGGACAACGTTAATTCCGCCTGTGTTTACGAAATCCAGTGCATTACGGAGCAAATCACCGTAATTACGATTATCAACAACTGTATTCGCACGGAATGTGTCGGGACTTGCTCTTCGGCAAAGCTCACGTGCAATCATTGGATATGATGCACCTGACGGCACACGGAGATTGTCTTCAAGGACATACCAACGCATATCATTACCTTGCACCAAGTCAATACCCGAAATATGAGCGAAAACGTCCTTTGGAGGTACTGCACCCTCACATTCCATCATATATCCCGCTGCACCATAGACAAATTCTTCAGGGATAATTTTATCCTTGATAATCTGTTTTTTGGTGTAAATATCCTTTAAGAAGATATTGAGTGCTTTAACTCTTTGTTTAAGTCCGCGTTCAAGATAGTCAAACTCGTCCTTTGAGATAATGCGTGGTACTGCATCAAACGGAAAAAGACGTTCATTGAAAACATTGTTTTTGTAGATACCAAATTTAACACCATATCGTGCTAAAAGTCGGTTAATTTCATCGGTATGTTCTATAAGTCCGTACAATTTTTTCACTCCCGAAATTCAAATAGAATTATACATTATAATTATAGACTTTTTTTACTGCCTTTTCTATTGATGAATATGAAAAATAATTACCCGAATACTTATTAAAGATATACAAAATGAACCTCCCAAGTGAAAACTTGAGAGGTTGTTTTTTTATGCTGTTGCAGGAGCAAGACCTATAAACTGATTTGCACCTGTTACTATTGTAAATGTTGTGGAGGCTTCACCATTGTTCTGCATTCCACCAAACTGACCTTTGTCACCTTTATCAAAGCCCTCAGGAGGAATCATATTTTCCATTCCTTCAGGTGAAGTAAAGTCTTCAGGCATTTCAGGTCTTTCACCTTGGTGCGGTCTAAAATCTTCCGGCTTTTCACCACGATTTGGTTGTTCCCCTTCGGGCATTTCGCCATTCATATCAGGTGGCATCATTCCACCCGTATTGCCCAATTGAGTTTTTACACCACTCAATTGTGTTTCACCTGTCCAGAAGGTATAATCACCCTCCGCAAGGTAATCACCGGCAATAATCATATACGTGAAATCATTAGTTGGTTTATATTCACCAACTACTTTATTATCGATATTTTTGAGGTAATAAACACTGTTCCCTACTTGACGACTCGCAAAGTTGAAAACAGCATAGGTCTGGTCCCCACCTGCAATTTGGTCAAGCATATTTCCCGTTGCACAAACCGTACCGCCATTTACATAAATTCCCTTGTCAGAGTCGATACCTGCGTCACCACTTATAGCACAAGCCTGTGCAGTAACAGAACCGCCGTTAATTACAAGCCAACCGTTTGAGTCAATTCCGTCGCCCTCGCCTGTTGAACCGTCGCAAATAATATTAAGACTACCGCCATTAATAGTTGTTACGGACACATTATCCTCGTTGGTGTTAATTCCGTCATTACCTGATGTGATGTTTATATTACCGCCATTGATGGTAAGATGAAGTTCACTGTCAAGACCTTCATTTTCGGCCTTGATATTAAGGATTCCGTCACCTTTTTCTCCACCGTTTACATTCATTGTTTTCTTTGAATAAAAGGCTGCGTCATATTTATGAAGCTTTTTACTGTCAACAATCTCCGTACCTTCTTCATTCAATTCGTAGGATTTATAAATCTTTGCGACATAGGAGCCGTTTATGTTGTTTTCAGTTCCATCCGCAATCAGAACATTTGCACCTGCCTTAGATGTATCAACATCCTTGGTTGCAGTTTCTTCATCAACTACTCCGCATTCGTATACATTATAGAATATAACTGCAGGGGCAACCGTGCAAGTAATGTCCACGTCGTTAAGAACAAGAGTTACAACTGCTTCAGGGTTTGTTTCTGCATCCTCACCTAAATCAACCGCAATCTGTCCCTGCGTCATTTTTCCACTTAAAACATAAGTGCCGGGTTTTGAAATATGCACAACTGTATGAGCATCTGCTTCCTCTTGTGTATGCTCATCCGCTTTTTCACCCTCGCCATAGGTAAAATCCTGTCCTTCAAGATAAAAAACAATGTCATTTGCGGTGTAAACAGCCTGTGAACTGTCGGTTGTTACTGCGTTTCCGTCAACTGTGATTTCCTTATCCGATAAATTGATTTTTATCCCCTCAATTACAGGTGTTTCTTCTGCTTTTTGACATCCTGCAAGGAGAAGAACAAATACGAGAAATATTGCCAATATCTTTTTCATAATTAACCACGTCCTTTCTGTCAACTTAATTATTATCTAAAAATATGTATATTTTATGAACAAAAAATAAATATTTATTGACATTTTACGAAATAGTGTTAATTAAAAATCATCAGCGGAGTAAAAACTCCGCTGTGTCATAGTTTATTCAATAGGTTTTGAAACATCTACCCATTCCTTGTAGTTTGAGTATTTCTCGAGTTCGGGGATTGTGAGTTCAATGGCACTATTTGAGCCACCAACTGCAGGGAAAACGGTTTCAAAGCGTTTCAATGACTCGTCAAGATAAACATCTACACCGTCTTTGATACCGAACGGGCAAACGCCACCAATCTGATGACCTACATATTCCTCGAGCTGGTCAGGTGACATCATTTTTGCCTTTGCGTGGAAAAATCCCTTGTATTTTGAGTTATCCACCTTAACATCCCCTGCCATAAGGATGAGAATTGGCTGTTCTCCTACCATAAATGAAAGAGTTTTTGCAATTCTTGCACCCTCAACGCCTAAGGCCTGTGCTGCAAGTTCAACGGTTGCACTTGAAACATCAAATTCCTGAACTCTGTCTTCCATACCGAATTGACGAAAATATTCTCTGCCTTTTTCAATAGACATAATTCTTCATTCCTTTTACATTACAAAATTGATTCTGTAGGGGCTGACGACTCGGCAGCCCGCAATCAATTCATATAGCAACTTACGGGACGCCGAGGTCGACGTCCCCTACAATTATCAAATTAGTTTATTTATAATTTCGGCGGGGTCAAGACCCCGCCCTACCGTGTAATTACTGAATTTCTGAAAGTTTAACAGGTCTGCCTTCGTTAGCTGATTTTTCAGCAGCAAGTGCAATTTTAACTGACTGTAAACCTGCGTGGATACCAACAGGAGTTTCCTTGTTGTTTACACAGCAGTCAACGAATTGCCTAACTTCTTCTGCAAATGAGCCCATATATCTTTCAAGGAAGAAATAGAGTGGCTTTTCGCCTGTTACACCGTTAGCATCAGAAACAACAGCAGTTGAAAGTGTATCGTTAGCAGTTGCAACCATACCCTTTGAACCGAAAAGTTCTGCTCTCTGGTCATAACCATACATAGCCTGACGAGAGTTATCGATAACTGCAAGAGCACCGTTAGCCATCTTCATTGAGATAATTGCTGTATCGAAATCACCATATTCACGGATTGATGGGTTAATAAGTGCATCTGCATAAACATAAAGTTCTTCAACATCGCTGTTTGTAAGGAAGCAAGCCATATCAAAATCATGAATTGTCATATCAAGGAAGATGCTTGCTGCACAGTAGCCAACAGGTGGTGCCTGTGGGTCACGAGATGTGATTTTAAGAATCTGTGCTTCACCGATTTTGCCATCGTCGTATGCTTTACGAACTGCTGCAAAGTTATGGTCAAAACGACGGTTGAAACCTACCTGGAATTTGCAATCAGGATGAGCTTTGAGGGCATCTGCGATTTCAAGAATCTTGTCAACTGTGTTTGCAAGTGGTTTTTCACAGAAAACGTGTTTACCAGCATTGATTGCTTCAATAGAAATTGGAGCATGTGTGTCAGTTGATGAACAAACAAGAACTGCATCAATGCTAGGGTCTTCGATGATTTTTGTGTAATCTGTGTAGATTTTTTCTACTCCAAAGCCTTCGCAGAAAGCCTTTGTTTCGTCATTCATAAATGGGTCAGCAATAGCAACAACCTCTGCACCCTTTACATGATATGAGATTGATTCAAGGTGAACTTTACCAATACGGCCAGCACCGATAATACCAATTTTAAGCATAATAATTTCTCCTTATATTTTTATATAGTTCCGTCCCAAGTTGAAACGTTTGTATTAGTCTTTTCTTCTTCATCAAACCAATGCTGTGTAACTGCTTTTGACTCTGTGTAGAAACGATATGCGTCCTTACCAAGACAATGTAAATCGCCGAAGAATGACTGCTTGTGTCCTGAGAATGGGAAGAAACCAACCGGTACAGGAATACCAACATTGATACCAACCTGACCACCATCTGTGTAACGTGCAAACTGACGTGCCCAATAACCGCTCTGTGTGTAAATAACAGAACCATTTGCATATGGGTTGTCGTTCATAATATTAAGACCTTCGTGGAAATCCTTGCAACGCTTGATGCAAAGAACAGGTCCGAACACTTCTTCGTCGCCGATTGTCATATCTGCTGTAACCTTATCGAAGATTGTAGGTCCAATGAAGTAACCGTTTTCGTAACCTTCAACCTTAACATCACGACCGTCAAGAACAAGTTCTGCACCTTCGTCAATACCTTTTTGAATATCTGCAAGGACTTCTTCGTAGTGCTTCTTATATGTAATAGGTCCGAGTTTTGATGTCTTTTCCCAAGATGGACCAACCTTGATGTTCTTTGCTTGTTTTACAAGTTCTGCAACAAACTTATCTGCGATTGCTTCCTCAACTACACAGCAAGTAAGAGCCATACAACGCTGACCTGCACAACCGTAAGCAGAGTTAATAACACCTGCAACTGTTCTTTCGAGTGCACAGTCTGACATAACAAGAGCGTGGTTCTTTGCCTGAGTAAGAGCTTGACAACGCTTGCCTGCTGCAGCTGCACGAGAATAAACTTTAAGTCCAACAGGAGTTGAGCCAACAAATGTGATACCCTTAACATCAGGGTGGTCAAGAATTGTGTTTACTTCGTTTCTTGAACAAGTGATAACATTGATAACACCGTCAGGAACGCCTGCTTCTTTATAAATTGCAGCAAATTTCATTGCTGTTTTTGGAGTAAGAGATGCTGCTTTGAGAACCATTGTATTGCCAGTTGCAATACAAGTCGGAGCCATCCAACCGAATGGAATCATTGCAGGGAAATTAACAGGAACGATACCTGCGAAAACACCAAGTGGTTCACGATATTTAACTGTGTCATAACCACTTGAAGCATCCATAAGGCTTTCACCCATCATAAGTGACGGAACCTGAGTTGCAAGTTCTGTGCCCTCTTTTGCTTTGAGAACGTCGCCTTCTGCTTCGCCCCATACCTTACCGTTTTCACAAGCAACACACATTGTGAGTTCTTCCATATCACGGATAATAAGTTCACGGATTTTGTAAAGAATCTGTGCTCTCTTGATAGCAGGAGTTGCTCTCCAACCCGGATATGCTGCCTTTGCAGCCTCGATTGCTTCAAGAACTTCATCATTTGTACAGCAAGGTGCCTGTCCTACAACTTCACCTGTGCTTGGATTGTGGAGGTCATACCAAACATCAGTTTTTGAATCTTTGAACTGACCGTTCACAAAATATTGTAATTTTTCTACTGCCATATTTGTATCTCCTTAATGGATATATTGTTTATTTAATTTTGATATTCTATTGACCGCGGACAGACAAGGATGTCTGTCCCTACGCGACCTTTTGGGATTATTGTTTATTCATACGGGACGATGTGGGCATCGTCCCCTACAAGAAGCCTTATACAAATTTGTAGGATTTTTTTCGTAAGGCAATGTTGCCGAGGCGAAGTTGTATCAAGTATACCACGAGCCGAAAGCAACGACGCATTACGGAAAAAGACACAAATTAAAGACCTGATACTTCGTTGATGTATTTACGAGCCTTAAGTGCGTATTCAAATGGATTTGCGATTGCAGGGTCCTGCTCTGCTTCAACGAGAACATATCCCTCGTAGCCTGTTTCTTCAAGAACATCGAAAACAGGTTTGAAATCGATTACACCGTCACCGGGAACTGTGAAAGCACCTGCACGAACACCTTGTAAGAAGCTCATTTTTTCTGCCTTAACTTTTGCAACTACGTCAGGACGGATATCCTTAAGATGCACGTGGCGAATTCTCTTTGCGTACTTTTTAAGAACTGCCATGTAATCTTCACCACAGTATGCAAGGTGACCTGTGTCAAAAAGAAGGCCGAAAAGTTCAGGGTCTGTGTTTTCCATCATTCTGTCGATTTCTGCTGCTGTCTGAACAACTGTACCCATATGATGATGGAAACAAAGTGCGATACCCATATCTTTTGCAACTTTACCGAGTTTGTTGATACCTGTGCAAAGCATATCCCACTCTTCATCGTTCATAACATATTTGTCATCAAAGATTGATTTGTCTGTACCTTGAATTGAGTGGCCCTGTTCTGAAATACCAACAACCTTTGCACCCATTTCTTTAAGGAAAGTGATGTGCTCGATAAAGTCTTTTTCTACTTCTTCATAAGGCTTTGTAATAAGAAAGCTTGAGAACCAAGCGTTGCAAATCTGCATACCACGAAGTTCGAGAGCCTTTTTAAGAACTTTTGTATCTCTTGGGTACTTGTTACCCACTTCACAACCTGTGAAACCTGCAAGTGCCATTTCAGAAATACACTGTTCGAATGTGTTTTCTGCACCAAGGTCGGGCATATCATCATTTGTCCAAGCGATAGGTGCAATACCGAGTTTTACTTTATTCTTATCCAACATATCAATATCTCCTTGCTTTATTTTTATTTTCTTCCTTCTCTGCGAAGGCATTGTTTACTTTTTCATTCTTTGAAACAGATGGAACACCTGTATGCCACCAAGCACCGTAACCGTCAGTCATTGACTTTGGAAGAACTTTAATGTCAATAAGTGTTGAAACTGTCTGTTTCTGTGAATCGATAAGAGCAAATTCTAATTCTTCCATTGTTTTTGCTGTATATGTCTTACAACCGTAAGCTGCAGCTGCCATAGCAAAGTCAATCGGGATAAGGTCACCTAAAAGGTCACCGTCGTCATTTCTGTAACGGAATTCTGTTGCAAGGTTTCCGATACCGTTTGACATCTGAAGGTTGTTGATACAACCAAAACCGCTGTTATCGAAAAGAAGAACGTTAATCTTCTTATTTTCCTGAATTGAAGTAACAAGTTCAGAGTGAAGCATCAAATAACTACCGTCACCGCACATTGCATAGGATTCACATTCAGGGTGAGCCATCTTGCTACCCAATGCACCTGCGATTTCGTAACCCATACATGAATAACCATATTCCATATTGTATGAATAACGGCTGTCTGATGTCCACATTCTCTGTAAACAACCGGGAAGTGAACCTGCCGCACCTGTGCAAAGAGCATCTGCAGGAATAAGCTTACGAATAAGTGCGATAGCAGCAGTCTGAGTAATTACACCACCGATTTTCTCAACAAATTCAGGGATTGTCTTTTCTTCACGAGCAGCGATAAGAGGTTTAAAGTTCTCGTCATATTTATAGTTCGCAAGGAATTCCATTTCCTTGTCCCAACCGTCTTTAGCATCTTTAATTTCAGTTGTATATGCTGATTTGTAACCTGCTTTGCGAAGTTCATCGCCGAGAGCAAGAATACCGAGTTTAGCGTCAGCAACCATTTTAACTGCGTCAAGCTTATATGCATCAAAACGGGACGTATTGATTGTAACCATCTTAACATCATCTTTGAAAAGTGATTTTGAAGCAGTTGTAAAGTCAGAGAAACGAGTACCGATACCGATAACAACGTCTGCATCCTTCGCCATTACGTTACCTGCAGAGTTACCTGTAACACCAAGACCACCAAGGTTATATTTATCTGATGAAAGACAAGCAGTTTTACCACTCTGTGTTTCTGCGAAAGGAATGTTGAATTCTGCACAGAACTTTTCGAGTGCTTCGCCTGCTTCTGAATAGCGAACACCACCGCCACAGATTACAAGTGGCTTTTTGGCATTTTTAACTACATTTACAACATCTTCTAATTCTTCACAAGCTACCGGCATACGAACAATTCTATGTACTCTCTTTGCGAAGAAGCTGTCAGGGTAATCATAACTTTCACCCTCAACATCCTGACAAAGACAAATTGCAACTGCACCTGCGTTTGCTGTGTCAGTAAGCACACGCATAGCATTTATCATTGCTGACATTAACTGTTCGGGGCGAGAAATTCTATCCCAATAACGGGTCACTGCCTTGTAGGCATCATTTGTTGTTGTAGCAAGTGAATTTTCCTGCTCAAACTGTTGAAGTACAGGGTCGGGCTGACGAGTTGAGAATGTGTCAGCAGGGAACAAAAGAAGTGGCACATTGTTAACCGTTGCAGTTGCTGCTGCAGTAATCATATTAGCAGCACCGGGGCCGATTGAAGATGCACAAGCGATAATTTTTCTTCTGTTGTTCATCTTTGCAAAGGCTGTTGCAACGTGAGCCATACCTTGCTCGTTTTTGCCCTGATACACTTTGAGTCCACCCTTGTCAGAGTCAAGTGCTTCACCAAGACCTAAAACAATACCGTGACCGAAAACTGTGAAGATTCCGTCAACGAATTTTGTTTCAACTCCGTCAAAAGACACATACTGATTGTCAAGGAATTTAACAAGTGCCTGAGCCATTGTCATTTTTGCCATAATATAATCCTCCTATTAAAAGGTAGTTTATTTATTCATCTAACAACCACTTGTGGTCTGGGTCGTCAATTCGTGTTTTAATCCATGGGTCATTTTCTAAATGTCTAATCATCCACACATAACACATTGAGTATCCTGGTGCTGCAACCTGCTGATGTGTTTTCATTGGTGTAATACAAAGCACACCCTGGTCTTCAACTTTGTAGCAGTCATCACCATTAAAACCTACACCAAAACCTTGTGGTTTATCAAATTCATAATAATAAACCTCGGGTTGTGGATGATAATGTGGTGGATAACTTGACCAGCAACCCGGTTTGTGAATAACCTCACCTAAAACCATATTTGAATATGGTGCATTTTCGTAATCAAAAAGTGTAAGCACCTGACGATGTGCAGTACCGTTCCATTGGTCTTTGCCGAATTCCTGTAAAATTACATTTTCAGGACTGTACCAAACAAAGCCAAAATCATTTTCGTTATCTGTCTGCTGAATGAGAATTCTACTGTCTGCATTTGCAGTAACAGAAACTGTGTTATTCTTTGAGAAATGTACACAATATGGTCTGTCGATAAACTGATTTTCTCTCTTTGCGTTTTCTTCTTTGCCGTCAAAGTTATATGTTACATCACCTGAAAGCAAAAGAATTGCAGTTTCGTTGTTTTCATCGCAGATTGTGAAACTCTCGCCAGCTTTTAACATCTTTGTTTTGATGTTCATGAGCATATCGGCATTTTTGCCACCCATTTCGCAGAGAATTTTTTCGTTATTTTCGTTAAATTTTGGATTTTCGTACATAAAATCACCTTTTCTATACTCTCTCTTTATCGTCGGTTAATGAACCGCTTGCGTGAATTGAAATCGGGTCACCTAAATATGTTGGTTCGGGTTGAGCTATGCAATAGAAAAAATCTTTTACCCTTGCCAACCACTCACGCATATTATTATGAATTCCGTACTTCATTTCGTCAGCGGCTACACCGTAAGCATCAATACCTAATTTGCGAGCGTCATAGATTGAACGGTACAAGTGATATTTTTGAGTGACAATCACCATTTTTTCCACTTGGAAAACATCGCGGGCACGGTACATTGACTCATAAGTTGAGAGCCCCGCATGGTCCATAAACACATTATCCGACGGCACACCCGCCTCGATTGCACAGTCTTTCATAATGTTTACTTCGTCATACTCCTTGCGTGCGTGGTCACCCGTCATAAGAATTCGGTCAGTACAACCCGTGAAATAAACATCAATGCCAAAGTCAAGTCGCTCTTGCAACATCGGTGAGGGCTCTGTGCCCCAGATACCCGCACCCATAACCATTACGCAATCGAAATCGTATTCGCCGACTTCGTCCATTGTGAGAATGTACTCGTCAACATAAGAAACCATGTAGGCATTTATGCCCGCAACGGCAATTCCGCCCAAAAGGCAGATGCAAAGAATCGCAATTATTATGCGTTTGAAGATTTTATTTTGTTTTAACTTCTTCAATACTTTTGACATCTTAAATCACCGATTGTTATATTAGCCACGGGCAATCATTTCGCCGTATTCTTCTTTTTCTTTTTTGATGAACTCTTTAACTGCTGGGACTGTTGGCATATCCTGTGAACAAGCGTGAGAAGCTACGAGCATTGCCGCTGATGCTGAACCGAATTCAAGTGCATCAATAATTTCCCAACCTTCAAAAATACCGTAAAGGAATGCAGATGCGTAACCGTCACCGCCACCGAATGATTTAAGAAGCTTTACAGGGAACGGCTTGATTGAATAGCTTTCACCATCGTTTGTATATGCTGTTGAGCCTTCTTTACCGTGTTTGATAATTACGATTTTTGCATTCTGTGAGTGCCAGTATGCTGCAGTTTCTTTATCTGTCATACCAGCCTTAATAAATTTCTCTGTAAGGTCATATTCTTCACGTGAACCGAGAATAATATCTGCTTCACGAGCAACTGATGAATAGTAAATTGCGATTTCGTCGCTGTTTTTCCAGTTATACGCACGGTAGTCAATATCAAAGATAACAGGAACACCGTTTTTCTTTGCAAGTGCAACTGCTTTAAGAGCTGCTTCTCTTGACGGGCTTTCTGCAAGGGCAGTACCTGAAATCAAAATTGCTTTTGCTTTGTTAATATATTCTTCGTCAATATCAGCAACATCCAATTTAAGGTCTGCAGCCTCGTTACGATACATAACGATTGAGCTTTCTGTTTCTGACTTGATTTCAGTAAATGTCAAGCCGATTTTCTCGCCATTTTCACAACGCTTAATGTGAGAAATGTCAATACCCTCTTTTGCAAAATAATCAGTTACGAATGTTCCTAACTGGTCATCAGAAACACGGGCAAAAAAGCCAACTTTTTTACCAAGACGAGCAAGACCAACTGCGATATTTGCAGGTGAACCGCCTAAATATCTTTTAAATGTTGTACTCTCGTTAAGGGGGCAATAGTAGTCAACGGGGTTAAGGTCAACTGCCACACGACCTAAAAGGATTAAATCAAATTCTTTGCTGTTGTCAAATTCAATGTATTTCATAATTACAACTCCTTAATTATTCCATAAAGCTGAACACTTTAATGTGTCTTTTTACATTTTCGTAAACACCCATTGCCTCAACCTTGCTCAATTCAAAATAATTTGCCTTTTCAATGGGTTTGCAATATTCAAGAGCATAGCGTGCAAGATTGTCAAAGCTTGCAGTAGCAATATTTACCTTGCGGACACCGAGCATAATTGCCTGTTGGAACATCTCATCTGTAATTCCGGTTCCACCGTGAAGAACGAGAGGTGTTTCAACCATTTTGTTAATGTCGTCAAGCACATCAAAACGAAGATTGGGAAGCACGGGATAATTGCCGTGAGCATTACCGATTGCAACCGCCAACGCATCAACCCCTGTTTCATCGCAGAAAAGCTTTGCATCGTCAGGATTGGTACAAAGAATTTCGTGAGCTGCTCCGTCGCCCTCATTACCACCGACAACACCGAGTTCAGCCTCAACGGTTGCACCGTATTCGTCAGCCATTTGACGCACTTGTTTAACCATACGAATATTTTCTTCCAATGGTAAAGTTGAACCGTCAAACATAACAGATGTAAAACCTAATTCAAGGGCTTTTTGTACTGTTTCAATTTTCAAACCATGGTCAAGGTGAACAGCTATATCAACCTTTGAATTCTTTGCCGCTGAAATCATCATAGGTCCCATAAGCTCAAGCGGTGAATTTTTAAGTCTGCACTCTGCAATTTGTAAAATTATGGGCATATTAAGTTCTTCTGCGGCCGCAACCGCACCCATAACCATTTCCATATTGCCAACACTGAAAGCACCAACTGCAATATTTTGTTTTTCGGCATTTTCGAGGAGTTTTTTCATTGGAACTAACGCCAAAACAACCCACTCCAATCCATTTTAGTTTAATCAATTTATTTTATCACTTTCTTCTCTCAAAATCAATGTTTTACAGGTAAAAAATAGCAGTATTTTTTCTGTGTATTTTCACATAAAAACAGCCCGCCCACAGAATTGTGAACGGACTATTTGCTTTTATAAAAATTATTTAACCCACTTGAGTTTCCACATTACAAATGCACCAAGAACTGAAGCCACGATACCGGGGAAGAGAAGTGTGCCTGCGTCCAAGCCGGGAGCAACAAGCAAAACGCCGAGCATTACAAAAATCGGGAATATTGAAATCTTCCAATGCTTTGAGAAATAGCCTGCCGCCAATGCACCAAAAAGTGCGGGCTGAACCTGTTTGAAAGCCGGCATTAAAAGTTCACTATTTGTAAATGCGGGAAGAAATGGCTTAAATACCAAAACACCAGCCGCAATAATAAGTGTTGTAACAATTGAAGAGGTTGCAATAGCGATTGTTGAAATAACCTCGCCCTCTTCACTGTTCGCTTTTACTTTAGCGTTTTCCATAGCACCGATTGCACAAGGAAGCTTAAGGTTTGTGATATTACCTGTTACGAATGAAAGATATGTACCACCCGCACCAAGCATTGGTGTGTAAATTAAAACTTCAACAACTGCAAGTGACCAATAAAGAGGAATAAGCTTTAAAAGTCCGCTCATAACACCGCTGAGTGACGGCCATACACCTAAATACAAGCAAATTGAAAGCGGGAACATAATAAGCACGCAAAGAGCAGTAATACTTGAAATTCTACCCCATGTATGAACGCGGTCAAAATATGTTCTTTCTGTTTTGTGTTTTCTCATATTTAACCCCTCCATTCAAAGATAGCAATTTCAGGCGGCAATACATTGTATGTAATAACCGCAACCACCATTGCAAGAATCATTCCGATAGGCATAACAAACGGTTCAAGCCATGTAAGTTTGAATTTCTTTGCGATGAATTCAAGAAGCAACGAAGCACCCACGGCCACTACAAGTGTGATTACTGATAACACACCCGCACCGTCACCAAAAGTTTCGGGCTTGCCCTTACCTGCGATTGCACGTGCAACGAACGCACCGATAAGGCCAATGAAAACTGCAGGAGTTAAAAGGTCGATAAATCCTGCTATACCGCCTGATTTTTTCTCTTTATTCTCAGTTGTTTCTTCTTTGTTTTCGTCTTTTTTACCTAAATTGAGAACCTTTTTATGTAATGGCTTTGCAACGAACGGCAAAAGAACAAGTGAGAAACAAATACCGAGAGTCATAACCCAGGCTACACCTGCGAAAATTGCGGGGTCAGTAATTGTTGATGAAATTCCGCCCTCTTGACCTAAAGCACTCATAGCATCACCCGCTGCCTTTGTTTCATACAACAAGTTACCGAGAACCGACAATCTTACCCACGGAATAACAAGACCCAATGACGGTGCCAAAACGATAACCGTAGCAAGAACCGATAATGCTGAAGGTATTGTGAAAACTGCACTTGATGTAACTGCATCGCGTAATTTCTTTGTGTCTATACCTATTTTTTTGCCCTGTTTCCACGCTTTAACAAGGAAGAAAATTGACTGGGCAAGAACAAACAGAATAACTCCGCCGGCAATCAAGTACAAGCCTGTACTTTCTTTAAAGTCCATATCTTCATCTCCTAAAATAAATATGAGTATATTAAAACACTTTTTAACGATAAAATCAATAACAAAAGCATATTTTCCCTTTACATTATTTGGAGTATTAACATACACCCTTAAATTTGATAAAATTATGCGTGCATATATGCTATTCTATTTGATTTAACGAGGTGAATATATGAGAAAACTAATAGCACTTATTTTAACTTTAGTATTGATTTTGAGCACATTTATAATTCCTACCACGGCGGCAACTGTAAGCAGTAAGGTGGGTGTAGTGTCGGTAACAAGCGGAAAACTTAATGTGCGAAGCTCGGCTTCTACATCGGGCACGGTTATTTCTTCGCTCTCAAAAGGAAGTTATGTAACTCTTATGTCCAAGTCGGGCAACTGGTGGCGTGTTGAATATGCCGACGGTAAATACGGTTACTGCCACGCGGATTACATCAAAACCGCAACAGGCACACCCGTAACGGTAAAAATTTCATCGGGCAGTCTTAATGTGCGTAGCGGTGCGGGTACATCTTACAGTAAAATCGCAAGTCTTTATAAAGGTGAGGTTGTAATTATTCTTGGGACATCGGGCAGTTGGAGTAAAATTTTATTTGACGGCACAAAAACGGGATATGTAAGCTCACCGTATTTATCAACTTCAAGTTCTTCAAACTATTCAAAGATTTCTCTGAATGTACCAAGCTTTAAACAAACTGACAAACGCTGGGCAAATGTAAAAATCGGCTCGTCGGGTAAAACAATCGCACAAATCGGCTGTGTTACAACTGCCATCTCAATGATGGAGTCGTACCGCACAGGCACTACCATTTACCCCGACGCTATGTCTAAAAAACTTTCTTATTCTGCATCGGGCAATGTTTACTGGCCGTCAAATTATACGGTAGTAACAAGCAGTTCGGGATATTTAAGCGGTATTTATTCAAAGTTAAAAGCGGGCAAGCCCGTGCTTTTCGGTGCCAAAAAATCTTCGGGCACACAGCACTGGGTTGTGATTACAGGCTATACAGGTGGCAACACACTTACCGCATCAGGCTTTACAATTAATGACCCCGGCTCAAATTCAAGAACAACACTTCAGCATCTTTTGAACGAATACCCCACATTTTACAAATATTTTTATTATTGATAAAAAATTATAAAAAAACTTGCACAAAGTTTTTGAAGAATTTATTTAAAAAGTTCCTGTTTTTAAGTCGATTTAACAAAATAATATGCTTAAAATTGTAAGATTTGCACAAAACCCCACGATTGCTATAAATATAATTTTGCAAACCGTCAACAAATGGTATTCAATTTTCTTTGTGCATTTTTCACAAATATTGTATAACTTTGTTGTGCAAAAACACTTGACTTTTTTGTTTCAGGGTGGTATTATATAGCCACAACAGAAGAGAAAGCGAAATTAGTTGTTCATAATTTCTGTGCGGTAGGTTTTTCCAATCCCCAACAAATTTTCCCTTTCCTTTTTCATAAAGTATAACACCAATCCCTATTTTTCCTCCCGCACAGAAGTTATTTATATATAGACTTGATTTTCAAGTCGCTTAAATTTAGGTTCATAATAATTTTTCTCATAAATAAAAGTTTCCGCTACACGAAATGTGTGGCGGTTCTTTTTTCTATACGATATTTATCGTATTTCACAGCGAAGCAATTTCATATCCCGCAAGGGATATTTCACAAATTGTGTAAAGCAATATAAAATAAACCCCTTACGGAGTTTGTGCTTTTGACAAAAATAATGGGGTGTGTTAATATTTATCCTTGAAAGGACTGATTTTATGAACTTTGATTTCAGTTTTTATATGCCTGTAAATATTATCGGCGGTAAAAATACAGTTTTAAATAATGACGATATTTTTTCATCACTTGGCAAAAAATGCTTGATTGTATGCGGAAAAAACTCTGCAAAAAAGAGTGGTGCACTCACAGATGTGATTTTAGTTTTAGAAAAGCAGAATATTGAATACAGAATATTTAACGAGATTACTGAAAACCCCTTGACCGTTGATTGCTGTCGTGGCGGTAAAATCGCACGCGAATTCGGTGCTGATTTTATAATAAGCATTGGCGGTGGCTCTCCTCTTGACGCATCAAAAGCGGTTTGTGTTTATGCCACCAACGAGCATATTATTGATGACGGAATTTACATAGAAAAAGTCACAAATTCGCCATTACCCCTTATTCTAATCGGCACAACTGCGGGCACGGGTAGTGAGGTGTCTGGCGTTTCAGTGCTCACAAGAAAAGATGGCAGAAAGCAGAGCCTCGGCGGTAAAAATTATTATGCCCGTTATGCACTTGCAGACCCTAAATACACATATTCTGTTCCGTTCAGAACCACCGTTTCAACTGCACTTGATGCACTCTCCCACGCGGTTGAATCAATGTTTTCGCCGAGAGCGGATTTTCTTTCAAAACAGTTTTCGCTAATTTCGGCTAAAATGATTTATCCTTTGCTTGTTAAAATGCAAAAAACAAAGGAAAATCCTAACGAAAACGACCGCGACAAATTATATTATGCATCACTTTACGCGGGCTTTGCCCTCAACAAAGGCGGTACAGGATTCCCGCATGGTATGGGATACGCCCTGACTGAAGATTTCGGCGTGCCCCACGGCCTTGCCTGTGCAGTATTCTTACCCCAATACATTAAAGAGGCACAAAAATCAGACCCTGAACTTTACAACGAATTATTTGATGCTATGGGCACAGATTTTAACTCGTTAGAAAAAGTATTCACCGAATTCTGTACCTTCGATTTCAAAATTCCCGAAGAAAACATCAAAAAATATGAAAAAAGATGGGAAACTCTTAAAAATTTCAAGAACTCACCCACCGATTTCAACAATATTGATGCAGGAAATTTAGTCAGAAAACTCTTTTCATAATGTTTTAGATGTTTTTTATCTAAATTCAAAACGAACACTTAAAATTCTATGATTATGTGAAAAAACCGTACTTTTGATTGTATAAGATTTACAAAAAAGTACGGTTTGTTTTTTGTATTAAAACAGCAAATAGATATTTTTTAACTATTTTAGGCTTTATTTTAAGCCATTTCGCCACATATAGTTAAAAATCATCTATTCGATTTATGCGTAAATAAAAAAATATTTGACATACAAGAAAAAAATGGTATAATTAATATGAATTATAATCCGCCAGTGCGGATTAACATCAAAATTCCTAATTAGGAGGGTAAATTAAATGGCAGACACAAGATATGCAATTGCAAATTATCATGACGCAGCGGCTATCAACAGACAGCTTGATGACCTTATCAGCAAGCCGATTTACACAATTAAGCCCGAAAAGCTTAAGGAGTATGAAGAAGAATACTACGGCAAAAAGTGTGTAAAATCAAAGGCATTAGTTGACGAAGCAAAGGCTATCATCCCCGGTGGTGTTCAGCACAACCTTGCTTTCAACTATCCATTCCCACTCGCTTTCACAAAGGCTGAGGGTGCTTATCTTTATGATGCTGACGGCAACAAGTATTTCGACTTCCTTCAGGCAGGTGGCCCAACAGTTCTTGGCTCAAACCCAAAGGTAGTTCGTGACCAGGTTATCGACCTTCTTAACACTTGCGGTCCTTCAACAGGTCTTTTCCACGAATTCGAGTACAAACTTGCTAAAAAGATTTCTGACAGCGTTGAAACAGTTCAGATGTTCCGTATGCAGGGCTCAGGTACTGAAGCTTGTATGACAGCAGTTCGTGTTGCTCGTCTTGCAACAGGCAAAAAGAATATTCTTAAAATGGGTGGCGCTTACCACGGTTGGTCAGACCAGCTCGGTTATGGTATCCGTGTTCCCGGTTCAAAATTCACACAGGCAAGCGGTGTTCCGCTTTACCTCTTCAAGCACACACAGGAATTCTTCCCAGGTGACCTTGATGACCTTGAAAGAAAGCTTCGTGCTAACGTTCTTCGTGGTGGCACAGCAGCAGTTTTCATTGAGCCTGTTGGTCCTGAAAGCGGTACAACACCTGTAAGCTATGACTTCAACAAGGGTGTTGAAAGACTTTGCCGTAAATACGGTGCACTTCTCATTTTCGACGAAGTTGTTACAGGTTTCCGTATCGGTATGGCAGGTGCTCAGGGTTACTATGGCGTTTCTCCTGACCTTACAATCTTTGGTAAGGTTATCGCCGGTGGATACCCAGGTGCAGGCGGTGTCGGCGGTAAGAAAGAATACATGAAGTATCTCGGTGCAGGTCTTGATGATTCAGGTATGAAGATTAAGAAGGCATTCACAGGCGGTACAATGACAGCTAACCCACTTTCATGCTGTGCAGGTTACTTCACTCTTGAAGAAATCGACAAGCAGAATGCATGTCAGAAGGCTGGCGAAATGGGTGACAGACTTACAACAGGTCTTCAGGAACTCGTTGCTAAACACGGTCTTCCATTCGTAGCATGGAACGAAGGTTCAATCTGCCACCTTGAAACAGTTGGTACAATGCACTATGTTGTTGACTGGAAACGTCCTTGGACAATTCCCGGTGTTCTTTCAGCTACAAGCGAAAGAAAGAAAGAAATGCAGTATATGGGTGCTGCTTATATGGCAGAGGGTCTTGTTACTCTTGCAGGCAGCCGTCTCTACACATCAGCTGCATACACACCTAAGATGATTGACCAGGCACTTCAGTGCTTCGACAAGGTATTTGAAAACGTTGCAGTTAAACCTGCTACAAAATAAGTTTTAACTTTTAGGGTGGATGAAATCATCTTCGTCCACCCATTTTTACCTAATAACTAAGTTAGGTTATCATTATCAGCGAGGTGAAGAAAATTATGGATATTATGCAGGCAAAAGAGCTTGTTATTAAAGCAGGTCATGAGCTTATCGCTTCAGGGCTTATTGCTCGTACTTGGGGTAACATTTCTTGCAGAGTAAGTGACACACAGTTTGTTATTACTCCCAGCGGTCGTGCTTATGAAACACTCACTCCCGAAGAGATTGTGCTTGTAAATATTGAAGACCTTGAATATGAGGGCGAAATCAAGCCATCAAGTGAAAAAGGTATTCACGCTGCTTGCTATAAGCTTCGTCCTGAAATTAACTTTGTAATTCATACTCATCAGGTAAACGCTTCAATCGTTTCAACACTTGGTATGGACATCAACAATGTTGAGGGCGAGGGTGCAGAGGTTATCGGCACAAATATTCCGATTGCATCTTACGGTCTTCCCGGTACAAAGAAATTGCGTCAGGGCGTTATTGATGCAATCACTCGTTCAGATTCAAAGGCAGCAGTTATGGCTCACCACGGTGCAGTTTGCATGGGCGTTGACTATGACGACGCATTCAAGGTTGCTAAAACACTTGAAGTTGTTTGTGAACAGTATGTGCTTGATAAGTACACATCACTCACAGGTACAGTTACAGAAAATCTTGCAGAAATCAACGATTATGTTGTTAGCAAGTTTATGAAGAAGCCATCTGATGCTCCTGAATTCCCCGCTTGCAAGAGTGAGCGTGACGGTGCTGTGTTCAACATTTCTTTGATTGACGGCGACGGTGCAATCACAAGAATTGACATTGATTCAGGCGACATTATCGCAGGTGATGGTTGTAACGAGTCAATCGAGCTTCACCGTGCAGTTTATAAAAAGCGTGAAGATGTTAATTACATCACTCACACAAAAGACCCTTATGTTGTTGCTTGCTCAAAGATGGGCAAAAAGATGAGACCTCTCATTGACGACTTCGCACAGATTGTTGGCGTTAATGTGAAATGTGCAAAATATAACCCAAACAACTCGCTTGCAACTTCTAAAAAGGTTGTTAAGAAGTTAAAGGGCAGAAATGCAGTTCTTCTTGAAAACAATGGTGCTCTTTGTGTTGCGGGTAGCGAATTTGACGCAGGTGCTATTGAGTTTATCACCAACAAGGGTGCAAAAATTCAGATTAGTGCTCAGATGTTTGAAAAGATTGAGCCAATCAATCCACTTGAAACAAGAATTATGCGTCTTGTTTATAAACTCAAGTATTCAAAGCAGGCAGGCAAATAACATAAACATTAAAAAATTAGGACTCTCTATTGAGAGTCCTTTTTATTTGCCTATTTATAATGTTTATCGTACTTTGTAGGGGCGAGTCTCCGTGCCCGCCCGTTACTGATACATATATGAAAAAAGTTTATCTAACTCCTCATAATATTTTTCATCAATAAGGTATGGGTGCGAAGTATAATCCGCCCAGCCTTGATATGGATACCAGTAATATTTTTCATTTTTATAAAGAAGTTCACCTTTGAACTGATAAAAAATATTATTTTCTTCATACGCGTGAATGAAAACAGCTTCTTCACCTTTGCTCCTACTGGTTGATGTATCAACAGCTAAATCATTTTCACCGTTCTCCGCTTTTACTATAGCTTGCACAATTTCATAACTAATAGTAATATCCTTTGAATTGCCGTCCGTTTGCTCAATTTGTGCATAATAATTGATTGGTTCTGCTTTATTAAGTATTTCTCTATAATATTCCAGTTTGTTTTCTCTTACATAATATTGAGTTGTGAGAAAATCATAATCGGTATATAGATAAACAATATCATCGTTGGGAATCCCTTTTATATAATACAATCTATCTTCACAAAAGATTCTGTCAATAAAACTATAACCATCTATTTTTACCATATCAACAGCCAATTCTCCAATTTTACAATCATAAGCACCCGTTTCAGATGGCTGATATTTTTCTACATAACCTGTATCTAACGGAACATATTTCTCGTTATAATACATAATAAAAGAATAATCTGGTTGAATAATACAATTTTCTGAACCCACCATATATTCTGCAAAACTATGTAATTGATTTGCAATAGTAATTCCAGAAAGCAAAATAACAACTACAAGACAAACTGCAACAATTACGCTAAGTTGTTTTTTCTGTTTTTGTTTATTGACTTTTGCAGTATTACAAACATATTCAAGATTTACATAGGGCACGATAACGGGTTGTCCCTTTGGTTGAAATTCGCCATTAAGCAATTCGTTAATAGAAACTGAAAGTGCTTTTGCGAGGTCTGACAAAATTTCAATATCAGGATATCCCCTGCCAGTTTCCCAACGAGAAACCGCTTTATCTGTAACGCCAATCTTTTTAGCCAAATCTTTTTGAGTCATATTATTTTGTTTGCGAAGTTCTGCAATAAAAACACCTGTTTTTTTAGGATTCATTATATCACTTCCTTTAATGCAATTATACATTTTGCACCGTAAAAAAACAACCTACAATTCATAGAATTGCAGGTTGTTTTGTGTATTTGTGATAAATGTGTTATTTTTCGGGCGATTCGTGAATCGCCCCTACAAACTAAATGTTTTTTGAGCAAATTTTTCGCAAGAAAGTATTGAGGGAAATAAGCCAAAAAGAATTAGTTTTCAGTCATTTTACGAACATAACGTTTGAAGAATGCTATCGCATCTTCGCAACAAGCAATTGGAATTCTCTCGTTTGTACCGTGAGTGCAGAGAAGAAGCTTTGTATCTGCAACGAATGGTGCAAAACGATAAATATTTTCACATACAGGCTCATAGTTATAAGCATCCGTACCACCCATTACAAGGAATGGTGTAACAAGGTTTCTGCTGTCCTGTGCTTCTGCGAGTTCTTTAATTGTTTGGAATGCTTTTGAGTCCGTTGGTGAAACCTGTGAAGATTCTTTACCAACAAGGAATTCGACTTCAATATCCTTATTCTTTACGCTGTCACGGATGTGCTGTTCAACGTCCTTAATAGTAACACCCGGCATTGTACGGAAATTTACCGTTACACTTGCCTTTTGTGGAAGAACGTTGAACTGTGGGCTTCCTTCTGCCATTGTAACTGCAGTACAAGTGCGGATAAGAGATGCTGCTGCAGGAATATTTTTACAGATAGCAAGAATAAGGGGCTGTAAAATAGGAGCATTTACAAGAACTACTCTTAAAGGATAACCTGCATTCATACCAACTCTCTTAATAAGTTGTTTGAGGTAATCGGGCATTGTCGCCTTGAACTGATGATTTTCAATATCCTTGATTACATCGGCAAGTTTACCAACTGCAGTATGCTTTGGTGGTTGGGATGAATGTCCGCCCTTTGCATTAACGCTGACTTTATAGTTAACACTACCCTTTTCGGCAATACCAACACCTGTAAGGTTAATATCAAGGAGTTTTCCGAGTTTAACAGGTAGGATTGCACCACCTTCGTCAAGGACTGCTTCAAGGTGAACACCCTGCTCTTTAAGATATGCGGCAATCTGCTTTGCACCATTGTCAGGAGCTGCAACAACCTCTTCATTATGACCTAAACAAATATATACTGTTCTCTTTGGACGGAAGCCCTCATTGATGAGTTCTTCCATACATTCCATAACAGCAATAAGGTGGTTTTTCATATCCATAGCACCTCTGCCCCAGATAAACTCACCGTCATTATAGCCGCTGAATGGCTCGTGTTCCCAATCCTGCTCTGTACCTGCAGTTATGGGCACGACGTCCTGATGGGCAAGCATTGCTATACCGTCAAGACTTGGGTCTGTGCCTTCCCATTTATAAACAAGACTTGCATCTGCAACCTTTGTTTTGGTCATTGTTTTATGTACCAATGGAAACCTTTCTTCCAAAAATGCGTGGAAACGGTCAAATTCTGCCCAGTCAACAAGTTCTCTGTCATAGTTAGAAATTGTCTTAATTTTGATTGCATCGCTTAAATCACGGCAATACTTCTCCATATCTATCATTTCCGGAGCAAGTTTTTCGTTTTCAGTTTTCTTTTCTTTAAAGAAAACCGCACGAATAAGTGTAATTACAATGAAAAGACCTAAAAGTCCAAGAATTGTCCACAAGATTTTCATTTTACTACCCCCAAAAATCTTTTAATATAATAAACAAATATTAAATACCTTTAAAACACGAAAATATTTTTTCTGTAACAACGAAAAAACCGCAAGACATACGAGTGTATTTCGAGGATTTTTGAGGCAGTTACAGGGAAAATAGGTCGTGTTTTATGTGTTTTTGTCAACTTGATGGAACACCTTTAAGTTTCCTGTTTTGTTGCTACGTTTATCAAGTTCTGCCATAACATCTTCCACTTGGATACCCTCGTTCGCCATCATAACGAACAAGTGGAAAATAAGGTCGCTGATTTCACCAACGGTTTCTTCCTTGTTTCCGTTCTTTGCAGCAATAATTGTTTCGGAACATTCTTCACCGACTTTTTTGAGAATTTTGTCAAGACCCTTCTCAAAAAGATAGCAAGTGTATGAACCCTCTTGTTTGCTTGCTTTTCTTTCAAGTATTGTTTCGTAAAGATTTACTAATGTATCATTCATTTTTATCACCTATTTTATTTTATTAAAGAAACAAGATTTACTCCCCGTATGACAAGCAGGGCCTGTCTGAATAACTTTTATAAGTAATGTATCGTCATCGCAGTCACCGTGAATAGAAACCACCTTCTGCAAATGACCTGATGTTGCACCCTTGTTCCAGAGTTCCTGACGGGAACGACTCCAGAACCAAGTGTAACCGGTTTCAAGTGTTTTTGCCATTGACTCCTTATTCATATAAGCAAGCATCAAGATTTCCCCTGTGCTTTCCTCCTGAATAATTGCAGGGATTAATTCCCCTTTTACAAAATACTTATCAAGGTTCATTATTTCGCCTCCTTGATAGCTTCAACTAAATTCAATGTGCCGCTATAAATTGAACGACCACAGATTGCACCATACATATTTGCCTTTTTAAGGTCAACGATATTCTGAATATCCTTAATACCACCACTTGCAGTAATGTTGCAGGAAACTGCGTCATTGAGTTTAACTAACTGTTCAAGATTTGGTCCTGAAAGCATACCGTCACAGTCTATATCTGTAAAGATAATATGCTTTACACCAAAATCTTCCATTCTCTTTGCAAGGTCAATGTAGTGAGTGTCACTTTTCTCCGTCCACCCTTCGGTTGCAACCATTTCGTTTTTAGCATCAATCCCAACTGCAATTCTGTCGCCGAATTTCTTACAAGCCTCTTTTACAAGTTGTGGATTTTTAAGGGCAGCAGAACCGATGATTACACGTTCTATTCCGTTTTGTATGTAAAAATCAACGTCTTTCATTGTACGGATACCACCGCCAACCTCAACTTTAAGGCCACTATTTTTAGCAACATCAAGGAAAATGTCGGAGTTAATGCGAACACCATCAAGTGCACCATTCAAATCCACCATATGAATCCACTCTGCACCTGCTTTACGAAAATTAAGTGCAGTTTCCATATAAGAATCTGCAACCTTACCCGCTGTTGCGAAATCACCTTTATAAAGACGGACACATTCTTTATCTTTTATATCTATTGCCGGAAAAATTATCATCTTTTAAAGAGTCCCCTTTGTTGAAAGTGTTTTATCTGTTTTTTCTGTTGCAATACTCATTGCGTGACCGAAAGCCTTGAAAATTGCTTCTGCAATATGATGGGAATTGTCCCCGTAAGGTGCACGAAGATGTAATGTGATTTTTGCATTATCTGCAACTGCACGGAAGAATTCAACACACATACAAACATCAAAATCTCCGCATTTCTCCTGTGGAAAATCTGCTTCAAAAACTGTGTATGCACGATTGCAGATGTCAACTGCACAAAAGCCAAGAGCCTCATCCATTGGCACAAAAAAGCTACCGTAACGGACAAGGTTTGATTTGTCTCCCAAACACTCAAAAAGTGCCTGACCAAGTACGATACCTATATCTTCAACTGTATGGTGGCAGTCAACCTCAATATCTCCCTTACAAGTAACAGTCAAGCCGTAACCTGCATGAGTTGCAAAGGCTGTAAGCATATGGTCAAAGAAACCGACACCTGTATCTACTTTAACCTCACCACCATCAAGGCAAAGTGTTAAGTTAATATCTGTTTCCTTTGTTTTTCTGGTTATTGTTGCAGTTCTCATTTCATTTCCTCCAACACTTTTTTGAAAGTTTTAAGCATTTTTTCATTTTCTTCCTTGCTACCTGCAGTAATTCTCAAGAAGTCCCCCATATTACGAATAATAATGCTGTTTTCTTTCATCTTCTCAAAAACTTCCTTTGCGTTTTTAACCTTCATAAATACAAAGTTTGTATGAGTTTCATATATTCTTTCGATTTTATCACTCTCTAACTCAAGAATCGCGGAGTAAAGTTCTTTTCTTGAATTTACAACTGTTTCAATGCAATTATCAATATAGTCAGGATGTGAGAAAAGCACTTCACCGAGAGATTGTGAAACAGAATTCACATTATATGGTGATTTTACTGCACGGATAACATTTGTAAGTGTTTTGTTTGCAACTGCAAAGCCTAAACGCAGTGCTGCACAACCAAGAGCCTTTGAACAAGTCTTTAAAATAATGAGATTTTCGTAATTCCGGAATTCACCTAAAAGGCTTTCACCCTCTGCAAAGTCCATATATGCTTCGTCAAGTACAACAAGAGCATCTGTATTGTTTATGAGTTTTCTTACATCGTCTTTTGTGATAATTCTTGATGTTGGGTTGCAAGGATTTGAGAAAATTACAATTCGCACACTTTCACTATTTGCAAGTGCGATTACATCATCAACATTCACATCGAGATTTTCATTTTTCTGATATTTAACACATGCACATTCTGCAATTTCAGCATAAAAACGATACATTGAGAAATCCGGTTCAAGAGTTAAAATCTTGTCACCTTTCTGCAAAAATGCGTTCATTATAACTGAAATAATTTCGTCCGAGCCATTACCTGCTGTCACACAATCCGCATCCACATTGAAATATTCTGCAAAGCCTTTTATGAGTTTTGTTGCCATCGGGTCGGGATAACGGTTAAGAGCAGAGTTTTTAAGTGCTTCAATCATTTCATTCTCAATATTTTCGGGAACTGTTAAAAATGACTCGTTAGCATCAAGACGAATTTCATAAGTACCGCTGATTGGCTCATAAGGTGTTAAGTTTTTTACTTTTTCATTTAATTGAAACATATTAGTCCTCTAGTAATTGCTGATTAAATCGTGTTGCGATTATCAGCGAGATAGTTTTTTGTCAGAACCGTCAAAAAACGCAGGCAATACTTTGTGTATTAACGAGTATTTTGGACGAGTTATGACGGAAAAGTAGCCGTTGAGAATTGCGACTAAGATTTAAGTCAGTAATTACTCAAATCTAACCTTGATTGAATTTGCGTGGGCTGTTAAGCCCTCTGTTTCTGCAAGAGAAACAACCTTATCCTTGCACTCACGAAGTGCATCTTCTGTATAGTAAATAAAACTTGATTTTTTAATAAAGCTGTCAACTGACAATGGGGAAAAGAATCTTGCAGTACCACTTGTTGGAAGAACGTGGTTAGGACCTGCAAAATAGTCACCTAACGGTTCAGGTGAGTAGTTGCCAAGGAAAACACTACCTGCATTATCCATTCTGCCGATATATTCAAGTGGATTTTCCACACACATTTCAAGGTGTTCAGGTGCTAATTTGTTAGCAAAATCAACTGCCTTGTCCATACTGTCGCAAATGATAATCGCACTATAATCTTTAAGTGATTTTTCGATAATTTCTTTTCTTGAAAGTGTTGCACATTGACGAGCAAGTTCACTCTTTGTTTCTTCTGCGATTTTTTCACTTGTTGTAATTAAAATTGCAGATGCAAGAACATCGTGCTCAGCCTGACTCATAAGGTCGGCAGCAAGAAATTTTGGGTTTGCAGTTTCATCTGCAACAATTAAAATTTCGCTTGGTCCTGCAACCATGTCAATATCAACTGTACCATAAAGAAGTTTCTTTGCCGTTGCAACGAAAATGTTACCAGGACCTACGATTTTATCAACCTTTGGCACAGTTTCTGTACCGTAAGCCAAGGCCGCAACAGCTTGTGCACCACCCATCAAAAACACTCTGTCAACACCTGCAATTTTTGCTGCGGCAAGAATATCGGGGTTTGGTTTACCGTCCTTTGCAGGAGGAGTAACCATTATGATTTCTTTAACACCTGCGATTTTTGCAGGAATTGCATTCATAAGTACACTTGACGGATATGCAGCAGTACCTCCCGGTACATAGATACCAACTCTCTCCAGCCCACGAACACGTTGACCCATTATAACACCATTTTCTTTTGTGGTGAGCCAACTCTGTTGCTTCTGACGAGCATGGAAATCACGAATGTTTTCAGCAGCATCTTCCAAAGATTTTACGAAGAATGAGTCACAGGTTTTAATTGCGTTATCAATTTCTTCCTTTGAAATTTCTGCCTTTTCGGGTGCTTTACCATCAAATTTAATTGTGTATTCTAAAACGGCTTTATCGCCATTCTTTTTTACATTTTCAAGAATATCAGTAACTGCGAGAGTAACTTTTTTGTCAACCTCGCCACTTCTTTCTTTAAGTTGTGCGATAAGGGAAACGTCTGCCTTACCGTCTGCAAAAACTGTATTTATCATAATTCTCACCTTAGTTTTGAGGAATTACCTTTCCTAATTTTTCAAGAAAATCGTCAATTTCTTTTCTTTTGAGTTTCATACTTGCCATATTAACGATTACGCGGGCTGAAATCGGCATAATTTTCTCTTTGACTTCAAGTCCGTTTTCTTTGAGTGTTGTGCCTGTTTCAACAATATCCACAATACCATCGGCAAGGTTTAAAAGGGGGGCAAGTTCAACAGAACCCTCGATTTTAATAATCTTTACATCCATTCCTCTGCTCTCAAAATACGCCTTTGTAACATTGGGGTATTTTGTTGCAATTCTTTTTGTATTAAAACCGTCAAAAAAGTCAGTTCCTTTTTTGGTTGCAAGAGCAAAATCACATTTACCGAGATTTAAATCCATCATTTCATAGAAACTTTTTCCGTTTTCTGCGATTGTGTCACGACCGACAATACCGATGTCACAAACACCGTGTTCAACATAAGTAATAACATCGGCTGCTTTTGCAAGGACAACCTCATAATCATTGACCTTTAAAATAAGGCGTCTGCCTTTATTTATAAGCTCGTCACAGTCAAGACCCATCTTCTCAAACAACTCAACGGTTTGTTTTTCAAGTCTGCCCTTTGTAAGTGCTATTCTCAAACTCATAACTGCACCTCGCTTGTTCCGTTTTCATCTATAACGCAAACTGTTTTAAAATTTTTCTGCTTTGCATATTCTATAGTTTCTTGTTTTGTTGCGAAGTCCGAAATCTCACAATATGTACCATTCTTGCGTAGTGTTTTTGAATATTCAAGTGCGTTTGTGATGAATCCGTCAGCACCCCAGACGATAATCTGTGGCGAGAGTTCATCTTCTACTTCGCCGCGTAAAAGCATAACCTGTGCCAAGTCACCTGTCTCAATACCGAAGCCCGTTGACTGCATATCTCTGCCGAATTCAAGGCCTAAAGAATCATAACGACCGCCCGAAACAACAGAAATACCACTACCCTGCAAATAACCCTTGAAGATTATTCCTGTGTAGTAATTTGTGCGATTAACAAGGCTCAAATCAATAATGATTTTATCGGCAAGACCCATTTTTTCAAGCTGAATGTAGAGTTCTTTCAAGTATTCAAGGCTCTTTTTACCCTCGTCACCCAATTCTATATGCTTAACCTTTTGAAGTACTTCTGTTCCGCCGAAATATCGTGGCAGATTGCGAATACAATCTGCAATAGGATTTTCTGCTATATTATCAAGAATTTTATTGAGCGACACAAAATTACGGCTTTCAACACAATCATAAATCTGACTGATTGTTTCATCGTCAACGCCCAATTTATTGCACAAATCCTTGAAAAAGCCTGCGTGACCGATTTCAAGCTTGAAATCCGCCGAGGTGCAACACTCAATCGCCTCAACTGCAGTTGCAATTACCTCTAAATCTGCACGAAGACCCGAAGCACCCATAAGCTCAATACCGCTCTGTGTTGCCTCATCACTTCTGCCCGTTAAGTTCTTCTGACGAAGAAAAACATTCTGATTATAATAAATGCGAAGCGGTAATGTGGCATTTTGAAGTCTTGTTGACACAAGGCGTGCAATGGGAAGTGTTGAATCGGGACGAAGCACTAAAAGTCTTCCGTAAGAATCGGTCAAACTATAAAGATTTTCGGGACTGTAACCCGAACTCTCGCGATTGAACACATCAAAAAATTCTATTGTTGGGGTCATAACCTTTTGATAACCCTTTGATTTAAAGAGGGCTGAAAGTTTTTTCTCTGCAAAGCGGATTGCTCGGCTTTCAGAAAGAAGATAGTCCTTTGTACCCTCGGGGGTGATTTTAGAGTAATTTTTCATAAAAAATTTATCCTTTTATAACGCACTTTTGACCTATACACTTTAGCGTGCTAATATGTTAACACAATAAAGCATATAAGTCAATAGCAAAATTAATATTAGAAGCCAAAGAATGAAATTTGAGCGGTTTCGGGAAGTCCTTCAAGAGCACCAACCTCGCGAAGTGCAGTTACAACCGCACTTGAAGCACCTGTCCTTGCCTGATAATCGTCAATAGACACGAATTCGCCCTTGCCGTCATTTCTGCCTGTTTCAAGTCCCTTCGCCGCGTTTTCACCAACGCCCGAAAGTGCCGAGAAAGGCATTCTGATTTTACCGTCTTCAATGTAATATGTAGAAGCACGGGATTTATAAATATCAACGGGAAGAAGTTCAACACCTCTTGCCATCATTTCATTAACAACCTGCAAGGTGGTAAACTGGTCTTTTTCTTTCGCGGTCATTGGTTTGCGGTCTTTAGGTTCTGCATTTAAAGGTCCGTGAAGTTCAACCATTTTACGCTTTACAGCATCTCTGCCCTGAAGCACGGTTACTGCGTCAAGGTCGCCACCGCGTACAGTTAAGAATGCGGTGTAATATTCGGTAGGTCTGTAAATTTTATACCAACCAAGGCGAAGTGCTGCAATAACATAGGCCGCCGCGTGAGCCTTGGGGAACATATATTTGATTTTACGGCAAGAGTCCATATACCATTCGGGAACATTACAAGCACGCATTGCGTCCTCTGCACCCTCGGGGAAACCCACTTTTGCAACAATACCCTTACGGGTTTTTTCCATAATGTTGAAAGCAAGGCCCGAATCAAGACCCTTATGAATAAGGTAAGTCATAATATCGTCACGAGTACCAATAACCTCTGAAATTGTGCAAGTACCGTTTTTGATAAGTTCCTGTGCATTGCCGAGCCAAACGTCAGTACCATGGGAAAGACCTGAAATCTGCAAAAGGTCGGAGAATTTCTTGGGCTGTGCTTCAACAAGCATTCCGCGAACAAAATCCGTACCCATTTCGGGGATTGAAAGCGTGCCCGTTTCAACGCCGATATCTTCGGGAGTAAGCCCCAATGCCTCGGGACTTGTGCAAAGACTTACGATTTTCGGGTCGCACACGTCAACATCCATAACATTGATTCCCGTCATATCTTCAAGGTGCTTATAGAGTGTGGGCACATCATGGCCGAGAATATCAAGCTTCAAAATTGTATCGTGGAGGAAATGAAAGTCGAAGTGAGTAGTTTCCATATCCGATGAAGTATCATTTGCGGGATATTGCACCGCTGTGAAATCATAAACATCAAATTCATTGGGAACAACAACCATTCCGCCGGGGTGCTGACCCGTTGTACGCTTAATACCTGTGCAACCGCGTGTAAGACGGTCTTCTTCGGCACGCGAAACTACTTTCCCGCGTTCTTCAAGGTATTTTTTAACATAACCGTAGGCGGTTTTATCGGCAACTGTTGCTATTGTACCCGCCTTGAACACATGGTCACGACCGAAAAGTTCTTCTGTATAGCGATGAGCCTTACCTTGATAATCGCCCGAGAAGTTAAGGTCGATATCGGGGGCTTTGTCACCGTGGAAGCCGAGGAATGTTTGGAAAGGAATTTCGTGACCGTCACGAATCATTGGAATATCACAATGAGGACAATTCTTCGGTGGCATATCAAAGCCCGAGCCGTATTCACCATGTAAGAAGAATTCACTATGCTTACACTTTGCACAACGGTAATGAGCAGCAAGAGGGTTAACCTCTGAAATACCCGCCATTGTTGCAACGAATGATGAGCCAACTGAACCTCGCGAGCCAACGTGATAGCCGTGAGCCTCTGAATCCCAAACAAGCTTTTGTGCGATAATATAAAGAACCGCGAAACCGTGCTTGATGATGGATTCAAGCTCCATTTCAAGACGCTCTGCAACATATTCGGGAACGGGGTCACCATACCACTCTTTAGCCTTTGCCCAACAAATGTCGCGAAGCTCTTGTTCAGCACCGGGGATTGTTGGGTTGAAAGTGCCGGGTGGAATTGGTGTCACCTGCTCAATCATATCTGCAATTTTATTTGTATTTGTAACAACTACCTCATAAGCAGTATCTTCGCCCAAGTATGCGAATTCCTCAAGCATTTCTTCGGTAGTTTTGAAGTAAAGCGGTGCTTGGTCATCAGCATCGTCAAAGCCCTTGCCCGCCATAAGAATAGCACGGAAAGCGGCGTCCTCAGGGTCCATAAAGTGAACGTCACCTGTAGCACATACCATCTTACCCAATTTATCACCCAAATGGATAATCTTGCGGTTGATGTCACGCACATCTTCAATGTTCTTAATTTTGTTATACTCTTTATTTCTGTCGGGATTTTTTGCGTTCGGGTCAGAGTGTGAGGCAATCATAAATTTATTGTTGCCGTCGGGCTGAATTTCAAGATAATCGTAATAACTTGCGATTTCGAGTAATTTCTCGTCACTCTTTTCAAAAAGAATAGCCTTGATAAGCTCGCCCGCCTCACAAGCAGAGCCTAAAATTATACCCTCGCGGTGCTCGTTAAGTTTTGAGCGAGGAATACAGGGTCTTGTGTGGAAATATGTAGTGTGAGAAAGGGAAATAAGCTTATAAAGATTTTTAAGTCCCGCTTTATTCTGCACAAGCAAAATTATATGATAGCGGGGCAATTTTTCCCAAGGAGTTTCGGGGTTTGCAATGTCATCAATCAAATAACCCTCAACACCGTAAATAAGCTTGATGTCGCTTTTACCCTTACCCTTTACGGCATCGGGATAGCCTTGTGCATTACCGTGGTCGGTAATTGCAATGGCGGGATGACCCCATTCGATTGCTCTTTTAACAAGTTTATCAGCACCAGTCATACCGTCCATATCGGACATATTTGTATGAAGATGCAGTTCAACTCGTTTTTGCTCTGCATTATCTTTCTTCTTGATTGGAGTTACAGTATTGACTGCAGTTGCAGAAATAACATTTTCGCCAGCAAATTTATCATAGCTTACACGACCGTAGACCATAACGGTTATGCCGTCGGCGAGCACACCTAAAAAGCTCTTTGCATTCTCGCAACGCTCAAAAATCTTAACTGTATAGGAATAAGTTTTATCAGTAATATTGAAATTGATAATATTATTTTTACCGTCGCGGGTGGTTTTAACCTCTGTACCGAAAACCTCACCCCAGACTGCAACCGCACCGCTTTCGATATTGACATCTTTAAGGTGCTGAAGATTTGAGTGTCTGATAATATTGCCATAAATTGCCTTCTGCGTTTCAAGATAAATCGGAAAACCCTCTTTGATGACGTGGGGTTTAGGCTCGTCAGGGTCGGTTGGAGCAGGAATATTCTTCTCACGACGGATTTCTTCGTCAACCTTTTTCTGCATTTCGTCAATTGCAGACTCGGTATTGAACTCACCCTGAACTAAAGTTACCGTAATATCAATGCCGAAAACTGCACGGATAATCTTCCCGAGCTCTGTGTGACAATTTGCACCCTCAAGAATGTCCTTACCGCCTTTTTTAAGACTTACAAGCAATTCTTTGCCGTGAAGCTTATAATCTGCATCGTTAAAATAACCGTTTGCGACAACATTTTTGCTCTTTAAGATGTTTACAAGCATTGGCATATACTCTGTTGTAAATCCTGTTCTTGTTTCGTCGCAAGCAATTGTTATATTGACATTTACAGCCCTTGAAAGTTCACTTTCAAGAGCCTCAATGCGATTTTGTTCAATTATTCTGTAAGGCTTTATGGTAAGCCTTGCCGAGCATTTTTCGTGGCAGACTGAAAATCCCACAATATCCGCATAAGCAATATCGAGATTTTTCTCCCACGCGAAATACTCACCGAAAAGTGATTTTACTATCGCCATATATTTCACACCGTTACATTTTTTCGATTTCTTTTAAAAGTTCGCTTACTATTTCGTTTTCTGCAACCTTTTTAAGCACCTCGCCGTGCTTGAAGATTACACCACAACCGTCACCGCCCGCAACGCCGATGTCAGCCTCTTTAGCTTCACCGGGGCCGTTGACAACACAGCCCATAACTGCAACCTTAATGGGTTTACTGTAATTTGCAAGCTCTTTTTCGATTTTATCTGCAAGTCCGATTAAGTCAATTTTTGTTCTGCCACAGGTTGGACAAGAAACTATTTGTGCGCAGTCGGTTTTAATGCCCGCTGCTTTGAGAATATCATAGCCTGCCTTAACCTCGGTTACGGGGTCGGCGGTCATTGAAACGCGGATTGTATCACCAATGCCGTCTAAAAGGAGTGACCCGATACCAATACTTGATTTCACAAGCGCCATATTGTGAGTGCCCGCTTCGGTAACACCAAGGTGCAAGGGGTAATCACACATTTCGGCAACTAATCTGTATGCCTTAACCATTTTCTGCACGTCTGATGACTTGATTGAAACAACAATATCGTTAAAATCAAATTTCTCGAGGAGTTTAATATGATACATTGCACTTTCAGCCATAGCCTCGGGTGTTGGTGAGCCGTATTTTGCGAGTAATTCTTTTTCAAGTGAGCCCGAATTTACGCCGATACGAATTGGCACGTTATGTAAACGGCAAGCCTCTGCCACCGCACGCACCTTTTCGTCATCACCGATATTACCCGGGTTAATTCTGATTTTATCAACACCCGCCGCAACACTTTCAAGTGCACAACGGTAATCGAAATGAATATCTGCAACAACGGGGATTGTAACCGCCTCTTTAACCGCATAAAGAGTTTTAACGGCTTCTTTATTTGGCACGGTAAGACGGATAATCTGACAACCTGCCTGTTCGAGTGCTACCGCTTGTTTGACATTTCCTTCTACATCTTCTGCCACAACATTGAGCATTGACTGAACGGAAATGGGGTTATTACCGCCTATTTTAACATTACCTGCCGTAACTACACGACTTTTTCTGCGTTCTATCATTTAAATCACCCTAATTTTTAATTAAAGTTACTATATCATTAAATGTTACTACCAACATCAACAAAAGTAAAAGCACAAGTCCCGCACCGTGAATAAAGCCCTCATATTTTGGCTTTATGGGTTTTCTGCGGATACCCTCAATCGCTAAAAAGAAGAGTCTGCCACCGTCGAGTGCGGGAAGTGGCAACACATTAAATACACCGATATTGATTGAAACAAATGCCATAAGTGTCAAGGCACTAATCAAGCCATCCTTACTATCAACCGCACTTGCCGCAGCATCTGCAATAATATTCACCGTACCCACGGGACCTGATAAATCGGTGAGCCCATACTGCCCTGTTACCAAATCAAAAAGACTTAACCACACAAGTCGAGCAATTGATGCAGTACGTCTGAAAGAATTTTCAAGCACATTAAAAAATGTGGGTTCTTCACCTAAAATTACAAAATCATAGGTAATCAGTGTGTATTTGCCGTCTTTTTTTGTTTCGAAAGTAACACCGTTAAGTTCAACCTTTTCACCGTCACGGCGAACTGTCATATCAAAAACACCATCGTCGCTACGAGTCATAAGAAACGAAATATCCATATCAGAAAAGACTTTGTGTCCGTCGATTTCAATGAATTCGTCGCCCTCTTGAAGTCCTGTTTGCTGACTTATTGCATTTTCTTCAAAACTTAAAATCTGATTTGTGCCGATTAAATCTTCCATTGAAAGCACTGTCGCCACAATAACAATACCCAATATTAAGTTCATAACTGCACCCGCGGCAACAATTATGAATTTCTGCCATACTTTTTTTCTGTTAAAAGCATTTTCGTCGGTACTTTCTTCATCCTCGCCCTCCATACTTACATATCCGCCGATGGGAAGTAAGCGAAGTGCATAGGTTGTGTCCCCCTTTTTCTTTTTAAAGATAGCGGGGCCCATGCCAAGTGCAAATTCATTCACCTTTACCTTGAAAAGTTTTGCAAATGTAAAATGACCTAATTCATGTATTGAAATTAAAAGTCCGAAAAAGAGAATGGCAACAAGAAATGGCCAAACTTTAGACCAGATTTCCAAAAAATCACTGCTTTCTAAAAATTACTTGCTTGCATACTTAACTACAAGCTGACGAGCAAGCTTATCTGCTTCGTCAACATCGTCGGCGGTATATTCTTCCACCTTTGGTGCCTCATTCATAACACGCTCAACAAGTTCACCAATCTGTAAAAATCCTATTTCGCCCTTGCGGAACATTAAATTCGCCTGCTCATTTGCGGAGTTTGCGAATGCGGGATAAAGTCCGCCACGGGTAATTGCCTCACGGCAAATATTCATACAGGTAAAGGTTTCGTAATCGGGCTTATAGAATGTAAGTGTGCCCAGTTTTGTTAAATCCAACTCACCTGTAAGAGATTCAATTCTGTCGGGATAAGTAAGTGCATACTGAATGGGAATTTTCATATCGGGAAGCCCAAGTTGAGCAATTACCGCATTATCTGTATACTCAACCGCAGAGTGAATTATGCTCTCACGGTGAACAACAATTTCAATTTTTGACGGATGAATATCGAAAAGCCATACTGCTTCAATGAGTTCAAGACCCTTATTCATCATTGTAGCAGAGTCAATGGTTATTTTTTGTCCCATACTCCAGTTTGGATGCTTGAGTGCATCTGCCACCGTTACTTTTTCTAATTCTTCACGGGTTTTTCCAAAGAATGGCCCGCCACTTGCGGTTAAAATAATTCTTTTGAGTGCTCTGTTTTGGGGCTGCCCCTGCAAGCACTGAAAAATCGCAGAATGTTCAGAGTCAACGGGCAAAATGCTGATTCCCTTTTCTTTTGCTCTGCCCATTACAAGCTGACCGCCCGCAACAAGAGTTTCTTTGTTTGCGAGAGCAATCTTTTTGCCACATTCAATGGCTGTGAGTGTAGGGCGAAGACCCGCCATACCGACAACTGAGTTAATCACCGTATCAGCAGTATCACACGCCGCACATTCGCAAACACCCTCAAGCCCAGCAAGAACCTTTGTATCGGTATCTGCCACACGGATTTTGAGCTCCTTTGCGGCATTTTCATCAACCAATGCGGCAATTTTAGGCTTAAATTCGCGAATTTGCTCCTCAATTAAATCCACATTAGAATATGCCGAAAGCGCGGAAACAGAGTAACCGCACTTTCTTGCTGTTTCAAGGCTTTGAGTACCGATTGAACCGGTTGAGCCTAATATACTTAAATTTTTAGTAATCATCAAATCACTACCCCGAAAATATTGATAATCGCATAAAGTGCCACAAGTACAAATACTTCACTATCAAATCTGTCCATAACGCCACCATGACCCGGAACAAGATTGCTGAAGTCTTTGATTTCATAATTACGCTTAAGTGCAGAGAATGTAAGGTCCCCACAAACGCCGATAAGTGACAACGGAATTGACATTAAAACTATTTCAAGGTAATTGTTGTGTGGCTCAGCGAAAACAAGATTATCAAACACTGCATAAAGAATTACATTTGCAAGAACACAACCAAGTGCACCACTTATTACACCCTCAATAGTCTTTTTAGGGCTGATTTTTGGTGCCAATTTGTGTTTGCCGAAAAATCTTCCACCAAAGTATGCAGATGCGTCGCTTATCCAAGCACAGAACATGGCGAATAATATAAGGAACAAGCCGTGTTCAGTTGTATAGTTCTGTTCAGGGAAAATTTTATCAATATCTCTCAAATACAAAAGAACTGTGACTGCAAGAGGTAATCCTAATGAGCCTAAAAGCACCATTCCCACATCTGAAAACTTTGTGTTTTCATAACCTATAAGCATTAAAATAAACAATGCAAGAATGTAAATACAAATAAGATATACCGGACTAAAGTTCAATGTAAGACCATCTAGCAAATAACCATATTCATAATAAACTGGAACAAGAGCTGCAACAATAAGGCCTAATGCAAACATAGGTTTATTCTTTAGTTTAATTGCTTTGTTGATTTCAACTGTAACCATTACGCAAACTATTGCACCAATTACAAGAAAAAGTGGTGTATTGCGAATGCAAAGAGCAAGAATACCAGCACCCGCACATAAAAGTCCGAAAATAATTCTTTGTTTCATATAAAATAATCCCTTTTTAAGTTATTATACCCCACCGAAGCGTCTGTTACGCTTTTCAAACTCTCTCAATGCTTCAATAAGATTTTCTTCTGTAAAATCCGGCCAAAGTACATCTGAAAACCAAAATTCCGAATACGCTGACTGCCATGTTAAGAAATTTGATAATCTATACTCCCCACTTGGTCTGATAATAAGGTCAGGGTCGGGAATATCTTTTGTGTAAAGGTGATTTGAGATCATCTCTTCAGTGATCTTTTCTCCGTTTCTGATATTATCGGCAAGAGCATTGACTGCTCTTACAAGCTCATCTCTAA
>JAZQMC010000025.1:0-100239 GCA_045543095.1 Candidatus Fimenecus sp. | reverse complement strand
CTTAATATTTTAAAGGCAATTCCTGCTGTTTTTGAGTTATCAGCACAAGAACTTAATTGGTTTGTTTTCCACTATCCCGTTGAATATGATGCTGAAACAGGAGCATTGTTATTTAGTGGTACAGGTTACTTTATTGCGTTTAATATTGCAAACATTGTTGCACAGATTGTCGCTTTCTTTGTAAATAAAGAAAAGACATTCAATTCAGGTGCAAATGTTGCAGTTGCACTTCCAATTTACATTGTTTTCACAATCGCTCTTATCTTCTTCTCAGCATGGCTTAACCCAACACTTAAAGGCGTTTTCGTTAACTTTGACTGGTGTGACGAGGTATTGGCTAAGAATATCGCAACAATGATTTGTTCAGCAGTTCAGTTCTTCCTCTATTTCCCTGTTGACAAAATTCTTTTCCATAAGAAAAAGGAAGAAAAAGCAGAATAATTTATTAAAAAAAATTGCCCTGTACCAATACGGTGCGGGGCATAGTTTTAGGTGTTGCTATGAATAAAACACTCTCTTTGGTTCTTCATATAATTTCAGCGGTATTATCAGTAATATTAAGCATAGCCTTGCTCTTTTCCTTGCTTGGTGCAACGCTTATAGGTGTGGGCAGAGCATATTTAACATCTGACGAATTTAATTCGCAGATAGATAATACTCATTTACCCTCGCTTACTTTCACACAGAAAGGCGAAAAAATAACTCTCGGCGAATATGCCAATGATTTTGCTGAAAAATATGCCGAAGAATATATCGAAGAAAATACAAAATCACCATCATTTTCATTGGGGGACTTTTCATTTTCAAATTTTAACAATATTCTTGATAATTTCTTCGGTGATGTAAGCTCATCTATTGTTGAATATGCGGTGGATAAGTTCCTTAATTCATATACAATAGAAAAAATAATTAAAACCGAAATTCATTCAATAATTGACTATTTTCTTTACAGTGATGTTAATGAAGCCAAACTTCGCATTGAAAATGGTGTGTCTTTACAAGAAAATCCCGACTTAAACCCCGAAAATGCAAATAGCTTCGCAGAAGAAATGAGTATAAAAATCAAACTTTTTGTGTTTGAATTCATTGAGGATATAACAGGCATAAGCACCGATAAAATAATAGTTTTGTTGTCAGAGGAAACCGCAATAAAACTTAAAAACATCTCGATTTACCTTGCCGTTGCATTACTTGTGGTGAATATCAGAAGGATTTATAACACATTTGCTTATTTCAGCGTAGTATTGTTATCTTATAGCGGTGCAATCACTCTGCTTCAAAATATATTTGAGGAATTCCATACAGGCAAACAGGATTTAGTGTCATACCAATTCATAAAACCTTTAATGGATTGTTACTCGCCCTATGCTCAAAAAGCCTTAATCCTTGGAATAATACTTTTAGTTTTCTTTATAATTGCAATAGTAGTAATAATTTTATTGAGAAAGAAAAAAGCCTCCCTTGTCAAAGGGAGGGGGACCGCGTCAGCGGTGGAGGGATTCAATCCATAAATAATAACTCCCCATTCAAATTACGAATGAGGAGTTATTTTTATCTCTTCAAAATTTTTCTTACTTTTGAATATCCCTTTTTAAGTATCGGCAACCCTTTTTCCATAATTGCATATTTTGTATTGTTTATGCTCAAATCGAATTCACCCGCATATTCAACAATAATCGGGTTGAACGGACTCTTAAAATCATAAAGACCGTCATCAAATGTACCGGGCACACCACCTAAATCAAGATAATCACAGCCCTTTTCGGCACAATAGGTGCATTGTGTACTAAGCCCGCAAAGTGTGGCACAGAATGACGAGAAAACCGTCAAATCAGACCCCGCATATAAATACTCGGCAATTTTAACACCCTCGTTGTTGGGCGGATACACCGTAAGTAAAGCCGCAAGGGGAACGGTTTCGCCACGCTCTGCTAAAACGCGTTTAGCATCTTCAATTTGTTCGGTGAGCTTTTCGCGGTTTTCGGGCTCTTTTTCATATCGTTTCTCAAGGTTTTGAATATAAGTATTAACATCACATTTTTCAAAAGCAAAATATGCTTTTTCACCGAATGCAGATGCAAGTAAATTAAAATATTCTTCGTTGCGAAGATTTATTTGCTGTCTTGCCTCGGTGTTGCTTAAAATCTTTTTGAAAAGTGCAATATTTTCGTCTGTGTGCTCTGCACCCTCATAGTAAAGACCGCGAGCTACTTGGAAATTGCCTAAATATTTACGAAGCTTCTGCTTGTAATTCTTTTTGAACTGGGGTGCGGTGAGAGGGTTACCCTCGCTGTCTTTTAACGGAATTAACGCGTTATATCGGGGTTGAGTTGCTGAGTCAAGACTCTTGCCAAATCCTTTGTGACGGAAACCGCAAGCCACCATATTATCAAACTCAACCTTGCCTTTTTCGAGGTCAAAACAGTCAAGATATTTTTCCTCTGGCATATCGGGTAAGGTCTTGCCCACAACAATAGTGGGGTCAACCTTTAAGAGATAAACGCCCTGTGACTTGCAATATGCCCTCGCACCCTCGGTGAACGTCTTTACCGCCTCAATATCGCAGAAATCCATAATTGGACCGCGTGGGCAGTAAGCATAAGTAAATCCGGGCATAAGAGTACGCATTAAAATCAGTGCAACACCGACCAATTCGTCATCCTTGTATATTCCGCAAAAACTGTTTTTCCAGTTGTTTTTAAGTTTTGACCATTCTTTTGTCTGCTGAATTGTGGCAAATGATGATTTCTCGACAAATGCCGTAAATTCATTGACGGAAATATCCGCTTTAAACTTGTACATATTATCAAACCTTATTTAATAAGTTTCTTTTGAATTGCTTTGAGTACCTTGTATCCCTTAAATAAAAGGTTGTATTGCTTGTAAAGAGATTTGTTCACAATCAAATCAAATTCGCCAAGTAATTCGTGCACATCCGCGTTAAAACCACGCTTGAAATCAAATAAACCGTAATTTACCGAATTCTCATTGAAATTACCGTCAATACCATAGAAATTGAACTTGTCATAGCCTTCATCAATAGCGTATTTCAGCATTTCATACTGCAATAAATACTGTGAATTATATCTCATAAATGGTTTGTAGCTTGCACCGAAAAGATAAACGATTTCACGGCCGTAAAGCATATACCAACCGCCCGCAATAATCTTTTTCTCACCGAATTCTTCAATGTTTTTCTTGATTGTTTCAAGCCTTGGCTCAAGGCTTTTTTGCTCTGATGAAATTTCATTATATTCTTTTTGCTTTTTAGGGTTATCCTTGATTACTTCAAGACGCTTTGCATTTTTCTCAAATCTCGCATTTGTGAATTCATAAAGGTCTTTGAAATTAATTTCTGCAAAAAGCACCTTAACCGCATTTTCTCTTTTTAGAATTTTAAACATCTCGGTGTAATAAGAAAGGGGACGGTCAACAAAACCGCGACGCTCCGAGGTGTGCTCCATCAAGTTTTTAAACTCAAACAGATTGCTCTCGTCAGCCTCGACCATAGTAATAAAATTCTTTTTACTGTTATTGATGCCCCATTTTGTACCGCTACGGAAATTCTTGAACAAATCGTCAATAGTTTTATCGCGAATATCAAGTACCGAAACCCAACGGGGCTCTAAATCCTTTTTCTCGTCCATATCCACATAAAAACCGTAGTGAATATAGCCTAAAGATTTAAGTTTATCCATTAAAGCATCATTCTGTGTGCCGTCAATTATTTCACCATTTACATCGCGGAGTTGATAATCAATGTATGGATTGATTTTAAGAAACGCAATGCCCATATTTTTAAGATAACCCTTAATCTCACTTGTGAAGAATTCAAGCAACTCGAAATCGGAGTAATCAAGCAAAAATCCGCGTGGAGCATAAGCAAAACGAATGTTTGCAATTACATTTTTAATAAGCAAAATTGTGGCAGCGATAATTTCACCGTCTTTTTTTATGCCCACAATTTTGCCTTGCCAACCATTCTGCTCTTTAATCTCAATCCAATAAGGGGACTGAAAGAATAACCCTTGGGGATGATGCGAAGAAAATTCAATGAATTCCTGTTTTTCTAATTCAACAAATTTCATTTTATTAAGCGTCCTTTAATGTTCTTTAAAAGCTTGTAAATGTCATAGAATGCACCGCATTTTAATTCAAACTGACCAATGTATTCAGTAACATCGGGTTTGAAACCGCGTTTGAATTCATAAATACCAAAATATTCGTTGTCGGGGTTAAAATCACCTGTAATTCCATAGAAATTACAGTATTTAAAGCCCTCTTTGTATGCTTCTTCAATGTGGTGCTGATACATTAAGTATTTTGGTGTGAAATTGCGGTATTCCATAAGCACACCGCTTGAAAGAGTAAGGTATTCGTTACCGCTGCGAAGCGATAGCAAACAACCAATGTCCTTGCCGTTTGGATTTTCTTCTTTGAATTTTGTGGCTTTTTCCAACTCTTTTTCGTATTTTTCAATCTGTCTTAAAGCCTCATCCTTTTGATTAAGAAGACGTTCGCCGGCGGTTAATTTTTCAATCTTTTTGAGAATACTCTCATAATTTGATTTAGCATTGTTAAGCAATCCCAAAGTGTGCTCATAATAAATATCGGGGTCAAGGTAAGCAATATAAATTGTCATTAAGTCTTTCATGTGCTTGTACATCTTCTGGTAATATGAAAGACTGCGATAGAAGAAATTTCGACGCTTTGAGGTGGCTTCAAAAATCTCTGCCATAACATCAAGGTCTTCAATTGTGCCCTCACGCACCATAAGACCCTTTTTAATGCAAGAGTTTATGTTTTTTCTTGTCTGCTTTGAAAATTTTGACTTCTTGGTCTCATAATCTTCATCAAGAGTGAAACGACAGCACCAACGAGCCTGCAGGGTGTCAAGATAAATGTTAAATCCGTAATGTTTGTATCCTAGGCTTAAAAGATTGTCAATTGCCTCGTCATCAGCCTTGTTTTCGGGTATAATTTCACCCTCGGGAGTGCGAATTCTGTAAATCACATTAGGGTCAATGGTGAGCATAAATCCGCCACATTTTTTAATGTATTTTTTTACTTCTTCGGTGAAAAATGCGAGTAATTCTTTGTTATGATAATCAACAATAAGACCGCGGGGAGCATAGAATTGTGACTGATTAAGAATTGTCTTGTCCTCTAAAATCATAGAGCCCGCAACAATTTTGTCACCGTCTTTAATACCCACAAAATGCACCTTACTGCCGAATTCCTCTTTAAGCTCAGAAAGCTCAACAGTCTGCATAAATGAGGCCTGCTCCTGCCCCTTTAAAAACTCACGATATTCGTTTTTGTCAAGTACAACGAATTCCATTAAATCACCTTAATCTGTATTTCAAAAAATCAAAAATTATAGTATTATTATCAACTAAAAATTTTATCATATTACCCACATTTTGTCAACGAAACAAAAAGCAGTATTCGTAGGGGGCGGCGTCCCCGACGCCCCACAAAAAATCCCCCTCAACCGAGGGGGACTAATAAACTCCGCAAGGAGTTTATTTCATATTTGGCGAAGACAAATATTTCACAATCCAACGGATTATTTCATATTGTGAAGCAATATTTCATTATAATGAAATAAATAGTTTGCACAATTTATGAAATATCCCTTGCGGGATATGAAATAGCTGACGCTATGAAATACGCTAAAGCGTATTATCTAAACTCCACAAACCCATAACTCTCTAAAATCCCAAAATACTGTGCAAGTCTTTCATACAATGGCTCTGCCTTGTCACCAAAATACTCTTTAACCTCTTTGCCAATGTGAAAAACATTCTTTTTGCCGTCGATTTTTTGCCATATAAAAGAGCCCATCTCGTCAAGATGTATAAAACTCACTTTCGGCTTTTTTAAAAGAACCTGCATAATTTTATTGGCAATACCTTTGTTTTCAACCTCTAAAATAACTCTGCCGTTTTCATCAACCGACCAGTTAAGCCCGTCTTTATGTTGTGGTATTTTATCAAGATAATTTTCGGGAACTACATTTTTATTCTTCATTCTTCTCACGCTTTTTCCACACCGTAAATTTAAGAACTGTGAGAATAATGAACACAAAAAGCACAATTCCGCCTATGCTCATAACTGTATTTGAAAGCCCAAATTTTGCACCAAGGTCAATAAATTTATCCACACCGAATATGGCGAGAATTGCAAGCAGAATACCAACAAGACCTTCACCCGCAATCATACCCGAGCAGAAAAGAATTCCGTCACCCACAATTTCTTTCTTTTCTTCCTCATTCTTTCTGAACTTTTCTGCAATAAGACGAATAACACCGCCCACCATAATGCAAGCGTTTAATTGTACGGGCAGATAAACACCAATTGCAAAGGGGAGTACAGGAATACCAATCAGTTCAACCACAACCGCAATGCAAACACCAATGCCTACAAGTCCCCAGGGCAGATTTCCGCCCATAACACCCTCAACAATTAACTTCATAAGTGTCGCCTGCGGTGCACCTAATTCGTCAGAACCAAAACCCCAAGCAGAGTCAAGAATATAAAGTGTTCCGCCGATTGCAAGTGCCGCCGCAGTAATGCCTATAAGCTCGCCAATTTGTTGCTTTTTGGGTGTAGCACCGAGAATGTAACCCGTCTTCAAATCTTGTGAAGTATCGCCCGCAATAGCCGAAACAATGCAGATAATCGAGCCTATTGCAATGGCACTTGCCATACCGCCAACACCGTCAGCACCGGTTATTTTAAGAATAAGTGTACCGATAAGAAGTGTCGCAATCGCCATTCCCGAAACAGGATTGTTACTGCTACCCACAAGTCCTACCATTCGTGAAGATACCGTCGCAAAAAAGAATCCGAAAATAACAATAATAAATGCACCGATAAGGGAAACGGGAATTGCAGGAACAAGCCATATAAGAATTGTCAGCACAAGAATTGAAACCAAAACTACCTTGATATTTATTTCCCTTGATGTTCTATCGTCGGATTTTTCGCCAATACCCCTCATATTCTTTACAGCACCCGTAAATGTCTTTACAATAAGGGGCAGTGACTTGATAAGGCTTATTATTCCGCCCGCTGCCAGAGCACCTGCACCAATGTATCTGATGTATGTACTCCAAATACCGCCCGCACCGTTTTCTGCGAATATTTCACCGATTGATGATGTTCCCGGATAAAGCACAATTCCGGAGCCAAAAAGTACAATAATAGGAATAAGCACCATCCAACTGAGAACTCCGCCCGCGAACATATATGATGCAATTTTCGGACCGCAAATAAAACCAACGCTTAAAACCGCAGGGTAAATCTGTGTGCCGATTTCGCCCGCATATCCCTTGAATTTAAGTGAAACTTCACCCGAAACAAGTTTTAACCCATCAATAATGAATTTAAAGAGTCCTGCAAAGCCCATACCTGCAAAAACCGTGCCCGCATTGGCACCGCCTTTTTCACCCGCCAATAAAACCTCGGCACAAGCCGTGCCCTCGGGATAGGGCAACACACCGTGTTCTTTAACAATCAAAGCGTTTCGTAATGGCACCATAAAGAACACACCCAAAAGTCCGCCAAGAAGTGCAATGAGCGTAATTTCAAGCATATCGGGTTTGTCCATTTTGCCCTCCGCTGCCCATAAAAATAGGGCAGGCAGGGTGAAAATAGCACCTGCTGCAAGCGATTCGCCCGCAGAACCTGTTGTCTGTACAATATTGCTTTCAAGAATGGAATTTCGGCGTAAAATAATGCGGATAACGCCCATTGAAATAACTGCCGCAGGAATTGACGCCGAAACCGTCATACCAACACGAAGCCCTAAATAAGCATTTGCCGCACCGAAAACAACTGCAAGAATAACGCCCATAATAACAGAGGTAACTGTTAATTCGGGCGTTATTTTTGAAGATGGAATATAAGGTTTAAAATCTTTATTCATTCGTGGCAACTCCGTTTCTTTACCTTTTTATCATTTGAAATTTTACCACGAATATATTTTTAATTCATTACACAAATTTTGCCAACAAAGAGGTGAGTACGTTGAAAATCCGTTCAACTGAAGAAACACTCATTTTCTCATTGACTGTGTGTACATCAAAAAGGTCCGGTCCTATTGAAATACAGTCAAGCCCTGAAAGTGCGTCTGCAAAAGTACCGCATTCAAGCCCCGCGTGAATTGCCACAACTGCGGGCTCAACACCAATAATATCTTTATAAGTGTCAATATAAAGCCTCTGTAATGGCGAGTTTTCCACGAATTCCCAAGGGGGATAATGACCCCATACATCAATAGTGCAGGGAATTAGTGCAAAGAATTCTTTAATTTTGTTTTCAAGTGCAATATGTGCCGATTTTTTGTTGCTTCTCAAGGTGAAAAGTATCGTAACCTTCTCATCTTCTGTGGCGAGAATGCCGAGATTTAACGAGGTTTCAACAAGACCATCAATGCTCTTGCTCATTTCGATAACACCATTGGGTACATAATTTAAAGTGTGGATAATAGTGTTTTTTGTTTTGCTGTCAAATATATCAAATTTTTTGCTTTCACCCACGCTGATAATCGGTGCAAAATTCTTTTCACGCTCTGAAATCTCGTTTTTTATTATTTCAAATTCCTTTTCTGCATAGGCTTTAAAACTTTCAACATTATCAACACAAAGTCTTATTCTGCAAAGATTGGGAATAGCATTTCCCTTGTCACCGCCGTCAATTGATATAATGTCAAAGTCGCAATTTTTCGCCAAAGAATTTAAAAATTTACCGCCAAGAATATTGGCGTTTACTCGATTTTTGTCAATCTCAATTCCCGAATGACCGCCCAAAAGACCTTTAAGAATAATCGTTATTTCCGTGCCGTTTTTCTGCACTCTGTTAATGGGCAAACTTACTTTGAAATCGCTTCCGCCCGCACAAGAAACTGTTACTGCGTTTTCTTCTTCAGAGTCAATATTAATCATTTTTCTGCCTTTTAAAAGGCTCATATCAAGCTTTTTAGCTCCCACCATACCAATTTCCTCATCGGTGGTGAAAACCGCTTCAATGGGTGGGTGAGAGTATTCATCACCTTCAAGAATAGCAAGAATCATCGCAACCGCAATTCCGTTGTCAGCACCGAGTGTTGAACCACGAGCCTTCACAAAATCACCGTCAACAAAAATGTCGAGCCCTTCGACAGAAAAATCAATATTTCTGTCCTCGGTCTGCTGACAAACCATATCAAGATGTCCCTGTAAAATTATAGGCTCTGCATTTTCATATCCCGCAGTCGCGTTTTTATAAATTACAACATTGTTCGCTTCATCTCTAACAGATTTTAATGAATGTGCTTTTGCGAAATCAACGCAGTAATCGGCAATTCTTTCCATATCACCTGAGCCGTGGGGAATACTGCAAATTTCTTCAAAATATTTAAAAACCCTCGCAGGCTTTAACTTTTCTAACATAAAGATTACCTCCATACTTCTATTGACACCTTTGTTAAAAAGGGGGTGGAGGGATTCATTTTTATAGAATCCCAAAAATAAAAGGAGTATTTTTAAAATACCCCTTTTACCCGTTTTTATATCAATTAAATAGTAAACTGTAATACACAGAATGCCGCGTAAATACCAAGAAGTAAAACACCCTGCCAACGTGAAAGTTTCTGTTTAATAAGTGTGGGAACAGTAAGAACAAGCATAACTGCAAGCATTACGGGAATATCAAGTACTAATGAAGAATTAATTCCGTTGATTAATCCTGAAACAGGAACATCAAAGGGGTTAATTGTAACAGCAACACCGCTTACAAGTACAAGGTTGAAAATGTTAGCACCTATAATGTTACCGAGTGAAAGTGAGCCGTGACCCTTGATAAGAGATGTAATTGCGGTTACAAGCTCAGGAAGTGAAGTACCAAGAGCAACAATTGTAAGACCGATAACTTTTTCAGAAACGCCCAATGTTTCAGCAATGATAATAGCATTGTCTACAAGTAAATCTGCACCAATAGCAATAAGAACAGCACCGACAACCAATAAAAGAATATCTTTAAGAAGGCTGTCCTTTGTGCCTGCTTCCTTTGATTCAACTGTGTGGTCCTCACCACTGCGAGCCTCAAGCTCTGCTTCACTTGTGAGCGGGCCAACCTGTTCTTCAAGCTGAACTGTCTCAATGCCTACGGCAGTTTTCTTCATGCTCATTACGGTAGATACCATATAAACAGCAAAAACAGCAAGTAAAACTAAACCTGTTGTGCGTGAGAATGTGCCGAATACATAAGCACTTAAGCAGTAAATTGTTGCTGCACCAAAGAAAAATGCAACTGGCATTGTCAAGCTCTTTCTTGCTGCAACACCTGGCTTAATGGCAATTGTAAGTGCCGCAATCAATGATGTGTTACAGATGATTGAGCCAAGTGCATTACCGTATGCGATTGAACCACTGCCTTGAACAGCCGCACCGGCTGAAACCATAACTTCGGGAAGAGTTGTACCGATTGAAACAACTGTTGCACCGATAAGGATTTCAGGTAAATGAAAACGGCGTGCAATACCTGTAGCACCGTCAACAAACCAGTCGCCACCCTTGATGAGCAAAACAAAGCCCACAGCTAATAAAAGAATTGGAACTAACATTTTAATACTCCTTTTTCTTTCAAGAATATAAATAAAAAACGGACTCCAAAAATAAGGGGTCCGTCAAAAACACAACAAATTTATGTATTCTCCGAAAAAGATAGAATACAAGCTTCACTTGTTTCTATGACAGACTCCACCACTTGTTCGGAATACGATGAGATTATACTATTTTATAAATCAAAAGTCAACAATAGTTTAATAATTGTCAATCTTTATCCAATAATTCCAAGAAATAATACTAAAAAATAGCCTCCCTTGTTAAAGAGAGGGGGACCGCGGAACGCGGTGGAGGGATTCATGTTGTTGATATATTATCGATTTTTGGGTAGGCTGTATCACATATCCTCATACATATCTGCAAGTCTTTTTGCCGAATTATAGAGATTTTTCACACCATCAAAAACCTTGTCTTTTGAAAAATCTTCAAGATAACTGCTTGCTTCAAGGGTGAAATAACCGTCATACCCGATTTCTTTAAGTGCTTTAACAATGGGCACAAAATCAATATTCATTGAAAAGGGGAGTTGATGACTGTCGTGTAACTTGTCGTTATCGTGAATATGTAAAGCCTTAAGTCTTGACCCGAGTGCTTTAATCATTTCAACCGCCGTGGTGTCACTGCCTTTCATTTCGGCGTGACCAATATCAAGACAAGCCACGAAATAATCGTCATTCACTGAGTCAAGATGTGCGTTAAAACTTTCGGGAGTGGCACATGCCGCAAAAGAAGAATGCTCTGCATCTGGCAACCAGTTCCACATGTTTTCAGTTGCGATTTTCACATTATGCTCTTTCGCAAATGGCAAAAGTTCGAAATACATTTCTGCATTTTCTTCGGGTGTACCGATATTCATCGGGTGAATTACGCAGATTTCTCCGCCTGCCTCTGCAACACATTCAATGGCACGCTTTAAATAATATTCGCTTTTTGGTGAAGACGGAAACGGTGCGTGTCCCTGATTGCACACAATACCATTATCAAGTCCAATTTGTTTGAGTTTTCGTGCAAATTCAAGATAATTACTTTGTGCCAATGGGTGAGTGGTGGGAACTAAAATTCCGTTTTGTTTTTCGCACATCTGAAATAACGAAAAATCCCAAGCATCAAACCCTGCCTTTGCTACAAGCTCAACCGCCTTTTCTTCGCCAATATGCAAAGCAACAGACTCTATTTCAGTAGAAATTTTCATAAAATCACCCCTAATTTTATAATGTAACAAATTTGCATTTGTTGTGCTCTTTTCAAATTGATGTTTTATTAAAATTGACTATCAAACATTGTAGGGGCTGACGACCACGGCAGCCCGTTTCAAAGTGTGCAATAAAACTACAAGCGGGACGCCGAGTCGTCGTCCCCTACAACCGACCATATTGGTTATGATATAAAATTGCGTCGCAGACACACAATTACGAATTACGCATGATGATATGCAATTGTTTTCGCAATGGATAAAAAAATCGACAAGCCGAAACTTGTCGATTTTTGGTGGGCAGGGGTGGATTCGAACCACCGAAGTCGTCGACGGCAGATTTACAGTCTGCTCCCTTTGGCCACTCGGGAACCTACCCATATTGAATTTACAAAAAAATGGAGCTGGTGGACGGACTCGAACCCCCGACCTGCTGATTACAAATCAGCTGCTCTACCAACTGAGCTACACCAGCGTCTCAACGCTTGAACATAATACCATACGAATTTGATTAAGTCAAGCCTTTTTTAAAACTTTTTTTATTTTTTTGACAATTTTTTTTAAAACTTGCGAATTGTAATTTGTTGTTGTAAAATGAATATGAAGATATTAGTGTTCAGGAGGTTAATTTATGGAATTTTTAATTTTTATGCTGATTTTTTACGGAAGCCCGATTATAGCATTTATTGTTTCATTTTACAAACTTTCAAAATATCGAAATGCAAAACTTGACCGAGTTCTCAAACCCGGTTCATATACCGATGAAGATATTAAAAATATGAAAAAAGGGGTTATTACTTCTTTTATTGTTTCAATTGTTTTAGTTGTAGTTGTTACGAGCATATTGACTTTGTTAGGTAATGCAATTGCATATATGTAGGGTGAAAACTATGAAAAATAAAATATACTATAATGTTCTAATTGCAGTTGTGGCTGTTTGTCTTGTTCTGACTGTCGCACACCTCATCTATGCCATCAATGCTTATGAACATTGCTCCATTATTTATTTTATAGCAAAGGAGTTGTGGTGATATGAGAAAAAATGGTTTGTTAAAACAGATTATCACCATAATTCTTGTTATTGTTTTGTTTGCATCATTCAATTTAAGTATTTATATGTTGCTTACAAGCCGTCTTTCTAATAACTTTAGCGATACTTCCCAAGCAAAAATGGTTGATGTGAGCAGATATTTGCCTCATAATGAAAATTCCAACCTCGTCAAAGTCAATTCATCACTCAAACTATATGACAATTTACCCGTATTAGATGGTGCGGCGGCACTTGTTCCAGTTTATGCATCCATTATTGATTGCGTTTATCCGGAAGGCTCTGTTACATTTGAGGGGGGAGAATTTTCTGACGATAATTTTTACGGTGAAAACTTTGCTCCAGATAGTAAAATGCAATATAAAAATACTGTTCGTGGGTATCAGGCAATAGTTGACGGCACAACCGATATTTTATTCTGTGCTTCTCCGTCAGCAGAACAAAAACAATATGCCGAAGAAAAAGGTGTAGAACTTATTTATGTTCCCATAGGGCTGGAAGCATTTGTGTTTTTTGTAAATGAAAACAATCCTGTCGATAATCTTACAACAAAACAGGTTCGAGGTATTTACAGCGGAGAATATACTAATTGGTCACAGGTAGGTGGGGCTAATAGAATTATCAACCCTGTAACAAGATTAGAGGGTAGTGGTAGTCAGTCTGCAATGAATTCGTTTATGGGAGATGTTGAGATTGCCCCAAAATCCCCATTGGCTATTGCGGGTGCATCAATCGGCTTTTCGTTCCGCTATTATATGAATGATATGGTAAGTAACGATAGCGTTAAAATGCTTTCGTTAAACGGCATTTATCCAAGTGCAGAGAATATAAGAAACGGCAGTTATCCCATTATTGCACAATTTTATGCCATTTATCGTGCTGATAATAAAAACGAAAACATACCCATTCTAATTGATTGGATTTTGTCAGAAGAAGGACAAGAACTCATAGAAAAGAGCGGATATGTAAGAATTAATTAAAACAAGGATGATTTAATATGCTCCAATCCCAAAAAGAAATTCTCGAAAAACTTAAAGGTGACTATTTCGGCATTGGCATAACGCAAAGCGGTGAGCCTTACGGACCCCTTGCTGTCCCGTGGGAGCACATGGCAAATGCATTCAATATGAAGACTCCGCAGGTGTATTTGTCACCTGAAGATATTAAAGACCCCGAAATCCTTGAGATACTTAAAAATTCACAGGTCGTCGGCTGCTATATTTTCGATGCATTAAAGGATTATACTTTTATTTCACAGTTTAGAGAACTCCACGATGTGTTTATTATGAACGGTGGCGGTATAACAGATATTTCATTTATGAAAGATTTAAAAGAATGGTTTATGTTTTATATTGAAGATGCCAAACTTTCAAATCTTGAACCGCTTTTCCCGACAAAAGAAAAAATAGCAAGCATATTCCCTTATTGTATAGGCTTCGGCGGATGCGAAATTGACGATATATCCGTGCTCGAAAATCCCGAAATTTATCTTTCAGAATTAGTTGTTATCTGCTCAAAAGGTACAAATGAACGCGAAAGATGGCAGAATATCCGTTGCGGTACTTACGGCTATTATGAATATGAATCCAGAGCATAACAAAAACGACCCTGTCAGCCGACAAGGTCGTTAATTTTTAATCTTCTTTAAGAATATCTCCAACTCCGTTAAGAATGTATTTGGGACGGTAGGGGAATAAGTCAATATTTTCCATTGATGTAACACCGCTGAGCACAAGCACCGTGTCAACATTTGACTCAATACCCGCGATAATGTCGGTGTCCATTCTGTCGCCGATAAATGCGATTTCTTCACTGTGACAACCGAGCTTGCGAAGTCCGTGACGAAGCATCAATGGGTTTGGTTTGCCCACGAAATATGCCTTTTTGCCTGTCGCAATTTCAATAGGTGCTATGAGTGAGCCTGTTGCAGGCATAAGTCCTTTTTCGGTGGGGCCAGTAATGTCTGGGTTTGTACCGATAAGCTTTGCACCTTTAAGTACTAACTCAATAGCCTTTTCAATTTTCTCAAAACTGTATGTTCGTGTTTCACCAACAACCACATAATCGGGGTTAACATCGTTCATATAAATCCCTTGGTCATAAAGTGCCTTTGAAAGAGCACCCTCACCAATAACATAAGCGGTGCAACCGGGCTTCTGACTGCTTAAAAATGCCGCAGTAGCCATAGCACTTGTATAAAAATGGTCAGCAGATACTTTAAGACCCATGCGTTCAAGCTTCATACTTAACTCGTGAGGAGTTTTTTCGGGACTGTTAGTTAAAAATACGAATTTTTTATCATTGTCTATCATCCAGTTTACAAAATCAGCAACACCGGGCAGAATTTGGTTACCGTGATAAATAACACCGTCCATATCGCTGATAAAACCTTTTTTGTTTAAAAGATTATTCATTTTGAATTACCTCCTTTAAGATTCGCTTTTCGCTTAATCTCATATTTAATTTTAATGTAAAAAAATAGAAAAGTCAATTAAATCCGTATATTGATTTCTACGAAGTTGTTTACGAAAAATCGAAAAATTATATATTAAAATTACAATTTATGACATTTTTTTACAGAATTCTTGACAAGTATTTACTTGTATGATATTCTCAAGTTATAAAATATAATAAGGAGAAATTATTATGAGAAACAACAAAAAGATAGTTAAAATAGTTGTAATTGCAGTTTGTGCAGTTCTTCTTGTGGGCGTTGCACTCACTTGCTTTACCGTTGTTCCTGCGGGACACACAGGCGTTGTACTTACATTCGGTGCAGTTGAAGAAAATGTTCTTGACGAGGGCTTGCATTTTAAAGCACCCCTTGTACAGACGGTTGTGCAGATGAATAACCGTACACAGAAAATCGAGGCTGACGGTACTGCTTCATCAAAGGACTTGCAGATTATTTCTTATGTTGTTGCAGTAAACTTCCACGTGAACGATGATTCTTCCGCATCACTTTATCAGAATGTTGGCAAGGATTACGGCTCAGTTATTATTGTTCCCGCAATTCAAGAGAGTATTAAGGCTGTTACCGCACAGTTCACTGCAGAAGAGCTTATCACAAAGCGTCAGACAGTAGGTGACCAGATTAAAGATGCTCTTTCGGAAAAAATCAGTCAGTATGGTATCGTTGTTGAAATTTTCAATATTGTGAACTTTGATTTCTCTGAAGAATTCAATGCTGCCGTTGAAGCAAAGCAGACCGCACAGCAGAATGCACTCAAGGCAGAGCAGGATTTAGCTCGTATCGAAGTTGAGGCAAAGCAGAAGATTACTCAGGCAGAGGCAGAGGCTGAAAGCATTAAGCTTATTCAGGAGGCACTTGCTCAATCTCCCGACTATGTTGATTATATTAAGTGGAGCAAATGGGACGGCGAACTCCCCGCAGTTATGGGTGATAGCGGTGTGCTCATAAGTCTTGATGACCTTGAAGATAAGGAAAAAGAATAATACATAATAAATTTGACGGCATTTTTATGCCGTCTTTTTTACTTTATATATTGATTATCATTTTATAATTTGTTATTATACTAATATTATTTTTCAAGGAATGACATATATGATTGCAATTGTTGACTACGGTGCGGGTAATCTTCAAAGCGTTAAAAAAGCACTCGATTTTATCGGCACAGAAAATATAATAACGAATGACCCACAAGTAATTTTGTCAGCTGATAAAATTCTTCTTCCCGGTGTCGGCTCATTTGGTGACGCTATGGACTCAATGGCTAAAAGCGGACTTGTAGAAACAGTAAAAGAATGTGCGTTAAGTGGCAAACCATTCTTGGGTATCTGCTTGGGTCTTCAACTTTTGTTTGAGGAGTCCGAAGAATCTCCGGGAGTAAAGGGTCTTGGTATTTTCAAGGGTAAAATTAAGAAATTCTCACCTGATATGGGACTTAAAATTCCCCATATTGGTTGGAATTCATTGAGTATCAAACAGAATGATACTCTCTTTAAAGGTATTCCCGAAAACTCTTATGTTTATTTTGTTCATTCCTATTATCTTGAAGCCGAAGATTTAGAAGATGTTGCAACCGTAACAAATTACGGAATTGATTTTCATTCTGCCGTGGGTAAAAACAACGTTTTTGCAACCCAATTCCATCCTGAAAAATCAGGTGATGTGGGACTTCAGATTCTCAAAAAATTCGCATCAATGGAGGTAAAATAATGTACGCTAAAAGAATTATTCCCTGCCTTGATGTAAAAAACGGACGAGTTGTAAAGGGCGTAAGCTTTGTCAATATCCGAGATGCAGGCGACCCTGTGGAATGTGCCATTGAGTACAATAAAAAGGGTGCTGACGAGTTGGTGCTCCTTGATATTACTGCCACTCACGAGGGCAGGGGTACAATGCTTGAAATCGTCCGTCAGGTTGCCGATAATATCTTTATTCCCTTCACAGTTGGTGGAGGAATAAGAACAGTTGAAGATTTTAAAGAATTGCTCCGTGCAGGTGCTGACAAAATTTCAGTAAACTCTGCCGCTGTAAGAAATCCAAACCTTATTAACGAGGCTGCATATAAATTCGGCAGTCAATGTGTTGTCTGTGCCATTGATGCAAAAAGAAACGATAAGGGTTGGGAAGTTTATCTCAACGGCGGACGAATTCCCACAGGTATTGATGCGGTAAAATGGGCGGAAGAAGCAGTTAAAAGGGGAGCAGGAGAAATACTGCTCACAAGTATGGATTGTGACGGACAAAAGCAAGGCTATGATAATGACCTTAACCGTGCAGTTTCCGAGTGTGTCGGCGTACCCGTAATCGCATCGGGCGGAGCAGGAGCAAAATCTCATTTCCTTGATGCTTTCAACAAGGGCAAAGCTGATGCTGTCCTTGCCGCATCCCTTTTCCATTTCAACGAAATTCCCATTATGGACCTAAAACACTATCTTAAAGACAACGGAATTTCAGTAAGACTGTAAAGTGCAAAATGCAAAGTGCAAAACGCAAAACGTCGGGTCTGACGACCTCGGCAGCCCGAAAGAAAAAGGTGGTTATTTTATGGCAGTGCCAAAGTTTTATGAATTTATGAAACCATTTTTAACAGCGATTAAAGATGGAAAGAGTTATACACTAAAAGAAGTGCGTACCGTATTATCAAAGGAATTCAACCTTACAGATGATGATTTATCACAAATGCTTCCAAGTGGAACCCAAACTGTTTTTACTAATCGTGTGCAATGGGCAGGTACATATTTAACTAAAGCAGGTCTTGTGTCTAAACCATCAAGAGGTGTAGTTGAAATTACAAATGAAGGTAAAAAGGTTTTAGCTGAAAACCCAGAAATTATAGATGTGGAATATTTGACTAAATATGACTCATTTAGAGAGTTCCAAGGAACTAATGAAAAAGAGTCTGAACAGAAAACTGGTGATTTTGAAACACCTGATTTTGCTTTTGAAGAATCATTTGAACAAATAAAAGCAAGTTTAGCAGATGAAATTTTAACAGAGGTAATGAAATTATCACCAGTTGCATTTGAAAAAATGATTATTGATTTGCTTCAGAAAATGGGGTATGGTGCATTTGAAAATGCAGGAAGAACTACACCTGTTTCTGCTGATGAAGGTATAGACGGAATTATCATGGAAGATAAATTAGGTTTTAACTTAATTTATATTCAAGCAAAACATTGGGACAAAGACAGAACTGTTGGTCGTCCAGAAATTCAGAATTTTGTTGGCGCAATTTCTGGTAAGGGCGGGAATGGTTTGTTTGTTACAACTGCTAAATATGCAAAGACTGCGATTGAATATGCAGAACAACATCACATAATTTTAATTGATGGAAAGAGATTGTGTAATTTAATGATAGAACACAATTTTGGTGTAACAGTAAAAAAAGTGTTTGAAATTAAAGAGATTGATATGGATACTTTCAATGATTATGATGGTATGTAGAACAAACAACGGCGAGGGTGACCTCGCCGTTAATTTTGCGCTTTGCGTTTTGCATTTTGCACTTATTCAATAACTGTGCAAACATCTTCCAAGGCTTTTCTTACCTTATTTCTTGGTGCTTCATCTGCCGAATATCCTGTTGCAATAACAAGTCTGATTTTATCTTCAATGCCGAAATATTCACGGACTTTGTCTTCCTCAACCATACCGATAATGCAAGTGCCGAGTCCCAAATCAGCAGCCTGCAAGCAGTAATGAGCAACTGAAAGACCGATGTCATTTTCAGCCCATTTCTGGCTGTTTCTAACCTTTTCAATAACAAAAGATTTAAGAGTTGCAGTCTGTTCAGTAACAATTGCAAATGCAGGGCAATTCTGTACAAACTTATTTGCACCGTTTGGCTGAATACAATCTCTTATTTTCTCTGCATTTTCTCCGCCGTTTATAATATAATATTTCCATGGCTGTGAATTACATGCAGATGGGCTGAGTCGTGCCGCATCAACACATTTTAAGAGTAAATCTGTGTTCACAGGCTCACCGTTATAATTTCTGCAGCTTTCTCTTTTTAAAATGAGTTCATTAAACATAGTTATTTCTCCTAATTTTTAGTTTAAAATAATTATATACTAAAAATATCATATCTTCAATAATTTGTTATAGACTTTTATATATTTCTTTGTTAAAATATAAACAGGTGATATTTATGAAAAGAAATCTTTCTTTAATGACAGAGTTTTATGAGTTAACAATGGCAAACGGCTTTCTGAAAAACGGTAAAGCCGATGAAATTGCATATTTCGATTTGTTCTTCCGCAAAGTGCCAGATAATGGTGGCTTTGCGGTGTTTGCAGGTCTTTCACAAATTGTGGAATATATTAAAAATATTAAGTTCACAGAAGACGATTTGCAGTATCTTTCGGATAACGGCTTTTCACAGGATTTCATTGATTATCTTCGCGATTTTGAATTTAAGTGTGATATATGGTCCGTGCCCGAGGGTACACCCGTATTCCCCAATGAACCCGTAATTAAGGTCCGTGGTCCCGTTGTTCAGGCACAGCTTTTAGAAACCGTGCTTTTAATATGTATGAACCACCAAAGCCTTATCGCTACAAAGGCCAATCGATTTGTTCGTGCCGCAAAGGGAACTGCAGTTGCCGAGTTCGGTACACGTCGTGCACAGAGCTTTGACGGTGCACTCTATGGTTCACGTGCAGCATATATCGGCGGTTGTGTGGGTACTTCGGGCGTTTCGCAAAGCCGTCAGTTCGACATTCCGCAGATGAATGCTATGATTCATAGCTGGGTGCAGATGTTTGACAGCGAATATGAAGCTTTTTGTGAGTATGCAAGGCTTTATCCCGATGACTGCACATTTGTTATTGATACCTATGATACCTTGCGTTCGGGTGTTCCCAATGCAATTAAAGCCTTTGATGATGTTTTAGCACCAATGGGCAAGCGTCCCGCAGGTGTGCGAATTGACTCGGGTGATATAACATATCTCTCAAAGCGTGTCCGCAAAATGCTTGACGAGGCGGGTTATCCCGATTGCCATATTATTGCATCAAATTCTCTTGATGAATATATTATCAACGATATGATGCTTCAGGGTGCGAAGGTTGATTGCTTTGTAGTTGGCGAAAGACTTATAAATTCTGCATCTTCACCACTTTTCAGCGGTGTTTACAAGCTTTGTGCAATTGAGAAAAACGGCGAAATTATCCCTAAAATCAATCTTTCAGAAAATGTTAGCAAAATCACCACGCCTCATTCAAAAATGCTTTACAGACTTTTTGATTGCGATACAGGTAAGGCTATTGCTGATGTGCTCACCCTCGAAAATGAAAAAATAGATGAAAGCAAGCCTTATACACTTTTTGACCCCGATTTCACTTGGAAACGTAAAGAGGTTGAAAACTTTGTTGCAAGAAAATTGCTTGTTCCCGTGTTCCGAAAAGGTGAGTGTGTATATTGTGAGCCGTCAATTGACGAAATTCGCGATTACTGTGCAGAACAGATTGATAATCTTTGGGAAGAGGTTAAACGCTTTGAAAATCCTCATACTTATTATGTGGATTTGTCAGAGGAGTTGTGGCGAGTTCGTAAGGATTTAATTGAGGAATATAAAGGAGTTAAGAAATAATGAATATTTGGCACGATATAAATAGCGAAAGAATTACCCGAAAGGATTTTGAGGCGGTAATTGAGATTACAAAGGGTAGCAAAATGAAATATGAGCTTGATAAAGAAACAGGTCTTTTAAAACTTGACCGCGTTTTGCATACATCAACTCACTATCCTGCAAACTATGGCTTTATTCCTAAAACCTATGCTGATGATAATGACCCGTTGGATGTTCTTGTTCTTTGTTCAGAATGTATTGAGCCAATGGCACTTGTTCGTTGCTATCCTATCGGTGTAATCTCAATGGCAGATGGTGGCCACGCAGATGACAAAATAATCGCAATTCCTTTTGGCGACCCAACATATAACGGTTATAAGGATATAAGTCAACTTCCTAAACATATTTTTGATGAAATGGTTCACTTCTTTACGGTTTATAAAATGCTTGAAGATAAAGATACCGACATTAATGAGGTTAATGGTGCTCTTGCGGCGGTTGACATTATTGAAGAAGCAATCGAAGGCTATAAAAAGACATTTGGATAATTAAATATTTAAAATTTGTACACTCTGTTCTTTCGGGAACAGGGTGTTTTTTTGTTGCTGAATCGCCGTCATAACGGCGGCTAAATTACTGGCGTAGCTAAATTGCTCATTCCTCGCAGCTAAATGCTTTTTACTGCGAACAACTTTTAGCGTGCGAAGCACATTTAGCTCCCGAGGGGATTTTAGCTTGAACGTGTTCAAATTTAGCTCGCTGAAAGCGAATTTAGCTAAAAAATGATAATTTTTGCTTCGTTATAATTGACAAAAATTGACAGAAAATTTTGTTAATAGATTATAAAAAAAGTATTGATTTTTTATTTTATATGTATTATAATATCTGCAGTGGTGGAAGAATGCACTGAAATTTCACAAAAGTGGTGAAATACTTAAAAAATAACTACAAGATGAGAGGAGTGAAAAGAATATGTCGTTCAAAAGTATGTATTTTCATAGTTTGGACGTGAAAAATCGTCTTTTCATTCCTGCAAAATTCCGCGAAGAACTTGGTGAAAACTTTATTCTCTTCAAGGGTGCTGAAAATTGTATTTACGGTTATACACTTGAAGAATTTGAGGTTATCAGTGAACAGTTCAAAAACGGCAAAAGCCGTGAGGTTCAGCGTGCTTTCTTCAGTCAGATAATTGAAGCCTCTGTTGATAAACAGGGTAGGGTTACTCTTCCTGCTGATTGCGTTGAGTATGCAGGTCTTACAAAAGATGCGGTAATTCTCGGTGCGGGCAGAAGAATTGAAATTTGGGCACTTGAAAATTATAACAACACTTCAAAGAACTTGTTTGATTTGATTGACGCTGACGAGTATGTATGGTGAGCAAAATGGAATTTTCACATATTTCGGTATTGTTTCAAGAAACAATCGACTCACTGAACATTAAAAAAGATGGTTTGTATGTTGATTGCACCTGTGGCGGAGCGGGGCATTCGAGAGCAATTTTAGAGCTTATCCCGGACGGCACTTTAGTTGCGATTGACCGTGACCCCGACGCCATTGAGGTGATTACCGAACGAATCGGTAATTTTCCGCAGGTTGAAATAGTCAACGATATTTTCGGTAATATAAAAGGTATTTTGAACGGCAGATTAGCCGACGGAATTCTCGCTGACTTGGGTGTCAGCTCATTTCAGCTCGATAACGCAGAACGCGGATTTTCATTTCATCAGGATGCACCACTTGATATGCGAATGAGCAAATCGGGTAAAAGTGCTTTTGATGTGGTGAATTTTTATTCCGAACAAGAAATTGCGGATATTATCTTCCGCTACGGCGAAGATAAGTTTGCAAAAAGCATTGCAAAGAATATTGTTAAGGCAAGAGGGGATAAGCCAATCGAAACAACTCTTGAACTTGCCGAGATTATAAAGAATTCAGTTCCTCAAAAGGTTCGCCGTGACGGTCATCCCGCTCGTAAGACCTTTCAGGCAATAAGAATTGAAGTGAATGACGAGCTTTCAACCCTTGAAAAGTCCATTGACGATATGTTCCATAGCTTAAAAGTCGGTGGCAGACTTTCGATAATAACGTTCCATTCTTTAGAGGATAGAGCAGTTAAAGAAAAATTCCGCGAATTCACAAAGGGTTGCACTTGCCCTAAAGAGTTTCCGGTTTGTGTCTGCGGTAATACCCCCGAGGGTAAACTAATTAATAAGGGTATTTCGGCAACGCAGAAAGAACTTCAAGAAAACAACCGTAGTCGAAGTGCAAGGCTTCGCACAATAGAGAGATTAAGATAGAGAAGGACGAACAAAATGGCACAGTACACAAAGTACAACTCATACGATTTTGACCGCTTTGAGCCAAGAATAGTTACAACCAGCAGTGCTGCGCCTGAAATTAGACGCAGTCCTGAAAAGAAACCGCAGTTAAAGCTCGTGCAGCAAACGAAACGCACGGCGGCTCAAATTAAACAAGAAACAAATGAAGCCACATTAAAAGCAGTTAAAATATTTGCTGTTGCAATAGCAATTCTGCTTTTTATGTCAATGGCAATTTACAGTCGCGTACAGCTTGATGAGGTTAATCGCAAAATCAGTTCAGTTGAGAATAAAATAGAACTAGCACAGAGCGATACTATCCGCCTTAATAATGAACTTAATGCAATAGTTTCAATGAATAATGTTGAGGACTTTGCAGCTAACAAACTTGGCATGGTAAAGGTTCAAGAGTATCAGGTGGTTTATGTTGACCTGTCAACCGAGGACCAGGTGGTTATGGCGGACGGCGAAGCGACGGTCATAAATGAAACCGAGGAATAATATATTTTTAAAAGAAAACAAAGGGAGTTGAAGCGGTAGCCTTAACTCTCGTTTTGTGTTATTTAAGGAATGTGGATTAATTTGAAAGGAGCAGTAAAAATGAACAAAAAACCTACAAAAAGAATGGCGTTACGCTCGCATATTGCGTTTTTTGCCTTCTGCGGATTTCTTTTACTGCTCATCGGTAACCTTTTCTGGTTGCAGATTATCAACGGCGAAGAATATCGCCTTAAAGCCGAGCGAAATCAGTTGAGTGACACGATAGTAACCGCCAATCGCGGAACAATTTACGATTCAAATATGAAAGTTCTTGCTCAAAGTGCTTCTGCTTGGTTGGTTTATGTTAATCCCTCAAAAATCGAAACAGAAGAGCAAAAAACAATGCTTATCGATTATTTCACAGAAAACTTTGATTTAAACAGAGAAACTGTTGAGAAAAAACTGAACAGAAGTCAAAGCGGTTATGAAAAAATAATTGGTCAAATCACCAATGAACAAAAAGATAAGCTTCGTCAGTTTATCAGTGATAACACAAAAAAATATAAAATAAATCAGATTGTGGGTATTGACCCCGACACAAAACGCTATTATCCATTAGGTTCGTTTGCTTCAACCGTTCTCGGCTTTACAGGTTCAGAAGATACAGGCAGAGCGGGAATAGAACTTAAATACAATACCGAGCTTACAGGTCAGGCGGGCAGAATTATTACCGCACAAAATGCTCTTGCAGGCGATATGCCCAATGACTACGAAACAATTTATGATGCACAACAGGGTTACAGTCTTCAGCTTACCGTTGACGAGGTTATTCAGTATTATCTTGAACAACAGTTAGCACAGTCTATTGAAGAAACTCAGGCTAAATATGCTTACGGAATTGTAATGGACGTTGAAACAGGTGCAATTTTAGGTATGGCAACAATGCCTGACTATGACCTTAACTCACCTTACTCAATCAAATCAAATGCAGTGCTTGAAGAAATTGCAGCACTTGAAGATTCAAAAGAAAAACAACAAGCAGAGAGTAATGCTCTTTATGCCCAATGGCGTAACCGAGCAATAAGTGACTCTTATGAACCCGGTTCTGTTTTCAAACTTTTCGTTGCCGCTGCCGCACTTGAAGAGGGCGTAATTTCACCAACATCAACATATAGTTGTTCTGGTTCGGTTAAGGTTGCAAACTATTATCAGCATTGCTTTAACCATAAAGCACACGGCTCAATCACAGTTGCTGAAGCATTACCTTATTCATGCAATACATTCTTCATTACAACAGGTCAGAAACTGGGTAAAGAAACATTTTCAGAGTATTTTGACGCTTTTGGATTTACCGAAAAAACAGGCATTGATTTACCGTCAGAAGCAACTCCCGTAGCGGGCAAAACATATTATCCTGTTGATAAAATGGGTATTGCAGAGCTTTCTTCCGCATCATTCGGTCAGACTTTCCAGGCAACACCTATTCAGATGATAACTGCAGTTGCATCTCTCGGTAACGGTGGCAAGCTTATGACACCTTACATAGTTTCCAAGGTGCTTGATGAAGACGGAAACATCGTTTCCGAAACTGAGCCCACAGTTAAGCGTCAGGTTGTGTCCGAAGCAACCGCAGACCTTATGTGTCAGTTTATGGAAGAGGTTGTTGTTTGGGGTACTGCTAAAAACGCTTATGTAGCGGGCTATCATATTGCAGGCAAAACCGGTACAAGTGAAAAAATCGGTAGTGCCGATAAAACACAGAATATCGCTTCATTTGCGGGCTTTGCACCTGCAAACGACCCTAAAATAGCAGTTCTTATCGCGGTTGACGAACCAATGCAGGGGTCAACGGGCGGTACAGCCGCCGCACCAATCGCAGGCAGAATTTTTGAAAATATTTTGGCTTATCTCAATATCGACCCGCAGTACAGTGACGAAGAGCTTGCAAAAGCAACCGTTACTGCACCAAATCTTGTGGGTGTTAGTGTTGATACGGTAAAATCAAAAGCAACAGGCTTTACGGTTAAGGTTGTCGGCAACGGCACAGAGGTAGTTTCACAGATTCCGTCACAGAATCAGTCAATGCCAAAGGGCGGTATAATCGTGGTTTATACCGAAGAAAATGCCGAAAGACAAACCGCAACAGTGCCGGATTTAACCGGTCTTACAATGGCAGAGGCAAACCGCATTGCAATTAATGCAGGCTTTAATATTAAAATAGCAGGCACAACTCAGGGTGCGGGTGCAGTTGTTTCTTATAAGCAGAGCGTTGCAAAAGACACGACTGCCGAAATAGGTACAGTTATTACGGTTTATTTCAGCTCAAGCGAAAATGTAACCGACTAAATTTACAATAAAATTTAATAAGAGGTAATTTAATGAAACTTTCTGCACTTCTTCAAGGTGTTGAAACGCAGTCTGCGTTTCAGGATGTGGAAATCGAAAGAGTGACAGATAAGGATACGGAAATTTCAAAAAATACTTTGTTTGTGTGTATTGACGGTAAACGCCTAGACGGTCATTCACTGGTGAAAAAGGCACTTAATAAGGGTGCGGTTGCGGTGGTAACAAGTCGTGATTTGCAAATTGAAAATCAGATTTTGGTTGCTGATAGCCGAAAAGCGTTGTCAATAATTGCTGCTAATTACTACGGCAACCCCGCAAAAAATCTAAAGCTTATCGGTATAACAGGCACAAACGGTAAAACCTCAACAACGTTTTTTATTAAACAGATTTTAGAAAGTCTGGGGCATAGGTGCGGAGTAATCGGCACAATAGAAAATTCAATAGGTGAGAGCAGTGAAAATTCAATTCTCACAACCCCCGAGCCTATGGAATTGCACAGACTTTTAAGGCGGATGGCAGATGAAAACTGCGAATATGTGGCTATGGAGGTTTCTTCACAAGCACTTTCGCAACAAAGGGTTCACGGACTAAAGTTTTCTGCCTCGGCACTAACAAATATAACAGTTGACCATCTTGATTATCATATCAATATGGAAAATTACATAAACTCAAAACTTATGCTGTTTCGTCAATCAGATTTTGCGTGCATAAATGTTGACGACGAGAATTCACGGAATGCAATCAGTAGCATAGAATGTCAAGTCAGAACTTATTCCGCAACAAGTAATCACGCTGATTACACCGCGAAAAATATTGTTTACACACAGAATGGTGTAGAGTATTTATTCGTGGGGCTTGATTGTATCGGCAAAATAAATGTCCGAATCCCCGGCAGATTTACAGTCTATAATTCTCTTTGTGCAACTTGTGTGTTGCTGGGGTTCGGACATTCAATAGATGATATAACAAATGCAATGCAGAATATTACCACCGTAAAGGGACGGGCAGAAACGGTAGAAATACCGCGAAGTTTCAAGGTTATGATAGACTATGCCCACACCCCCGACGGACTTTACAATATCTTAAATTGTGTCCGTGAAATAACAAAGGGCAGGGTAATTACCGTTTTTGGTTGCGGTGGTGACCGTGATAAATCCAAAAGAGCAGAAATGGGCGAAATTGCAGGGCGTTATTCTGATATGGCAGTTGTCACAAGCGATAATCCCCGCACAGAAAACCCATTGCTGATTATCAATGATATTCTTTGCGGAATGGAAAAAGCAAAATCCCGCATTGCCGTAATTGAAAATCGCCGTCAGGCAATAGAGTTTGCACTCAGTAAAGCACGAAAAGGTGATACGGTATTGCTTGCGGGCAAAGGCCACGAAACTTATCAAATTATAGGAACAGAAAAAATCCCCTTTGACGAGCGAGAAATTGTTAAAGAGTATTTTAATAAAAATTAGGAGTATTTATGAATTTACGGGTAAGCGAAATCGCAAAAGCATTGAACACAAATGTTGACTGTGAAAATTTAATAAACCGCGTTTCAATCGATAGTCGAGATACAGACGAAAACACTTTGTTTTTCGCAATAAAGGGCGAACGATTTGACGGTCACGACTTTATAAATGATGTTGCCGAAAAGGGCGTGGGTGCAATAGTTTCACATAAAGCAGTTGAATGTTCAGCACCCGTAATTTTAGTAGAAGATACAAAGCAAGCATTTCTTGATTTCGCGTCATATTACCGTATGTCAATGAAAAACTTATTGGTTGTCGGTCTTACAGGTAGTGTGGGCAAAACCACAACAAAAGAAATGACCGCTTGTGTGTTAAGTCAAAAAAATAAAACCCTCAAAACAGAGGGTAATCTCAATAACGAAATCGGAATGCCGAGAACACTTTTCCGCCTTGATGAAACCTATGGTTCGGCAGTAATCGAAATGGGAATGGACAACGCGGGTCAGATTTCAGCACTGTCAAAGTCCTGCAAACCCGATTGTGCAATCATTACTAATGTTGGTGTTTCCCATATAGAAAATTTAGGTTCCCGCGACGGAATTTTAAAAGCAAAACTTGAAATCCTTGACGGACTTAAAAAAGGCTCACCATTATTCTTGAATGGTGATAACGACAAATTATCAACAGTTAAAAATGATGATTATAAAGTTATTTTCTTCGGTATCGAAAATAAAAATTGTGATGTACTCGCTGAAGATATTAAAGAAATCGGTCTTTCAACCGAATTCACCGCAGTAAAAGGGGATATAAAGCAAAAAATCACAATCCCAACCGTTGGTATTCACAATGTTTATGATGCCCTTTCAGCCTTTGCAGTCGGTCTTGAATACGGCATAAGCCCCGAAGAAATTGCAAAGGGTCTGGGGAATTACGAACCCTCGGGTATGCGTCAGCGAATTAAAAATGCAAACGGTATAACCGTCATTGAAGATTGCTATAACGCAAGCCCCGATTCACAAAAAGCAGGTCTTAACTCACTTCTTAAAATCGCCAAGGGCAGAAAAATCGCAGTTTTAGGTGATATGCTTGAACTGGGCAGTTATTCTGAAACCGCACATCGTAATGTGGGTGAATATGCCGCCGAGTGTGAAATTGATATGCTTTTCACTTACGGCAAAGAGTCAGAATTTATGGCAGATAGTGCAAAAAAAGCAGGTCTTAAAGCGGTTTTCAGTTTTACTGATAAGTCAGAACTTACAAAAGCACTTGCAAACGAACTCAAAACAGGCGATACAGTACTTTTCAAAGCAAGTCGCGGTATGAAATTAGAAGAAATCTTTGAAACATTATATAAACAATGGAATGTGTAAAATCAAAGAAGGAGAATGATTTATGAACATTTATGTAGCAATCGCCTTTGCGGCAGTATTAAGTTTTTTAATTGCATTTTTATTGGGATTTGTACTTATTCCATGGCTTAGAAAACTCAAATTCGGTCAAACTATTCTTGACATCGGCCCCGCATGGCACAAGTCAAAGCAGGGTACACCCGTAATGGGCGGTATAATGTTTATTATCAGCACAATTGTTTCTGTTATTGTTGTGCTTGTAACCGACCATCTTTTAGGTGGCGACCTTTTCGGTAGCGAACACATTCTTCCAAGTCAGTTAAAAGTCAAACTTGTAGCAGGCATTATGCTCGCTCTCGGACTTGGTTTCGTAGGCTTTGCCGATGACTATATCAAGGTTGTAAAAAAGCGTAATCTCGGTCTTACCGAAATTCAAAAAACAATTCCCCAGATTATTATAATCATCGCTTATCTTACTGTACTTCATCTCAACGGACTCACATTTATGGAAATTCCGTTTGTGGGAACAGTAGAGCTTAAATGGTTCTTCTGGATTTTCGGTGTTGCAGTAATATACGGTGCAGTTAATGCGGTTAATTTCACCGACGGTGTTGACGGACTCTGTGCTTCTGTTACCTCAACTGCAGCAGTAGCATTCTGCATAGCAGCCTTAATGACAAAGTTCCTCGGTATCAGCGTTCTCGCCGCAGCACTTATGGGCGGTGTGCTTGGTTATCTCATTTGGAACTACTATCCCTCAAAGGTTATGATGGGTGATACAGGCTCAATGTTCTTGGGCGGTATGGTTGTAGCCTTGGCTTATGCAATTGATTGCCCGATTATCCTTGTATTCTTCGGTGTAATCTATGTAATCGAAGCACTTTCAGATGTTCTTCAGATTGGTTATTTCAAAATCACACACGGTAAACGAATTTTCAAAATGGCTCCCATTCATCATCATTTTGAAATGTGCGGATGGAAAGAGCGTAAAATCGTAACAATCTTTTCACTTGTAAATATTTTAGGCTGTGCAATCGGTCTTGCACTTTATTATTACGGTATAATCAAAAAATAACTAAAACTTTTTAAAAAGGCGGTGAGAAAATGGCAACTAAAAAGAAAAAATCCCCACTCGGTATGTTTTTTGCATCGGGTTCAATGGATATTCCTTTTTTCCTCTTGCTCATAACAATCGTAACAACAGGTCTTATAATGCTGTTTTCCGCCAGCTATACTTACAGCTATTATTTCAGAAACGGCAGTACAGAAATCTTTGTAAATCAGTTGATTTATGCGGTTCTCGGGCTGTTTTTGATGTATATAATTTCTCGAATAAGATATGAATATTTTCGCCTTGTTGCTATAATCGGCGTGTTTGTGTCTATTGGATTGCTTGTGCTTGTTCTTTTATTGCCTGAATATAAACCTGGCTTTAAGCGTTGGATAGATTTGGGTTTTGTAACATTCCAACCGTCAGAAATTGCAAAAATCGGCTTGATTTTAATTCTTGCTTTCTTGCTTGAACGAAACTATAAGGGTGTAACAGGTAAAGTTCCCAACGAAATGATACACAGAATGACCGACGGCAAAATTACAATCTATAAGTCGTTCACTTCTCTTGTTTTCTATGGCGTAATCATAGTCGTTTTCGCAGGTCTTGTTTATCTTGAAAATCACGTTTCAGCTACATTGCTTATTTTGGCACTCGGTGTTGTTATGCTGTTTCTTGGCGAGGTTAAGGGCAAATGGTTCATTGCCGCGGCAATAATCGTGGTTGTCGGTGCAGTAGTTCTAATTGCAAACCCCGATATTCTTAAAGATTACGCGGGCGAGCGTATTGTGGCTTGGCTTGATAAAGATTATGACCCAATGGGTGCTCGTTGGCAGACAAATAACTCCCTTTATGCCATCGGCTCGGGCGGATTTTTAGGCACGGGACTCGGTCAGTCAAAGCAAAAGCACCTTTATGTTTCAGAACCACAGAACGACTTTATATTCGCAATCGTTTGTGAAGAATTAGGCTTTATCGGTGCAGTTGCAATAATCATTCTCTTTGCACTTCTCATTTATCGCGGAATTAAAATCGGACTTATGGCAAAAGACCGTTTCAGTGCACTTCTCTGTATGGGTATCGTTTTTCAGGTTGGAATTCAGGTAGCACTCAACATCGGTGTTGTTACCGATTTTCTTCCAAATACAGGCATTTCTCTGCCGTTTTTCTCGGCGGGCGGTACGTCACTTATTATCCTTCTGTGTGAAATGGGTATGGTTTTATCCATCTCCCGAAGTGCACGAAAAAAGGAGTAACTTTTTATGAGAATTATGTTTGTGGCAGGGGGCACGGGCGGTCATATTAATCCCGCAGTTGCCGTCGCTAAAGAAATAAAAAGATTAAATCCCGATTCCGAAATTTTATTTGTGGGCACAGAGGGCAGAATGGAAACACAGATTGTCCCAAAAGCAGGATTTAATATCAAAACAGTAGAAATGAACGGCTTTTCGCGAAATCTATCGCTTAAAGGCATAGTTGAAAATATAAAAACAGTAGCTCTCACATTAAAGGCTTCGGGCAAAGCAAAAGAAATCATAAATGAATTCAATCCCGATGTTGTGGTGGGTTTTGGCGGTTATGTTACAGGTCCCGTTTTGCGTACTGCCGTAAAAATGGGCATTAAAACCGCAATTCACGAGCAGAATGCTTTTCCCGGCGTAGCAAATAAGGCACTTGCAAAGCTTGTTGATAAGGTAATGCTTACTTCTCCCGCAGCCGAAAAATATATGAATTGTAAATTCCCACCGGTTGTAACAGGACTTCCCGTACGCCGTGAAATCGTGAAAACTGACCGTGATTTTGCACGTGCGACCTTGGGACTTCGCGAAAGTGATATGCTTGTTCTTTCAATGGGTGGGTCCCTTGGTGCAGATGCCATTAACAATGCAGTTGTGGATATGTTGACCGCATTGAAGAATGAAAAAAACATCTGCTTTTTGCACGCAACGGGCAAATTCGGTAAATGGGTGGGCGATAAGCTTACCGAAAAGGATGTGTCTTTTGGCAAAGGCACAAATATTGAAATCCGTGAATACATAGACAATATGGATATTTGCCTTCCAGCTTGCGATTTGGTAATCAGTCGTGCGGGGGCAAGCTCAATTTCAGAAATTCAAGCACTCTCTAAACCCTCAATTCTCATTCCGTCACCTAATGTGGCAGAAAATCATCAGTTCCACAACGCAATGGCACTTGCAGAAAATGACGGTGCAATTCTTATTGAAGAGAAAAATCTCAATAACGAAATTCTTGCAAATACAGTGCTTGACCTTAAAAATAATCCCGAAAAGCTTCGTAAAATCTCGCTTAATGCGGGTAAGAGTGCAAAGCTTAATGCACTCACAGAAATCTGCAATATAATTACAGATTTAGCAAAATAATTAAATAACATTTTTCACATATCCCGCATAGTATATGACAGTAAAGGGTGTGTGAAATTTGGATAAAATAGTAATCAACGGCGGTAAAAGGCTTAATGGTGAAATCTCGGTGCAGGGTGCAAAAAACAGCGTTTTACCGATTCTCGTAGCAACACTTTTAGTAAACGGAATTTCCGTCATACATAATTGTCCAAGACTTTCTGATGTGGACGCAACAATCAAAATTTTAGAATATCTCGGTTGCGTAGTAATCCGCGAGGGCAGTACAATAACCGTCGACTCAACAGGGGTAAATCAAACTCATGTTCCCGACGATTTGATGCGTGAAATGCGTTCATCAATCGTGTTTTTAGGCGGTATTTTAGGCAGAATGGGCAAAGCGGTTTTATCCACTCCGGGTGGGTGTGAAATAGGGCTCAGACCTATCGATTTACACCTTTCTGCAATGGAACAATTCGGTGCAAGGGTTACTACCGAAAACGGCTATATTGTTTGTTCAGCAGAAGAAAAAGGACTTATTGGCACTCGCATAACTCTCTCATTTCCAAGCGTTGGAGCAACAGAAAATATTATCCTTGCGGCAGTACTTGCAAAGGGCACAACAATCATCACAAATGCTGCTCGTGAGCCCGAAATCAGCGACTTGGCAGATTTCTTAAATCGTTGTGGAGCAAGAATTCACGGGGCGGGAGACAGCACAGTCACAATCGAGGGTGTAACCCGATTAAACGCTACCGAACATACTGTAATTCCCGACCGAATTGTAGCTTCAACCTATATGATTGCGGCGGCAATGACAAACGGCAGAATTATTCTTCGTGATATAATTCCCGCACATATCGGTCCAACAATTCAGCCGCTTCGCGAGGCGGGGTGTGACATAACGGTGAACTGCCGAAAGGTTTCACTTATTGCACCGCCAAAGCTTCACAGAATTCGTATGATACGCACAATGCCCTATCCTGGTTTCCCAACGGATGTTCAGGCACAGATAATGGCACTCACAACTATTGCCGAGGGCACAAGTGTTATAATAGAAAATATTTTTGAAAGCCGTTTCAAGCATATTGGCGAGCTTATCCGCTTCGGTGCTAAAATCAGTGCCGAGGGCAGAATGGCAGTAATTGAAGGTGTGCGAAAATTACACGGTGCAAATGTTAAATCAACCGATTTACGCGGTGGTTCGGCAATGATGCTTGCAGGACTTTGTGCCGAGGGAACAACAGAAATAACGGAATTACACCATATTGACCGAGGCTACGAAAACCCTGAAGAAATTTTGCGGTTTTTGGGAGCGGATATTAAAAGGATGAAGGCAGATGAAACAACATAACAGTACGGACAGACAACAATCTAATCGCAAACCGCCTGACAGACAAATGTCGGGCAATGAGCGTATTGTCAATCGTACCGCTCAACGCAGAAAAAAGAATAAACGCAAAAAACTTATAATTCGTTTAGCTATTTTGTTTTTATTTTTATGCGTTGGCGTGATTTTAGTTCTCACAATGTTTTTTAATATAAATGAAATCACCGTAACAGGCGACACGGTTTATTCTGCCGAAGATGTTACCGAAAAAAGCGGAGTGGCAATAGGGGATAACCTGATATTCATTTCAAAGGACGAAATAAATGAAAAAATTTCAACCGAACTTCCCTATGTTGATTATGTTAAAATCAAGCGTCATCTTCCGTCGGGATTAGAACTTATTATCACAAAAACCGAAGCAAAATATGCCGTTATTCAAGATGGCTATTATACTTTGCTTGATAAAAACGGAAAAGTACTCGAAAAAGGGCTTGAATTTATCGGTGAGAATATAACTCTTCTTAATATGGGCGAAATTATTTCTGCTGAAATCGGTTATGAAATTAAGCCTGAAAATGATAAAGTTTTTGATAAACTTGTTCTTATAAGTACTTCTTGTGATGAATGTGGCTTAGAAGATGTTTCTTCAATTGATTTGTCCGATATATATAACATAAAACTTGTGTATCAGGGCAGAATAACTCTTGAACTTGGCGAAACCGATAAGGATAATACTTACAAAAAACTTGCATTGGGTAAATCTGCGTTAGAAACACAAAATGAAGAAAATCCCAATTATCGCGGTGTAATCAATCTGACGGTTGAAGGCAAGGGATATTGGTCTGAAGAAACCTCAACCACCGAGCCTCAAAGTGAAGAAGAAACATCGGAAAACGCAAGTGAAAATGACGCGGAAAACAATACGGAGTCATCTGAAGAGCAAACTGCGGCATAAATCTTTAAAAAACTGTTAAAAAAGTTAAAAAAATCAAAAAAATATATACAATATATATTGCAATTATTTTTTAAAAATGATAGAATATAAACACTATAATGCATAATTAGGTGTGAAAATATACATAGGAGGATGTTTAAATATGGCATTCGAAATTGATAATCAGTATCAGGACATCGCAAATATCAAAGTTATCGGCGTAGGTGGCGGCGGCGGAAACGCTGTTGACCGTATGGCAAAAGCAGGTATCGGTGGTGTTGAGCTTATCGCTATCAACACAGATAAGCAGGCTCTTGCTCGTTCACTTGCAGAGTCAAAAATTCAGATTGGTGAAAAAGTTACTGCTGGTCGTGGTGCAGGTGCAAAGCCTGAGGTTGGCCAGAAATCAGCTGAAGAGAGCCGTGACGCTATCATTGAAGCTCTTTCAGGTACACAGATGGTATTCGTAACAGCCGGTATGGGCGGCGGAACAGGTACAGGTGCTGCTCCAATCATCGCAGAAATCGCTAAAGAAAAGGGTATCCTTACAGTTGGTATCGTTACAAAGCCTTTCGCATTTGAAGGCAACCACAGAATGAAGCAGGCTGAAGCAGGTATCGCAGAACTTTCACAGCATGTTGACTCTCTTATCGTTATTCCTAACGAAAGACTTAAATATGTTTCAGAGCAGAGAATTACATTCGCAAATGCTTTCGGTATTGCTGACGATGTTCTTCGTCAGGGCGTTAAGTCTGTTACAGCCCTTATCACAAAGCCTGCATTCATCAACCTTGACTTCGCTGACGTTACTTCAGTTATGAAAGACGCTGGCCACGCTCATATGGGTATCGGTCACGCAAGCGGTAAAGATAAGGCAGAAGCAGCAGCTAACGACGCTATCTCAAGCCCACTTCTTGAAACAACAATCGCAGGTGCAAAAGGTGTTATCATCAGCATCACAGCATCTCCTGACATCACTCTTGAAGATGTTGACACAGCAGCAGGTATCATTCGTTCACAGGCTGACGATGACGCAAACATCATCTTCGGTGTTGCTTTCGACGAAAAGCTTGACGACGAAATGTATGTTACTGTTATCGCAACAGGCTTCGGTCTTGATAAGAACGGCATGGCTAAAAAGCCAATGTACAATTCTTCAATGGATGACATCAGCTCAAACAGCAACTTCGGTGCAGACGAAGATATGGGCGACATCCTTGACCTTTTCAAGAGCAGAAAATAATTGAATTATAACAAACAAAAAATCCCGCAATTTGCGGGATTTTTTTATGCCTAATTTTAAAGTGTCTTAACAAACTCAATCAATGCTTTCATTTGCTTGTCGTTAAGCTTTTTTGTACTCTCAACTAATTCTTTAGTATAAAGAGGGTATTTGTCTTCCTCATTAAAGAAATCGCGGGGAGTAATGTTAAGATATTCGCAGATGTAAAAAAAGCCTGACATTGAGGGCATTGCGTAATTGTTTTCAATTTTATTGATATAGCTTTCACTTTGACCGAGAGATAAACTCATATCGCGGGCAGAAACTCCCTTTTCCTGACGAAGCTCTGCTAAACGCTTGGAAAATCCGTTATTATACATTGGACATACCTCCAAATAATTTCTATATTTATTATAGAATATGAAAAAGACATTTTATTCCATAAAAAGAAACATTTTGAAATTACCATATATTTTAAATATTGAACGCCGAAAAAATGCCCCGCAAAAGACTTTATCTTTGCGGGGTTACTCTTTGTCATAAATTATAATGAAAAATCATCTTTATTAAATTTCTGTAATGGTTGAGGTCTTCTTGGTCGGCGTTTAAGTACATCATAAGAGAATTTTTTACAATAAAAATTCTTATCAACAATTCCTTTTTTCTTGCAAAGCACAGTTTCACCGTCGGGTGAGCACTTACCGTATTCACAGTATGAGCAGGAGGGGGATATTTCTTTTTCATTCAACAATTTTTTCATTTTTTAAATCACCGTATTTCGTAGGGACAATATCTCGGCTCACCTGAAAGGGGAGCTGTCAACGAAGTTGACTGAGGGATTATTCAACGACCCGAGTATATAAATTGATTTTGTTTAATTTCATTTTACCACACTTTCCGTTTACTATCAATATCAAAAATCATAACAATACACATAATTGTAAGTGCTATAAATGCGGGCAGAGATACTGAAAATGCTGATACAGTAATATCATCACTCATCACCGCCGTGGTAATATCCACAGGGAAAATATAAAGCATAAAATGGCATATTACCGCCGACAAAGAGGCACACAACACTCTGCCTACGAAAAAATATCTGTATTTTAATCCGACTTCTTTTATATATGAAAATACCTGACAATGCACACAAAATCCGCCAAAGCCAATCACCGCCGCGATTACCGGTAGCCCCATTTCACCTGCAAGCAGAGTGCACCCCTTTGTAACCTCAAGTAGTGAAACCATAGCAGAATAAGCATTTTCGCCCAATTTTAAAGAACTTATGCATTCCGTAATCCCGCTGAAAAGCACCACCCATGCACAAATTCCCAAAATACTCTGTACTCCGTCGGTAACCGATGCCGACAAAGCCGCAAGAGGACTTTGAAACGCATTTTCATAATGCTTTTCCACTATTTTTTTATTATCAAAAAAAGACGCAAAAAATCCAAGAATAATTGAAGAAATGCACAACGAAACAAAAATAATTATTCCTGCCTTGCTACTCCCCAACATTTTGATTCCAACCGCAGAAATAATAAATGCAGGCCCGCCGTTAACACAGAATAAGCAGAGCCTTTTTGCCTGATTTTCGGTAATCTGCCCGCTTTCAAACAACAAAAAAGTCATTCTTGCCCCCACGGGAAAACCACCTATAAGCCCCATAATCACAACAGGCACAGTACAAAGAGGCAACCTTAAAACAAATCTTGTCAAAGGATAAAATAATTTGTATAAAAATTTGAGTTCCCCTGATTTTATTATGTATGCTGAAACCACCATAAAGGGAAAAAGCGATGGCAGAATAACATTAAAGCAGATTGTCAGTCCGTCTGTCACTCCTTTTGTTATTTCGTCGGGCATTCTGAATATGCAGAAAATACTGATTATCACAGCCATAAAAGGTAAAATATTGCGACCTATTTTTATTGTTACCATAAATTCACATCCCCTAAAATAATATTAAAACAGACAGTAGATAATGAATTATTTTAAACTGTTTTCATATAATTTTATGTAAGGCAGGTGCTGTAATTTATGCCACGAAGAAAGCGAAAAACTAACGAAAAGCCGCGAATTCCCTTGCCCGATGTTTTGTCAGGTGAGCCGAAAATCGAAATGCTTGGTAACCGTGAAATAATTATTGACGGTTGTAAAGGTGTTGTTGAATACAGCGAAAACCTGATAAAGCTGAATGCGAACGATTGCGTTTTGTCTGTTTTGGGTGACACACTTGTAATTAAATCTTATGACGGCAGTGTTGCAGTAATCAGCGGAACAATCACAGAAATTAATTTTGTTTCATAGGTGAGTTATGTTAATTATTGAATTTATTCGTTATTTATTCGGTTACATAAATTTTAAGGCATCGGGCGGGTTTGCCGACAGATTTATAAACTTATGCACAAAGGACGAAATACCCTTGTGGAATATCCGCAATATAAACGGCAATATAACCGCAAGCACTACTATTGAGGGCTATCTTAATATTCGTTCTGCCGCACGAAAATCAGGTATGCGACTTCGTGTTACCGAGAAAAAAGGTCTGAAGTTTTTCATAAAACGAAATAAGGTACGCACAGGACTTTTTCTCGGTTTTCTGATGTCTGTTGTGATTATCACCGTGCTTTCACAGTTCGTATGGAGTGTCAGCCTCGTTGGTAATGTGACGTTAGATGATGATTATCTTCTCGAATCCTTTGAAAAATATGGTGTCCGTGTAGGTTCTCGTATTTCGACGGTAGATACAGAGCTTGCAACTCAAAGTGTAATGAGTGAAATACAAAAACTTTCATGGGCATCGGTCAATTTAAAAGGCTCTGTAATGGTGATTGAAGTTCGCGAAAAAACCGATGCACCCGAAATTTATGACGATGAAACACCAACGAATCTTATAGCCGGTGAGGACGGCGTAATACTTTCGGTCGATGTGCTTTACGGTAACGAAGAAGTCAAACCGGGCTCTGCGGTGGTTAAAGGAGATTTGCTTATAAGCGGACTTATTTCTCACCCCGATGGTAGTGAAAGTGTAATTCATGCCGACGGCTATGTGAAAGCCCTTGTTAAAAAGAATAAAACATTTTCCTATGCTGATTTTTCATTGTATTCACAGGTTGTCGAAAAGACAAGAAAAAAACTTTTCTTTTTTGGTCTGCAAATCCCTTTGGGTACCAAAGTTCCCGAAGTAACATTTACTCAACATAAATCTTTTATTAAAAATGATGAAATGCTGTTGCCGTTGGGAATAATAACAGAGTACGGTGCAAGTTTTAGTGAAGAAACAATTACCCCAAATGAATCATTGTCGAATAAGCTTTCACTTTTAAGCAATGCAATTTATGTTAAGAATTTGCTCGATTCAAGTCATATCGTAAATTGTCATTTGAGTGAGAGTAGTGGCGAATTTGGAAAAAATTACGAATTTTATGCAGAATGTGAGCAGGAAATCGGCACTTTACAGGAAATTTATGTTGAAAAAACTAATGACATTGCATAAAAATTGTGATATAATATGTAAAAATTTTACAAATTTATAAAATTAAGGTTGTTAAATGAATGTTTGAACAAATAATCAATGTTGACAGAATGGAACAGACTGTGAGTCTGTTCGGCAGTTTTGATGAAAATGTAAGACTTATTGAGTCCCAATATAATGTGAAAATTGTTAGTCGCGGTTCAGAGCTTAAAATAAGCGGTGATGCTGAAAATGTTTCAAAGGCAACACGTGCTATCAACGGTCTTTTAATGCTTATAAACCGTGGTGAAGCCTTATCAGAGCAGAATATCCGTTATGTGTTGTCCCTTGTGAATGAGGGCAATGAGGATAAACTTTCTGAAATGACAGGCGATTGTGTCTGCATAACTGCCAAGGGAAAACCAATCAAGCCGAAAACATTGGGGCAGAAGAAATATCTTGAAGCCATAAAGAATAATACAATAACTCTCGGTGCAGGACCTGCGGGTACAGGTAAAACCTACTTGGCGGTTGCAATGGCAGTAAATGCCTTCCGTGCAAAAGAGGTTAACCGTATAATTTTAACCCGACCCGCAGTTGAAGCAGGTGAAAAATTAGGCTTTCTTCCGGGTGATTTGCAACAAAAGGTTGACCCATATCTTCGTCCGCTTTATGACGCACTTTTTGATATGTTGGGTGCAGAAAGCTTTCAGCGTTATCAGGAGAGGGGAAGCATTGAAGTAGCACCCCTTGCCTATATGAGAGGTCGAACTCTTGACGACAGCTTTATTATTTTAGACGAAGCACAGAATACCACCCGTGAGCAGATGAAAATGTTTTTGACCCGATTGGGATTTAATTCAAAAATCGTGGTTACGGGTGACGTAACACAAATCGACTTGCCTGACGGTAAAAAATCGGGGCTTGTTGAGGCAATGCGAATTCTTAAAGGCATTGACGATATTGCAATAAATGTATTTACAGAAAAAGATGTGGTTCGTCACCGTCTGGTTCAGGATATTATAAAGGCTTATGAAAAGCAGGAAATGAGGCAAAAGAAATGAACGAGAAATTACGAGTAATTATTGATAATCAGCAGAATGCTATGAAAATACCAACAGGTGTCAGAATGCTTGTACGCCGTTGCTGTAAGGCGGTTTTGGCTAACGAAGAATTTTCAGAACCCGCAGAAATCAGCGTAACATTTGTTGACGACGCCACCATTCACGAGTTGAATCTCAAGCACCGTGGAATTGATAAAAGCACCGATGTTCTTTCGTTCCCCTTGGGAGAAAACGGTGAATATGATACAAACTATGATACAGGCTCTTTGATGCTTGGCGATATTATAATTTCAATCGAACACGCTTATGACCAGGCAGAAAAATACGGTCATACTCTTCAACGCGAAATAGGTTTCTTAACCGTTCATTCACTTCTTCATCTTTTAGGTTATGACCATGTAAACGGTGGTCTTGAGGCAGTTCAGATGCGTGAAAAAGAAGAAGCAGTACTTACTCGCGTAGGATTAAAAAGAAATGGCAGTTACTATTTCGATGAGGAATAAGCTATGAAATCACTTATTAAAAGCTTCGGTTATGCCTTTCGCGGTATCTTTACCGCACTTACAAAAGAGCGTAATATGAGAATACATACCGTCTGTATGCTTTATATGTATTTCTTCCTTTTCGCCTTTGATTTCTTTGAAATCACGAGTACACAGTTTGCGATAATATTTCTTGCAAACGGACTTGTAATGGGCGGTGAGCTGATAAACACAGCCATTGAGCGTGCAGTTGATTTGTATGGGGACGAGCATACCGAAAACGGCAGAATAGCAAAAGACTGTGCTGCGGGTGCAGTGCTTGTGTTCACAATATTCTCGGTGCTCTGCGGTGTTGCAATTATGTATCAGCCAAAAGCATTTGAAAGCTTGTTTTCATATTTTATAGCAAACCCTGTTGCAATAGTTTTGTTTGCAATTTCAGTAATTATTTTTACTATATTCATATTTAAAGGATTTCCAAAAAAGAAAGGGTAAATAATGAATACTCCAAAAACCGCTTTTATAGCTATTGTAGGTAAAGCTAATGTTGGTAAATCTTCAATTCTTAATAAACTTTTAGGCACAAAAATCGCAATCGTGTCTTCCAAACCCCAGACAACCCGCACTCGCATTATGGGAGTGCTTACAACTAATGATAATGTACAGCTTGTATTCACCGATACACCTGGTTTTCATAAGCCAAAAACAAAGCTGGGTGAGAAAATGGTTAAGGCAGTAAGCGACAGTATTGAGGGCGTTGACGCGTGTCTTTTGGTGGTTGAGCCAACAGGTGAACTTAATCCCGCAGAGCTTGAACTGATTGAAAAAATCAAAAAGGGCAAAAATCCCGCAATTCTTGCAATCAATAAAATTGATACTGTTAAAGAAAAAGAAAATCTTATTTCTCGTATTGCAGAAATGACAGAACATTATGATTTTGAGGCAATTGTTCCTGTTTCTGCACAGAACGGTAGCGGAATAAAAGAGCTTTTAGAAGAACTTAAAAAACTCAGCTTTGAATCCGAGCATTTCTTCCCCGACGATACTCTCACCGACCAACCTGAAAGAGTGCTTGCGGGCGAGATTATACGCGAAAAAATGTTAAGACTTTTAGATAAAGAAATTCCCCACGGCACAGCAGTCAGCATTGAAAAAATGCGTGAACGTAGTGACGGAATTATGGATGTTGAAGCCACAATTTTCTGCGAGCGTGATAGCCATAAGGGTATAATTATCGGCAAAGGCGGGGCTATGCTTAAAAAGATTTCCACCTATGCCCGTCAAGATATGGAAAACTTTTTCGGTTGCAAAATCAATCTTCAATGCTGGGTAAAAGTAAAAGAGGGTTGGCGAAACCGCGAGGGTCTTATTCATAATTTCGGATTAGATTAATTTACCAATTCATTTTATTTTTACCATTCATATTCCAATTAAAATTATCGCAAATTAATAACAGAAAGGCGGTAATTTTCAATGGATAAAATGGCAATCTGGAGCAGATTTACAAAGAGTGGTAAGGTAGAGGATTATTTAATGTATAAATCCCTGCAGAATAAAAAGCAGGGCTATGACGAGGAACTGTACGATGAGGACGAATACGGACGGTCTGATACTCAAAGAACAGAATATCGGTGAAAAAGACAAGCTTGTTACGGTGCTTACACGCCATAACGGGCTTGTGCGTGCTTTTGTCCGCGGTGCAAAATCCTTTAAAAACCGTAAAAACAGTGCAACAGGAATGTTCTGTTATTCAAAAATATCCCTTTATAAATCAAGGGATAGCTACATAATTGATGAAGCCGAGCCCCTTGAAACATTTTTCGGACTCCGTAACGATTTGGATAAAATTTCATTGGCACAGTATTTCTCCGAGCTTGCAATTTCATTAGTTCAAGAGGAAGAACCGGCTGAAGAATATTTAAGACTCATTCTCAATTCACTTCACTTTCTTTCAAAAGGCACAATGCCCAATGAACAAATAAAAGCAATCACAGAACTGCGAATGATGTGTATTGCGGGCTTTATGCCGAATCTTATTGCCTGTGAGCGTTGCGGTGAATACGAAACAGATACAATGTATTTTGATGTACAGGACGGACTTCTCTATTGTGAAAACTGTATTTCATCATCGGCTCTGTTGGGTCTTGATATAGGTCTTGTCAAGGCACTTCGTCACATTGCATTTTCAGATTTTGAGAAAATCTATTCCTTTAAAATGGAAGATTATGCAATACCCGATTTATCATATATAACAGAAAAATATTTATTATCCAAATTACAAAGAAATTTCAAAACTTTAGAATTCTATAATAGTATAAAGGTGCAATAATGAATAAACATTGTATTTCACTTGAACTTGATAAAATTCTCAAAATGTTAAGCGATACTGCATCAAGTGCCGATGCTAAAGAAAAAGCACTTGAAATAAAGCCTTTATCCGACTATTTTGAGGTACTCAGTCTGCTCGACAAAACCGAGGCGGCTTATATTTTTATTGCCAAATTCGGTGCACCATCATTCGGCGGACTTCAGAACGTCAATAATGCATTGAGCCGTGCCGCTGCGGGCGGTTCACTTTCAGCGGGCGAGCTTTTAAAAATTGCTGTAACACTTAAAATCATCCGCGGAATAACTGTATGGCACGAAAAATGTGCGGGTATGTCAAATTCACTTGATGATTTGTTCAATTCGCTTTACCCAAATAAATATCTTGAAGAAAGAATAACAAACGCCATTATTTCGGAAACCGAAATCAGCGATAACGCTTCACCCGAATTGAAAGAAATAAGACGAAAAAAGCGTCATTATGAAAACAAAATTCGCGAACAGCTTGATAATATGATTCATTCAAGCCACTATTCAAAGGTGCTTCGTGACGGTATTATCACACAGCGCAACGGTCGATTTGTTGTGCCTGTTAAAGCAGAAAACCGCGGTGAAGTTGCGGGTATGGTGCACGATACCTCGGGTAGCGGTGCAACTGTGTTTATTGAACCCGCCGCCGTTGTTGAAGCTAATAACGAAATCAAGGTCCTTGAAAGTCGCGAGCAGGACGAAATAGAAAGAATTCTTGCAGAACTCTCACAAATGGCAGGGGAGTTTGAAGATACAATTAAAATCAGCTTTGATTCAGCGGTTATGCTCGATTTGATTTTCGCAAAAGCCCACCTTGCATATAAAATGAAAGCAAGCAGACCAATTCTCAATAACGACGGTGAAATATTGCTTAAAAAAGCTCGTCATCCGTTAATTGACCCCCGTTCTGTTGTTCCTGTTGATATTTCGCTTGGTATTGATTTTGATTCTCTTGTAATCACAGGTGCTAACACGGGCGGTAAAACAGTTTCCATTAAAACAATCGGACTTTTAACGCTTATGGCAGAGTGCGGGCTTATGCTACCCGTGTCCGATAACAGCCGAGTATCAGTTTTTGATAATGTCCTTGCAGACATCGGTGACGAGCAAAGCATTGAGCAGTCACTCTCAACCTTTTCGGCACATATGTCTACAATTGTTGACATTCTTAAAAATGCTGATGACAGAAGTTTGGTGCTTATTGACGAGTTGGGTGCAGGTACAGACCCCATTGAGGGTGCCGCACTTGCTGTTGCAATCCTTGAAAATTTAAGACAAAAGGGTGCAAAAATCGCCTCAACAACTCACTATTCTGAACTTAAAGAATATGCTTTGAAAACTAACAGAGTAGAAAACGGTTGTTGTGAATTTGATGTGGCATCTTTAAAACCAACTTACCGACTTTTAATAGGTATGCCGGGTCGTTCAAACGCTCTTGCAATTGCGGGCAGATTGGGAATAAATGAAGAAATAACCGATTTTGCAAAAACTCTAATTTCTGAATCCGACACAAAATTTGAAGATGCGGTTGATACTCTTGAAACTGCCCGAAAAGCACTGGAAGATGACCGTGAAAGGTTAGAAGAAGAAAAACAAGCAATTCTTCGTCAAAAAGAAAATGCAGAAAAACAGCTTGAAGAAGCAAAACTCAAAAGCGAAAAAGAAATAGACCGTGCTAAAAAAGAAGCTGAAAGAATTGTTGAAAATGCCCGCCGTGCAGGTAATTCACTTTTGCTTGAAATTGAGCAACTGAAAAAAGAACTCGCAAAGAAAAATAATCACCAAGAAATCGCCCGAAAAGCCAGAGCCGCAATGGGTAAACAGCTTGACAAAATGGATGAAATTACAAACAGTCTGCAAACAGATGACGGCGACTACATTCTTCCCCGTGCACTTGTAATCGGTGATAGAGTTTTTGTAAAAACTCTCGGTGGAGAAGCAGAGATTATCTCAATCGATGAAAAGAAAAATACAGTTCAGGTGCAGTCGGGTATGATTAAAATGAAAGCCGATATTTCTGACTTGCGACTTATCGGTGCAAAAAAACAACCTAAAAAGAACAATTACGGCACACGCACTGTTCATACGGGTTCAAGAGCTACTGCATCTGCCACATCAAGCATTGATTTGCGTGGCACTACTGTTGAAGAGGCAATTCTTGATTTGGATAAATTCATTGACAGTGTTCTTCGCACAGGACTTAACGAAATCACTATAATTCATGGCAAGGGTACGGGTGCACTTCGCAAGGGTATTCATATACATCTTCGCAAGCATCCTAATATACGCACATTCCGTGTAGGTACATTCGGAGAGGGTGAGGAAGGTGTTACCATAGCCGAATTAAAATAATCTCTTGCAATGTGTTATAAAATGTGATATTCTATATTTATTAAATATGAAATCTGAAAGGGGATTTACATAATGAATAAAAAAATAATTGCGGCTGCTATGTTACTTCTCGCTGTTGTGGTTGTTTTTGCGGCTTGTAAAAAAGAACCTGATTATAAGGTTGACCATACCGTTAAACTTGAAAATGGTGATATTGTCGAGATTTACGAGGATGAAGACGGCGAAAACTTTGTAACTAATGTTGAAGGTGACAAAATTCCCGTAACTACTGATAAAGACGGCTTTATGGATAGAATAGAAGACCTTATTACAGAAACAACAACTAAAAAGTCAGATAAGAACGACAAAGAAGACAAGAACAGCACAACAACATCAACAACTGCTCCAAACAAAGATAACGAAAAAGACGAGCCTTCATCGAATGAAAAAGATGAGCCTTCTTCAAGTGAAAATAACGAAGAGCCCTCATCTTCTGAATCATCGGGTGTTGAAATCGGCAGCGATACCAACAAGGGCGGAAGCATTGATTGGGACGACATTGTAGCAGTTCCGTAATTTTACAAAAAACTTCTTGACAAACTGAATATTATTTAGTATAATACCGTCCTGTAAAGTCTAAACGCTTTACAGGATGTTTTTTTGAAGGAGGTGTCAATCGTGGCAAACAATGTTGAAATATCAATGCTTCTTGATTTGTACGGTGAAACTCTTACCGCAAAACAGCGTGATTATCTCAATTATTATTATAACGATGACCTTTCTCTTTCAGAAATAGCCGAGAATGAGGGGATAACCCGTCAGGGCGTGCGTGATTCTATTAAAAGGGCAGAAGCATTGCTTTTTGACATGGAAACAAAACTCAGGTTTTCACAAAAGCTTGAGGCAGTAAACGTAGGTCTTGAAAATATTATGAGATGTGCTGATGAAATTAACGAATATAATTTGTCGCACGGTCTTTCCCGCGAAATTAACGATAAAACAGTTAAGATAAAGTCGATTGCACTTTCCTTGACAGAATAGGGTGGTGACAGTTATGGCATTTGAAGGTTTATCTGACAGACTTGAAGCTGCCTTTCAGCGATTGAAAAGTAAGGGCAGTCTTAATGAAAAAGACGTAAAAGAAGCAATGCGTGAGGTTCGTCTTGCACTTTTAGAAGCAGACGTTAACTATAAAGTAGCCAAGGATTTCACCGCAAAGGTAACAGAGCGTGCAATTGGTGCACAGGTTATGGAAAGCTTAACCCCTGCACAGATGGTTATCAAAATTGTTAACGAAGAGCTTACAGACCTTATGGGTGGTACTCAGACAAGACTTGCTTATGCAAGCCATCCGCCAACAATCATTATGATGTGTGGTCTTCAGGGTTCCGGTAAAACAACTCATTGTGCAAAAATCGCACGAAAGCTCAAAAGCGAAAATCACAGACCCTTACTTGTAGCCTGCGATATTTATCGTCCCGCTGCTATTAAGCAGTTGCAGGTTGTTGGTGAACAGGTTGGTGTGCCAGTTTTTGAAATGGGTCAGACTAATCCCGTAACAATCGCAAAAGAAGCTATCAAACTTGCAAAAGATAAAGGCTATGACTATGTTTTTATAGATACAGCAGGTCGTTTGCATATTGATACAGAGCTTATGAACGAGCTTAAAAACATTAAATCAGAAGTTCGTCCTCACGAAATCTTGCTTGTTATTGATGCAATGCTTGGTCAGGACGCAGTTACTGTTGCAAGTACATTTAATGACGAATTGGGCATTGACGGCCTTGTGCTTACTAAAATGGACGGTGATACCCGTGGTGGTGCTGCTCTTTCAGCAAGAGCCGTTACAGGTAAACCGATTAAATTTGTCGGTATGGGTGAAAAACTTGATGAACTCGATTATTTCTATCCCGACCGAATGGCGTCAAGAATTCTTGGAATGGGCGATGTGCTTTCACTTATTGAAAAAGCAGAAATCGCACTTGATGAGAAAAAGGCAGCACAGCTTGAAGAAAAGCTTCGCAAAAACAAATTTGACCTTGAAGATTTGCTTGACCAGTTTGAGCAGATTAACAAAATGGGCAGTATGAAGGATATTCTCTCAATGCTACCCGGTATAAATAAAAAGGTTAAAGATGTTGATATTGATGAGCGTCAGTTTGACAGAATGAAAGCGATTATTCTTTCAATGACAATCAAAGAACGCAGAAACCCCGATATTATCAATCCTTCGCGTAAACGCAGAATTGCAGCAGGTTGCGGAATGCAGGTTGAAGATGTTAACCGACTTCTCAATCAGTACCGTCAGATGCAAAAGATGTTCAAGCAGATGAACTCAGGCAGTATGAAACGCAAAATGAAGCGTATGGGTATGAATGGTGGCTTCGGCGGTATGGGTGGCATGGGCGGCTTCCCGATGTAAGTAAACAAACACAATCGTGTTTAATATAAATTTTTATATATTTGGAGGAAACAACAATGGCAGTAAAAATGAGACTTCGCAGAATGGGTGCTAAGAGAGCTCCTTTCTACAGAGTAGTAGTTGCAGATTCACGTTATCCACGTGACGGCAGATTTATCGAGGAAATTGGTACTTATAACCCAATGAGAGACCCTGCTGAAATCAAGATTGACGTAGAAAAAGCAGAAAAGTGGCTCAAGAACGGTGCTCAGCCAACTGACACAGTTAAGGTTATTCTTAAAAAGAGCGGCGTTATCAAATAAGAAAGGTTTTTGAAAATGCAGGAACTTCTTATTACAATCGTTAAAGGACTTGTTGAAAATCCTGACGCTGTTACTGTTACTGTTGACGAAGCAGATGACCGTGGTGTTGTTGTGTATCATCTTCACGTTGCTGAAGAAGATATGGGCAGAGTTATCGGTAAACAGGGCAGAATTGCAAAGGCTATCAGAACAGTTGTTAAAGCCGGAGCTACACGTACAGGCGAAAAAGTTCAGGTCGATATCGACTAAAATTACAATGGGCAGACAGTTTTTGCACTCGTCTGCCTTTTTGTAATGTAGGGCGGGGGCTTGCTCCCGCCGTCAAACTGGAGTGAAAATCCCAATGATTAAAAACTATCTCGAATTAGGACAAATAGTATCAACTCACGGTATAAAAGGCGAAGTTCGTTTTAACCCGTGGTGTGATACACCCGAATTTGTAAAAAAATTCAAAACTTTATATTTCGACAAAAACGGCGAAAAAGAAATAAAGGTTATTTCTGCCCGTTCTCACGGAAATGTGGCAATACTTTTGCTTGATGGCATTGATGATGTAGATAAAGCCCGTGCACTTAAAAATACCGTTCTTTATATGAAACGCAGTGATGCAAAACTTCCTAAAGGCACTTGGTTTATTCAGGAACTCTTTGATTGTACCGTGTTTGATAACGAAACAGGTAAAAATTTGGGTATAATTATTGATGTGAGTGAAACAGGTGCCAATGATGTGTGGCACATCAAAACTCCCAAAGGTAACGAAGTGCTTATTCCCGCAATCAAACAGGTTATTGAGTCGGTTGATGTCAGCGAGGGAATTATAAAAATAAATGTCTTAAAAGGACTTTTTGACGATGAAAATTAACATTATGACACTTTTCCCCGAAATGTGCGAAACCGTACTTTCCGAAAGTATTATCGGCAGAGCAAGGGAAAATGGATATGTAGAAATAAATTGTATAAATATAAGAGATTACACCAAAGATAAGCACCGCCGTGTTGACGATGCACCCTACGGTGGCGGTATGGGTATGCTTATGCAAATCCAGCCAATCCACGATTGCTATGAGGACATTTGTAAAAAAAGTGAAAATAAAAATCACTTAATTTATATGTCACCTTGTGGTAAGGTGTTAACTCAGGCGAGAGTAAAAGAACTTGCGGAATTACCCGAAATCACAATCCTCTGCGGTCACTATGAGGGTGTTGACCAACGAGTTATAGACACTCTGGTTGATGAGCAGATTTCAATAGGTGATTATGTGCTCACAGGCGGTGAATTGCCCGCACTTGTGCTTGCGGACTCAATTTCAAGAATGTTAGAGGGTGTGCTTCCAAATGACGAGGCAAAAGAGCTTGAAAGTCACTATAACGGTCTTTTGGAGTATCCCCAATACACAAGACCATATGAGTGGAACGGTATGAAGGTGCCCGATGTGCTCATTTCAGGTCATCATGGCAATATCGATAAATGGCGTCGTGAACAGTCAATTTTAATGACCGCAAAGCACCGCCCGGATATGCTCGAAAAGGCAGAACTTACCGAAGCCGACAAAAAAATTCTCAAAAATACAGAAATTACAAATAATTAATAATTTTTGTATTGAATATCTGCAAATCTTGTTATAAAATAGTTTTATAAAGTTTAAAAAAGTAAGGAAAGACATAAAGTGAAAGCAATTACTGTAAAAAAATCAACACTTTTTAAAATCGCAATAATTATTCTCTCGCTGCTTTTGGTGGTATCAGCCACAACTGCGGTGTATTTGGGTGTGCAATATTCAAAAACTAATGAAAGTCTTTCACAGGCAAATGATGCGATTAAGAATGGTGAATCATTACTGAATGACAAAATTTCAGAAAATCAATCACTTGTTGAGCAAAATAATAGTGAAAAGCAGTCTTATGAGGATAAGCTCAGTCAGGAAGAAAGTGAGCATCAGAGTAAGGTTGATAAGCTCAACGGTCAGATTGATAAACTGAAAAAAGAGCTTGCGGCAAAAAAGACCACAACTACCACAAAGGCAGCAACTACTCAAAAGCCTTCAACAGATTCTTCTGTAACATTACCCGCTGTAAAACCCTCGGCGGGTAAAACAGTTTATCTTACATTTGATGATGGTCCGTCGCGATATACGCCCGAAATTCTTGATGTGCTTGATAAGTATGGCGTAAAGGCGACGTTTTTTGTTATAAACGGCAGATATAACAGTACAATGAAAGATATTGTTAACCGCGGTCATCAGATTGCACTTCATACTTATTCTCACGATTATAAAAAAATTTATTCGTCCGATACTGCTTATTTTAACGATTTGCAGAAAATTCACGATGTTGTGCTTAAAGAAACAGGCGTTGATGCAAGAGTTATCCGTTTCCCCGGTGGTAGCAGTAATACGGTAAGTAAAAACTACTCAAAGGGGATTATGTCAAGAATTACTAAAGCTGTGGGCGAAAAAGGGTATGTTTATTTTGACTGGAACTGCTCGAATGGTGATGCCGACGGTGCAAATACAGTTCAGAAGCAGTTGAAGTATTGCAGTCAGTTCCCGAAATCTGCATCTAAAGTAATTGTTTTGATGCACGATACCAAAAAGACAACATTAGAAGCGTTGCCGAAAATTATTGAATATTACCAAAGTTGCGGAATGACTTTCGGAGTTCTCACAACATCAGTAAGTCCGATTCACCATAATGTGTTGAATTAATCGGATTTTTTATAAAAATTTAAAAAATGTATTTATTATTCACAAAAACCTGTTTTTATTGTAGTCATTTTCAACAAAGTTGGTTGTCGTAAAAACACGGTTTTTGTTTTTCTGACCGAATTATTAAAACTCGATTTTTTTTCGTTGACGGTTAAAAGTTTTGTGTTATAATATATTAGTAACAAAGGTGTATAAATCTGTTATATATTTAATAAATTTATCATTTGGGAGAATGAGCTATGTATTCTAAAGATGTTGAAGTTAAAAATCAGGTTGGCTTGCACGCACGTCCTGCAACTTTCTTTATCCAGAAAGCAAATGAATTCAAATCATCAATCTGGGTTGAAAAAGAAGACAGAAGAGTAAATGCAAAAAGCCTTTTAGGTGTTCTTTCACTCGGTATTATGGGTGGCACAACAATCCGTGTTCTTGCCGGCGGTCCGGACGAAGAAACAGCAGTTGATGAGCTTGTTAAACTTGTTGAATCAGGCTTCGCTGAATAATCAATCGACACTTTAGCACATCACTTTTTGTGGTGTGCTTTATTTTTTTGTATGAGTATGTTATAATGTATTTTTAGGGGCGGGGCTCCGTGCCTATCCGTGAATTTAGTGCCAAAATCGCGTAGGGACAGACATCCTTGTCTGTCCGTATTGTAGGGGCGATTCACGAATCGCCCGTCTGGGTATAACAAAAGGATGTGAATATATGGAAATCACAAATAACAACATTGACCACGGTAAAGCATTTGATTGGGGTAAGGTATCAAAAGATTACGGAAAATATCGTGATATTTATCCAGAAGAATTTTATAAAAGAATTGTAGATTTAGGGTTTTGCACAAATGGTCAAAAAGTTCTTGATTTAGGAACAGGTACAGGTGTTATACCTCGTAATATGTATAAATACGGTGCGAAGTTTGTTGGTACAGATATTTCTGAAAATCAGATTGCTGAAGCTATTGAATTATCAAAAGGAATGGACATACAATATATAGTTTCTCCTGCAGAAGAAATTGATTTTCCAAATGAAACTTTTGATGTAATAACTGCTTGTCAATGTTTTATGTATTTTGATAAAAATATAATTCTTCCTAAAATACATAATATTCTTAAAGACAACGGTCATTTTTTGATTCTATTTATGGCTTGGTTACCACAAGAGAGTGAAATTGCAACAAAAAGTGAAGAACTTGTTTTGAAATATAATCCTGCTTGGACTGGTGGCAGTATGACAAGATACGAACTCAAAAAGCCCAAATGGGCAGAACCTTTGTTTGAAGTTGAAAATGCTATAACTTACGCAACAGATGTGCAGTTCACTCGTGACACTTGGCACGGCAGAATAGTAGCTTGTCGTGGTATAGGTGCTTCATCTCTTTCAAATGAAGAAAAAGCAAGTTTCTCAAAAGAACATATTGAATATTTGAAAACTGTTCCGGAAGTATTTGAAATACCTCATTATATATCTATACTTGATTTAAAAAAGAAATAATTGTTTCAGGCTGCCGAGGTCGTCAGCCCCTACAAATTAACTTGTAAAAAACGATTGAACGGTGGTGAAACTGTGAACGAAAAACTGCAAATTCTGCGTGAAAAGGCAATGAATCTGCCACTTACTCCGGGTGTTTATATTATGAAAAACAAACAGGGGAAAATTATCTATATCGGCAAGGCGAAAAAACTTAAAAACCGTGTAAGTCAGTATTTCGGCTCACAGAATAAGCACGCTGTAAAAGTGCGTAAAATGGTTGAGAATGTTAATGATTTTGACTATATTCTCACCGATAGCGAGTTTGAAGCACTTGTACTTGAAGCGAGTCTTATTAAGCAGAATCAACCTAAATACAATATCCTTTTAAAAGACGATAAGGGATACAGTTATATCAAGGTCACAAAGGGTGATTATCCCAAAATTTCTGCAGTTCTGCAGAAAGATGACGAAAATGCCGAGTATATCGGTCCCTTTACAAGCTCATATTCCGTAAAGCAATCAGTTGACGAAGCAAATAAAATTTTCAGATTGCCACAGTGTAATAAGAATTTTCCCAACGATTTTCGTAAGGGCAGACCATGTCTTAATTACCATATAAATCGTTGTATGGGTGTGTGCACAGGTAAAATTTCAAAAGAAGAATATGACGAGGCGGTAAATAGTGCACTCGACTTTTTAAACGGCGATATTTCAAAGATTATCCGCGAATTAAAAGATAAAATGAATGTATGTGCCGAAAATCTTGATTTTGAAAATGCAGGTAAATACCGCGACCGAATTCGTGCTATTGAGAATATGCAGACAAAACAAAAAGTGGTAACTGACAGCGACGAAAGTAAAGATGTTTTCGCAGTTGCCACCAACGAAAATGACATCTGTATTATGGTTCTTCGTTACGCCAACGGCAGATTGTCCGATAGTGAGCATTTCTTCTTTGATGCAGAAAAAATGGTCGAAAACGTTCGTTGTAATTTCCTTATTCAATATTATGGAATGAACCGTGCAGTGCCCCCAAAAATTCTTATTGATGAAGAGTTTGAAGATATTGAGCTTGTGGCACAGCACCTTACAAATGTAAGAGGTAAAAAATGCACCTTAACAGTTCCCAAGAGAAGTGATGGGCTTAAGCTTGTTAATATGTGCCGCGAAAATGCCTATGAAAAGCTTGCACAACGCAAGGGCAGACGAGGTGGCGAAATCAAGGTGTTGGAAGAACTCCGCGAATTGCTTGGAATGGATAAAGTTCCCGAATATATCGAGTCCTACGATATTTCTCATACCGGCGGTGAAGATAATGTTGCGGGTATGGTGGTCTTTAAAAACGGCAAGCCTTTAAAGCGTGCATATCGCACATTCAATATTAAATCCTTTACAGGACAGGATGACTACGGCTCAATGCGAGAGGTTCTTGAACGCCGTTTTAATGAGTATCTTCTGCACAAAGACGAAAATGCAGAAGAGGGCTTCGGTAAAATGCCCGACTTGATACTACTTGACGGCGGTAAAGGTCAGGTGAGTGCCGTAAAAGAAGTCCTTGACAGAATGAATATTGATGTTTCACTTTTCGGTATGGTTAAAGACTCAAAGCACAAAACCCGTGCAATTACGGGCGACGGCGGTGAAATTGCAATAAACTCAAACCGTAGCGTCTTTACTCTTGTTTCAGAATTTCAAGAAGAAGTGCATCGCTTTTCAGTTGGATTTCACCATAAAAAGCACACGAAACGAGGTCTTGAGCTTTCTCTTACAAAAATTGACGGCATAGGCGAAGTTAAAGCGAAAGAACTGCTGAAAATCTTTAAAACAATTAAAGCAATAAAAGATGCTACTGTTACCGACCTTATGCAAGTCAAGGGCATCAATAAAGAATTGGCAGAAAAAATTTATGAATTCTATAACGGTGAGGAATAATATGATTGATACAATAATTTTTGATTTGGACGGAACACTTTTAAATACCCTCGAAGATTTGAAAGACAGTGTAAACTATGCCTTGGCAAAACAGAGTTTTCCCCTTCGTACATTGCCCGAAATACGCTCTTTTGTGGGCAACGGTATCCGTCTTTTAATGGAGCGTTCAGTTCCCGAAAATATCGACACCGAAACCTTTGAAATCTGTTTTAAAGATTTCTGTGACTATTATAAAATCCATATGGAAGACAAAACTGCACCGTATGACGGCATACCCCAAATGCTTGAAAAAATCAAAGCAGAGGGATTTAAAACCGCAATCGTAACAAACAAAGCAGATTTTGCCGCACAGGATTTGTGTAAGAGAATGTTTGGCGATACTATTGATTTGGTTGTAGGCAGTACAGATGACAGACCAAATAAGCCTGCACCCGACGGCGTGTATTATGCTCTCAAAGTCCTTGGCAGTAAACTTCAAAATACCGTTTTCGTGGGCGATGCCGATACGGATATTCTTACCGCAAATAATGCGGGACTAGACTCAATCGGTGTGCTCTGGGGCTTTCGCGACCGCGACATAATTGAAAATGAAGGTGCAAAATACATTGTTGATAGTGTAAAAGACCTTGAAAAACTGCTTATTTCATTGAAAAACAGCTAATTTTCGGCACTTTTTACATCTATTTTTAAAAATAATTTGACAAATACTTATAAAAATGGGATAATAATATGTATTGATAAAAGGTCGTGAACTAATGAGAGTAATAACAGGCGAGGCAAGAGGCAGAAAACTTATTGCTTTAGAGGGCGAAGAAGTTCGTCCAACTACCGACAGAGTTAAAGAGGGTATGTTCAATATTATTCAGTTTGACCTCGAGGGTGCGTCGGTGCTTGACTTGTTTGCGGGCTCGGGTCAGTTGGGCATTGAGGCGTTAAGCCGTGGTGCTAAGCATTGCACCTTTGTTGATGCTTCTACAAAATCAATAGAAGTGGTAAAACAAAATCTTAAAGCAGTGGGCTTTGAAAAACGAGCAAGTGTTTTCTGCGGTGACGGTAAAATGTATATCAATTTAAGCCGTGACAAATTTGACATTGCTCTTTTAGACCCGCCATATCATAAGAATATCCTCCTTGAAGTTTTACCGATTGTTGCAGAAAAAATGACCGATTACGGTGTGATACTCTGCGAAACCGCACTTGACGAAGTATTGCCCGAAAGTGCAGGGGAGTTTTCACTGTATCGTGAATACAGATACGGTAAGATAAAAATTACCGCATACAGAAAGAATAAGTGATAAAAATGAAAACCGTAATTTGTCCCGGTAGCTTTGACCCGGTCACTAACGGACATCTTGATATTATTGAACGCAGTTCAGCACTTTTTGACAAGGTTATTGTTGTTGTAATGAAAAACCCTGCAAAAATAAACTTCTGTTTCAGCCCGGAAGAGCGTGCAGAGCTTATCCGCCGTTGCATCAAAGATATTCCTAATGTTGAAGTGGATATTTACGAGGGGCTTTTAGCAGAATATGCAAAGCAAAAGGGTGCCGTTGCCGTTGTAAAAGGACTTCGTGCCGTGTCCGACTTTGAATATGAATTCCAGCAGGCACAGATGAACAAAAAACTCAATAGTGAGCTTGAAACCGTGTTTATTAACACAAGGGTTGAAAATCTTTATTTAAGCTCAAGTGCAGTCAAGCAAATTTGCGAATTAGGCGGGGATATAAGTGATTTTGTTCCCGAGATAATTCGTGATGATATAGTAAAAAGAATTAAAAGAGGTGTGAGCAAATGACAATAGAAAGCTTACTCGAAGAAATCGAAACCATACTTGAAGAAGGTAAATCAGTTCCCTTTACATCAAACCTTTTGGTAGATGCAGGGGCAATCAAAACAGCCATTGAGGATATCAGACTTAATATGCCCGATGAGCTTATGCAGGCAAGAAAAATTGCTTCAGAGAGAAAAGAAATTCTTGCAGGTGCTCAGGATAGTGCCGATAAAATTATCGAAAAAGCACATTTAAGAGCAAAAGAAATTATATCTGAAGACGAAATTACTCGCGGTGCAGAGGCACAGGCTGCGGAAATTCTTCAGCAGGCAAGACAGAATGCTACTGAAATTGTTGAGCAGGCAAGACAGAGTGCTACCGAGCTTACAGAGCAGGCAAGAAACTGGTCTAAAGAAATGCGTCAGAGTGCAAGTGAATATGTTGAGAGCATCGTAGCAGTTGCAGACGAAACTCTTACAAATTCAGTAAACGAAATCCGTCGTGCTCGTCAGCATCTCCGTGCAGCATCTCAGTCAAAGCGTATCGACGAATAAATATGGTCTGTTTTTTCATATAACCATATTTTGATACATCTATAATTAATATTATAATTTAACACCTCGCCGCATATTTATTTATATAAATTGTGTTCGAGGTGTTTATCTATGTTTGTATATTCCATAAAGTCAAAGCATGTTAAGGTGCTGTTGCTATTGCTTTTTGTGGTGTTTACGGTGATTTCTCTATTTATACTTTCCCGTGACAGTGCACAGACCGGCAAAGGTGACAATATAAGCCTTAAAGCCTCAACCCACGAAGAGCGAATAGCATTTCTCTCTCAATTCGGTTGGGAGATTAACGAAGACCCTATTGAAGTGCGTGAGGTTATAATTCCCGAAGAATTTGATGACACCTATACCGCCTATAATGAAATTCAAAAAAATCAGGGCTTTGATTTGAACGTTTACGCGGGTATGCGTGTAAAACGATGGACATATACAGTGAAAAACTATACAGGCTATGAAAATAAAGAATGTATTCACGCCAATGTTTTAGTTTATGACGGACTTGTAGTGGGCGGTGACATCTGTTCGGTAGAATTAGATGGCTTTATGCACGGCTTCACTATGCCGAAATCTGACAGTTGAATGGATTTTTAAAATGGAAAGACTTGATAAAGTTTTAGCGTCACAGGGCACATTATCCCGAAAAGATGTAAAAGAAATCATTAAAAAGGGAAGAGTTACATTGAACGGCAAGGTCGTACGCGACAGTGCCGTTAAAATTGATGTGCAAAAGGACAAGGTGTTCCTTGACGGTGAAGAATTATCCCTTAAAAAGCATATCTATATAATGATGAATAAGCCGCAGGGTGTAGTGTCTGCAAGTGATAGTGATACCGATGAAACTGTTGTTGATTTAGTACCCGACGAATTATACCGTAAAGGTCTTTTCCCCGCGGGCAGACTTGATAAAGACACAACGGGGTTTGTGCTTATAACTGATGACGGCGATTTTGCCCACAGAATTTTATCCCCTAAAAATCATATTTTCAAAACATATCTCGCTCGCCTTGAACATTCACTTACAGATAGTGATATTAAACTTATTGAGAGCGGAATAACTCTTGCTGACGGGACAACTCTTAAAGAAGCAAAACTTGAAATTGTAGAAGACGGTATAAGCCCACTGGTTAAAATTATGATTTGCGAGGGTAAGTATCATCAGGTTAAAAGAATGTTTGCCGCGGCAGGAAATAAAGTGGTAGCACTTCACCGTTCAAAAATGGGTGAATTAGAGCTTGATAGCACTTTAAAAGCGGGTGTATGTCGTGAAATTACCCCCGAAGAACTTGAAAAAATAGTAACAAAATAATTTTTTCGTCATTTTCAACAATGCTTTTACAAGTAAAAAAAGCCCTAAAATGCGTGGATTTCACAAAAAATTCGTCAATTTTTGTGAAAAATGTTTGAAAAAAATCAAAAAATATAAAAAATGCCCTTGCAAAAATGGGTTTTATTGTGTAAAATACATAGTATCTTAATTGTGATTTTGTATAAAAGGTGGTATAACAATGTCAAACAGATTGTTTCAGGGAATAGTTCACCAGATGATTGATGTTATCGACAGAACTTTCGGCGTAATTGATGAAACAGGCACTGTTATTTCCTGCAGTGAGTTAGGCAGAATAGGTGAGGTTCAATCCCATGCGGTTAACGAGGTTTTTGCTTCATCAGACTTAATTGTTACTGACGGATATACATATAAACTTTTCGGTGGCCCAATGCACCCCGAATATGCAGTTTTTGTTGAGGGTGACGATGAATTGGCAAGCCGTTATGTTGCGGTTCTTTCTGTTTCACTTTCAACAATCAAGCAGTATTATGACGAAAAATATGACCGTAGCAACTTTATCAAGAACGTAATTCTTGATAATATTCTTCCAGGCGATATTTATATTAAGGCTCGCGAGCTTCACTTCAATAATGATGTTACACGCGTGGTTCTTCTTATCAGAATTACAGAAAAGAACGATGTTTCTGTTTTTGATGTTATTCAGGACTTGTTCCCCGATAAGACAAAGGATTTCGTAATCAATATCAACGAAACTGATATTGCTCTCGTTAAAGAGGTTAAGAGCAATATTGAAACTAAAGACCTTGAAAAGCTTGCTCGCTCAATTGCTGACTCTCTCGGTACAGAGTATTATACACACGTTCTTGTTGGTATCGGTACAACAATTGACACAATTAAGGATTTGGCTCGTTCATTCCGCGAGGCTCAGGTTTCTCTTGAGGTAGGTAAGGTTTTTGATACCGAAAAAACAATCGTAAGTTACGATAATTTAGGTATCGCAAGACTTATTTATCAGCTTCCTACAACTCTTTGTGAAATGTTCTTGCGTGAAATCTTCAAACGCGGTTCAATTGAAAGTCTTGACCACGAAACTCTTTTCACAATTCAGAAATTCTTTGAAAATAACCTCAATGTTTCTGAAACATCAAGAAAATTGTTCGTTCACAGAAATACTCTTGTTTACCGTCTTGAAAAGATTAAAAAGCTTACAGGTCTTGACCTTCGCGAATTTGACGACGCAATCGTGTTCAAAGTAGCACTTATGGTTAAGAAGTACCTTGATGCTAATCCAATTAAGTATTAATTCAATAAATGTAGGGCGGGGGCTTGCTCCCGCCGCTATTTTTTTATAAACTCCGCAAGGAGTTTATTGCATTTTTACGGAGTAAAAATTTCATAATCCAACGGATTATTTCATATTGCGAAGCAATATTTCATTGATGCAATAAATTCTTTACAGAATTTATGAAATATCCCTGACGGGATATGAAATAACTCCGTTATGAAATACACAAGTGTATAGGATTTATTGTTAATATTGCATAGCAAACTATATTGTTTTTATGCAAATCGACGATAAATGTTAACTTTCTATAAAAAACGCGACAAACACAATATTTTGTGGTATAATGTGCTTAACTATTAGTTATGATGTGTAACTATGGGTATATTTAGTTAAATTTCAGAAGTAAAAATATAAAGGATAAGGTGCATATTGTGATTGAGTTCAAAAATGTTTCCAAAACTTATGAGAACGGCACTCACGCACTGAACAATGTTTCAATTCAAATTAAAGACGGCGAATTCGTCTTTATTGTGGGTTCATCAGGTGCGGGTAAAAGTACGTTTCTTAAAATTATTATGCGTGAACAGGTGCCCGATAGTGGCTCTGTTATGGTAAATAACTATAACCTTAATAAAATCAAGAAAAAAGATATTCCGAAGTTCCGCAGAACAATGGGTATCGTATTTCAGGATTTCCGTCTTATTCCAAATATGACGGTTTATGATAATGTTGCGTTCGCAATGCGTGTTATCGGTGCAAAAGAAAAAGAAATTCGCAAAAGAGTTCCCTATGTGTTGAGCCTTGTGGGTCTTACTTCAAAGGCACGCCAGCTCCCGACACAGCTTTCGGGTGGTGAACAGCAGAGAGTAGCCCTTGCCCGTGCACTCGTTAACAATGCGGGGGTTATTATCGCGGACGAGCCTACTGGTAATATTGACCCCGAAATGTCTTATGAAATTGTTGATTTGCTCAATCATATCAACAATAACGGCACAACCGTGGTAATGGTAACTCACGAGCATGAGCTTGTTCGTCGCTTTAATCACCGCGTAATTACAATACATAAGGGTCAGGTTATCTCTGATACAGGTGAGAAATATACGGTTGAAGCTCTTTCAGAGCCTGCCAAAGAGATTGAGAATAAACCTGAAACTAAAGAAGAATTAATGCAGGCAGCAGAGGCTGAACTTGAGGCAAATGTTGAGCAGCTTCGCGAAGAGGTTACATCACCCGATGTAATCGAAAATAAAAAGAATAACACTTTCTATGAACAGCCAAACAGTGATAAAGAGCTTGAAGAGTTTATGAAGAATTACGGTATTGAGGATATTGACTATTCAAAATACCTTGATGACATAACCACAGAGAACGGAGGTGACGCCGAATGAAAGGTGCAAGCTTAAAATACCTCACTAAAGAGGGATTCCGCAATGTGTGGGTTAACCGTTTAATGTCATTGGCGTCAGTTTCGGTTCTTATGGCATGTCTTGTAATTATCGGCTTGGGTTCAATGATATTCTTCAATATCAATGCACTTCTTGATACGGTTGAAAGCCAGAATGTGATTATGGTTTATTTTGAAAAAGGCACAACTGATGAGCAACTTACAAGTGCAGAAACAGAAATCAAGAGTATAGCCAATGTTCATGAGTGCACTTTTGTTTCAAAAGAAGAAGCACTTGAAACTTACCTTGCTTCAAAGGGCGAGGATGCAGTTCTTCTTGAAGGACTTGACGAAAACCCAATGCCCGACGGTTACAGAGTTGTTGTAAAAGACCTTAACGGCTTCAGAGCAACGGTTGATGAACTTTGGAAAATTGAAAAGGTTGAGTCAATCCGTGAAAACAGTGATATTGCAGAAAAACTTCTTGATATAAGAGAAGCAGTCACAATCGTAATTGCGGGTATGGTAGGACTTCTCTTTATTGTTTCATTGTTTATTATTTCAAACACAATCCGCATCACAATGTTCTCTCGTAAGCTGGAAATCAGCATTATGAAAGCGGTTGGTGCTACAAACTGGTTTATCCGTTGGCCATTTATGATTGAGGGCATGCTTTTAGGTGTCATTTCAGGGCTTTTCTCATTCGGCGTTCTCGCAGGGCTTTATCAGGGTATGGTTTATGTGTTCAAAGATATGTTATCTTTGTTCACACCGGTAGCTTTCGGTGATTATGCAGGCTATATTCTCTTAATCTTTATGGGAATCGGTATTTTCACCGGTTCATTCGGTAGCCTTATTTCAATGGGCAAATATCTTAAAGAACAGGGGAGTGTTGTAAGTGAAGATTAGTAAAAAGATTTTTTCATTACTTTTTGCTCTCTGCTTGCTCGTTACAACCTTCTCATTCCCGTCATCTGCTAAAACAGAATCCGATTATCAGGATGAAATTGATAAGTGGGAAGAATATATTCAAAAGAATGAACAGGGCGAAGCAGATGTTCAAGAGCTTCTTGACGCTCTTGACGAACAGAATGCCGCTATCAGTTCAAAGGTAGCCGCAAAAGAAAAAGAAATCTATCCTTTAAGAGTTAAAATTAATGAGCTCAATGCACAGATTTCATCACTTCAAAAGCGTATAACTTCACTCGGTAGTGAGATTACTTCAATCGAAACTCAGACAGAAGAACAGAACAAGGCCATTGATGAAACTTATGAGCTTTTAAAAGAACGTATGCGTGCTGACTATATGGCGGGTGAAACAAGCGAACTTGAACTTTTCCTTAATTCAGGCAGTTTTGAGGACTTTTTAGTAAGAAGTGAGCTTCTCCGTCAGGTTGCAAAGCACGACAACGCGGTCGTTACAGGTCTTGAAGAAAAAATCAAAGAACTCAATGCAATGCTTGAAGATTTAAAAGCAAAGCGTACTGAACTTGAAGAAAGTAAACTTCAAATCGAGGCTGATAAAAAAGAAGTAGAAGAAGAAAAAGCAGTTCTTGATAATCAGCTTGCAATTCTTGAAAAAGACGAGAGTAAAATTGCCGCGAACATAAATAAGCAGAATGACATTCTCGAAAAATATCAGAGTAATCAGGCTTATGGTGAAAGGCAAAAAGCCAAGGCAGAAGCAGCATTCAGAGAGTGGGAAAAACAGATGCAGGCTGAAGCGGGTAATTCTGGCTCAACAGGTGACGGTTATGTAAGCAGTGGCGGTAACCACAATTTTAAGCGTTCATCAAAAGGCTACATAAGTCCTATTCAGGATAAATCCGTTTACTATTCAGCAACTTATGCACAGCATAGCTCACGCGGTTCAAAATCAGTTGACTTCTGTGCTCCTGCAAACCGTGTTTTCACAAACGGTAAAACATACCCAACTACAAATGGTGCAAAAATTTATGCCGTTGCTTCAGGTACTGTTGTTACATCATATTTTCAACAAACAGGTGGTAATGTTATCATTATTGACCACGGTAACGGTATGAGAACACTTTATGCACATTGCCGTGTTCGTTATGTATCAGTAGGTCAGAAGGTTCAGCAGGGCGATGTTATAGCCCTTGTCGGAAATACAGGTACAGCGGTTTACCCAAGACCAACAAGCTCAAATCCGGTTGCAGGCTCACACCTTCATTTCCAGATGCTTCTTAACGGTAGCCCTGTAAACCCCGAACATTATCTCCCAAGTCCATTGGTTTATTAATTTGTAAAGGATGATGTCCTTTGAATAAAAAAATATCATTAGGCTTAGCAATTGCATTGATTTTCCTTGCAGTAGCATTGACCGTTACAATCACAATGTCGGTTTCAATGAATATTTATAACGGAATAATCAAAGATGTTGCCGACCGTTCAAGCCTTTATTCTACCATTTCGGAAATTGATGATTTGGTTCGCGAAAACTATTTCGGTGAGATGAACGAAAACCTTCTCAACGCCAATATGTCCGATGGTTATGTAAACGGTATCGGTGACCGTTACAGCTATTATATGACCGCCGATGAATATATTTCTTATAAAGAAGAGGAAAAGGGCAATAAGGGCGGAATCGGTATTATCGCCGTTTATGACAGTACCAATAACAATATCTATGTGGCCGAGGTGTCAAAGGGTTCACCCGCACAGCTTCAGGGCATTTCAAAGGGCGATGTAATCACCGCAGTTGATAATATAAAAGTATCGGCTACAAATTATAGTGACCTTATTAAATCTCTTAATGGTGAAAAGCTTACCAATGTTCAGGTGACTTTTACTCACAATAAAGAGAGTAAAACGGTTTCGGTTGCTCGCGGTTATTCCGCACAGACAGTTTATTACAGTCTTGACGGAACAGTGGGTTATATAAAGATTACCGCGTTTTATGATACAACTGCAGAACAGTTAGAAGATGCACTTGAGTATATGAAGAAAAACAATGTTTCTTCTGTAATTTTCGATGTTCGCAATACTGAGACAGGCAGAATTCGTAGTGCGGTGCAGTGTATTGATGTGCTTGCTCCCGTGGCAACAGAGGGAACAGGCTCACTTGCTACCGCAGTTGATAAAGACGGCAATACCCTTGAAACATTTTCGTCGGATTCTGACAGCGTTAGCTTCCAAATGGTAGTGCTTGTTAATGCTGGTACATCGGGTGCGGCAGAGCTTTTTGCTTGCGATTTGCGTGACTTTGGTATGGCACAGCTTGTTGGTTCAAAAACCACAGGTAACGGCACAATGCAGAAAATCTTTGAATTAAGTGACGGTAGTGCTGTTTCTCTTACAGTTGCAAAAATCGTGCCTTATAAGAGCGAAAGCTATAACGGAGTAGGGCTTGAGCCCGACCATAAGGTCGAAATGACCGCCGAGCAGAATGCAAGACTCTTTATGCTTTCAAAAGATGAAGACACACAGTATCAAAAAGCAATGGAACTTTTGAAATAAGTTAATAATTTATTTGTCCCTCTACATATTTTTATGTGGAGGGATTTTCTATGTTCTGTGTTTTAAATATCGAAAAAAGACCGAATACACTTCGCGAAAAACTTTTTGGAGGATTTATTAAGGACGAATATAATGCAAAATTAGTGCCTGTGTTCAAAGCCGCACCGTTTTATATTTTCAACGTAAAAGTAGGTAAAAACGGTGTGGATTGGGATAAAATAATATATATTGCGGGCAAATGCTCACGCCGTCTTGTTATTACCGAAAACACACCGTTTCCTGACAGACCCGATATGTCGTTATTTGAAAGTGATTTGCTTTATCGTGAAATAATGTGTAATACTTTTGTAGAAATTTTGAAAAAACTCGATTCGCAAAAATCAATTACAGTAATTGATAGTGACGCCAAGCGTGACAAACTCCTTTATAAATTGTCACCATTTGCATCAACTCTTACCGTTGTTACGGATTATAAAGAAAAATATAACCGAGTTTGTGATAACATTCAGCAGAATAGTGGCCTTTGTGCAACTTTGCAGTCAACACCGTCAGAGTCGCAGATAAAGATAGACGTTAACCGTTCAATTATGACAATAACTGATGAAAAAAACTGTATAAATATCACCGACGGTAGTGATTTTACCGTTCCCGAAATATATGAAAAGTTATTGCCCGCCAATACCGATAAGTATACATTTTACTCGGCACTTTATGAGCTTTGCGGAGTTTTCTCTCTCGGAGAGTGCTTTTTTGAAACAATAACCGTAAACAATGAAAAAATAAGCCTCTTCGACCTTGACATAAAGGGGATTTTTTAATATAATATCTTCTATATGGGCAGCAAGACTGCTTGTTTTGTTGTGTCCAAAATCACTCTAAAGAATAAAGGAGTTTTTAAAATGGCAGAAACATTACTCACAATAGAAGGCCTTAGAGAGCTTGAAGCCGAGCTTGAACAATTAAAGGTTGAGGGCAGAAAAGAAGCAGCTGAAAAAATCAAGGTTGCAAAGTCTTATGGTGACTTGTCAGAAAACAGCGAATACGACGAGGCTATGAATGACCAGGCAAAGCTTGAGGCTCGCATCAGCGAAATCGAGCATATTCTTAAAACCGCAAAGGTTCTTGATGTTGACACACTCAGCAACGAAAATGTGCACATCGGTTCAACAGTTAAGCTTACAGATAAAAAGAAAAAGACTTACACATACACAATTGTAGGTTTTGCACAGGCTGACCCTGCAGTTGGTAAGATTTCAGACGAATCTCCCGTTGGCAAAGCACTTATCGGCCATAAAAAAGGTGATAAGGTTACTGTTGAAGTGCCAAACGGCACACTTGAATTCAAAATCGTAGAAATCACAAGATAAGGTGAATAAAATGGCAGAAAACATTAAGCAGAATCAGCCCGAAATTGATTTGGGCGAACAGCAGAGAATACGTCAGGAAAAGCTTAAAAATTTACAGGCAGAGGGTAAGGACCCATTTGTAATTACAAAATATGACCAGACACATCACAGTGCAGATGTTAAAGAAAACTTTGACGAGCTTGAAGGCAAAACTGTTAGCGTTGCAGGCCGTATGATGTCAAAGCGTGTTATGGGTAAAGCATCATTCTGTAATATTCAGGACTTAAAGGGTAATATTCAGTCTTATGTAGCCCGCGATAGCATCGGCGAAGAAGAATACAAAGACTTCAAAAAGCTTGACATCGGTGATATTATCGGTATTGAGGGTGAAGTTTTCAAAACCAAAACAGGCGAGATTTCAATTCACGCAACTAATGTAACACTTCTTTCAAAGAGCTTGCAGATTCTTCCTGAAAAGTTCCACGGTCTTACAAATACTGATATGAGATATCGTCAGCGTTATATTGACCTTATTATGAATCAGGAGTCAAAACAGACTCTCATTAACCGTTCAAAGATTATCAGTGCGGTTCGCAGATACCTTGACGGTGAAGGCTTTATGGAAGTTGAAACACCAATGCTTGTTTACAATGCAGGCGGTGCGGCAGCAAGACCCTTTGAAACACATTTCAATGCTCTTGATACAGACATCAAACTCCGTATTTCTCTTGAACTTTACTTAAAACGTCTTATCGTTGGCGGTATGGAAAGAGTTTACGAAATCGGTCGTGTTTTCCGTAACGAAGGTCTTGACACACGTCATAACCCGGAATTCACACTTATGGAACTTTATCAGGCATATACTGACTACCACGGTATGATGGATTTGACAGAAAATCTCTATCGTTATGTAGCACAGGAAGTTCTCGGCACAACAAAAATCGTATTCAACGGAATTGAAATGGATTTAGGCAAGCCATTTGAGAGAATCACAATGCTTGACGCAGTTAAGAAATATTCAGGTGTTGACTTTAACGAAATTCATTCAACAGAAGAAGCTCATGCAGTTGCTAAAGAGCATCATGTTGAATTTGAAAAGCATCACAAGAAAGGTGACATTCTCAACCTCTTCTTTGAAGAATTTGTTGAGGAACATCTTGTTCAGCCGACATTCGTTATGGACCATCCGATTGAGATTTCTCCGCTTACAAAGAAAAAGCCTGAAGACCCGAACTATGTTGAACGTTTTGAGTTCTTTATGAACGGTTGGGAAATGGCAAATGCCTATTCAGAACTTAACGACCCAATCGACCAGAGAGAAAGATTCAAGGCACAGGAAGAACTTTTAGCCCTCGGTGACGAAGAAGCTAACACAACTGACGAGGACTTCCTTTATGCTCTTGAACTCGGTATGCCACCAACAGGCGGTATCGGCTTCGGTATTGACCGTATGACAATGCTCCTTACAGACAGTCAAGCAATCCGTGACGTTATCCTCTTCCCCACAATGAAACCTTTGGATTAAAAACAAAACTCACTGCAGTTTTAAATTGCAGTGAGTTTTTTATATAAAAAATAGGGCGATGATTTCATCGCCCTAAACTTTTTAATCAATATCCTTAAATTGTTTTTTTAAGAATATCATTTCATAATCATTATACATATTTTCGTATTTGCGTCTATTTTCAGGAGTATCCTCTAACGCTATTACATCAATGTAGTTGTTTTGTAATATCTCGTCTGTAGATGAATTATCTTTAATTATTACACAATCTACGTGTTTTAATTCTTCTAATTCGAATTTGTATGGATATAATTCACTTCGCTTTTTGCTCTTGCTGTCAACAAGCACAAATAATTCGTCACCAAGCTCAGAGGCTTGACGAAGAGAGCTGAGTGTGTTAGCGGTAAGACCTGATTCATCGTCGAATAAGAAAAGAATTCTTTTTCTTGCATTTCGTGTAATCAAAGCATTATCAATTTTCTTCAATAACCATTTTACATTATCTTTAAAGCAATAGTATTCTTTAATATATTGATAAGCTGAACCGTATTCATAGCTTTTAACCATATTACACAATGAGTCAATATCGGTAGAAACATACGGCTTCAAATCTTCCCACATTTCAGGGTAAACGCCTCTTGACTTTTGGTATTTTTCAAAGTCGTTACAATAAATAGCAACTGGAATATCAATTGCAAAAGCGTCAAACATAACTGAAGAATAGTCAGTAACAAGATAATCTGCTATTAACAAGAGTTCTTGAGTTTCCATTTCTTGATTTGCGGTTGAAGAAGTATTGAGATATGTGTGATTTTTGTCAATAACTAAATACTTGTCACCAAGTTTTTCTTGGAAAAGATTAGTATCAAGAAGATAATCATTATCGAAATGTTCAGTCTTACCATAATTGTAATCTCGCCATGTAGGTAAATAAACAACTATTTCTTTGCCATTTTCGATATTATATTTTTCTTTAATCTCATTTTTAAGAGTTTCATTATTTCTGTTATCTGCAAGGTATTTTACTCTGGGATAACCGCAAGGAATAAAATTCTTTTCAGGCAATAAGAAAGAAGTTTCAAAATATTTATTAATATTAGGATTATCAGTTACAAGATAGTCCCATTTTTGAATATCAATATATTTATTGATTTTATGATTATCTCTTTTAGTAATAATTTCAGTTTCTTCCGAGTCAAAAAGCATCTTTTTAAGAGGGGTGCCGTGCCATAACTGAATCCATGTAGAATTAAGACGCTTGCGGAATGCAGGTGGTGTCCATGACTCATAAATAAGTACATTAGCAGTCGCTAATATCTCATAGAATTTAACACTCTTGGGTTCTAATCTATACTTTTCATCAACTGATTTATCACTTGTAGCAAAATAAATAGTTTTATCAGAAGGTTCTTTAGTCATTAATTCAAATAAATATCTTGAGTTTCCCGTATATCTGAAATCAAATCCTAAAAACAACACGGTGTTATCTTTAAGAGGAGAATTCAAATACTTTTTATATTCATTTGACTGATTAGGGGGAGTGGGTTTGTTTTTAAGTTTTCTTAAAAGGTTTTTAAATGGAAGTAAAATGGCATTCTTTTTTGTTTTAAGTGCTTTTTTAATCTTTTTTCTTTCTGGTTTCAGTTCTGTAAAATAATAATTTACAAGATTAAGATAGCCATATTTTTTCTTTCTAAATACATCGTGTTTTAAAAACAGTTTCATTACCTTGTCTTTTTTAGACAACACCTTAATGTCAACATCGCTTAATAAGTCTAAAAATTCTTTGGTGAACTGTCTTTTAAGTTTGTGGGGAATGCGGGTGCGAATGTAAAGGAAATATCTTGTAAGTGCATATTTATAATAATAGTAATGCTTTTCGTCAGGTTTCTGCTGTAGAATTTCTTTACATGTCTTAACTGACTTAAGAAATCCTATATAGTGCACATCTGTGTTGGTATTACTTTTTGTTGATGATGTTCCTGAAACGCGAACAACATATAAAGGTGAGTGAATAATTGAAATCTTTTTAGCATAAAAAGCAGTTGCAACAATAAAAGGATTGTCCTCATACAAATAACCCTCACCATATTTGATGTTATTGTTCATCAAGAACTCTTTTGAATAAAGTCGGTTAACAGAAAAATATGGGCTGATTGATAAAAGTAAAAGACAATCATTTCCTTCAAGTGTTTTTTTGCCAAAAAAGATTTCTTTGTTTTTGTAATTGAATCTTCCGGTAGTGTCAGAATAATACTTCCAGTCAAAATAAACAAGGTCACTTTGGTCTTCGGTTATTCTTTTGACAGTCAATTCAAGTGTGTGGGGCTCTAAATAATCATCAGAGTCCAAAAACAATATATAATCACCTTGAGCATGCTCAAGCATGTGATTTCGCTGGTATCCTTGTCCATGATTTTCAGAATCAAAAATTTTGATTCTATTATCCATAGCACTAAGTGTCTTCATACACTCATAAGTATTATCAGCAGAGCCATCATTAACGATGATAATTTCAAAATTTTGATATGTCTGTGTAAGTACGGAATTAACACATTTAAAGATGTATTTTTCCACATTATATGCGGGTATAATGACGGAAACTTTACCTTTTTCCATTACAAATACACACTCCTCCACAAGATTAAATGCGATACCTTAACAATATCGCATGTATTTTATTTATTATAGCATAAGTAATAACAAAAATCAACTGTTGCTAAAGGGAGAAATGGTTTTTAAAACTAAATATAACTAATCGAAAAGCAATGGGTTGTTGATAAAAATATATATAATTTAATTCCTTTAAATTATGAAGGCAAATCATTTATAGTTAATTTTAATATATTTTGCGACAGTTATTGACAATTTTTGAATATTATGTATAATATGAGTAGAGTTATAAACTCAATTATTTTTGAGGAGGATTATTTTATGGATAATCAGGTTAATGTTGTAATTGAAACTGCTCCCGCAGTGTCACCAAAATCAAAACTTGCTGCTGCACTTCTTTGCTTTTTCCTTGGTGGCCTTGGTATTCATCGCTTCTATGTAGGTAAAGTTGGAACAGGAATTCTTTGGCTTCTCACAGCAGGTTGCTTTGGAATCGGTGCACTTATCGATTTTATTATGATTCTTTGCGGCTCATTTAAAGATGGTGCAGGTTTACCAATTAAAAACTAAATGATATAACAGAGTGGCGGGGGAGTAACCCCGCCATTACTTTTTTATTTATTGACATTCCCACCTCACAATTATATAATTAAATCATAAATCGAAAGGGGATGTGCTTATGGCAAATCAAAAGCTTACAACAAAAGAAACTATAATTCAGGTGCTTAAATTCGTAGCATTCTCAATGGGTGCGGGCATAATTCAGATTGTTTCTTACACAATCATTCACGAGCTAACAGACTGTGAGCATTGGAAGGCATATCTTCCGTCACTAATTTTGTCAGTTCTTTACAACTTTACAGTAAATCGTAAATTTACATTCAAATCTGCAACAAATGTACCCATTGCAATGCTCAAAGTCGCACTTTTCTATTGTGTGTTTACTCCTGTTTCATTGTATCTTGGTCAGTTAGCCGAGAATGCGGGAGTTAACAACTACATAGTTGAAGCTGTTACAATGACTTGCAATCTTATTACTGAATATCTTTATTGCAGATTTGTAGTTTATCGTGGTTCTATAAATACAAACAATCTTGCTAAAAAGGAAAATGACAATGATGGAGAATAAAGAGAAACTCACGCCAAAACAAACAGCTATACAAATTGTTAAATTTTTATTCTTTTCTCTGGGCTCGGGAATAATCCAAAGCGTCATTTTTACTTTGCTTAATGAGGTTGCAAAGCTTGATTATTGGGCGAGTTATCTGCCCGCAATAATTCTTTCTGTGCTTTACGGATTTACGGTAAACCGCCGTTATACATTTAAATCAGCCAATAATGTTCCTGTGGCAATGGCAAAGCTTGCGTTTTATTATGTGGTTTTTATTCCCACCGCAACATATCTCGGCGACCTTGCTGAAAATGCAGGGGTAAATGAGTATATAGTGCTTGTGGTGACAATGCTCTCAAATGTCACAACCGCATTCCTTGTAAATCGTTTCTGGATTTATCGCAACTCAATGAATACCAATAAACTCGCAGAAAAAGAGAAAGAAAAAGCAGAAAATAAATAAAAATATAGAGTGGCGTGGTCTTTGACCACGCTTTTTCTTTGCCTAACTCTACAAATTTCCAATTTATAAAACAAATGTAAAATCATTTTACATAAATTCTAATTCCCACCAAATTTATATGAATTAACTCTTGAATTCCTACTAACTTTGTAGTATATTAAATTAGAACTTTAAATAAAGGTTATGATAAATATGAAAATCTCAACAAAAGGCAGATATGCACTTCGTCTTATGACCGATTTGGCAATCCATAAAGAAGATGGCTATATCTCAATAAAATCCATTGCCACAAGGCAGGGTATAAGTGAAAAATACCTTGAACAGATTATCAAACTACTTGCCAAAGAAAATCTTGTTGAAAGCACCCGCGGTGCACAGGGTGGCTATAAATTAACAAGAGAGCCAAGTGACTACACCGTTGGCGAGATTCTTCGCGTTACCGAGGGTAGTCTTGCCCCCGTTGCTTGTCTTGAAACTGACGAAAACACCTGCGAGAATTGTATGGATTGCGTAACTCTTGAAATCTGGCAATGTGTACTTGATGCAGTTAATAAGGTTGTTGACTCAATCACTTTGCAGTATTTGGTTGATAAACAGAAGGAAAAAGGTAACTGCGGATGCTGTTAAAATACGATTTACACGAAACAGCTCGCTATATGGGCTATAAACATGGTGCAGAGCCCAGTGAAGAAATATGTGACCTCTGTGAAGTTGCATACAACGAACTTTGTAAGGTGATTACACCGAAATATATTTACAAAGAATATGATTTCACAAGAATAAACGACGGAATAATCATTGACGATGTTGAATTCAAAAGTGCAAAACTTTTAAGTCACTTAAAAGACTCGAATGTAATTATTCTTTTTGGTGCAACTCTTGGCGTCGGTGCAGATACTCTCGTCCGCAAATACTCGGTAACAGACGCGGCAATGACAAGTATTGTTCATTGTGTGGGTGCGTCCCTTGTAGAAAATCTTTGCGATATTGCTTGTGAAGAACTGAAAAACACCATAAATGGCGACCATAAATATCGATTCAGCCCAGGTTACGGCGGCCTTGATATTTCTTCACAGGCGGATTTCTTCAAACTTTTACCAATGACAAAACAAATGGGAGTAACGCTTTCAGAAAATTTTATGATGACTCCCACAAAAACTGTTACTGCCTTTATTGGCGTAACAAAGGATTGATATTATGAAATTCAAAGAACTATTTAATAATTCAATATTGTTTTTTGACGGTGCAATGGGCACTGAACTCCAAAAAAACGGACTTCGTAAAGGTGAGTTGCCCGAAAATCTGAATATTCATTCTCCCGAAATCGTTGAGAGAGTGCATAAATCATATTTGGATGCGGGCTGTAATATAATCACCACCAACACATTCGGTGCGAATTCACTTAAATTTGATAATGTGAATGAGATTATTACAAAAGCCGTTGAAATCACAAAAAACACTATAAAAAAAAGTGGTAAAAATGCTTTTGTTGCTCTTGATGTCGGTCCGCTCGGCAAACTTTTAAAGCCTTATGGCGATTTGGAGTTTCAAACTGCTTATGACCTTTATAAAGAACAGGTTATTGCCGGTGCAAATGCGGGTGCAGATTTAATTCTCATTGAAACAATGGGGGATTTATACGAAATTAAATCCGCAGTTTTAGCCGCAAAAGAAAATGCGGATTTACCCGTGCTTGTGTCAATGATTTTTGACAGTAAAGGCATACTTTTAACAGGTGCAGACATTAAAACTGCAGTTATAACCCTTGAGGGCTTGGGTGTTGACGGTATCGGTATGAACTGCGGACTTGGACCTGACCAGATGCTTGAGCTTTTAAAAGAAATGAAGAAATATTCTTCAACACCAATGTTTATTCAGCCCAATGCGGGCTTGCCCATAAGCATTAACGGAGTTACAACCTACAATGTAACTTTTGAAGAATTTGCACAAAAACAGCTACAAATCCTTAAAAATGGTGCTTGTGCATTGGGTGGTTGTTGCGGTACAACTCCCGACCACATAAAAGCTATGATTGATTTGTGTAAAAATGAGCAAATTGAAAAAATCAGCAAAAAACAGATTACTGCAGTAACATCATATTCAAAAACAGTAATTTTCCAAGATAAACCTATTATTATAGGCGAGAGAATAAACCCCACAGGCAAAAAAATGCTTAAAGAGGCACTCCGAAATAATGATATGGATTATATCTACCGTGAGGGCGTAACCCAAGCAGACGCGGGTGCAGATGTGCTTGATGTGAATGTGGGGCTTCCCGAAATTGATGAACCACAAATGATGTATAATGCAGTTATAGGGCTTCAAAGCATTCTCGATACTCCTTTGCAGATTGATACCTCCGACCCCGTGGCTATGGAAAAAGCTCTTCGCATTTATAACGGAAAGGCAATGGTGAATTCCGTTAACGGTAAAGAAAAAGTTATGGATGAGGTTTTTCCGTTGGTTAAAAAATACGGCGGTGTAATTGTCTGCTTAACCCTTGACGAAAACGGAATTCCCGAAACCGTAGAGGGCAGAATAAATATTGCAGAACGCATCATAACTAAAGCCGAAAGCTACGGAATAGTCAAAGAAAATCTTGTGTTTGACCCGCTTTGTATGACGGTGAGCACAAACAAAGATAACGCAAAAATCACGCTTGAATGTATTGAAAGACTTACAAATGATTTAGGCGTTAAAACTGTTCTCGGTGTGTCAAATGTTTCATTCGGGCTCCCAAATCGTGAACTTCTCAACTCTGCATTTTTCACTCTTGCAATGCAAAAGGGTTTGAGTGCGGGTATTATCAATCCCAAAAGTGACGCTATGATGAATTCATATTATTCATACTGTGCACTTTGCGGATTAGACGAGAATTTTGAGCAGTATATCGCCAATGTTACTGATGCAAAAGCTGAAATCAAAACAACGGACGTTGATTTGAAAACAGCAGTTATAAAGGGACTTAAATCTCAGGCAAAAGAGCAGACAAAAATTGAACTTAAAACTAAAACACCGCTTGAAATAATTGACGGTATTTTAGTTCCGGCACTTAACGAAGTAGGTAAGGGCTTTGAAGAAAATAAAATATTTTTACCCGGACTTTTAATGAGTGCCGAAACTGCAGGCGAAAGCTTTGAAATCATAAAAGAATATATGGTTGATAGCGGTGAAAAATCAGAAGAAAAGGGCAAAATAATCATTGCAACCGTTGAGGGCGATATACATGACATCGGCAAAAATATTGTAAAAGTTCTTCTTGAAAATTATGGTTATGATGTTATTGATATGGGCAAAGATATAACCCCCGAGGCCATTGCTGAAAAAGCGGAAAAAGAAAATATCAAATTGGTTGGCCTTTCTGCTTTAATGACTACAACAGTACCGTCAATGGAAAAAACAATCCGCTTGCTTAAAACAAAAAATCCGCAAATTGCCGTTATGGTCGGCGGTGCGGTGCTTACCGAGGAATACGCAAAAACCATAGGTGCAGATTTTTACGGTAAGGATGCTATGGCGTCAGTCAGAATAGCCGAAAAATTCTTTGCAAAATAAGAGGGATTTTGGCTATATTATAATTGACAAATTCATACCGCAGTAGTATGATATATACGAATTCACAGTAATTCACTATGAATTATAATTTTCTTATGAAATGAGATGTATATATGAAGGTTTATGCAGATAACGCTGCAACCACAAAAATATCAAAAAAAGCACTTGATGCAATGATGCCTTGCTTTGAAGAAATCTACGGCAATCCATCAAGTTTGCACTCAGTCGGACAAGATGCTTTCCATGCAGTGCGTGACGCTCGCAACACTATTGCCGAGTGCATAAACGCTGACCCTAACGATGTTTATTTTTCATCGGGCGGTAGCGAGAGCGACAACTGGGCAATCAAAGGTGCAGCACATTTAATGGCTAAAAAAGGCAAAAAGCATATTATCAGCTCAAAATTTGAGCATCACGCAGTTTTGCATACACTTAATGCACTCGAAAAAGAGGGCTTTGAAATCACTTTACTTGATGTTTATGAAAACGGTCTTGTGCGTGTTGAAGATGTAAAGAATGCAATTAAAGATGATACAGCCCTTGTAACAATTATGTATGCCAATAACGAAATCGGCACAGTTCAGCCAATCCGCGAAATCGGTGCAGTTTGCCGTGAAACAGGCGTACTTTTCCACACAGACGCAGTTCAGGCAGTAGGACACATTCCTGTTGATGTGAAGGCTGATAATATTGATATGATGTCTTTCTCAGGTCATAAATTTCACGGACCTAAAGGTGTTGGCGGTCTTTACTGCAAAAAAGGTATAAGACTTCCTAATCTTATTGAGGGCGGTGCACAAGAGAGAAATCGTCGTGCAGGTACAGAGAATGTCCCTGCAATCGTAGGTATGGCAGCAGCACTTAAGGATGCTTGCGATAATATGGAAGAAAATACAAAGAAGCTTATCGCAATGAGAGAACAACTCATTGAAGGTATTCTTAAAATCGATTTAAGCCGTATCAACGGTGACCGTGAGCACAGACTTCCCGGTAATGTAAGTGCTTGCTTTGAGGGTGTTGAGGGCGAATCACTTCTTCTCTATCTCGATTTAATGGGAATAAGTGCATCATCAGGTTCGGCTTGTACATCGGGCTCACTTGACCCAAGCCACGTATTGTTATCAATCGGACTTGTTCACGAGGTTGCACACGGTTCACTTCGTTTAAGCCTTTGTGAAGATAACACACCTGAAGAAATGGATTATATTTTAGAAAAATTACCCCCAATAATTGACCGTCTTCGTGATATGTCACCACTTTGGGAAAAGATACAAAAGGAAAGAGGTTTAATGTAATGGAATATTCAGAGAAGGTAATGGAACATTTTGTCAACCCTCATAATGTAGGCAAGCTTGAAGATGCAGACGGCGTGGGCGAAGTTGGCAACGCAAAATGCGGCGATATTATGAAAATGTATCTCAAAATTGAGAATGATATTATCACCGACGTTAAATTCAATACTTATGGTTGTGCATCTGCAATTGCAACAAGCTCAATCGCAACTGATATGATTAAAGGTCAGCCTTTAAGTGAAGCACTCAAACTTACAAACAAAGCAGTTGTTGAGGCTCTTGACGGACTTCCCGCAGTTAAAATTCACTGCTCGGTTCTTGCAGAGCAGGCAATCAAAGCCGCTGTTAAAGACTACTACGACAAAAACAATATCGAATACAATCCCGCAGACTTTGAATTCGAAGAACATCATCATTAATCAACTAATGTAGGGGACGATGAGTCTCACCTGCCGGCTCGGTCGGTGCTTCTGCTTCGCAGAGGTGTCCACCGGACCCCCGCACCCCACATCGTCCCGTAAATAGAACCGCATTTTAAAAGGAGTTTTAAAATGACAGTAAGAGAAATGCAAGACAAAATCTTGCAATTAAAAAAAGAAAAAGATATTTGTATACTTGCTCACAGCTATGTAGCCCGTGAAATTCAAGAAATTGCCGATTTTACAGGCGACAGCTTTCAGTTGAGCGTACTCGCAGAAAAAGCACCGCAAAAAACTGTTATTATGTGCGGAGTTCGTTTTATGGCTGAAACCGTAAAAATTCTCTCACCCGAAAAAACAGTTTATATCGCAAGTCCTATTGCAGGTTGCCCAATGGCAGAGCAGATGGATAAAGAGCTTATTTCAAAGGTAAAAGAGCAATATCCAGATTACACCGTTGTGGCTTATATCAATACAACATCGGACCTTAAAACAGTTTGTGATGTGTGCGTAACCTCATCATCAGCGGTTAAAATTGTAAAGAAAATCGAGAATGACAAAATTCTCTTTATTCCCGACTGTAACCTTGGTGCATTCGTTGCCGAGCAAGTTCCCGAAAAAGAGTTTAAGCTTTTGCAGGGTGGTTGTCCCATACATGCCCGAATGAGCAAAAAAGATGTTGACAGGGCAAAAGAATTGCACCCCGATGCACTTTTCCTTGTTCATCCCGAATGCAGACCCGAGGTAGTTGCAGAGGCTGATTATATCGGTTCAACATCGGGTATTATGGATTATGCTCGCAAGAGTGATGCAAAAGAATTTATTATCGGTACAGAAATCAGTATCGCAGAGTCACTTCAATATGAGTGCCCCGATAAAAATTTCTACCCACTTTCAAAAGAACTCATTTGCCCCAATATGAAGGCGACAACTCTCGTTGACCTTTATAACACCGTAATAGGTGAGGGTGGCGAAGAAATTATAATGGACGAGCAGACAATCAAAGATGCAAAAAAATGCATTGATATGATGATAAAACTCGGTGAATAACTATGAGTAAAGCAATAATTGCAATGAGCGGCGGCGTGGACAGTTCTGTCGCCGCTTTACTTATGAAAAATGAAGGCTATACCTGTGTTGGTGCTACAATGCAACTGTATTCCGAAGGGGATTGCGGTGATGCAAAAGCAGTTGCCGACAAACTTGGTATGCCTTTTTATATTTTTCCGCTTAAAGAAGAATTCAAAAAACAGGTTATTGATAAGTTTATTGAGTTTTATGAGCAGGGCAAAACGCCAAACCCATGTGTTGAGTGTAACCGTACTCTTAAATTTGGTGCTATGATGGAAAAAATGCACGAGTTAGATGCCGATTTTGTAGTAACCGGTCACTACGCAAGAGTAGTTTGCGAAAATGGTGAATATAAACTGAAAAAAGCAGTTGACGAAACAAAAGACCAGAGTTATTTTCTCTATATGCTCACTCAAGAACAACTCAAACATATTAAGTTCCCATTGGGTGAATATACAAAGCCCGAAATTCGCCAAATTGCCGAAGAAAACGGCTTTATAACTGCACGCAAAAAAGATAGTCAGGATATTTGCTTTGTTCCCGACGGTGATTATGTAGGTTTCATTAAGGAATATAATAATAAAGTGTATCCGAAAGGTCTGTTTATGCATAAAGATGGCTTTTCATTCGGCGAGCATAAGGGTATTGTGAATTATACAATCGGTCAACGAAAAGGACTTGGAATTGCTTATAAAAATCCACTTTATGTGCTTAACATTGACCCCGAAACCAATAATGTTATTCTTGGAGATAATGAAGACTTGTTCACAGACGAGGTAAGTGCCAAAAAAGTGAACATAATCAGCGGAAAAGTGATTTCAGAGCCAATCCGTGTGCTTGCCCGTGTCCGTTACAGGCATAAAGAACAACCCGCAACGGCTTGGCAGACAGAAGACGGCATTTTACATGTAAAATTCGACGAACCGCAACGAGCAATCACAAAAGGACAGTCACTTGTAATCTTCAATGGCGACGAAGTCATTGGTGGCGGAGAGATTATATAAATGCAAAATGAAATCGTGTCATTCTGAGCGAAGCGAAGAATCTCACAAACAAAACAAAAAAGAGTACGGAAATCAAATTCCGTACTCTTAAATATTTATTTAACAAATTAGTTATTGATGAACTTATCTTCTTCGTTGTTCCAGCTGTAAAGCTTTCTAACTTCTTCGCCAACTTTTTCTGCAGGATGTTCAGAAGCAAGCTTTCTCATAGCCTTAAAGTGAACCTGACGACCTGCAGGTGACATATCAAGCAAGAATTCTTTTGCGAATGTACCATCCTGAATGTCTGAAAGAATCTTCTTCATAGCTTTCTTTGTTTCGTCAGTAATGATTTTAGGGCCTGTGATGTAGTCGCCGTATTCAGCAGTATTTGAAATTGAATATCTCATACCTGCGAAACCGCTCTGATAAATAAGGTCAACGATAAGCTTCATTTCGTGGATACATTCAAAGTAAGCGTTTCTTGGGTCATAACCTGCTTCGCAAAGTGTTTCAAAGCCTGCCTGCATAAGTGCGCAAACACCACCGCAAAGAACAGCCTGTTCACCGAAAAGGTCTGTTTCTGTTTCTGTTCTGAAATCTGTTTCAAGAACACCTGCACGAGCACCGCCGATAGCAAGAGCATAAGCAAGAGCCTTATCAAGAGCCTTACCTGATGCGTCCTGATGAACAGCAACAAGACAAGGAACACCTTTACCTGCCTGATATTCTGAACGAACTGTATGACCCGGTCCTTTTGGAGCAATCATAGTAACGTCAACGAATGATGGAGGTGTGATGCAACCGAAATGTACATTGAAACCGTGAGCAAACATAAGCATATCGCCCTCTTTAAGGTTTGGCTCAATATCTTTCTTATACATATCAGCCTGTAATTCGTCGTTGATAAGAATCATAATGATGTCGGCTTTCTTTGCTGCTTCAGCTGCTGTGTAAACCTCAAAGCCCTGCTTTTCAGCCTTTGCCCAAGACTTACTGCCCTCGTAAAGACCGATAATAACATTACAACCTGACTCTTTAGCGTTAAGAGCATGAGCGTGACCTTGGCTACCGTAACCGATAACTGCAATAGTCTTGCCGTCCAATAAACCTAAATTACAATCTTCCTGATAGAACATTCTCTGTTGTGACATAATAAAAATCTCCTAAAATAAAAAATAATATGTTGTTTGACATCTTGTTTGCGTTGTCATACAACATATTATATATGATAAAATTAAATTGTCAATACCTTTTTTAATAATTTTACAATTAATCGAAAGAAATTTTTTCATTGAGTACAGCGTGATGCAGGTGAATGGTAACTGCACTCTTAACGCCAACTGAATCTCTGCTTTTAAGGAAATTCATAATCATAATATGGTCTTTGTATGCTTCTTCCGCAATAACATCAAGATTGTAATTAAGCTCAATAGTTTTTCTTATGGTATTTGTAAGAATAGGTAAGAAATAACCTAAAAACTCATTGTGTGATGCTTTAAGAATAGCACCATGGAAAGCACTTTCTGACTCAATTCTTTTATCTCCGCGAGGGTCTTTTTTTAATTCTGTCTGACAAATTTCGCCAAGTCGCAAAATCTCTGCAATTTCCTCGTCAGTAGCACGCTTACAAGCAAGAGAAGCAGCTTCCGGCTCGAAAATCAAACGGGTTTCATATAAATCACGAAGAGTAACCTTTTTATTAAGAAAGTCATTAACATCAACATCTTGTGAGTATTGGTCAATTTTTTCCGCAACAAAAGTACCCTTGCCACGCTTAACTACAAGTACACCATTTGAAATAAGTGTCTTGATGGCTTCACGAAGAGTAGAACGACTTACACCCAATTCTTGTGAAAGCTCATTCTCATTTGGTAACTTTTCACCGTAGTTATACTTATGCTCCTCAACAATCATTTTTTTGAGTGTTTCAGCAATTCTCTGTGATAAATTTTCCATAAAACATTCCCCAATCAAGAAATATTAAAATCTAATATACAACATATTTTCAAAAAATGCAAATGTAAAATGATTTTCATAATTCCCCCTTGCAAAATCTGTCGCATAAGTATAAAATATACCTTATATAGCCTCCCTTGTCAAAGGAAGGGGGGACCATCGAAGATGGTGGAGGGATTCATTCCCTTATATTTAGGAGGCAAAACTTATGAACTTACGAAGCGAAAATGTAGTAAAAGGTGTTGAAAGAGCACCAAACAGAAGCCTTTTCTATGCAATGGGCTATACAAAAGAAGAACTCGAAAGACCTTTGATTGCCGTTGTGTCTGCACACAGCGAAATCGTTCCCGGTCATATTCATCTTGATAAAATCACAGAAGCTGTTAAAGCAGGTGTCCGTATGGCAGGGGGCACACCCGTAATGGTGCCCGCTATCGGCGTATGCGACGGTATAGCAATGGGACATATCGGTATGAAATATTCACTTGCATCTCGCGAGCTTATCGCAGACAGCGTTGAAACAATGATTATGGCTCACGGCTTTGACGGTGCGGTGCTTGTTCCAAACTGTGATAAAATTGTTCCGGGAATGATTATGGCGGCAGTTCGTCTTAATATCCCCGCAGTTGTTTGCTCTGGCGGACCAATGATGTCAGGACTTATCGACGGTGTTGAAACCTCACTTTCAAAAATGTTCGAGGCAGTTGGTGCACGCAAAGCAAATATGATTGACGATTGCAAACTCCTTGAATTTGAAGAAAATGTTTGCCCAGGTTGCGGTTCATGTTCAGGTATGTACACGGCAAACTCAATGAACTGTCTTGCAGAGGCAGTTGGTATCGCTCTTCCCGGTAACGGCACAATTCCCGCAGTACATAGCGGTCGTATTCAACTTGCAAAGCACGCAGGTATGGCAATTATGAACCTTGTTGAGAAAGACATTAAGGCTCGTGACATTATCAATGAAAAGTCAATCCGCAACGCACTTGCTTGTGATATGGCTCTTGGTTGTTCATCAAACAGCGTTCTTCATCTTCTTGCAATTGCAAATGAAGCAGGCGTTCCCGTTGACTTGCAGATGTTCAACGAAATAAGTGCAAAAGTACCTAACCTTTGCCATTTAGCACCCGCAGGCGGAACGCACATGCACGACCTTAATAATGCAGGCGGTATTCCCGCAGTTCAGGCTGAACTTGCAAAGAAAGACCTTCTTGATTTGTCACTTATCACAGCAACAGGTAAAACTGTCGGCGAGAATATTGAGGGTGCTTATATTAAAAATACAGATGCAATCCGTCCTATCGATAATCCATACAGCGAAACAGGTGGTATTGCAATTCTTTGGGGTAACATCGCAAAAGACGGTTGTGTAGTAAAACGCAGTGCAGTTGCTCCCGAAATGCTTGTTCATTCAGGTCCCGCAAGAGTGTTTAATTCAGAAGACGAAGCTATCGACGCAATTTATAATGGCAAAATAGTTGACGGTGACGTTGTTGTTATCCGTTATGAAGGTCCTGTTGGTGGCCCCGGTATGAGAGAAATGCTCAACCCAACTTCAGCCCTTGCAGGTATGAAACTTGATAAAACAGTTGCTCTTATTACTGATGGACGTTTCAGCGGTGCGTCACGCGGTGCATCTATCGGTCACGTTTCTCCTGAAGCTGCAGCAGGTGGCGAAATTGGTCTTATCTACGAAGGCGATATCATCGAAATCGACATTCCTGCAAGTAAAATTAATGTAAAAGTTTCTGATGAAGAACTCAACGAAAGAAGAAAATCCTATGTTAAGCCGGAACCAAATGTTAAGTCAGGCTGGCTTGCTCGTTATTCAACTCTCGTTTCATCTGCAAAAGATGGTGCAGTTATGAAAAAGGTGTTTTAATTTATGTCAAGGGTAGTTAAAATTAAATCTGCTTTAAAACAGAATAAAAACAAGGCATTTTTAAAAACGGCTTTATTCGCCTTGCTCACTCTTGCTTTTTTGGGCTTGGGTGCGGGTATGCTTGTGGCAATTTTAACCGAAAAATCAAAGCTTCACATTGCATTTCCAATAGTTCTTTTTATTATTGCGGTAGCAATGTTAATTTGTTTCTTTGTATTCCGCAAAAAATATAATATTTTATTGTCGGGCGTAAAAGGTGAGAATGATACCCTTGAAATCCTCAAAAAACTTCCCAAAGATTTCACAATCATTACAAACCCTGTAATTCTCAACCGCGGTGTTACTCTTGAACTCGATTTCGTGGTAATCGGCAAAAACGGAGTTTTTATAGTTGAAAGCAAAAATTATCGTGGAATAATCAGCGGTAAAACTTCAAAACCAAACTGGAAGCAAATAAAACACGGTAAAAACGATAAGGTTTACGAAAAAGAAGTGGGTAATCCTGTTAAACAAGCCCACCGTCAAGGTCGCAGAATGTTAGAAATGTTCCGCGATTTCGACATTACCGCCGATATTTATCCCATTGTTTATTTTGTTGACAGCCGTACAGAACTGAAAATTCAAGACGATGCCGATGTTGGCGTTGCAGTTTTCAATAAAGAAAAGCAGTTGCTTGATTATATTGTGAATACAAGCGGAAAACAGACTGTAAACAATACTGAACTTGCAAAAATCATAAGATTTTTCAAAAGATAATAACTGACATATTGTCCATAATATTCGCATAAACTTTAGCGGTGATATTATGGACAATAATTTTTATGAATACAAACGCGAGCCACGACCGCGAAAAGAAGAAAAACCTAAAAACTTAATGACAAAGGTTGTTATTATTCAACTTGTTTTATCGTTGCTGATTTCGGGGTTAATTTTTCTTGTTTGCCGAAATGACGGTGATTTGTCGCAGGGTATTAAAAAGTTTTATGCAGGTGTTTGTGAAAAGGATATGACGGTTTCAGAGATTTTAGATGTGTTCAAAAATGTGACAAAATCCGCATTTGCACCATCGGTTATAGAGGAAGAAACTGAAAACGGAACAGGCGAAACCACAACAAAAACAGGAGAAAAGGCAGACTTTTCTCCTGTTTTTTTAACCGTAAATTTTCAAAATCCCATTAAAGAGGGCAATATAACTTCGCTTTTCGGCTATCGTGTAAGTCCAATTACAAATAAGTATTCACTACATTCGGGGCTTGACATTGCCGCACCCGAAAATACCGAAATCTATTCAGCGTATGACGGTATAGTTATAAAAGCCGAATATAACGAAATCAATGGAAATTTTATAGTTATCAAGCATTCAGATACCCTTAAAACAACTTATAATCATTGTAATAAACTGCTTGTGAATGAGGGCGAAAAGGTCAAAAAAGGCGAAAAAATAGCCCTTGTGGGTGCAACAGGCTATGCTACGGGCAATCATCTGCATTTTGAAGTGATTTTAAAAGGCAAATATATAAATCCTTTGTGGGTGCTTGACTATGAACTTTAAATTCAAAGATATAGATTTTGAAATAACCTTTCTTTTTGTAGCATTGATAACTTTTGTAATCACAATGAATGTGCCCGCAAATGTGCTTATAACTATTGCTTCGTCACTTTTTCACGAAATGGGGCATTTGCTCACAATGTCCGCAGTAGGTAACAAGCCACAAGCAGTTCGATTTGAAATCACAGGAATGAATATTAAAAGGCAACAAAGTATAAAAATCAGCACAAAGAATGAATTGTTAATAGCCCTCGGCGGACCATTTGCCAACGGTGTTTTATTTGTAATTTGTTGCTTTGCAATCTGTTTTTATAAAAGTGAAATTTTGCTAACTGTCGCTTGCATCAATTTAATTCTTATGACTTTTAATTTGTTACCCGTAAAAAGACTTGATGGGGGAATGGCACTTTATTTTTTACTATCAAGGCGATTTGATAGTGAAATATGTACACAAATTCTCAAAATCACTTCAATTGTTTTCATAACTCTCATTTATGTATGGGGAATATATGTATTTGTTTCAAGCGGATATAATTTTTCGGTAATAATTATCGCAATTTTTCTCACTCTTTCAATGTTCGGTAGTAATGAATATTGAAAAATATCAGATTTTGTAGTAAAATAAATTGATTATGAATTTGCGAGGTTCACTATGGTTAAAAAAGAAGTTGAAAAACTGCTGAAAAAGGTTCAAAAGCCCGCACGCTATACGGGTGGCGAGCTTAACAGCGTTGTAAAAGATAAAGAAAATATAAAATGCCGTTATGCATTCTGCTTCCCCGATAACTACGAAATTGGTATGTCCCATCTTGGTATGAAAATTCTTTACAGTCTTGTAAATGAACGCAAAGATGCTTGGTGCGAGCGTGTTTTTGCACCTTGGGAGGATATGGAAGCACTTATGCGTGAAAACGGCGTAAAGCTTTACGCATTAGAAAGTGGCGACAGTCTTGATATGTTCGATTTGGTAGGCTTTACATTGCAGTATGAATTAAGCTATACCAATGTTCTCAATATGCTCCAATTGGGCGGAATTCCGGTACTCAAAAAAGACAGAACTGCACTCACTCCAATTGTTGTTGCCGGCGGACCTTGTGTATGCAACGCAGAGCCAATGGTAGATTTTATTGACATCTTCTTACCCGGCGAGGGCGAAGAGGTTACAAACGAACTTATCGACTTGCTCATTGAACATAAAGAAAAAGGCTCAACAAGACTTGAATTTTTACGCGAAGCCGCAAAAATCGAGGGTGTTTATGTGCCCGAATTTTATAATGTGGATTACAATGAAGACGGCACAATTAAATCAATCGAAAATCTCGAAACTGCACCCGCAAGAGTAAAGAAAAGAGTTATTGCCGACCTTGATAATGCACATTATCCCAAAGATTTCGTAGTACCGTTTATCGATGTTGTTCAGGACAGAACTGTGGGCGAAGTTTTCCGCGGTTGTATTCGTGGTTGTCGTTTCTGTCAGGCGGGATTTATCTATCGTCCAATTCGCGAAAAATCACCCGAAAAAATCAACGAGCAGTGCAGACTTATAAGTAATGCTACGGGTTATGATGAGATTTCTCTCTGCTCACTTTCAACAAGTGATTATACCAAGATTGATAAACTCATTCCAATGCTTTTTGATTGGGCACTTAAAGAGAATATCAATGTTTCATTGCCCTCACTCCGCGTTGATAATTTCTCTGATGAACTTATGGAAGAGCTTAAGAAAGTTCGCCGAAGCGGTCTCACATTTGCTCCCGAGGCAGGCACACAAAGACTTCGCGACGCAATCAATAAAAACGTAACTGAAGAAGAAGTTCTTCGCACCGCACTTAAAGCCTTTGACGGCGGTTGGACAAGCGTTAAGCTTTACTTTATGATGGGACTTCCCACCGAAACACTTGACGACATCAAAGGTATCGCAGATTTGGCTCAAAAGGTTGTTGATACATTCTATCGCAACCCAAATAGAGAAAAGGGCAAGGGTGTTCAGGTAAATGTAAGCTGTGCATCATTCGTTCCTAAACCCTTTACACCATTCCAATGGGAGCCACAAGATACCGCCGATATGCTTATTGAAAAGCAAAAGCATCTTCTTTCAAGTACCACAAGCCGTAAAATTTCAATCAGTTATCATCAGTCCGATACTTCTGTTTTAGAGGGCGTTTTAGCCCGCGGTGACAGAAGACTTGGTGAGGTTATTTACAAGGCTTGGCAAAAAGGCTGTAAATTCGATAGTTGGGATGAATTCTTTGACTTCTCAAAATGGCGTGAAGCGTTCAACGAATGTAATTTAACAACCGAATTCTACGCAAACCGCCGTCGCGATTATGACGAAATTCTTCCTTGGGATATTATGGATTACGGCGTACGTAAGGAATTCCTTATCGAAGAAAATAAAAAAGCTCATCAAAGTGAAACTACACCCCATTGCCGAATTAAATGTTCCGCCTGCGGTGCAAATAAGCTGAACGGAGGTAAATGTGATGCCCGAAATTAAAAAGTGGACAGATGTAAGAATGTTCTACGAAAAAACAGGTATGGCAAAGTTTATTTCGCATCTTGATACCGTCCGTTGCATAACTCGTGCAATGAAGCGTGCCGGGGTGCCGATTTGGTACACTGAGGGTTTTAATCCCCACGCATTCCTCACTTTTGCAATGCCTCTGTCATTGGGCTTTGAAAGTTATTGCGAAACCGTTGATTTCCGCCTTACAGAAGACGTTGATTTGAATGAACTCGCTGAAAAACTCAATAATGCCTTACCGGTTGATATTACTGTTAAAAAGATTTCATTACCCCATATGTCACCCAATGACATTCGCTGGGCAGAGTATGAAATTATCTTTAATAATCCCGATGAATTATTATTAAATAAGGCACATTCAATCCTCTCTGCCGACGAAATTCTTGTTGAGAAAAAAGGCAAGCAGGGCAGAAAAAAGGTCAGTAAAGAGGTTAATATCAAAGAGCATATAAGAACTTATGAGTTAAAAGAACAAGATAATAAATTAGTTCTTAAAACGATTCTTTCATCGGGCACATCAATAAATATCAACCCAATGCTTTTAATCGGTGCACTCACAAAAGATACCGCCACCGACGAGCAGGATGTTGACGTAATCAAACTCAAATCATATACCGAAAATATGGAGATTTTTCGATAATTTATGGCAACCTTATTAGTAATTATAATCTTTGTTACATACGTGGGGCTTGGTATTCCCGATTCACTTTTCGGCACAGCTTGGCCCGCAATATATACCGAATTTCAGTTGCCTATGTCCTATTCAAATTTTGTAACAGGACTTATGTATGTAGGTACAATCTTCTCTAGCCTTATGAGTGCAAGACTTGTGAAAAAGTTCGGTACACCGTTGGTTGTGGCATTCAGCACTGCGCTTACGGCCGTTGCAATCCTCGGATTTTCATTTTCGCAGAATATATTGATGCTTTGCCTTTTTGCCATTCCTTTGGGACTTGGTGCAGGCGGAATTGACAATGTTCTCAATAATTATGTGGCGCTGAATTACAAAGCAACTCATGTAAATTTCTTGCACTGTTCATACGGCGTAGGTGTAACAATCAGCCCGTTTTTAATGTCTATCGCGTTAAGTAACAGCAATAATTGGCAGGGCGGATACAGAACAATGTTCTTTTTCCAACTCGTACTCACAATTATTTGCTTTATCTCTCTGCCCGTGTGGAAAAAGGTCAAAGAGCAAAAGGCAGAGGAAGAAGAAACAAAGGTTGTATCAATAAAGCAACTCCTTAAAATCCCGATTGCGCGCTCAAGCCTTGTTATTTATTTCGGCTCTTGTGCAATTGAATCTGTTTGTCTTGCGTGGGGAAGTACATTCCTTGTGAATTCCAAAGGCTTAACACCCGACAAAGCGGCAGAAATGATTACATTTTATTTTGTTGGAATGACCTTGGGCAGATTTTTGTCAGGCTTGCTCGTCAACAAAATTGAACCCAAGAAAATAATCGTAATCGGCGAAAGTATTACCCTTGTTGCAATTCTGCTGACATTTTCACAGAATTTTGTTGTGTCAGTAATCGGTCTTTTCCTAATAGGACTTGGCAACGGACCAATTTTTCCAAATATGACACATTTAACCCCAATTCATATGGGACGCGATATTTCGCAGTCTTTCATAGGACTTCAAGGCGCAATATCGTATTGTAGCATCTTACTTTCACCCATAACATTCGGGTTGCTCGCACAATATCTCACAACCGATATTTTCAGCATTTTCCAACTTGTTGCGTGGCTTCTAACCGCCGTGTCAACTACCGCAATGCTGAAACAATCAAAGGTAACAAAAAACTCCCTTGCATAAGCATGGGAGTTAATTTATGCTCTATTCATCAAATCTTCTGTCAAAGCTTCGATATTGTATCGCCTCGGTAATATGCTTTGTGTCAATTTGCACCGAATCATCAAGGTCTGCGATTGTTCTTGCAATTCGTAAAACCTTGTCGTACGCTCTTGCTGAAAGTGATAATCTTTCAAATGCTGTTTGTAGAATGTACATAGCATTTGAACTCATTTTACAATATTTCCTTGTGCTTGCCGCGTCCATTTTTGCATTACAGGTAATTCCCGTACCCTTAAATCTTTCGTGCTGAATAGCACGTGCCTTGTCGACCCTCTTTTTAATCTCGCTTGAGGGCTCTGACTTGCGGTCGCTTGAAAGATTTTGGAAATCTACCGGCGGAACACTTACGTGAATATCAAGTCTGTCAATAAGTGGACCGCTAACACGGTTTAAATATCTCTGTGCCGCACCGGTTGAGCAAGTGCAGGGGCGGGTGGGGTGACCGTAATATCCGCAGGGGCAGGGGTTCATTGCCGCAATCACCATAACTGAACAAGGATATTGAAACTTCGCCGCCGCACGCGAAATACTTATAATCCCGTCTTCAATGGGCTGACGCAAAACCTCTAAAGTGTTTCTTGTGAATTCGGGTAGCTCGTCAAGGAATAATACACCGTTATGTGCAAGTGACACCTCACCCGGCTTGGGTATCGCACCACCGCCCGAAAGTCCCGCAGGGGATACCGAATGGTGTGGTGAGCGGAATGGTCTTGACCTTAAAAGTGAAACGCCCGATGGCAACGCACCCGCTATTGAATAAATATTTGTAGTTTCAATTGATTCCTCAAATGTCATATCGGGCAGAATCGACGGCATTCTCTTTGCAAGCATACTCTTGCCCGAACCGGGAGGGCCAACCATAAGCACATTGTGTCCACCCGCTGCGGCAATTTCCAAGGCTCTTTTAACCTCTTCCTGACCTCGCACATCTGCGAAGTCGGGAATGTTCATAGGGTTTCTGTATTCTGTATAGCTTTCTGCCGATACAGGACTAATCAATTCCATATTTGTAAGGTGCTTGAGCAGTTGAAAAACATTTTTAACGGGATAAACCTCAATGCCCTTAACTACTGCACCCTCGCTTATGTTATCTGCGGGAATGAAAATCTTTTTAATGCCCGATTTTTGTGCACAAATTACCATGGGCAAAACACCGTTTACCTTGCGAAGCTGTCCGTCAAGGGATAATTCACCGATAAATGCCATATCATCAGTAACACCCTTTAATTGCTCGTTAGCACAAAGAAGTGCAATGAGTATGGGTAAATCATATAACGGACCTTCTTTTTTTATATCTGCGGGGGCAAGATTTACCGTGATTCTGCTTACAGGGTATTGTAAGTTTGCATTTTTAATGGCAGAGCGAACTCTCTCTCGGCTTTCAGAAACCGCAGTGTCAGGAAGACCGACAATGTCAAATCGCGGTAACCCGCCCGAAATGTCAGCCTCAACTATCACCTTGTATGCCTCAATGCCAAAAAGTCCAAGACTTGTAACTCTTGCAAACACTAAAATCACCCCGTAAAATTACTGATTTTATTATAATTAAAAAATAACTAATTTTCAACCGATTTTATTCATATATTTTTTATATTTACTTTTTGTAAATAATAGAGTAAAATATACTTGATAATAAAAATTGGAGGCGTTATCGTGAACGATATCAATTTCCTTTATGAACAGTGGCTTGAATCTGCGGTGGCAGATAAAGACCTTATCCCCGAGCTTGAAAGCATAAAAGGGGATGAAGAGGCAATTCTCGACCGCTTTTATAAAAATCTTGAGTTTGGTACTGCAGGACTTCGCGGAGTTATCGGTGCGGGCACAAACAGAATGAATGTTTATACAGTTAATCAGGCAACTCAAGGATTAGCCGATTACCTTAATGAAAATTTTGAAGAACCATCAATCGCAATTGCTTATGACTCTCGTATTAAGTCTGAAGAATTCGCAAAGAGTGCAGCAGGCGTGCTTGCGGCTAACGGAATTAAAGTTTATATTTATCCCGAGCTTGTTCCAACACCAATGCTCTCTTTCGCAGTAAGAAGATTAGGTTGTTCTTCAGGTATCATCATTACCGCAAGTCATAACCCATCAAAATATAACGGGTATAAATGCTATGACCCCAATGGCTATCAGATGACCGATGAGGCAGCGGCAAAAACTTATGAGTATATTCAGAAGACCGATATGTTCACAGGTGTTAAAACAATGGATTTTGACGATGCACTTGCCGAAGATATGGTTGATTTTATTGAAGATTGGCTTGTTGACGAGTTTTATAAAAGTGTGCTTTCTTGTTGTGTAAATCCTGCTGAAATTAAAAAAGCGGGTCTTAAAGTGGTTTACACTCCTCTTAACGGTGCAGGCAATAAGCCGGTTCGTAAAATACTCAAAAAAGCGGGTATCAACGACGTAATTATCGTTAAAGAACAAGAAAAACCCGACGGTAATTTCCCAACTTGTCCTTATCCTAATCCTGAAATTCGTCAGGCATTTGAATGTGCAATCAAAACTGCCGAGGGTACTGATGCTGATTTGCTTCTTGCAACTGACCCCGACTGTGACCGTGTTGGTATTGCAGTGCGTGACGGTGATGATTATGTGCTTATGACGGGTAATGAGGTTGGTGCAATGCTCTGTGAGTATCTTCTTTCATCACTTAAAGAGCAAGGCAAACTTCCCGCAGAACCGATTGTTGTTAAAACTATCGTTACAACTCCGTTGGTTGAGGCAATCGCAAGCTCTTACGGCGCAGAAACTGCTGATTTGCTCACAGGCTTTAAATATATAGGTGAACTTGTTACAAATCTTGAAAAGGCAGGTGCGGAAGACCGCTTTATCATCGGTATGGAAGAATCATACGGTTATCTTCGTGGTGCACACGCTCGCGATAAAGATGCCGTTGTAGCATCACTTATCATATGTGAAATGGCAGCACATTATAAGCTTCGCGGTATTTCTCTTAAACAGTTTATGGATGGCATTTATGAAAAGTACGGTATGTACCTTAACTCGCTTCTCAATTTCACTTTTGAGGGTGCAAGCGGAATGCAGAAGATGGCAGACCTTATGTCGTCACTTCGTGAAAATGCCCCAACAGAAATTGCAGGCAAAAAGGTTACAAAAGTTGCAGACTATAAATTGAGCACAATTAAAGATACTGTAACAGGTGAGGTAACAGAAATCACATTACCAAAATCGAATGTGCTTTCATATTCCCTTGAAGATAACAGTAAGGTTATTGTTCGTCCTTCGGGTACAGAACCTAAAATCAAGGCTTATATTACCGCTTTTGGTTCATCTCGTGCAGATTCAGAAGCAAAAACAGAAGTAATGTCAAAAGACATTTCAAAAATTCTTGGAGTATAATAATGAAACAGCAAAAAATAGTTAAAATTGTGGCAATAATTCTTGCAGTATTGATGCTTATGAGTACCGCCTCTGTGTTGTTACAAATACTTATGTAAAATTTTAACCGCAAACTTTCGGGTTTGCGGTTATTTTTTGTTGCAACTTGTCGAAATATGAAAAATTATCTATTTTACACAAAAATTTTTATTGACTTTATAAATTTTTGTGATATACTTTTATATAAACATACTGTATTATGTTCTTTTTTGTTTTTGAGGTGATTTTTTGGCTAATGTGTCAATGGTTGATACAAAAGATGACAACACTCTTGTATCACTCGCAAAATCCGGTGACACTAAAGCTCTCACTCGGTTAATTGAACAATTCTCCAAAAAAATTCTTCAAAAAGCAAAATCCTTTAAGGGCTTAAGCGGAATTGAGTTTGACGATTTGTACCAAGAGGGTATGATGGGCTTTGTTTCCGCGGTTTATTCTTTTGATGAAACCCGCGACATTCAGTTTTCAACCTTTGCTTTAACTGTCGCAACAAGAAAAATGCTTTCTGCAATAAGAGTTTCTAATAATAAATCTAATCTTCCTTTGCGTGCTTATATTCCTATTGAAGAAGAAAATAATCTTCTTTCACATTCACCAACACCTGAAGAAGTTGTTATATATAATGAAGAGTTTGAAAGAATAAGTGATTTTATTAAAAATAATCTTTCTAAAACCGAAAAAAAGGTCTTAAAGCTTTCAATGCTCGGTATGTCATATCAGGAGATTGCTGAAATCCTTGAATGTACTGAAAAGTCGGTTGATAATGCAATTCAACGCATTCGTAAAAAAATTCGTGATATTAGGTGAAAAACCTTTTATTATAATGCCCTTTTTCACAGAGGATTGGGGTAAAAAACTTTAAGCGAGGTAGCAAAAATGTACGAAGACAAAACACTCACCTGTAAAATGTGCGGTAACGAATTTGTATTCACAGCAGGTGAACAGGAATTCTATGCAGAGAAAGGACTTGTAAACGAGCCAAAGGTGTGTAAAGAATGCCGTATTGCACGCAAAAATGCAAAGAACGGTGCAAGAGAATACCACACAGCAGTTTGTGCATCTTGTGGCGGTGAAGCAAAAATTCCTTTCGTTCCGAAGGATGACCGTCCTGTTTATTGCAGCGAATGCTTTGCAAAAATGAAAGCTGAATAATTTTACATATAAAAAGCACGGGTGACCGTGCTTTTTGTTTTGTATAAAAATACAAAATCCCGACACAATAATGTCGGGAGGAATTTTTATGATGTTTTTGAAAGCATTTCTAATCGGCGGTCTAATCTGCCTTATCGGTCAGTTGCTAATTGACCTTACAAAGCTTACCCCTGCAAGAATTCTTGTTACGTTTGTAGTATTGGGTGTTGTGCTCGGTGCGTTGGGGCTATATCAACCCTTAGTCGAGTGGGCGGGGGCAGGAGCAACAGTTCCTCTTACAGGCTTCGGTAATGCCTTGGCACAGGGCACAAAAGAAGCAGTTCGTCAATATGGTGCTTTAGGTATTTTAAAAGGACCTTTAAGTGCTTCCTCTGTGGGCATAACCGTTGCAATGGTATGCGGACTTGTGGTGGCATTTGTAACAAAAGCAAAATCCAAATGAAAAAAGGACTGTTCAACCGAACAGTCCTAAAATTTTAATGTTTTTTAAGCAACAGTTTCTGAAACAAAGCTGTCGTCACAGTATGAGCAAGAAACATAATTTTCAGCGTCATGGCCGATTACAACTTTTTTACTGTCAACATACTTTTTAATAATTACATAAGCAGCAACTGCAACTGCAGCAATACCTGCGATAATTGCGATAACTTTGAGAGCCTTTTTCATAAAGATTTCCTCCGTAAAATATCTTTTTTATAATTATAATTGAAAAAACTTAAAAAGTCAATGAATTGTTTGTAAATAAAAAAGAAAAATGCCGAAGACTTTCGTCAACGGCAAAGAACTGCGTATAGAGTAAACTCACTCTGATTAAGCCTTGTTAAGCTTTGTAACGAGAGCAGACTTTTTACGAGCTGCATTATTCTTATGAAGAAGACCCTTAGCAGCAGCCTGGTCAATTTTCTTAACAGCAACTTTTACAAGCTCTTCCTTGTTTTCTGATTTAGCTTCGATAGCGGCATTAGCCTTTTTGATAGCAGTTTTAAGAGCAGAGTTAGCTGACTTATTTCGCTGTGCCTTTGTCTTGTTAACGAGAACACGCTTTTTAGCTGATTTGATGTTTGGCATATTCGTTACACCTCCTTCGCATTTACAGATACATATATTACCACGGAATAAAATAAAAATCAAGTTTTTTTTACAAAATGACTATTATTTTTTTTGTTGCCAATAATATACACATAAAAGGGGAGTTTTATATGAATTGCAGAACAGATATTGCTCTTGAAAGACACGAACTGTTAAAGGATAATAAGTGCGAGGGTGTTAATTTCAATCAGGAAAAAACTGAAAAAGCAGTGATTACCACAATTGAAATTATAGACGAAAACGGCGAAAAAGCATTGGGAAAACCAAAAGGGAAATACATCACTGTTGATTTGCCTGAATTTTCTCACGAAAGCGAGTTGCTCGACAGTCGTCTTACCGCAATCAGCCAAACAATAAAAGATTTATTACCGTCAAATACTCAAACCGTACTCGTTGCAGGCTTGGGTAATGAAAGCATAACTCCCGACGCGTTAGGTCCGCTTTGTGCAAGACAGATTTTCGCAACAAGGCATATTGAAAAAGATATGCAAAAAACTCTTGAGCTTCCGTCATTACGCCCTGTTGTCGCCGTTTCAACAGGAGTTTTAGGTCAAACAGGCATCGAAACCGCCGAATATATAAAAGGAATTGCACAACTTGTAAAACCCGACGCGGTAATAGTAATCGATGCATTGGCATCACGAAAAATTTCAAATCTTGGCAAAACTGTGCAACTTTCAGATACGGGAATTACCCCCGGTGCGGGCGTGGGTAATTTCCGAAAAACAATTGATAAAGCAACCCTCGGTGTGCCTGTTATCTCAATGGGAGTGCCGACTGTTGTTGACTGCAGAACAATAGTACACGATTTAACCGAAAATGCCGAAAACATTTCAACAGATGCCGATGAAATGATGGTAACCCCGCGGGACATTGATACAGTAATCGAGCGTGCCGCTAAACTTTTGGCATTGAGTATAAATTGTGCTTTGCAACCCGAAATTGAACCCGAAATGTTTCTCGCATTATCATAATTCTTTAAATATCAGCATATTTATATATGTAATAATATTTGAAATGAGCTGATATTTTGAATAAAAGGACAAACTTTAAAGAGAAAATTTTTGATGTTCTCATAAAAATGATTGTTCCGTTTTTTCTCTGCATTGCAATAGTGCTTTTTGGTGCGGATAATGTGAGCGAAAAACTGCTTAATATGAGCTTTTTGCTTTCTAATCCGTTAAGTGTTTTCAGTACGAATACACAAACAAGTCAAAAGCCTAACCAAGAAAACACAGTTACTAACGAAACACCGCAAAGTCAAACGGCCAGTTCATCAATCGTTTTTTCTGTTTCGTCCGATATTAAAAAACTTGTTGATAATGCCGAGAAAAAATACGCAAATTCCTCAAATGACGGTAAAATCTCTGCTGAAGATTATAGTATAAAAAACGCAACTGCTGAATATAATGGCATTTATTTGCGAAACACAACGCAAAATCACGGCGAAATTGATATTGCACATTATCTAAACAAAAAGGTTCAGGCATCAGTCAATAAAAATAAGCCTGCGGTACTGATTTATCATACTCATACAAGTGAAACTTATGAACTTTTAGACCGCGGGTTTTATACCAATGAGCGTAGTACCCGCAGTGAAAGTCCTGACGAAAATATGGTGCGTGTTGGTGAAGAAATATGTAATGTGCTTGAAAGGAATGGGTATAAAACCATTCACGACAAAACGGTGTATGATGAAACTGTCAGCGGTGCTTATACACGTGCAAGAGAAAATATCAGTAAGATTTTAAAAGAAAATCCATCAATTCAAGTGGTGCTTGACATTCACCGCGATTCAATTTATCAAAAAGACGGCACAAGAGTAAAAACTGTTTCTCAAATAAATGGTGAAAAGGTTGCACAGATTATGATTACCACAGGCTGTGAAGACGGCAATGTTACGGATTTTCCGAATTGGGAGAAGAATTTGACCTTCGCATTAAATCTTCAGCAAAGTCTTGTCCGCGAAGCACCATCACTTATGCGACCGCTTAATTTAGCGGGCAGAAAATACAATATGGATTTAATGCCCTGTGCACTTCATATAGAAATCGGCACAGATGCAAATACACTCACCGAGGCGGTGAATTCAGCAAATATTTTAGGTGAATCTTTATCAAAATTATTAAAGGAAAATGAGATATGACAGAACTCTCAAAAATTATCAGAAGTTTTTATCTATCAGTAATTATCACGGTTCTTACAACGCTGGTTTTCTGCGGTGTGTTTATCGCACAAGCAAATACCGATAAAATGTTGTTCGGATAAATATTGCAATTATAGCTTTTACATTGTATAATCTAATTGTATTTTTATTGAAAGGTTGTACGCGTAAAAGCTATTTTTATGCGGGTATATTTATGAATTTTACAGAAATTAACAATAATGGGCTTGTTGAGGGTTTTGCAGTCATTAAACAATGCGATAAAAAAATGGCGAAGAATGGTAACGCTTATCTTGATTTAGTGCTTTCGGATAAAGATGGCGAAATCTTTGCAAAACTTTGGGATTATAACGAGGCTTCTCATGGTAAATATGAAAACGATATGTTCATTAAGGTGAGGGGCACAATTTCACAGTATAATGGTCACGACCAGCTTCGCATTGAGCGAATTCGTCCCGTAGCAGAAAGCGATAATGTTAATGTGGCAGACTATGTTAAATCAGCGGACTACACAGGCGAAGAAATGTATGGTTTTCTTGTTAAAACAGTGAACGGCTTTAAAGACGAAGACCTAAAAAAGATTGTAACCTATCTTCTTGAAAACAATAAAGAAAAAATTCTTTATTTTCCCGCTGCATTCCGTCTGCACCACGCAATTCGTTGTGGACTTTTGATGCATACATCATCAATCGTCAAGCTTTGTGAGTCAATTTGCAAGGTTTATCCCTTTGTTAACCGTGAATTGCTGATTTCAGGTGCAATTCTTCACGATATTGCAAAAACAGTTGAGTTTGATGTTCGTGATACCGGAATTGCATCGGGCTATACAGTTGAGGGTAATCTTTTAGGACATCTTGTCATGGGTGCAATGATGATTAAAGAAGCGGGCGATAAACTGGGTATAGATAGTGAAAAATCAATGCTTTTACAACACATGGTGCTCTCTCACCACGGTGAGCCCGACTTTGGTGCGGCAGTTCGTCCATTATTCCTTGAAGCAGAACTTCTTTCACAGCTCGACTTAATGGACGCAAGAGTTTATGAGATTATGGATGCAGTCAGTGGAATAAACAAAGGCGAATTTACAAATCGTCTTTGGGCACTTGAAGACAGAAAATTCTACAAATATAACGACGCAACATTAAAAGTTGATATTCTTTAAATGACGGTACGGCGGGGCTTCTCGTCTCCCCTGAAAGGGGAGATGTCAACGGAGTTGACAGAGGGGTTTCTCGCCGTTATTTTTTATCTTAATAAATTCTTAATAATTTACTTACTTTTATCTTAATTCAAATTATTCTATAATACCGTTGGAGGTTGAAAATATGTATAATATTTTAGTATGTGATGATGAAAAAGATATTGTCAATGCACTTGACATTTATCTTAAATCAGAGGGGTATAACATAATTCTTGCCTACAACGGAGTCGAAGCCTTTGAAAAGGTGCAGACTGAAGAAATTCACCTTGTTTTAATGGATATTATGATGCCTGTTTTAGACGGTATTAACGCAATGGTGAAAATTCGTGAAATTAGTAATATCCCCGTAATTCTGCTTACAGCAAAAGGGGAGGATACCGACAAAATTCTCGGCTTGAATGTTGGTGCTGACGATTATGTCACAAAGCCTTTTAATCCCGTTGAGCTTATGGCACGCGTTAAATCCCAGCTTCGCAGGTATTTAATGCTCGGTGGCGGAAAAATCAGTTCCCAGAACATTCAAATCGGCGGAATTGAGCTTGACGACACCGCTAAAAAGGTTACCGTTGACGGTGAAAAGGTTTCACTAACACCAACCGAATATGACATTCTGCGTCTGCTTATGCAAAATCCCGATAAGGTCTTTTCACCACGCGAAATCTATATAAAGGTGTGGAAAGATGACCCCTACGGTGCAGAAAGCACAGTCGCCGTACATATCCGTCACCTCCGAGAAAAAATCGAAATCAACCCTGCCGAGCCACGATACTTAAAAGTAGTTTGGGGCCAAGGGTATAAGATTGAAAGAGGTGTGAGATAATGAGTTTGAAAAGTAACTTTGTTGTTAAATGCATCGCGGTTATACTTTTTGCAGTATTTTTAACCACTACATTACTGTCGTCTGCGTGCCTTATTTTCGGCATAGGTTCAGGTGCGTTCACATCAGAAGCCGAAAAAAAGGAAAGTAAAGAAGATGTTTTACAGGGTATGCTCTGGTATCCTGCTGGAAAAATAAGAAGCAGTTTAAGAGATTTTGCCGAGATTGAAGACTTACCCTTTGAGTATTACAATATTTATCAATCCGAAAATGTTTTGTATGAAATTCATGATGCTGAGGGGAAGGTGTTTTACTCTAATTTAAACGGTGCCGAAGGTGATATTTATATTCATGATGAAGTCACTTTTTCAATTCTTAAAGAAGAATATAAAGATACTGAATTTGAAGAGTCAACAACCTTTGAATACGACGCAGAGGAATTTACGGATAAATATTATGAAGAAAAAAGCTATTCAATTAATGTTTATCTTAAAGAAGAAATGACTGCCAAAGACAGCTTTTATTATGTTTCAGAATTATTTGACTATGTTGCAGAGCATAAAACAAGCTTTACACCAATAGCAATAATATCTGCTGTATTGTCACTTGTTCTGTTCATATTCTTAATGTGTGCATCAGGTCATAAAGACGGTGTTGAAGAAATTCACATTTCCCGCTTTGACCGTTTTCCTGTTGATGTTTTATCAGCGATTTATATTGGCTTGACTGCATTATTGGTAATGGGTATTTTCTGGTTGCTTGAAGAATTCTCGTATTATTGGCCACAGTATTATGATTCTTCAATGAGTGCAGCAATACCATTTATAGCAGGACTCTGTATTTTTGGTATTACACTTGATTTTGTCCTTTTTGCAATACTCTCAATGACCACCGCAGTCCGACTTAAAACCCGTACTTATATAAAATCAACACTGATTTTTATGGTGCTTAAATTCCTTTTCAATTTCTTAAAATGGAATTGGAAAAATATATGTAAAATCTGCAGAAAATCATTTAAATTCACAGGTCGAGTTTTACGCAAAATCCCTCTTATTTGGAAAACTATTTTAATTGTTATTGTACTTGGCTTTTTAGAAATACCTATATATGTTATATCCCATGACTGCGATTTTCCACTATGGTTTATTTTCAATATAGTTTTAGGCGTTTTCGCAATTTTCGTTGCAATAATTCTCAAACAAATTAAAAAAGGCACCGAAGAAATCGCAAAAGGTAATATTTATAAGAAAATTAATACTAAATATATGTTTCTTGACTTTAAAGACCACGCAGAAAATATTAATAATATCAACGATGGCATTGCAAAAGCCGTTGAAGAGCGAATGAAGTCAGAACGCTTTAAAACCGAGCTTATTACCAATGTTTCCCACGATATTAAAACGCCTTTGACATCAATAATCAACTATGTTGATTTGCTTGAAAAAGAAGAAATCAATAACGAAACTGCAAAAGAGTATGTAAGTGTATTGTCCCGACAGTCTGCAAGACTTAAAAAGCTTATTGAAGACTTGCTTGAAGCCTCAAAAGCATCAACAGGTAATGTAAATGTAAATCTTTCACAGTTTGAATTGGGAATTCTACTCACTCAAGCCCTCGGTGAATACGAAGAACGCTTCCAGAAAAACAACTTGCAGGTAGTTCTCAATAAAACAGATGAAATGTTGCTTGTTATGGCAGATAATCGTCATATGTGGCGAGTGTTTGATAATATTCTCAATAACATTGCAAAATATGCCCAACCAAATACAAGAGTTTATATTGACGCTAACCGTAAAAACAATATTGCAGAAATCAGCTTCCGCAATATCTCAAAAGATGCTCTTAATATTTCGGGCGATGAGCTTATGGAACGCTTTGTCCGTGGTGACAGTTCACGAAATACCGAGGGTAGCGGTCTTGGTCTTTCAATCGCAAAGAGCCTTACTGAAGTTCAAAAAGGTAAACTCGATATTCAAATCGACGGCGACCTGTTTAAAGTTCGCCTTGCATTCCCATTAAGTGAATAATTTTAGTGGAGCGGGGGCTATGCTCCCGCTCTGTTGCTTTAATTGATAAATTTGAATTTGTCGAACTCATTAAATGGTGTATATTGCCTCCCTCTGACGAGGGAGGTGGCACGAGCTTGCGAGTGACGGAGGGAGAGATAGGTTGCATCTTCACTAAATCTCTCCCTCAGTCTGCTCCGCAGACAGCTAAGTCTCGCCTGCCGGCTCGGT
>JAZQMC010000024.1:0-33206 GCA_045543095.1 Candidatus Fimenecus sp. | reverse complement strand
ACATATTATGGATTTGAAGTTATTAATTCATTTTCTGAATTGACAACAGAAGAATTTATTTCTGTTAAGCTCAATGAGCTTAGGAGAGGGTATAAATTCTTGATATTCGTAGGTAATGGAAGTTCTATCAATGGACTACCTCAAACACTTACAACAAGATTAGCCAATCGCATACACCGTAAAATATATCTACGGATTAGTTATTATAAAAATAACTTGGGAGCGGTTGAGGCTTATTATTATGACAGGTGCTACAAAGCAAGGTCAAGAGTTATTCCACAAATGCTGACAACTGTATTTGTAGAGTACAAACACAGTGCTATTATCGAATTTATCAATCGTGAACTAAACTGTGATTTTACAGACATAATTATTGCAGATAATGGTATTGATGTTGAAAATAACAAAGCAGCCTTATGTGGTTGCATTTAAGCGAAACCTCGTGTGTTCGTACAGAATAATATAGCTTGTATCAAGCATATTATGTATTAAATCAAACGGAGGTACATAGTAATGCTTAATTTCAATGAATTAGCTACCAAAGAAATCGGTATTTCAGAGTTTATTGACTCTAAATCCCGTACACATACAGTAAAGCACAGCGTTGTGCTTACAGAAACAGAAAAACGAGAGCTTGAAGAAAGGATTGCGGAAGAACTTTACCGCATCTTTACAAGCAATCGCAAAGTGAGCGTATGACCTATTTATCCCACCATCAGCTATTCTGATGGTGGGTAAAAGGAGGCTTGATGTTATGAATTATATAGCGTTGTACGCCCGACAAAGTATAGATAAGGAAAATTCCATTAGTATAGAAACGCAGCTCGAATATTGCAAATCAATGGTGCGACCTGATGAAAAGCACTTAAAAGTAAAGGCTTTTTCAGATAAAGGATATTCGGGTAAAAACACCAATAGACCAGAGTTTCAGGCGTTAATGAAGGACATACGGCGAGGCAAGGTGAAAAAGGTAATTGTTTATAAGCTTGACAGGGTGAGCCGTTCTTTAATTGACTTCGTTGATATGTTAGCAGAGTTCAAGAATTTCAATGTAGAATTTGTAAGTTCTCAGGAGTGCTTCGACACTTCTTCGCCCTATGGGGAGATGATATGTAAGCTACTTATGGTCTTTGCAGAGTTCGAGAGAACTTCAATCGTAAATCGTATCAGAGATGCGTATGCCAAAAGGTCAGATTTAGGTCTTTATGCCGGAGGCAGACGGGTTTATGGATATAATCTTCAGGATGCAGTAATCGCAGGAATTAAAACCAAAAGGTTTGTCCCAAACAAAGAAGAAGCCGAGCATATAAAATATATATTTGAAGTGTATTCCCAACCAGCAGTAACTTTAAGAATGTTACAGGCTAATCTGTTGGAAAATGGAATAAAACCGCTATACGGCACAGATTGGACTACGGGAAAGCTCGGAACTTTACTACGCAATCCTATCTATGTAAAGGCGGATGCTGATATTTATGAATATTATGAAAGGCAGAACACAAATATTGTTGGCAATATCGAAGATTTTGACGGTAGCCATAATATACAACTATATGGCAAATCTACACACGACAAAAATCTTTTGGATTGGAGCGATATGAAAATTGTTTTGCTTGAAAGTGAAGGCTTGGTGGATTCACAAACCTTTCTGAAATGTCAAAGGAAACTTGAACAAAACAAACAAATTGGTAATGCTATTAGTAATAATACTTCTTGGTTGTCCGGAAAGCTTGTATGCTCAAAGTGTGGACATACAATGACAACTGTTAAAGGCTCTACAAGACAATATTTCTTGTGTGCTGGGAAAACGCACAAGAAAACCTGCTCTGGTATTAGACAAACTATTTATGTAGAAGATATCGAAGCTATGATAGATGATTGTATATCTGAAAAACTAAACTCACTCAAATTATCAAGGGTGCATCATTCAGAGGAAAACACCGCTCAAATCAATTTGATTAAGCTAAAAGTAAAAGAGGTTGAGCAAAAACTTTCAACTTTAAGTGATGCCATTTTGTCCGGTTCTCTTAATGAAGAAATGATTTCTGTACTTAATGAAAAAGCAAAAACACTTACAAACGAAAAGCGAAAATATCTTGATAACATTGATGATTTACTTATTTCAAGCAATAATGTCAAAGAAACCGTCAATTTTGCAAAGAGATGGAACAAGGCAAACTTTAGAGAGCGTAAAGCTATCTGTAATGTATTGATTAAATCAATTGTTATGTATGAGGATGGTAGTTCAGAAATAATATGGAACATATAAAATGTGGCGGTCATTCGCTCGAATGACCGCCTGATTTTCACTCCGAAAATCGTTTAACTTAGGTAGCATCGGTTCGCCGAAACGCTGATAATGTGCTATTTCTCTTGTTCTTAAAAATTTGATAGGCTCAATTACATCCGGGTCATCAGCTAACTTTAAAATGTTTTCATAAGTAGCACGTGCTTTTTGCTCTGCTGCAAGGTCTTCGTGGAGGTCTGTTATTACATCACCTTTAGACTGAATATATGCCGCGGTGAATGGTGCTCCACTTGCCGCAACAGGATAAATACCTGTTGTATGGTCAACAAAATACTTGTCAAATCCGCTCTTCTTTATTTCTTCAATTGTAAGATTTCGTGTCAACTGATAAACAATCGCACCTACCATTTCTAAATGGTTTAACTCTTCAGTTGCTATATCCGTTAAAAGTCCTTTAAGTTCGGGATATGGCATTGAATATCTTTGAGAAAAATAACGAAGTGATGCCGCAAGCTCACCATCGGGACCGCCAAACTGTGAAATAATAATTTGAGCATATTTTGGGTTTGGATTTTTAATTTTTACGGGATATTGTAATTTCTTTTCATATTGAAACATCAGCAATCACACTCCATATATTCCCAAGGCCAAGGATTTTTAATCCAGGCTAATCCGCTACCGGATTTATGTGTAAGCGGTCCAAAACATTCTTCGTATTCTTCAGTTAATTCTATTGCTCGCTCTGTATATTTTTTGTGCATTTCCATTGCTTTTTCATCACAAGGATGAGTATCAAGATATAAATGAAGCTCCCAAGCCGCAAATTTTACTGCTGAAAGCTCACGCATTAATTTACATTTATCCACAGCATTTACCTCCGTAGAATTTCTTATCTAAAACCGGAAAAAGAGTTCCGTTGCATAGTGCTTCTTCACTTGAATATGTCATTAAATCTGTCTGAAACGGCACATAAGTCATTGCTACAACCGTACATTCAGGAAGATGTGGCATTTCTTTGCAAAGGCACACACAATCATATTGTTCCATTTTGTTCTCTCCTTTTATTGAGTAATCGTGAATATCACTGTTACATCATATTCTGTTCAGGACAAAATGTTATTTATATTGAAAAAACAGTTTGTTAATGATAAAATACATTTGAGGTGTAAAGTTTTGGAAAAATTCAGCGAAAAAATAAAGAAATTCTTCTCAAGTGAAGCGTCATTACAAAGAGTTCCGTTATATTTCTTTTTAACTTGCGTTTTATTTGTAGTTCTGATTTTTAAATTGGGTGAAACTAATCAATATCTAAAAGAAATTGCAAAAAACGGCACTGAAGTAATTCAAATTGAAACAAAAGATGACGATTACGAGAATGTAGTTGATGTTTATATTGAACCTACCAAATCAGCAGAGGATATTGTGCCGATACTTGGTGAAATAACTTCAACCGAAACAACTACTGAAAAATCAAAAGAAACTACAACTAAAAAAGATAGTGCTGAAAATTCTAATACAAACACACAATCACCAAGTCAAAATAATGAAGATAATTCTGATAAAACTACTTATGTATTGAACATTAGCAGTAAAAAAATTCATTTACCCGATTGTTCGTTTGTTGACAGAACTAAAGAAGAAAATAAAAAGACTGTTGAGCTGACTGCCAAAGAGCTTAAAGAGTATTTAAATAACGGATATACATTTTGCAAAACCTGCGGAGGAGATTAATATGAACATTAAAGAAATTTTATCAAAAGTTGACCACACATTGTTATCTCAAAATGCAACTTGGGAAGAAATTAAAGCAATTTGCAATGACGGAATGAAATATGAAACCGCAACAGTTTGTATTCCAGCATCTTTTATAAAACAAGCAAAAGAATATGTTGGTGAAAAACTTGCAATCTGCACTGTTATCGGATTCCCAAATGGTTATTCAACAACTGCAACAAAGGTGTTTGAAACAGCAGATGCTGTTAAAAATGGTGCTGATGAAATTGATATGGTAATCAATGTTGGTTGGTTAAAGAATAAAAAATACAATGATATTCTTAATGAAATCAACGAAATAAAAGATGCTTGTAATGGTAAACTTTTAAAAGTAATCATTGAAACCTGCCTTCTTACTGATGATGAAAAAATAAAAATGTGTGAAATAGTAAGTAAATCAAATGCAGATTACATTAAGACATCAACAGGTTTTTCAACTGCAGGTGCTACAAAAGAGGACATTGAACTTTTTGCAAAGCATACTACTAATGGCAAGAAAATCAAGGCTGCAGGCGGAATTGCATCAATTGAAGATGCTGAAGATTTTATAAATCTTGGTGCATCTCGTCTTGGCACAAGCAGAATAGTTAAAATAGTTAAAAACGAACAAGGCAGTGGATATTGATGAAATACAAACGAGTTTTCCTGATTGTGCTTGATAGTTTCGGTATCGGTAACGCACCTGATGCTGAAAAGTTCAACGATTTGGGGTCAAATACTCTTAAAAGCATTTCAAAGTCAGAAAGATTTAATATTACAAATCTTAAAAAGCTTGGACTTTGCAATATAGACGATGTAGAATTAGATAATTATGCTTCCCCTATTGGTAAATTTGGTGCTTTGCAGGAAATATCTGCAGGAAAAGACACTACAATCGGACATTTTGAAATAGCAGGAATAATCTCTGAAAAACCTATGCCCACCTTCCCCGATGGATTTCCTGATGAAATAATCAAAGAATTTGAAAAACAAACGGGTTGTGGCACTCTCTGTAATAAAACATATTCGGGCACAGAAGTTATTGCAGATTACGGCGAAGAACACATTAAAACCGGAAAACTGATTGTTTATACATCGGCTGACAGTGTCTTTCAGATTGCGGCACATACTGACGTTGTACCTGTTAAAAAATTATATATATATTGCAAAATCGCAAGGAATATTTTAATCGGTGAACACGCGGTTGGTCGTGTAATTGCAAGACCATTCAATGGTGAATATCCGTTTACAAGAACTGCCGACCGACATGATTTTTCTGTTGAACCACCCAAAAAGACAATGCTTGACAATTTAAAAGAAAATAATTTTGATGTTATTTCAGTTGGAAAAATTGCTGACATTTTTGCAAATCGTGGTATTACTGAAAAATACTATACTCATTCAAATAATGACGGTATGAACAAAACGCTGAAATTGCTTAACAAAGATTTTAACGGCCTTTGTTTTACTAATCTTGTTGATTTTGATATGAAATACGGTCACAGACGTGATGTTGACGGCTATGCAAATGCAATAAGCGAATTTGACAATTGGTTAAGTGAATTCATACCAAAAATGCAGAATGATGATTTACTCATAATTACTGCCGACCATGGTTGCGACCCTGCATATAGTGGTACAGACCACACAAGAGAGCAAGTGCCTTTACTTATGTATTCACAAAATATTGAACCCGAAAATCTCGGCATAATTAAGGGATATAACTATATTAGCAAAGTAATTTTAGATAACTTTAATTTAAGGTGATTTTATGAATAAAAAAGACCTTTTTATATTAGCAAAGGAAGCCATGAAAAATTCTTATGCACCATATTCAAATTACAATGTGGGTGCTTCTTTACTATGCAAAAATGGCAATGTATATAAAGGTTGTAATATTGAAAATGCATCGTATTCACTTACAAATTGTGCTGAAAGAACTGCATTTTTCTCTGCTATTGCTAATGGTGAAAAGGAATTTGTAGCAATCTGCATTGTTGGTGGTAAGAATGGTGAAATATCCGACTATGCCATGCCTTGTGGTGCTTGCAGACAGGTTTTAGCAGAGTTTTGCAATGCCGAATTTAAAGTGTTTGTGGTCACAAGTGACAATGATATAAAAGAGTTTAAATTAAGTGATTTACTCCCCTATTCATTTGATAAATCAAAATTAGGTGACTGATATGAGAATTTACGATATTATTGAAAAAAAGCGTGACGGACAAAAAATTACAAAAGAAGAAATCGACTTTTTCGTGCAGGAATATACAAATGAAAAAATTGAAGATTATCAAGCATCCGCACTACTTATGGCTATTTTTATTAACGGAATGGACGAAGAAGAAACTGTTAACCTTACTGAAAGTATGGCTCATTCTGGTGATATGCTTGATTTATCTGCTATTGATGGTATAACTGCTGATAAGCATTCAACTGGTGGTGTTGGTGATAAGACTTCTCTTGTTGTTGCACCTATTTGTTCGTCACTCGGTATTAAAATGGCTAAAATGAGTGGTCGAGGACTTGGTCACACAGGCGGTACAATCGACAAACTTGAAAGCATTGAAGGATATAACACATCAATTGACACAGATGCTTTTTTCAAACAAGTCAATGAAATTGGAATTGCACTCATAGGGCAAACTGGTAATCTTGCTCCTGCTGATAAAAAGATTTATGCTTTGCGTGATGTTACTGCAACAGTTGGCAATATTTCACTTATTGCTTCAAGTATAATGAGCAAGAAAATTGCCGCGGGAGCACAGAACATTGTTCTTGATGTCAAATGCGGTAGTGGTGCATTTATGAAAGACGAAGAAAGTGCCACAGAACTTGCTGAAATGATGGTTAAAATCGGTAAAAAATGCGGTCGCAATATGGCGGCAGTCATTACTAATATGGATATTCCCCTTGGCTCAAATGTTGGTAATGCACTTGAAATTAAAGAGGTTGTTGATATTTTAAATAATAAAGGTGACAAGCAGTTACGAGAACTTTGTCTTGTGCTTTCTGCAACAATTTTAAGTATTTCTTACAATTGGGGTTATGATGAGGCATATAGCAAAGCCGAAAATGCTTTAATTGACGGTTCGGCATTTAAGAAACTTAAAGAATTAGTTTCTGCTCAAGGCGGAAATGTTGAAATGCTTGAAAATACAGAGCGTTTACCAAGCTGTGAAAAGTCACTTGAAATTAAAGCAAAACAAGACGGTTATATTCAAAGTATTGATTCACGAATTGTAGGTGAAAGTGCAGTTTTACTTGGTGCCGGTCGTGAAAAGAAATCTGATACCATAGACTACGGTGCAGGAATTGTACTTTTAAAGAAAACTTGTGATAAAGTGTCGGCAAATGACACTGTTGCAATTCTTTATTCTGAAACTGAAGAAAGGCTTAAAAATGCAGAAAAGCTTTTCAACACTTCTTTTACAATCGGTACCGAAAAACCTAAAATGATGCCTTTGATTTATAAAACTGTTAGATAAAAGTAAAATCCCACATTACTGTGGGATTTTTGTTATATATGGTCGTATTTTATATGCTGAAATTGAGGATAAAATGATGCAAATTATCTCTTTTGGTACGAATGGCAGGAATACTGTCTGAATAAACCATATAGCAGAATAATTATTGTTATTATGTACATTTGTGATAAAAGCAAAGTACAAAATACCGATTATGTAAATTAATGTAATACCTAGTAAGGATATGGCGATATATTGCCAAAAACTGCGTTTTTTTAGCTTTTCTGTAACAACACTCATTATAATTGATGCAATCAGAAAACCGATTACAAAGCCGAAATTGGGCATTAAAACGTAGCCTAATCCCCCACCACCCGAAAAGATTGGTAAACCAATTAATCCAAGTGCCATATAAGTAATTGTTGCAAGAGTTGATGCCTTTAATGGCAACACCAGTCCTGTGAGCAATACAAAAAACGTTTGTAGTGTTATGGGCATCATATTTGGCATTGGAATTCGTATAAACGAGCCAACACAAATCAATGTGCAGAATAATGCTGACAATGTTAATGTAATAATTAAGTTTCTTCTCTTCATTTTAACCTCACACTAACATCACCTGACGAAATCGCTTCTGTTTCGCCATATTCATTTTTAACAAGCAAATGACAGTCGTCTGTAATATCAATTACAGTAGCAGGTCTTGTGTTTTCACCCGAAATAATATTGATTTCTTTACCTGTTAAATATGAATACTCTTTATATCTTTTGACAAAATCCTTATCATCACCGTTATACATACTGAAAAATCTGTTGATTACATCAGCAACAATTCTTTCTTTGATATATGCTTCTGTATTTCCCGGGAAAATTGCAGTTGCAATATCTTTAATATCCTCTGGGAAACCTTTTTCAGGTGCAATTACATTTATACCGATACCAACAACAGCGTAATCGAGTTTTTTACTACTGTTTACTGCTCCTTCGGTAAGAATTCCACACACTTTTTTACCGTCAATATAAATGTCATTTACCCACTTGATTTTAACATTGTTTTTATTATATTTCATAACAGTTTCTGCAACCGAAACTGCTACCATAACTGTCAAAAAAAGTGATTTTTCTGCAGAAATTTCAGGATGCAAAAGCAAGGAAAAATAAATGCCTGTACCATTTGGAGAATAAAAAGAACGACCCATCCTGCCTCTGCCACCTGTCTGACTTAAAGCTATAACGAGTTGATTTTCTTTTTCTCCCTGTGAACCTAATTTTTTCAAATAATTATTGGTAGAATCAAGTTCAGGGAAAACTGTGATATTCAGTTTTTGGTTTAAAAATTGCTCTAATATTTTCTTATCCAAAATTATCACCAATTATTTCTTTTTTCTTATGGTTATCAATTTAATCCCAGAAACAACTGATGCTAAGTAAAGCACGCAACCAAAAATTATAAAAAATGTTTTTTCGTTCTCAAGTTGTTTCGTTATGGACTCAAAATCAAATACTTTTATATCATTTATTGTTAATTCAATTACAATTTCTGAATTTGGGTGTAATAACATATCGACCTTTGATTTTGATGGGGTTTGTTCAAGAACATCGAGTAACCCCTCAGTATTAATACTATCATCAAAAATTATCTGCTGTTCATAATCAAAAAATGATAATTGTATTTCGTGAGTGTGTTGTCTGTAACAATCATCAAAAGATTTATACGTAGCATTTACAACAATACATTCTTCTCTAGAAACCGGGGCATACCAATATGAAATACCCAAAACAAAAACTGTACCAAGTAACAAGCCTGTAACAAGAATAATAATTAAAGAACTTTTTAACGATAATTTTATATTACCAATCACAATGTCACCCCATAGGATTTATTGAAATGATTATATCATACGGAATATATATCGTCAAATGCTTTATATAATAAAAGCGGCGAAGGAATCCCTCCACCGCTAATGCGGTCCCCCTCCCTTGTCAAAGGGAGGCAAAACCCAAACTATTTGATTGTTTTATATGTGCCAAATATCCTTTGCATATTCTCTTATTGTTCTGTCGGATGAGAATTTACCTGCATTGCACATATTGAGCCAACATTTTTTATAAAATTCGTGTTTATTCTTGTAATCGGCATTAACTCGTTTCTTTGTTTCAAGATAATCGTTAAAATCGAGAAGCAAATAGTAATGGTCAGGCTCGTGCCATGATGCACCTTTAAGAATTGAATCGTAAAGTTCTTTGAAAATCTTTGTTCTGCCGTCTTTGAGTGTTCCGTCAACAAGTGCATTAAGCACACGCTGAATTTTCTCGTCATTCTCATAAAGATTTTCAGAAGAATAATAGTCTTTTACCTTTTCAATATCTTCTACACGTGCACCGAAAATGTAGTTATTTTCTTCCCCTGCTTCTTCAACTATTTCAATGTTTGCACCGTCATAAGTGCCAAGAGTAACTGCACCGTTGAGCATAAGCTTCATATTGCCCGTGCCACTCGCCTCTGTGCCTGCAGTTGAAATCTGTTCACTTACATCTGCGGCGGCTACAAGCTTTTCAGCATAAGAAACATTGTAATTCTTAACGAAAACAACCTTGATATACTGCGAAACCTTTTTATCATTTTCAATAAGCTTTGCAATTTCATTGATAAGCTTAATTATACCTTTTGCACGAGCATATCCGGGGGCAGACTTTGCACCAAAAATAAAGGTTGTGGGCACAAAATCTGTGAGTGTCCCCTCTTTTATTTCAAAGTATAACTCAAGAATTGCAAGTGCGTTGAGGAACTGACGCTTGTACTCGTGAAGTCGCTTAATCTGAATATCAAAAATAGTATTTGCATCAACTTTTACGCCGTCGTGCTGTTCAATAAAATCTGCCAACTGCTTTTTCTTGGTTTCTTTTATTGCAATAAAGCGGTTGAGAACATTATCGTCATCAGCGTACTTTTCGAGTTCTTTGAGTTTATCAAGATTAGTTTTCCATTCGTCAGAGCCTAAAAGTTCGGTAATGAGTGCTGATAATTCACGGTTACAGAGTAACAACCAACGTCTTTGAGTAATACCATTTGTCTTATTCTGGAACTTTTCAGGATAAAGCTCATACCAATCTTTCAACACATCAGTTTTAAGAATATCTGTATGAATACGAGCCACACCGTTGACATATTTAGAGCAAAATGTCGCCATATATGCCATATGAACTCTTTTATCCTGAATAATATACATCGTTTCGGCAATTTCTTTGTCAACATTCGCCTTTTTTAGCTCTTTGCGGAGCTTCTTATCAAGCTTTTTAATAATATCGAGAACCTGCGGAATAGTATCGCGAATAAGTTTTAAATCCCACTTTTCAAGTGCCTCTTGCATAATGGTATGGTTTGTATAATTGAACACATTTTTAGTAATTTCAAAAGCATCATCAAACTTAATGCCCTCGTTTTCTGTTAGTAGTCGAATAAGTTCAGGAATTGAAATTACAGGATGAGTATCGTTAAGCTGAATTGTAATATAATCAGCAAATTTTGAGAAATCAGTACCGTGAATCCTCTTATACTTTCTTATAATATCCTGCAAAGATGCACTTGAAAAGAAATACTGCTGTTTTAAGCGAAGTTTTTTACCCTCATAATTATCGTCATTGGGATAAAGCACGCGTGAAATATCTTCTGCACGATTTTTAAGCGAAACAGATTTATCATATTTCTGCTGATTGAACATATCAAAATCAAAAGGTTTAAGTGCTTCTGCTTGCCAAAGTCGAAGTGTACCCACATTATCGGTGCCATAGGCAATAATAGGCATATCATAAGGCACAGCACGAACACTCATATCCTTAAAATCAACTATTACTGCATCGCTTTCACTACGAGTTGACCAAGGGTCACCCCAGCGTGTCCAATCGTCAGGCTCTTCGGTTTGAAATCCGTCTTCAAAATTCTGCTTGAAAAGACCATATTTATAGCGAATTCCGTAGCCGTCAAGTGCGATATTAAGAGTAGCAGCACTATCAAGAAAACAAGCAGCAAGACGACCTAAACCGCCGTTACCAAGTGCAGCATCTTCAACATCTTCAAATGCTTTTAAAGAAACACCATAACCATTCAGCTCATTCTCAATTTCATCATAAATACCTAATGAAACGAGATTATTGTAAACTGAACGTCCTACAAGAAATTCTGCAGAAAAATAGAATGCAGTTCGCTCACGAATTCGCTTTTCACGACTTATAATCCAATCCTTTGAGATATAACCCATAACTGCTGTTGAAATAGCGTCGTGAAGCTCATAGGTTGTAAGCTCTTTTATGCCTTTTAAATATTTTCTCTCAGCAATTCCTATTGCCTCTTTAACAATTTCTGTCATTCATTTGCCTCTTTTCTGTGAGGGTAATCTTTGATATAAAGCAGTATAATACTTAACCTTTTCTGCTAATTCATTTGTGATATAATCAGACTTTGCACGCCATTGCCAATTATTTTTTGTAGTTGAGGGGTAATTCATTCGTGCTTCATTGCCAAGACCTAACAGGTCTTGCATTGTAACAATTGCAGTATCTGAATTACTTGACCATACTGCTTTCATAAAGCCCCAGTTATAACCCTCACGACGAGTAAGTCTTAAATATTCCTTTGCTCTTTTGCGAGTTTTACGTGGTGCGGTTTTTGTCATATAACCTATTGTTGTGTCATTGTCATGAGTTCCCGCATAGGCAACTGAATTCTTTGTGAAATTATGAAGAAGATAATCGTTTTCTTCATCTGTATCAAAAGCAAATTGAAGTACTTTCATTCCCGGATATTTACTTTGTTTCAGCATTTTCTTTACTGCAGGAGTTAAAAATCCTAAATCCTCGGCAATGATATTCTTTTTACCCAAATCACGCTCTATTTCACGGAAGAATTCAATACCGGGACCTTTTCTCCACTCACCAATTTTTGCTGTTTTTGACTCGGCAGGAATACAATAATAAGACTCAAAGCCTCTAAAATGGTCAATACGGATAACATCACACATATTACAAAGATGTTCAATACGTTTTTTCCACCAAGAGTAACCGTCTTTTTTCATATAATCCCAATTATATAAAGGATTACCCCATAATTGACCCTCATCAGAAAAAGCATCTGGCGGACAACCTGCCACTTCAATTGGATTACAATCTTCATCAAGTAAAAATTGTTTTGGGTTTGCCCATACATCAGCACTGTCACCTGCAACATAAATGGGTATATCGCCTATAATTTTAACACCATTTGTATTGGCATAAGATTTAAGCTTGTTCCATTGAACAAAAAAGAAATACTGAATTGTCTTATAAAATTCAATTTCATCTTCAAACTCTTTTTTTAAGGATGAAATAACATTCTTTTTATGAAGCTTAATGTCTGTATTCCATTCTTTCCACGGCTTGCCAAGATTTACTTCTTTAATTGCCATATACAGAGCAAAATCATCTAGCCAAAACTCATTTTCATTACAAAAGATTTTATAATTAGAATTATTCTTATCAAAGACTTTATATGCTTTTCTTAAAACCGAAAATCTGTTTCTGTATACTTTTTCAAAATCAATTCTTTCGGGATTTTCACCCCAATCAATATTTTCAAAGTCTTTATTAGTTAATAATCCGTCATCACAAAGTGAATAAAAATCTATAAAATAAGGATTACCCGCAAAAGTAGAAAACGACTGATAAGGCGAATCACCATAGCTTGTCGGACACAACGGTAAAACCTGCCAATAAGTCTGACCCGCAGATTTCAAAAAATCAACGAATTTATATGCTTCTTTACCGAGAGTACCAATACCTGCATTACCCGGTAAAGATGATATATGCATTAACACACCACTTGTTCTCATAAAATCACCTTTATAAAATATATAATTTTTAGAGAAAAATGTCAATCACAAATAAGTCTTTCGTTGATTTTATCAAATAAATGAATCTTTTCTGTGTTAATTTTCAAATAACATTTACTGTCACTTTTAATATCTTCTTTTGACGGTACATTGGCAACAAATTTATTACCGCATAAATTACCATATAAAATACAGTCAGCACCTGTCATCTCAGCAATATCAATATAAAGTGAAATCGTATTTTCGCCATCATCGGTTTTGCAAAGTGATAAATCTTCCGGCCTTATGCCGAGAATAACGGATTTATTCTCATAAATCAACATATATTCATTCATTCGTTCAGGTAATTGAATTTTATAATCTCCAAATATTGCTCTATAACCCAGATTGTTTTTTTCAATTTTACATTCAATAAAATTCATTTGCGGTGAACCAATAAATCCCGCTACAAACATATTACGGGGATGATGATAAAGCATCTGCGGAGTATCAAATTGCATTATTTCTCCGCATTTCATTACAACGATTCTGTCCGCCATTGTCATAGCTTCAGTCTGGTCGTGTGTAACATATACAAATGTTGTTTTCAATTCCTTGTGTAACATTGAAATACGACTACGCATTTCAGTACGCAGTTTTGCGTCGAGATTTGATAATGGCTCATCAAGAAGAAAAACCGATGGTTCTCGCACCATTGCCCGCCCTAACGCTACTCTTTGTCGTTGTCCGCCCGAAAGTGCACGGGGTTTACGATTTAAATACCCCTCAATATCAAGTATTTTAGCCGCCGCACGAACTTTTTTGTCAATTTCTTCTTTAGGAACTTTTCTGTTTTTAAGACCAAATGCCATATTTTTATAAACCGACATGTGAGGATAAAGTGCATAACTTTGAAAAACCATTGCAATATCACGGTCTTTGGGTGACACATCATTTACAAGTCTGTCGCCTATATAAAGCTCGCCATCTGTAATTTCTTCAAGACCGGCAATCATACGAAGAGTTGTAGATTTACCGCAACCCGATGGCCCAACAAGAATAATAAATTCTTTATCATTGAACTGAAGATTAAGGTCATCAATTACTGTTATTCCATCCTCATAAGTCTTTTTTATATTTTTAAGTGTTATTGATGCCATTATTATTATCCTTTCACTGCTCCGTCAATAACACCTTTTATAATATATTTCTGACAGAACAAATAGAAAATTATTATGGGTATGATTGCAAGTACCAACATTGCCATAAACCCGCCCCAGTCGATTGAGCCATAAGCCCCCTGCATTGTAAGCTGAATTGCAACAGAAAGAGTTTTATTGCCTGAGCCTAAAAGAAGATAAGGTAATAAAAAATCATTCCAAATCCACATTGCATTTAGTATTGCAACTGTAATTGCGGTTGGTTTTAAAATAGGAAACACAACATAAAAAAATGTTTTTAATGGGTTACAACCATCTATCATAGCTGCTTCTTCAATTTCACTTGGTAAACCTTTAATAAAACCACTAAACATAAATACTGAAAGGCCTGACCCAAAGCCAAGATAAACGGGAATTATACCTAACACGCTATTAAGCCCAAATTTAAAGCAAATCCAGGTCATTGTGAACATTACCATTTGAAAGGGCACTATCATACTGAAAAGGAACAGATAATACATCACCTTATTAAGTTTTGATTTAACTCGGGTAATATACCAAGCGGTCATTGCTGTGAAAATCACTATTGCAAGAACGGAACCAATAGTAATAATTAAAGTTCTTAAAAAAGCACCTACTATGCCCGATGTTTCAATACCGTTAATATAATTTTCTATGCCAACAAAAGTGTCACTATTTGGAAAGCTGAACGGGTCGCTCACAATATTGAACCTTGATTTAAAAGAATTCATTAAAACAAGGTAAATCGGAAAAAGAAAAACAAATGACAAAAGCAACAGAACGGAAAATGAAAATCCGTTATGAATTCTTTTCTTGCTTTTCATCAGTTTTCCACCTCATTTCTGCCCGTAATTTTAAGCTGAACAAAGGCAATAATTGCAACTATCAAAAAGAATACAACAGCTTTTGCCTGACCCACGCCCTGCCAACCTGTTCTGCCGTAAAAAGTATTATAAATATCGAGGGCAAGCATTGCAGTTTCTCTTGCGGGTGCACCGCCGGTGAGTGCTAAATTTTGGTCAAACAGTTTAAATGAATTGGTAAGCGTCAAAAACAAGCATATTGTTACTGACGGCATAACCATTGGAATTGTAATATTCTTTAAAGTGCTTCTTTTCGACGCACCATCGATTTTTGCCGCCTCATACAGTTCTCGCGGGATATTTTGAATACCTGCAATATAAATAACCATCATATAACCTATTAACTGCCAATTCATAAGAAAAACAAGTCCCCAAAAACCATAATCAGCACTATAAGTTATATCCACATCAAAAATGCCAAGAATTGAATTTATTAACAAATTCCATATATAGCCTAAAACTATTCCACCTATAAGATTTGGCATAAAGAAAACAGTTCTGAAAAACGCAGTACCCTTTAAAGCTTTAGTAAGCATCAATGCAAGAAAAAATGCGAATACATTTATTGTTATTACAGAAACAACAGTAAATTTTACAGTAAACCATAAGGCATTGACAAAGTTTTCATCCTGCATAAATGCTTTAATATAATTTTCAATACCGACCCACTTTGCACTTTCAACAGTAGTGAACTGTGTAAATGACAGGTATATACCCATAATAAACGGAATTAAAAATACCACTAAAAAGGATATAAATGTGGGCAGTACAAAAATGGGAAAGTATTTTTTTATTGTTTTTTCCATTTATATCCTCCTATAAATTTATTATTTACTTTCGCTATTCCAACGTTCAACAAACAACTTTTTTACATCGTCCCAAGTTTTTGTACCCTGTGCATACTGTAAAAGTGCTGCACCAAAATCCGCCTTAAATGTTGCACTTGGGAATACTGTAAAATTCCAAGGTATTGTTGTAACATCGCCGTTATTCATCCATTTAATTACCTCTTTGGCCAACGGGTCTTCAGGACGTTCCTCTTCTGAAAATGTGTCGAATGGTGCAATGAGTTCAAGTTTATCGGTTACAAAATCTTTTCCTGTTTCACTTGAAAACAACCAATATATAAAATCCTCTGTGGCTTTTTGTTCTTCTTTGCTCGCCTTTGCATTTATTGCAAAGAAATTCTCTGTACCAATACAAAGACCTTGGTTTTCTTCACCCTCAAGACCCATATAAATCGGAAGATATTTTACATTTTCAGATTCAACAACATTACCTTTTACATCATCAATCTGACTCCACGCCCAATTACCGTTCTGCACCATTGCACATTGACCGAGAGCAAACTCCGCCATTGATTCGTCAACAATTTTCGAACCGAGCTTCTTCTTATCAGTCACTGAATTGTTTATATACAAATCAAAAATTTTCTTAAAATTATCAGAATATTTGAATTCAATTGTTTTCGTTTCATCACTTGAAAGGTCAGTGCTTTTATCTTCAAATTCATAATAAACAGGAATATTTGCAAGATGTGTCTGCCAACGCCAATCTTCACCTGTTTTAAGCGATGTCGACGCAAATACACCATCAATTCCAAGTTTATCTGCATTTTTTTGCATATCTTCTACGACTGATTTTAATGCGTTAAAGTTTTTTATTTCGTCCATTGACTTATAATTAGTTGATTTATTCTCAAGTGCAAAATATTTATCGGTTATCGCTTTATTGTAAATAATTCCGTACCCCTCAACCACATAAGGAATACCATAAACCTTGCCGTCTGACATAATTGCAAGCGACTTATCGGTTAAATGCTTGTAAAGTTCAGTATTAGACAAGTCTGCACAATAATCTTTCCAATTCGCATATCCCTTAGGTCCGTTAATCTGAAACAATGTCGGTGCTTCATTTGTGCCCATTTTTGCTGTTAAGGTCTGCTCGTAATTACCGCTTGCCGCTGTTTCAACAATCAGCGTATTGCCTGTTTCTTCTTTATATGCCTTTGCAATTTCGTTATAAACATTTGCGACCTCAGGTTTAAAGTTTAAAAATCGTACTGTTGCTTTAGTATCATTTGTTTGTCCGCTTGGGTTTTTATTGTTGTTTCTGTTACATGCAGTAAAAACAGTAGAAAAAAGTGATACTGCAAGCAAAATTGATAAAAATTTCTTCATAAAGATACCTCCTGCTCTTAATTGAATTATTTGTTTATTATCTCTTTTTATGTATTTTTAACAAATATTTTAAAAAAAATTTCATAAAAATGAAAACAAAAAAACTTGTTTTTTCTTATGTTTTGACTTATAATTACAATATAATATGCATGAGGTATGTTTTATGAAAATTTTGGAAGAAAGAATTTTAAAAGACGGAAAAGTATTTTCAGGCAATGTTTTGAAAGTTGACAGTTTTCTTAATCATCAACTTGACGTTAAGCTTCTCTCTGAAATGGGTGCGGAGCTTAAAAAACTATATTCAGACTGTGACATCACAAAAGTGCTTACAATCGAAGCTTCCGGTATTGGTGTGGGCTGTATGGTGGCACAGTTTTTTGATTGTCCCCTGCTATTTGCAAAGAAAAGTAAAACATTGAACATTAAAGGTGATGTTTACACAAGCAAGGTCGAGTCTTTTACCCATCAATGTACATACGACATTATTGTTTCAAAAGACTTTTTAAATGAAAATGACACAGTCTTAATTGTTGACGATTTTCTTGCAAAAGGAAATGCTCTTATAGGACTAATTGACATTGTTAATCAGTCAGGTGCTCGCCTTGCGGGCTGTGGTATTGCCATTGAAAAAGGTTATCAGGGCGGCGGAGATAAACTTAGAGCTCAAGGTATTCGTGTTGAATCTATGGCTATTATTGATTCAATGAACGATGAAACAGGCAAAATAGTTTTTGGTACAAGGTAATAACAGCGATATGCTGTAAAAAATATTACAAAAAAATAAAGGAGAGAAAAAGTATTATGAAAAATCTCAAAAAAGTACTTGCTGTTGTAATGGCAATTACTCTCATCGTTACTTGCTTCGCAGCATGTGGCGGCAAAGAAGACCCTAAACCAGAGGGAATTAAAGCAGCTCTTATCTGCTTGCATGGTGATGCTTCTACTTATGACAAGAACTTCATCGACGCTTTCAAAGCAGCATGTGAAAACAAAGGTCTTACAGCTGACGATTACACAATCGTTACTGACATTGTTGAGGAAGGTACAGCTTGCTATGACCAGGCAGCCGACTTAGCAGAAACATATGACCTTATTTTTGCTGATTCATTTGGACATGAGCCAAATATGATTAAGGCTGCAAAAGAATTCCCTAATGTAGAATTCTGCCACGCTACAGGTACAATGGCACACACAGAGAAACTTGCTAACTTCCACAATGCATTTGCAAGCATTTACGAAGGCCGTTACCTCGCAGGTGTTGCAGCAGGTATGAAACTTGTTGAACTCTATGGCGACGAAAACGGTAAGGTTTCTGACGAAAACGCAAAAATCGGTTATGTTGGTGCATGGCCTTATGCAGAAGTTATTTCAGGTTACACATCATTCTATCTTGGCGTTAAGTCAATTGTAGAAAACGTTACTATGGAAGTTCGTTACACAAACTCTTGGTACGATGAAACAGCTGAAAAGACAACAGCTCTTGCTCTTATCGACAATGGTTGTAAATTGATTTCTCAGCATGCTGACTCAATGGGTGCTCCTACAGCTTGTGAAGAAAAGAATATTCCTAACGTTGCTTACAACGTTTCAACTGCATCACAGTGTCCAAACACATTTATCGTAGCTTCAAGAATTAACTGGACACCATATTTCGAGTACATTATTGATTGTGTTCAGAACGACAAGCCAATTGATACTGACTGGACAGGCACTATCCAAACAGGTTCTGTTGAAATTACAGCTCTCGGCTCTGCAGCTGCAAAAGGCACACAGGAAAAGCTTAACGAAGTTATGGCGGGACTTAAAGATGGCTCAATCAAAGTGTTTGACTGTTCAAAATTCACAGTTGACGGAAAACCATTAACTTCTTACATGGCTGATGTTGATACAGATGATGCATATACTCCTGATACAGAAGTTGTTGAAAAAGACGGCGAATGCACATTCTTTAATGAAAGTGCTAAACGTTCAGCTCCTTACTTCAATGTTATCATTGATGGCATTACAGCTGTTGTTGAATAATTTTTAAAATTATTCTAATTAAATTTTTGAGAAAGGCGAAGCACATCAACTTCGCCTTTCTCGGTTGATTGACAAAATATAATCCTTTTTTATTTAAGGAGTTTCCTATGGAAAAAACTGTTATTTTACAATTAAAGAATATCACAAAAAAGTTTGGTGCTAAGGTTATTGCAAACAATAACGTAAGTTTAGATGTATATAAAGGCGAAATCCTTTCTATTCTTGGTGAGAACGGTTGCGGTAAAACAACCCTTATGAATATGGTAGCCGGTATTTATTATCCTGATTCCGGTAAAATTTTGATTGATGGCGAAGAAGTTGTTATTCGCTCCCCTCGTGATGCTTTTGAGCATAAGATAGGTATGATTCATCAACATTTTAAGTTGATTGATATTTATACTGCGGCACAGAATGTCGCATTGGGTATTGAAGACGAAAAATTTAATCTTAAAGAAGTAAATAACCGTATCAATGAAATGGCTCAGAAATACGGATTCCATATAAACCTTGACAAAAAAATCTATGAAATGTCAGTTTCAGAAAAGCAGACCGTTGAAATCCTAAAGGTTTTATACAGGGGTGCTGATATTCTTATCTTGGATGAACCAACAGCAGTTTTAACTCCACAAGAAATAAGAAGCCTGTTTAAGGTGCTAAAGGCGATGAGGGAAGATGGTAAGTCAATTATTATTATCACTCATAAGCTGAATGAGGTTATGGAAATTTCTGACAGAGTTGCAGTTCTTCGTAAAGGTGAGCATATTGCAACTGTAAATACTGCAGAAACTACTGAAAAAGAACTTACAGAAATGATGGTTGGTAAAAAAATTGAACTTAATATCAACCGAACTGACCCTGTTGACAGTAAACTTAGACTTTCTGTTTCTGGCTTAACAGTGAAAAATTTAGACGGCTTTAATGTGGTAGATAATGTTTCTTTTGATGCGTTTGGTGGCGAAATACTCGGTATTGCAGGTATCGCAGGTAGCGGTCAGAAGGAATTGCTTGAAGCAATAGCAGGTCTTAACAAGTACGAAAGCGGAACATTGACTTATTACCATCCTAAAAAGGATAAGCCTGTTTCCTTCTTCCACAAGACTTATAAGCGCGTTATGGAGCTTGCAAGGGAAAATGCTTTTAAGGACGAAAACGGAAATGATATTGATTTCGCAAAACTGTCCAAAAAAGAGATTAAAGAGCTTGTTGAAAGCGAAAAAATCATTTTTAAAGAAGATGAAGTTATTGACCTTAAGGATAAATCTCCAAGAGAAATCCGTGAACTTGGAATTCGTTTGTCATTTGTTCCTGAAGACAGACTTGGTATGGGTCTTGTTGGCAATATGGATATTATTGACAATATGATGCTTCGTAGTTATCGTAAGGGTAAATCTCTTTTCCTTGACAGAAAACGCCCTTCAGACCTTGCTGACAGAATTATTAAGGAATTAGAAGTTAATACTCCTGATTCTCATACTGCAGTCAGAAAACTTTCAGGCGGTAATGTTCAAAAGGTTCTTGTAGGTCGTGAAATTGCTGCTGCACCTGCGGTTTTAATGACGGCTTATCCTGTTCGCGGACTCGATATCAACTCTTCATATACAATATACAACCTTTTGAATGAACAAAAGCAAAAAGGTGTTGCCGTTATTTTTGTCGGCGAAGATTTGGACGTATTGATGGCATTGAGTGACAAAATATTAGTTTTAAGTGGTGGTAAAATTTCAGGTATTGTGGATGCCAGAACCGCTACCAAAGATGAAATCGGTCTCTTAATGGTTAAAACAGATAAAGAGGAGGTTACGGAATGAAAAAGAATACAAATAATCTGAAAGAACCTTTTATTCGTATTGTCAAACGTGATAATATATCTATTCCAAAGGTAATCCTTATTTATTCCGTAGCTCTTGTTGTCGGTTTGCTTTTTTGCGGAATAATCTGTACTTTGTTTTCAGACAAAGGCATATTTGAATTCTTTGAATCTTTATTTAACGGTGCTTTTGGCAGTGAGCGTAAATTCTGGCTTTTACTTCAGGATACGTCACTCCTTTTAGGTACATCAATGGCATTACTCCCCGCTTTTAAAATGAAATTCTGGAATTTGGGCGGTAACGGTCAAATTCTTGTAAGTTGTCTTTCAGCAATTGCTTGTATGTTTTATCTTGGCGGAAAAGTTGCAGATTCAATTTTAATCCCGATTATGCTCGTTGCAAGTATTACCAGCGGTGCATTATGGGCGGTTATTCCCGCAATCTTTAAAGCAAAATTTAATACAAATGAATCATTGTTCACACTTATGATGAACTATATTGCACAGGGTCTTGTATCCTTATGCATTACAATCTGGGTTAAAACCGGTTCAGGTGTTCTTGCTCCGATTTCTTATGGTAACATCCCTGAAATTGGAAATAAATACCTATTACCTATAATTTTGTTTGTTGTGATTACAATTTTAATGCATATTTATCTCCGTTCATCAAAGCACGGTTATGAGATTTCTGTTGTTGGTGAAAGCATAAACACAGCAAAATATGTAGGTATTAAAGTTAATAAGGTTATTATTCGTACAATGCTTTTATCAGGTGCAATTGTTGGACTTGTAGGCTTTATTCTTGCAGGTTCAATCAGCCATACAATAGGTACTGCATCTGCTAACAATATGGGCTTTACAGGTATTATGGCAACTTGGCTTGCGGCATTTAATCCGTTAATTATTATCTTAACCAGTTTTTTCATTACATTTATTTCTAAAGGAATGATGGATGTAAGAAAAACATTTATGTTTACAAATGATGCAATTTCAAACATAGTTGTCGGTATTATTTATTTTATAGTAATTGTTTGTTCATTTTTCATTAACTACAAACTTGTATTCAGAAAAAAAGATAAGGAGGAACTTAAGAAATGATTGTTACATTCTTAATGAGTGCAATTGCAATTGGCACCGTTCTTCTTTTTGGTTGCGTTGGTGAAACAATTACTGAAAAAGCCGGTCACCTTAACCTTGGTATTCCCGGTATAATGTGTACCGGTACTGTAGGCGGTTGTCTTTTTGTAAGTTTATATTTACAATCTCTTGAATCCGTTGAAAATGCATCTTGGCTTGTACTGGTTTCAATATCATTACTTGGTGCATTTCTCTTTGCAATGCTTACGGGTGCAATCTATGCGGTAATGACAATTACATTCCGTTGTAATCAAAATATCACAGGTCTTGCAATTACAATTTTCGGAAATGGTGTAACACAATTTTTGATGCACTCTTACGTTGACAGAACAGGTTTTTCAACTGCGGGTAAAATTATTGCAAAATGCCTGCCTTTTGCTGAAAATTCAGACGGCATTGTTAAAGTGTTGTTCGGTCATGGTATCTATGTTTATCTGGCAATTGCTATTGCTTTGGTAACAACATTCATCTTTAACCGGACAAGAGTTGGCCTTAATCTTCGAGCAATTGGTGAAAGTGCTGCTACTGCTGATGCGATGGGCGTTAACGTAACATTGTACAAATACGTAGCAATTTTAATCGGTAGCGGTATTGCAGGTTTTGGCGGTGTCTTCTACATAATGGACTATGTTAAAGGCAGTTGGGAAACAGCAGCTACAATTGAAGCCTTTGGCTGGCTTGCTATTGCACTTGTTATCTTCACTTTATGGAAACCAAATGTTTCAATTATTGGTTCATATATTTTCGGTGCTTTATATATTGCCGCTTTTGTTTTCGGTAACATTACATCATCAGAACGAGAAATATTAAAAATGTTACCTTATGTAATTACCATTATAGTTTTAATCATTACCAGTATTATGAATAAAAAAGAAAACCAACCCCCTGCTTCACTCGGATTATCATACTTCCGAGAAGAGAGATAATATTTAATTAAAACAAAATTTTAAGGGACTGTAATCAGTCCCTTATTTTAGGTGTAAATCATGCTTATTACTTTAAATAATGTAAACAAAGGGTTTCTTGACAAAAGCATACTTAAAAATGTAAATCTCGCTGTTAATGATAAGGATAGAATTGGCCTGTTGGGCATTAACGGTGTAGGTAAAACTACACTTTTAAACATTATATCTGGCAATCTTGAATGTGACGATGGTACAATCGCAACAAAATCAGATTTGAGAATCGGTTATCTTAAACAAAATGAAGCTTTAAATACATCAAATACACTCCAACAAGAAATTCAAAATTCATTACAGTTAGTTTTTGATACACGCAAAAAAATTGAGGATATTTCTAAAAAAATGTCGGTTTCAAGCGGAGTGGAATACGAAAAGTATGAAGCAGAATATGAAAGATTAACCAGTATTTATGATGCCGCCGATGGCTATAACGCCGAGGTGCGAATTAATACCGTTCTGAATGGTATGGGGTTTGGAAATTTTGATATGCAAACATCTGTTTCTGTTCTTTCGGGCGGTGAAAAAACTCGTTTCGCACTTGCAAAAATTCTTGTTGAAAATCCTAATCTGCTTATTCTTGACGAACCGACAAACCACCTTGACTTTTCTATGCTAAATTGGCTTGAAAATTATCTTTCAACTTATAGAGGTGCAGTTATAATTGTATCTCACGACCGATATTTTCTTAATGCAGTTGCGTCGGATATATGCGAAATAGAAAATGGCGAATTGGTTAGATATAAAGGCGGATATTCATCTTTCTTAAAGCAAAAAGAAGAACGCATTAAAACGCTCACAAAAGAATATGAAAAACAACAGAAAGAAATTGAAGATTTAAGAGATTATGTTCGACGCAATCTTGCAAAATCAAGCAGTATCAATAGTGTTGGTACTCGAGTTAAAGCTCTTGAAAAAATAGAATTAGCCGCAAAACCAAACCCGCAAGTTAAAGATTTACATATTTCATTTCCTTTTGACATTGAACCGCACAAAACAATTCTTGAGTGTAAAGGCTTAAAAGTTAGTGTTGGTAAAGGTGAAACTAAACGCACTTTATTCCACAACCTTGATTTAGAAGTTACCCGCGGTGAAAAGGTTGCTTTTGTTGGTAAAAACGGTGTTGGTAAATCCTCATTTTTAAAGGCAATTCTTAAAAAAATGACTTATGAGGGTGTTGTTCGTTGGGGCGGTAATGTGAAGATTTCATATTTTGACCAAGAGCTTTCTTCACTTGACCTTAATATGACTGTTTTAGAAGCAGTTCATCGTAAATTCCCCACGAAGACTGAATATGAAATCCGCAGTATGCTTGCCCGTTTTCTTATTGAGGATGAAGATGTATTTAAGCGAATTCGTGAAATGAGCGGTGCAAACCGAGCAAAAGTTGTTTTGTGCATAATTGTCTTTGAACGCTCCAATGTACTTGTTTTGGACGAACCAACAAATCACCTTGATTACAAGGCAAAAGAGGCTTTAGACCTTGCTTTGAGTCAGTATGAAGGCACTGTTATTATGGTTTCTCACGACCGATATTTACTCAACTCGGTGCCCGATAAAATCATTGAAATGAAGCCCGACGAGGTTGTTATTTATAAGGGAAACTACGACTATTACAAGGAACATTCACAGGCAGAAGAAAAAGAAAAAGCGACAAAGCCCGAAAATAAGAGCAATGCCGCAATTCAATATGATGATTCCCGAAAAAATAAAGCACAGGACAGAAAACGCCGTGCAAAGCTTATGAATACCGAAAAAGAGATTGAATCTTTGCAGGACGAAATCAATAAATTAAAAGCACTTATTGAAGAACCTGACATTTCAAGTGATTATACCCGACTTTCAGAAATTCTTGAAGAAATAAGAATCAAAGAAGAAGTGCTTGAAGAACTTGAAAATCTGTGGTTGGAATTAGCGTAATTTTAATAAGAAATACTTGCCGGCGGTAATGATGAGTAATCAGATTTACCTGTCGGCATTTTTGTTCCTAAAAGTCGGCAACAGTTAAAAACCGTATCTCTCCCTTGTTTTTCGCGTATTTCAGTAAGTGCAGTATCAACGATTTCTTGCTTCTCGTGTGCATCAATATCATAACCCAAAGATAATTGCTGAAAGTTTTTTTCATATACAAGATTGTATGTTCTAACACTTATTGAACGGATATTTCTTTTCCATTTGTGCTTTTCAAAAAATAGTGAAACTGCACCGTCAAACAGTTCTTTTGCACTGAATGTGGGAAATTCAAGGGGTGCAGAATATTGCTTGACTGTAAGATTATCCTCTTTAATAGCAACCTGAACTCCCGTAGCAAGCAAATGCTCACGGCGAAGCCCTTTTGATACACTTATGCAAAGCTCTGCAATTACACGCTGGGCCTCATAAACTGATAAAAGACTTTCAACACAAGTAATTCCCCTGCTTACACTTTTCATTACAGTTTTTGAATCTATATGAGATACGGGTGATGTGTCCATTCCGTTTGCATAAAGCCATAAATCAAATCCGTTTTTGCCGAGTATTTTTTTCATAAATGAGCCGTTAGACAAAGCAATATCACCAATTGTTCTTATGCCGTATTTCTCTAAAGTTTTAGTTGTTCGTCTACCTACAAAAAGCAGTTCAGACGCAGGTAGACTCCACACCTTTTCTTTAAAATTCTCGCGTGAAATAATCGTAGTTGCATCGGGTTTCTTCATATCACTACCAAGCTTTGCAAAAATCTTGTTAAATGATACCCCAACCGAAATTGTAAGCCCTGTTTCACGCTTAATATGTTCTCTTATTTCATCAGCTATTTTTTCGCCCTCACCAAACAAAATTGTACTGCCACTTACATCAAGCCAACATTCATCCATTCCAAAAGGCTCAATTAAATCGGTATATTGAGCATAAATATCTTTAACGAGTTCAGAATATTGATGGTACGCGTCAAAATCGGTATGAACAATAATAATATCCTTGCACTTTTTCTTTGCCTCAAATATTGTATCACCTGTTTTTACCCCACATATTTTAGCGGTTTGTGACTTTGCAAGTACAATGCCGTGACGGTCATCATTATTACCGCAAACGGCTACGGGAAGCCCTTTTAAAGCGGGATTTTTAACACATTCAACTGATGCATAAAAATTATTAAGGTCACAATGAAGTATAATTCTTTTCATAAAAATCCCCTTTGTAAATTTATGAAACAATTGTACCGAACATTTGTTCTTTTGTCAATATGAAGTTATTTCTATAAAAACAACGGCGGGGTCTGACCCCGCCTTATCATAAATATTAATTATTCAAAAGAAAGACTTGAAACAAGTGAGAAATGGTCGCTTGGGTAAACACCGTCATAGGTTTCGTTCAGTACCTTATAAGAATTTACTTTAAATCCTGTTTTTGAAATCATTATGTAGTCAATACAATTTCTGTCAAGTTGTTCGCCCCATGCTTGATATGTACAGCTTATCATTGTGTTTTCAGTCTGATATTTGACATCAAGGAAATTCTCTGTTGCACTCTTATATGTTTCAGAATTTTCTTCTGCATTAAGGTCACCCATAAGCACTGCGGGTATTCCGCCAAATTCCTTAATTTTATCAAGAACAACATTTATACCATTAATTCGTGCCTCGTCACTTACGTGGTCAAGATGGGTATTAAACACAACGAACTCTGTTTCTGTTGCATTGTCTTTAAGTATTGCATAACTGCAGATTCTGTAACAAGCCGCACCCCAATCTTTACTCATAACATCGGGGGTTTCAGAAAGCCAGAATGAACCTTTATCAATCAATGTATAAATATCTGAACGATAAAAAATCGGGCAACCCTCTGAATTAAATGCATCATCACGATATGTTATTACTGAATCATACACAGATAAACAGTCAACAAGATAACTATAATGCCATTTTGTTACTTCTTGAAAACCGATTACACCGGGTTGATTATCCTGTATGCCTTTAACAATCAAATCCGCACGGTAAAACCAACTCTTTTTTCCCAAATCAGTTGGTGCAATGCAACGGACATTACAACTCATTACTTTAAGCTCATTTTCATGATATATGTCTTGTAATGCAACCTCTTTTTTCATCTCTTTATAATGCGGATAATACCAATAGAAAGAAACTGAAAAAGCAATACCCAACACCAAAATCACAGCAATAACTGACAAAAGAATTTTCGTGATTTTTTTCATAATAACACCTCTTTTGTAAATTTTATCACATATTTATAAAAAAGGCAAAGCAAAATATGAAATGTCAAAAAAGTTTAAAAAATACTTGCAAATTCAAAAGTTATGTGTTATTATATCTTGCGTTGACAATAACGGGGTGTGGCGCAGCTGGGAGCGCGCTTGACTGGGGGTCAAGAGGCCGCAGGTTCAAGTCCTGTCACTCCGACCAAAAATTGAGAATCCTCTTATGTTGGGTTCTCATTTTTTATTTAACTATTGATTTATTCTTGAAAATACAATATTATTATATTATGCATTTCAAGTTTGGAGGTTATATAATGAAAGAGGAAAACAGAAAATATGGCGAATTGGCTTATGACCTTGTAAAAGATGCAGAAGCTTTTGGTTCTCGTCTTCCCGGTTCGGAGGGTGAAAGAAAATATGCGGATTTTATGGGTTCAAAGCTTGAAGAAATCGGCATTAAGGCAAAGAAAGAGGAATTCTCGGTTTCACCGCGTTCAGGTATCGGCGGACTCCCCTATGCGGGTTGGGTAGGAATTATTTTAAGCGTTCTTACATATTTCGCTTTTGGTAATCCAAGCATCTGGTTCCTTATGGGATTCATTGGAATAGCAATGGTAGTCTGGCTTGTATTCAGTTGTTTCCTTTATAAGCCTTGGTTTGATATGTTTTTCAAGCAAAAGATTTCACAGAATGTTTATGGTGAATTAGTACCGGAAGATGGAAAATACGATTACACCATAATTCTTTCAGGTCATACTGACACAAGTTGGAACTGGAAGCACTCTGAAAATGCATCTAAGTACCCTGAAAGCCCTGTTTATGGTCTTATCACCACTTATGGAAAAGTTGGTTTCGGTGCTGTTTGCGTATTCTTTATGGTTGGCGTTTCAGTATTTATGGCAGTCATTAATGCAGGTCTTATGGCGGGTGCTGAATGGGCAAGTGAAATTGCAGGTTTGAAATCAACCGGTGTTTTCATTGACCTTATGCACTTTATCCCTGCAATTACTGCTATCGGCAGTGCTTTTGTAGCAATGTGGAATGATGCATCTGAAGAAAACGCTTCAAAAGGTGCAATGGACAACGCTACAGGTTGTGCACTCAGTTATGCTGTTATTAAGTACTTCAAAGAGAATCCCGAAAAAATGCCGAAAAAATGCAGAATTGTTGATTGCAATGTTGGTTCAGAAGAAGCAGGTCTTCGCGGCTCGATGGCATTTGTACATAAGCACAGAAATGACGATTTGACTCAGAATGCTTGGAATATCAATATTGACTCTGTTGCAGACAAGGATTACTTTGAGGTAGTTATTAAAGATGACTGGCAGGGTTGCCGTTTTGATACCGACCTTGAAAAAATGTTCAAGGATACATTTGAAGAAATGGGTATTGAAAGCAAAACTAACGGTTGTATTCACAACCCTGTTGGCGGTTGCGACAGTACACCGATGACTCGTGGTGGCATTAAATCAGTTACATTTGCGGCACAAAATCCAATGCTTACTTGGTATTATCACACATTCCACGATAAAGCAGACCGTTTTGAAATGGAAACTGTTGGTAAGGGCTTTGATGTTGTTCTCAGCGTAATTGATAAAATTGCTAAATTCCAAGAAGAAAACGGATACAATGGTCCACAAAAGAAATAATTATCAGTTTTTAACGGTATGATTTCGGTCATACCGTTTTATTATATTATTATTGTTCATAAAATGTTTAAAATTATCACTAAATTATTGACTTATAGGTTTTATAGGTGTATAATTTATAGCATATTTTTTATAAATATAAATGCAGGATTAGAAACATTTTCCTGCAAAAATTTAAGGAGGAATTTCTAATGAAAACTTTTAGAAAAGTTCTTGCCGTTGTTATGGCTTTAACATTCGTTGTTATGTGCTTTGCAGCTTGCGGCGGTAACAAAGAACAGGCTTACTTTATCGGTGCAACAGGTCCCCTTACAGGTCCTAACCAGTCATACGGTAACTCTGTAAACAATGGTGCTATGCTTGCTGTTGAAGAAATCAACGCTGCAGGCGGACTTAACGGTGTTCCCTTCAAGTTTGAAATGAAGGACGACAAGGCATCAGATGCTGATGCTGCAACAGGTTATGACGCTCTTTATGATGACGGCATGCAGATTTCACTTGGTAGTGTTACATCAGGTTCTTGCGAAGCTTTTGCTAAGAGAGCTGCTGAAGACAACCTTTTCTTCATCACTCCTTCCGCTTCACAGGAAAGCATTATTACTGACAGACCAAACGCATTCCGCGTTTGCTTCGGTGACCCCGACCAGGGTATTCTTGCTGCTCAGAAGCTCGCTAACGACTTTGAAAAGATTGGCTGTATCTACGACACAAGCGATACATATTCATCAGGTATTTATGCAGCATTTGAGGCAGAAATGAAGAACCTCAATAAAACATTTGAAGTTCGCACATTTGACGCAGAAACAAAGACTGACTTCTCAGCTTCTGTTGAAGCACTTAAAGATTGTGATGTTATCTTCCTTCCCATCTACTACACAGAAGCAGGTCTTGTTGCAAGAGCTTGCGTAGATAAGGGACTTAAAGATGTTGTTCTCTTCGGTTGTGACGGTCTTGACGGCGTTGCAGCACAGATTGACGAAACAGTAACAAACAAAATCAGCTACATCACTCCTTTCGACGTTAACAGCACAGAAGAGAAGACTGCTAACTTTGTTAAGAACTATGAAGCAAAGTATGGTGCTAAGCCTGACCAGTTCGCTGCTGATGGTTATGATGCTGTTTATGTAATTTATGAAGCAATGAAGGCTGCAGGCGTTAACGATGCTAACATCTCTGCAAGTGACCTTTGTGACCTTGTTGTTAAGGCTATTACAGCTGACACCTTCACATATGCAGGTACTACAGGCGAAATGAAGTGGGACGAGTCAGGTGCTTGCACAAAGGTTCCCGTTATTGTTGAAATCAACGGCTAATTTGTCAAAATTTTAATAGTTTTTTCTACACCATACGGTTTCAGATTTTCTGAAACCGTATGGTTTGACTTATAGCGAAAAAAAGAAAAGTCTTTTCTTTTTTTCGGTGTAAGCCAAAATAGTATGTTTTTTGTTAAGGAGTTTTATTTTATGGTAACATTATTGGATGGCTTGAGCCTTGGCGCAATTTATGCACTTATAGCTCTTGGCTATACTATGGTTTACGGTATTGCAAAAATGCTTAACTTTGCTCACGGTGACATCATCATGGTAGGTGGCTATGCAATTCTGGTTTTTCTATCTATAAATCCTATTCTGGCAATAGTCTGCTCAATCGTTTTCTGCATATTGCTGGGTGTATCAGTAGAAAAGCTTGCTTATAAGCCGCTTCGTGGAGCATCCCCCCTGGCTGTTCTTATCACGGCAATAGGTGTAAGCTATCTTCTCCAGAGCATAGCACAGATAATTTTCGGAGCTGCTCCGAAATTTGTAATTGTTGCAGAGCTTGGAAATCTTCAGTTAGGTAAGCTCTCTATAAGCTATGCAACGATAATAACACTTGTAGCATCAATCGTTATTATGGTTGCTCTCAGTCTTTTTGTAAAGTTTACGAAGGTCGGTCGCGCTATGATAGCGGTATCTGAGGATAAGGATGCTGCGCGCCTTATGGGTGTAAACGTAAACTTCATTATTATGCTCACCTTTGCTATCGGCTCGGCGCTTGCAGCACTTGCAGGTCTTTTCAGCCTTTTGAGAGTACCTACAATTGTTCCGACATACGGTGCGCTTCCGGGTATTAAAGCGTTCACGGCGGCAGTTATAGGCGGTATCGGTTCAATTCCCGGCGCTATGGTCGGTGGAATACTTCTTGGAGTTGTCGAGTGCCTTTGCAACTCGGTTGATTTCATAGCTCCTTATACCATAGCTATCGAATTTGCGCTTCTTATTGTTATCTTGCTCGTTAAGCCTACCGGTATTCTCGGTAAAAAGAGAAGGGAGAAGGTATAATGGCATTTTCGGAAAAACTTAAGAAAATTAAATGGAAGCATTTTATCAATTATATTGCAGTAGCTATCATTGGTATACTGTTTACTGCTCTTACTATGGCAGGCTCGCTTCCTCAGTCAAATCTTTTCTTGCTTGAAAAGATAACGATGAGTATAATACTCGCAGTATCCCTCAGCCTTGTTGTCGGCTTCCTCGGAGAGCTTTCGCTCGGACACGCAGGATTTATGTGTGTCGGTGCTTATATCGGCGGTAAGGTATCCTGCTTGCTTGATTCAGCAGGTCTTGCCGGTAACGGTGTATTGTCCTTCCTTATTTCTTTGGTAGTAGGTGCTGCCGTAGCAGGCGTATTCGGTTTCCTTATCGGTTTACCGGCGCTCAGGCTTAAAGGTGACTATCTTGCTATCGTAACGCTTGCTTTCGGAGAAATAGTAAGAACTATATTTGAAAATACAGGTACTGAAAGCTTTGGCGGTCCTATGGGACTTCGTACTCCCAGATTTGACAAGCAGTATCTCTTTATAATAGGCTTTGCCCTTGTTCTTCTTACACTCTTTGTAGTTCAGAACCTGATTCGTTCAAAGCACGGAAGAGCAATAACTACTATCAGAGATAACGAAATAGCCGCAAAATCAATAGGTATCAACGTAACTAAATATAAGCTTGTCGGATTTGTTATATCCGCAGTATTTGCGGGAGTAGCAGGTGTTTATTACAGCTTCTCCACTTCTACCGTATCAGCATCTGCTTTTGATTACAACTATTCGATAGAGATACTTGTAATGGTAGTTCTCGGCGGTATGGGAAATATCAGCGGCTCTATAATCGCGGCAACGCTTATAACGTTCCTTAATAACGAGCTTCAGAGCGTTCTTACGGGCGATCTCGCAGTTCTTAAGGATATCATTTATTCACTTATTCTTATCGTCCTCGTCATATACAATAATGCCGTTGGTCTCAAGACGTTCAGAGAGAAGTATAACCTCAAAGCACTTCTTGCCAAGATACTGCCGAAAAAGCCGGCATCTTACGTCGAGGATGACGATGCGCGCTGGGACGTTATTCCTACCAAGATTGATATGGACGAGGTGTTGTCCGTGGATATTAAGGTTGTTGAAAGCGTCGTAGAGCCTGATAAGCCTGACAGGGAGGGTTAAGATAATGGCGGAATATGTACTTGAAACCAGAAATCTGGGTATCTCCTTTGGCGGATTAAAGGCTGCGCAGGACGTAAACCTTAAAATTAAAAAGAATGAGATATACGGACTTATAGGTCCTAACGGAGCGGGTAAAACTACTGTCTTTAATATGCTGACAGGAGTATACCAGCCCACAACAGGAACTTTCTTCCTTAACGGGGAGGAGCTCAAAGGTAACAACCAGGAAAATATCAACAAAAAGGGAATAGCAAGAACCTTCCAGAATATTCGTCTTTTCAACAATATGACTGTTGTAAGAAACGTTATGGCGGGACTTCACAATCTTCCTGAATACAAATGCGGCTTATTTACAAGTCTTTTACGCTTGCCTCGCCATTTCGCGGTTGAAAAGGCAATGAGAGCCAGAGCAAAAGAAATTCTTGATATTT
>JAZQMC010000023.1:0-33180 GCA_045543095.1 Candidatus Fimenecus sp. | reverse complement strand
CATTTCAAAGCTTCTCTCACAGATTACTGCTATTACACTCTTTTCTTCTGTGATTGCTCTTATCTTGTTATCAAGTTTTTCTGCATAAGCCTTGAAATCTCTGTATGTGATTTCTTCATCATTTGCTATGATACATACTTTGTCTTCGTTTTCTTCACTCTTCTGTTCAAACAATGAGTAAAGAGTTGTGTTTTCTTCTATGTCATATGTATATTCTGTATCGTTGAAATCTTTGAGTATCTTTGCTCGTTCTTTTTCTGTTAAACAATCCAACTTATATATCGGCTTACCGGAGTTTTCAAGAACATCCTGAATCATCGTCAACAGGCGTTCATGCATTGCATCAATGTCATTTTCGCTAAACTTCTCGGTTTGATAGTCATAATGAATTCTGAATATACCATCACTATCACGGTCGTCAATATGAATCTGTAAACTTTCATTTTGCATTCCGTTATGATACCATGTACTTAAAGTATGGTCTCCATAAATCGTGTTATTCTGATAACTGAAGATAATGTCAAACAGTCGGTTTTCTCCTATCTCTGAAAGCATATCCACATAATTGTATTTTTGATGTCTAAAAAGGCTGAAAATGTTTTCTTCAGTATTTCTAATGTTTGTAACGAAATCGCTTTCATTATCTATTTCTGCAAGAAAAGGTACAGTATTAACGAACATTCCGGCTGTATTTCTCTGTCTTTGAGTTGTTCTGTTCAAAACAGTTGTGCCCACAAAAAATTTTTCGGCATTGTTCTTGATTTTACTAAAATATGTGTTTATAAGTGTGAGGAAGAATGTATACGCAGATGTATTCTCTTTTTCTACATATTTCATTATCTTCGATGTTTCTACTTCATCTATAATATAGCTTTTTCTTATTGATTTTCCAATTGTTGGTGCCGTATCGCAAAAATATATGGGTTCATCAATTTTGTGATATTGTCCAATAAAATATTCTTTATCTTTAATTGCTCGCTTACTTTGTAAGTATTTTGTTTCTTCATCAATATATGCGGAATAAGGAAATGCGTCAACCGGCTCCCCATTCAGTATTTTATAAAAATGTGATGCGATTAAAGCAAGAGTCCAACCGTCAGAGATAATATGATGTAATCTGTAAATAACACCGCAGAATTTTTCTGACATAAGAATATCCAACTCGCAAAGATTACCTGAAAAATCAAAAGGAGTATGTGCCATTTTGTCTGCAAAATTGTGAACTTCTTCTTTTGTATTGAAACTCAAAACTTTAATATCTCTATTTGTATATTCTGTTATATATTGAACCGGTTCACCATTTTCAACTTTAATACGTGTTCTTAATGACTCATTTATTCTGTATACTTCATTTATAGCACTTTTCATTTTATCAATATCATAAATCTTATCAAACAAAACAGTACCGCAGATGACACCGATAGATTCACCTGCAAAAACTTCCATATTATATAACTGCTTTTGTGCTGATGTAAGTCTCATAAGAACACCTCCCTTTTTTAAATAATAAATTGCTGTTGAATTTTAACTTTACTGTTGAGATTCGATATACTCTATAAGGTCTCCGATTGTAACAAGAGATTTTATTCTCTTGTCTGCAATTTCAATATCAAATTCCTCTTCAACAGCACAAACAAGTTCTACCATATCGAGAGAATCTACACCAAGGTCACGTAAAATTACTGTATGTTCATCAATTTCGATATTTGTATCAACATCAACTGTGTTATTAAGTATTTCTTTCAACTTTTCAATCATAGCCATTTCCTCTTATCTACGCTTTATTTTTTTTGTTGTTGTTTTTGGAAACTCATTGTCTCTGAAGATGACTTTTCCAATTTGTTTGTATGTAGGAAGAGTCTTGTTCAATTCAAAAACTTTTTTCTCCAATTCTTCTTTTTTAGTTTCTTCTGCTTCCGCACAATAAAGTTCAGCTGTTATTAAGCCGTCTTTTTCATACACAATAACTTCAGTAATATCACTGATGTAATCAGCGAGCTTTTGCTCTAATTCTTCAGGAGAAACATTCTTTCCGTTAGGTAAGATAATAAGATTTTTAATTCTTCCGTTAATATAAAGCATATCATTTTCATATGCACCTAAATCACCTGTTTTGAACCACTCGCCATCAAACGCTTCACGTGTTGCATCTTCATTCTTGTAGTAACCATTAAAAACGATATTACCTTTAACTTGTACTTCGCCGTCTTTGATTCTGACCTCAACACCGGGGTGAACTACACCCACACTTTTCGGTTCATAGTGTTCATTTCTCATAGTTGAAACAATCGGTGAGCATTCTGTAATTCCGTAACCGCAAAGTACATTTATACCAAAATCGTGAAATCCAACAACACAATTTTCATTAATTGGAGCTCCGCCAATAACTAAAATTTCAAGGTTTCCGCCAAAAGCATCAATTACTTTCTTAAAAAGTTTTCTTCGAATGTCAACTCCACATTTACATAAAACACGGCTGATTTTTACAAGTTTTTTTATAAGTTCATCTTTACCTGTGCTTTTTAGATTTTCTTGTACTTTCTTATAAAATGCCTCTGAAACCATCGGAACACAGGCAATATATTTTGGCTTTGCAAAGTTTATATCACTCATTAGATTTCTCATACTACTGTTGATAAATATTGACGAACCAACAAGCATAGGAATTGTGAGACTGGCAACAAATCCGTATGTGTGATGAATTGGCAACATTACAAGAGCAGAATCAGGAATTAAAACACTTTTTGACGTTGCTACAGTATCAAAAATTATATTAAGATGACTCAACATTACTCCTTTAGGTTCCGAGGTGGTTCCTGATGTGTAAACAAGCGTACACATAGCATTTTCGTCAATGACCATATCCCGATATGATTTATTACCATGTGAAATAAAGGATTTTCCTTCATTAATGATTGTAACTAAATCTTTCATATTTATAATAGTTGAACATCCTGATGCTTCAGCTTCTTCAAGATAGTCATCCGAACAAACCATAACGGCGGTATCGCTTTTTTCAACAAGGTATTTTAAATCGTCAATTGAAGCTTCCTTGTCAAGAGGAACAATAACATTATTGCTGTTAACTGTCGCAAAGTATGTAACAATCCACTCATAACAATTTTCACCAAGAACTGCAATATGTGTACGATTATATCCGTGCGAAATGAAATATGTACCTAATGCCTCAACATCTTCTTTAAATTCTTTATAAGTTTTTGAAAATTCCTTTTTTTTCTTTAACCAACGGAACGCGATTCTGTCAGCATAATTAATTCCACAATACTCTACAAATGCCTTTAAATCTATAAATTCAGGTACATCGTAAAGTGGATATTTTTTATTTTTCATAAGTTGCTCCTTGAAATATCATAGATAATTTAGTATATCATATTATTCGTCTTAATTCAACAAAAAAATGTGTTAATCATTGTATAATGAAAATGTTACAAAATCTTCCAAAATCTTGAAATATATAGATATTTCTTGCTCTTGTTTTCCGTAAAACAATGTGATATAATAATTAAAATCATCGCCATAAAGTTGTTTTCGTTAACGAGGAAAATGAGAGTAAGAAAATTTTTGATTGCGAAAAGCACGGCGAGACAGAATAATAAGCAAAATCACACATTTTACAAACAAAGCTTTTATTAGAGAGGAGAAAAAATATGTTTCCAACTGTAGAATTGCGAGAAATGGGCTACAACATTATGCCGATAATAGGCTGGATAATTGCACTTGTTCTTGTTGTGATTCAATATAAAGAATATAATATTGGATATTGTGCTCAGCTTTTACAAAAAGCATTGCCAAACAAAAAGATAGAAACTCCGTTGAAATTGTTCGGAGCCGGTATATCGCTTCTTTTGTTTTTTGGTTCAGTAATGGTGTTTAACGGTTGGTTTGGTTCCTTATTAAAAACAGGAGCTAATTATTTCGGCTGTTTATTTTTCTTCCCGATTGTACTTTTAGTTTTATGTTGTATATTCTGGATTAATCCGATTAAACGATTTGATTTTATCGCTCCCGCAATGCCCTTTTCGCTTATCTTTATTCGATTGGGATGCTTGTGTATGGGCTGTTGCAACGGTATAGAATGGAAATACGGAATATACAATTATTTCTCAGAGCGTCCTGAAGTACCTACGCCTTTGTTAGAGTCCATTTTGGCATTATGTTTATTCATCTTCCTTTTGGTTTGGAGAAAAAAAGCCAAACCCGGAACACTTTTCCCGATGTATATGTTTTCATACAGCTTTGGCAGATTTTTCATTGAGTTTTTTAGTGCGGTGAGAGTAAAGTATTTTAACTTCTTCAATAAATACCAGTTCTTATGCCTTATTGGTATGGTGTTAGGCTCTGTGCTGTTGTTTTTAATGGCTGAATATGGCGAAAGAATCAGTAAATATTTTGATGAAAACCCGTATGGCTTTATAAAAGCATTAATTGTAAAAATAAAAAAACCGAAAAATCAAAAGGTTAAAACAAAATAATAAACAAAGTCAGAGAGTAAATTATTAAGTTTGCTCTCTGATTTTTTTAACATTTTTTGAAATTTCTTGAAACACTTTTCATTTTTTGCTACTCTTATATTATGAAAGGGATTTAAAGTCACTCCGACTTAAAGGGAGGTATGGTTATGAGAAAGGACTTGAAAAGCACAGTTTTATCGGCAATTGGTGGCGACAGAAATGCTTTCGGCACTCTTTACGAGGAATATTCTGTCGATATGTATCGCTTTGCCCTCGGTATATGCAAAAATACCCACGATGCACAGGATGCGGTTCAGGAAACAGCCTTGTCCGTTTTCAGAAGCATATCTTCAATTAAAAATCCCGAAAAATTCAAATCATATCTGTTTTTATCTCTTTCAAACACCTGCAAACGCAAAATGGCAGACAGAACAGAGCAGACTGAATTCGTGGATACGGGCTATACTGACCGCGAAATCGAGTTTTCAATTCCCGTGCGTGAGGCACTCGAAAAATTAGACGATACTTCACGCGAAATACTAATGCTTTGTGTAGTGGCAGGCTTTAAATCCCGCGAGGTCGGAGAGATGTTGAAACTACCCGCCGCCACGGTGCGTACAAAACGAAAAAGAGCATTACAAAAAATGAGAGAGGAGCTGGAATTATGAGCAAGAAAACAGAAAAAGCACTTAATGAAAAAATGAATGTGAAGCTTCCCGAAAATCTTTCAAAAGATAAAATTCTTAAGCAGTTAGATACAATTTCTGCAAGCGAAAAGGTTGTTGAAATGCCGAAGAAAAAGAATACGGCTAAAAAACTTATACCCATTGCCGCATCTTTTGCGGTGATTATAGGTCTTTTAAGTGCCTATTTTGGTATGGGCTTGGGCAATAAAACAAGCAATCCGCCGACAAGCGACAAAATCGAGGTTATGCGTTATCAGTCTTACGATAAGATTTATGATAAATTTGATAATTTGAGAAAAGAGTATATCAAAAACGGTTTCAGCGATGTTTTCGATAATGTTCTCAATGGAGGTTTTACGTATGCTACTGATGATTTTGTAATGAATGAGTCAGCAGAAAATATGTCGGGAAATGTTCTTACAGGACAAGCGAACAGTTCAGACTCTGCAATGCCCGAATCAGCACCTGAAGCAGACTCTTCAACAAGCACTGCAAATAAAAATTTCGGCACTACCAATCGTCAAGAACAAGATGTTGACGAGGGCGATATAATCAAAACTGACGGCAATTATCTTTATGTTGTAACTGCGGACAGAAATTTGGTTTCAATCGTAGATGTTCAAAGTGACGATATGAAAGAAATTTCACAAATTGTCTTGCAGGAAACCGAGTTTTGTGAGGAAATTTATATAGTTGATGACTGCTTGGTTATGATTGGCTTTTCTTTCAACAAAACTGACGAAAAATATACAGGAACGGACCTTGGCTACAGTTATTACAGTTATATGTCGAGCGACGGCACATTGGTTAAAATATATGACATAAGTGACCGAACAACTCCAAAACTTGTAACCGAATATTCACAGCAGGGCAATTATGACAGTTCCCGAATGATTGGCACAAAACTTTATAATGTAAGCACTTATTATGTTAATGTAAGAGCTGATGATTACCGTGACAATTGTATTCCCGAAACCGAAATCAACGGAGTTTGCGAAAAAATTCCTGCAGACTGCATTTCGGTAATTGAAGAAAGTGAATCTTCATCTTATGCAGTAATCACAACTATTGATGTGGAAAATGATACCGAGCCTTATTGCGAGGCGATACTCGGTAATTGCGACGAGCTTTACGCATCTTCAAAGGGATTGTTTATAAGCGAAACTGCCTACAATAAAAAAACTTATGAAGAAATAACAAAAATTTACCGCTTTGAATATACCGACTCAGGTGTAAACTTTAAGTGTATGGGTAAGGTTGCGGGTTATATCAACGACCAGTTTTCAATGAGCTACGACGGTGAATATTTCCGCATTGCAACAACACTCAACAAGACCGAAGTTTTGGGTGAGTGGGTTGGTGATATGGCTATATCAGCATCGGACAGAGTTAATAATCTCTATATACTCAATAATAATATGCAGATTGTGGGCAAGGTTGAGGACTTGGCAAAGGGCGAAACAATTCAGTCGGTTCGTTTTGTTGGCAGTATGGCTTATGTGGTGACCTTCCGCCAGACAGACCCCTTGTTTGTAATTGATTTGAGCGACCCTGAAAATCCAACAGTTAAGGGCGAACTTAAAATTCCCGGATTTTCAGAGTATCTTCACCCAATCGCCGACGGACTTTTGGTTGGAGTAGGTTATGACGGAACAGATAGTGGCACAAACGGTGACTGCAAGGTTTCACTTTTTGATGTGACTAATCCTTACGAGCCAAAGGAAACATCGGTTGTAAGAGTAACCAATGGCGATGGTTCGGTTTATAATTCAATTGGAATGAATCATAAACTTTATATCAAACTTTCTGAAAATGAATTTGCCGTTCCTTTTAATGTGCGTTGGTTTGTGCATAGCGGAGAAAAAGGTCGCGAAAGAGGAGATTATTATATCAGATACAGACTTGAAGACGGCAAGCTCAATGAGGTTTCACGCTACTATATGTGTGCCGAAGCAACTGCTGTTATGGGTGCAACCTATGTTGAAGATACATTCTATGCAGTAGTGGATTGTTACAATCAAGGCACTTGTATTGTATCCTTTGACCTTACAACCAATCAAGAGGTTGACAGAGTTCTGTTAAATGAATGGGAGTGAGTGACCTGTGAAAAAATCCATTCAATTTTTAATTACGGTGGGCACGGGCATAATCTGTTGGCTTTTATTGAGCTTTCTGTTCTTCCCCATAAAGCTTTCCGCACCGTTTGATGTGTATTTTGCAGAAACAATGGCACATATGATACCGCTGAAAGCAGTAATAACCTTGATTTTTGTTCTGCTTGCACTCTTTCTTTATGAACAAAGAGTTAAGAAAGATAAAAATAAATGAAAACTAAATGTTAATTTGTTGACAAATATTTCCCCGAGTGCTATACTATTTCAAGATAAATCCTAAGGGGAGTAGCTAATTTTTCGGCAATCAACATTCGCCTTTTTTTAGGCTGGTTGCCGTCCCTGTTAACACGGGTAGCAAGACCTTCGGCAATAAGTGTTGCTGAAGGTCTTTTTGGATATTGTATAATTTTATTGCGAACGCGTAGGGACAGACATCCCTGTTTGCCCGCTACTAAAATCGTGATTGCGATTGTAATATTTTGCATAATTTTATTGCGAAAGCAAAGAAATATAAAGAGGTGTTTTTAATGAAGCATTATCTTCACGAAGTCGCTGATGTTTTTGCAGAGGTAAAGAGTTCCCAAGACGGTCTTACATCTGCAGAGGCTCAAAAACGACTTGAAGCAAACGGAAAAAACAAGTTGGCAGAGGCTAAAAAGGCATCAATGCTTTCACGCTTTATCGACCAGCTTAAAGACCCGATGATTATCATTTTGCTTGTTGCGGCTGTTATTTCTGCCGTAACAGAGTTTATTGAGCACGACCCCGCAACAGGTGCGTATGTGCCAACAGACTCAATAATCATCCTTGTTGTTGTTCTTATCAATGCCGTTCTCGGTGTTATTCAGGAAAGCAAGGCTGAAAAAGCAGTTGAGGCGTTGCAGAAAATGTCTGCGGCTACAACAAAGGTTCTCCGTGACGGTAAGGTTGAAACCGTTAAAAGTGAGGACTTGGTTGTAGGTGACGTTATTCTTCTTGACGCAGGTGACGCAATTCCCGCTGACTGCCGTATTTTTGAGTGTGCAAGTATGAAAATTGAGGAAGCGGCCCTTACAGGTGAGTCCGTTCCGGTTACAAAACTTGTAAATGCACTTATGGGCAAGGGCGACGATGATGAGGTTGCTCTTGGTGACCGTAAGAATATGGCATATATGGGCTCAACTCTTGTTTATGGCCGTGGTAAAGCAGTTGTTGTTGCTACGGGTATGGATACAGAGATGGGTAAAATTGCAAATGCTATTACACTTGCAGAAGAAGGCAAAACTCCTCTTGAAATCAAACTTGAACAGCTTTCAAAGGTACTCACAAAGCTTGTTATTGGTGTTTGCGTAGTTATCTTTGCATATAACATCATTTCTAAAATTATTATCGGTGGCAGCACAGAATATTTTGATGTTGCTCTTCATTCGTTCATCGCTGCTATCGCTTTGGCTGTTGCCGCAATTCCGGAAGGTCTTGTTGCGGTTATGACAATCGTTCTTTCAATCGGCGTTACAAATATGTCAAAGAAGAACGCAATTATCCGTAAAATGACAGCCGTTGAAACTCTCGGTTGTACACAGATTATCTGTTCAGATAAAACAGGTACTCTTACACAGAATGTTATGACAGTTGTTGACCACTATGCTCCAAACGAGCAACAGTTGGCAACGGCTATGGCCCTTTGTACAAATGCTGAAGTTGGCGAAGACGGCAAGAGCACAGGTGAACCCGATGAAGTTGCTCTTATTAACTATGCTGCAACTCTTGACCTTCCAAAATCAAAGTTAGTAGTAGCATACCCAAGAGTTGGCGAAGTTCCGTTCGACTCAGGCCGTAAGATGATGTCAACTGTTCATGCTAAGGGTAACGAATTTGTTCAGTTCACAAAGGGTGCTCCTGACGAAATCCTCAAGAAATGTACTCGCCTTGATGTTAATGGTGAGATTTATGATTTAACTGACGAACTTCGTGCTAAAATTATGGAGCACAATACAGAAATGGGCAACAGAGCTCTTCGTGTATTTGCAGTTGCATATAAGACTTATGCTGAAGCACCCGAAACAATGGATTCAGAGTCCCTTGAATTTGATATGACATTTATCGGTCTTACAGGTATGATTGACCCTGTTCGTCCTGAAGTTAAAGATGCTATCGTTGAATGTCGCGGTGCAGGTATCAAGCCTATTATGATTACAGGTGACCACATCAACACAGCAAAGGCTATTGCTCGTGAACTTGGTATTCTCACAGATGACAGTCAGGCTATGATGGGTGCTGACATTGATAAGTATTCAGACGAAGAATTTGAGAAAATCGTTGAAAATATCTGCGTTTACGCTCGTGTTCAGCCTGAACATAAAACAAGAATTGTTAATGCTTGGAGAAACAAGGGTTATGTTACTGCTATGACAGGTGACGGTGTTAACGATGCTCCGTCAATCAAGAGTGCCGATATCGGTGTTGGTATGGGTATTACAGGTACTGACGTTACAAAGAACGTTGCAGATATGGTTCTCGCAGACGATAACTTTGCAACAATCGTTTCAGCAGTTGGCGAAGGCAGAAGAATTTATGACAATATCCGTAAAGCAATTCAGTTCCTTCTCGGTTCAAACCTTTCAGAAGTTGTTTCAATCTTCTTTGCAACAATTATGAATTTCACAATTCTCCGTGCACCACATCTTCTTTTTATTAACCTTGTAACAGACTGCTTCCCCGCACTCGCTCTCGGTCTTGAAAAACCGGAAGCAGATATTATGAGAAGAAAACCAAGAAGCAAGAATGACGGCGTTTTCGCAGGCGGACTCGGTTTCGACTGTGCATATCAAGGTGTTATTGTTTCTGTTCTTACAATTATTGCATTCTATATCGGCGAATATATTGACGTATTACACAATGGCGGAACATTCCACTTTATGAACATTCAGGACAGTGCAGATGGTATGACAATGGCATTCTTCACAATGGCAATGTGCGAAATCTTCCACTCCTTCAATATGCGTTCACAGCGTGGTTCAGCAGTAGCAATGGTATTCAAGGGCAGTCATAACGTAGCTCTTTACGGTGCTATGATTGGTTCGTTCCTTCTCACAACAGCAGTTGTTGAAATCGACTTCCTTGCAAATATGTTTGAATTCACAAAGCTTGACCCAATTGAATATGCAATTTCACTTGGTCTTGCATTCTTAATTATTCCGATTGTTGAAATTGTTAAGGCTATTCAAAGAGCAGTAGCTAAAAACTAAAATAGTTTATTTTTCCGCAATACCGCGTGTCTATCGGCTCGCGGTATTTTTTTGTTTTTTTGAAGTTTACCAAAAACTTTTGCCGAAACTTGTAATCTTTGTGTAAAAATAGGCAAATTTTGTAACAAACTGCACAAATGGTTGTAATGAAATTTGTGAGTGATTTGACCATTTTGTGCAAAAAGCACTTGAAATTACATTTTTATAGTGATAAAATGTATCTGTATAAGTAGAATTGTGCTTTATTAGATATAAAATGTGAGGTGATGAAATGACGGATACAGGAAACAACTATGAGGCTCAAGTGCCCGTGTATCTTTTCCATCAAGGCAACAATGCCCGTGCCTATGAATATATGGGCTCTCATCGTGCAGACGAAAATCGCGTTGTTTTCAGAGTGTGGGCACCTAATGCTGAGGCGGTTTCTGTCTGTGGTGACTTCAATGGTTGGAGTGATGAGGCGAATTTCGCAGAACGTGTTACTGCGGGTGGAATTTGGGAAGTTTATGTGGAAAATGTAAAGCAGTTTGACTCTTACAAGTATTGCATTTATACAAAAGACGGCAGAAAGCTTATGAAGAGCGACCCTTACGGTTACCACATGGAAACCCGTCCCGATAATGCCACAAAATACTATGAGTTAGGCTCATATAAATGGACTGATGCCAAGTGGGAAAAGGCAAAGCGTGAAAAAGCACAGTATGATAAGCCTGTCAACATTTATGAGGTGCATTTCGGCTCTTGGAGGCAGTATGAGGACGGAAACTTCTATTCATACCGTAAAATGGCGGAAGAACTTATTCCTTATGTCAAGGAAATGGGATATACTCATATTGAGTTTATGCCGCTTACTGAATATCCGTTTGACGGCTCATGGGGTTATCAGGTAACAGGCTATTTTGCAGCCACATCACGTTACGGCACTCCCGACGATTTGATGTATCTTATTGATATGTGTCATAAGAATAACATCGGTGTAATTCTTGACTGGGTACCTGCTCATTTCCCGAAAGATGCCAACGGACTTTATGAATTTGACGGTACACCTTGTTATGAATATGAGGATATCAGAAAAGGCGAGCATCTTGAATGGGGCACAAAAGTTTTTGATTTTGGCAGAAACGAGGTTCAGTCCTTCCTTATTTCAAGTGCGATGTTCTGGCTCGATAAATATCATATTGACGGTCTTCGTGTGGATGCAGTTGCTTCAATGCTCTATCTCAACTATGGCAGGGATGACGGTCATTGGATTGCAAATAAAGACGGTGGGGTCGAAAATCTTGAAACTGTCGCATTCCTTAACAAGTTAAGTATGAATGTTTTCCGTGACTATCACGGCAGTTTGCTTATAGCAGAAGAAAGTACAGCGTGGCCAATGGTTACAAAGCCTGTGTTTATGGGTGGCCTTGGTTTCAACTACAAATGGAATATGGGTTGGATGAATGACATTCTCCGTTATTTCTCAATGGACCCGCTTTACAGAAAAGGTAATCACAACTGTATTACGTTCTCATTCTTCTATGCTTTTTCAGAGAATTTTATCCTGCCGATTTCTCACGATGAGGTTGTTCACGGTAAATGCTCACTTATCAATAAAATGCCCGGAACTTATGAGGAAAAATTTGCAGGAGTAAGAGCCTTTATGGGTTATATGATGGCTCATCCCGGTAAAAAACTTATGTTTATGGGCTCTGAATTCGGTCAGTTTATCGAGTGGAATTACAAGCAGGGTCTTGATTGGTTGCTTCTTGATTATGATATGCACAAGAAATTGCAGACTTACTTTAAAGAACTTAACCATTTCTATAAGGATAACGCACCACTTTGGCAGGTTGACCATTCTTGGGAAGGCTTTTCTTGGATTTCAGCGGATGACAACGATAATTCAGTAATCGCATTCCGCAGAATCGACGAAAAAGGCAAGGAAATTATAGCAGTCTGCAACTTTACTCCTGTTGAACGTAATAATTACAGAATCGGTGTTCCTGCAAAGGGAAATTACAAGGTAATCTTCAATTCTGATGACGAAATTTACGGTGGCTCAGGTAAAGGGCAGAAGGACAAAATCAAATGGGAAAAGACTCCTATGCACGGTTTCGAGCAGAGTATCGCCCTTGATTTACCACCAATGTCAACAATTTATCTTAAAAAGACAAGATAATTAAACATACTATCATCCATTAAGGAGGAAAAAATATGGCAAGAAAACAAGAATGTATTGCAATGCTTCTTGCAGGCGGTCAGGGAAGCCGTCTCGGAATTCTCACAAAGAACATTGCTAAACCTGCCGTTCCTTACGGCGGTAAGTACAGAATTATCGACTTCCCGCTTTCAAACTGTGTAAACTCCGGCATTTCAACCGTTGGTGTTTTAACACAGTATCAGCCACTCGAACTTAATGACTACATAGGCAACGGTCAGGCTTGGGATTTGGACCGTGCTAACGGCGGTGTTCACATTCTATCACCTTATCAGCAGATTAAGGGTACAGAGTGGTATAAGGGCACTGCAAACGCTATTTACCAAAATATCAATTTCATTGACCGTTATGACCCTGAATATGTTGTTATCCTTTCAGGTGACCATATTTACAAGATGGACTACAACAAGATGCTTGAATACCACAAGGAAAAGGGTGCTGCTTGCACAATCGCAATGCTTGAGGTTTCTTGGGAAGAAGCAAGCCGTTTCGGTCTTATGATTCTCAATGACGACAATTCAATCAGTGAATTTGAAGAAAAGCCAAAGAATCCAAGAAGTAATAAGGCATCAATGGGTGTTTATGTGTTCACTTGGAGTAAGCTTCGTCAGTATCTTATTGATGATGAGAATGACCCCAATTCAAGCAACGACTTTGGTAAGAATGTTATTCCGAAGATGCACGCAGACGGCGAAAAGATGTTTGCATATCTCTTTGACGGATATTGGAAAGACGTTGGTACAATCGACAGCCTTTGGGAAGCAAACCTTGACCTTCTCAATCCAAAGGTTGACCTTGACTTATCTGACACAAGCTGGAGAATTTATGCAAAAACTCCTGCTTCCCCTCCTCACTACATTTCTGCAAATGCAAAGGTGCAGAACTCAATGATTTCAGAGGGCTCAAGAGTTTATGGTGATGTTGATTACTCAATCCTTTTCAATGATGTTGTTGTTGAAGAAGGTGCAGAGGTTAAATATTCAATTGTAATGCCGGGCACAGTTATTAAAAAGGGTGCAGTTGTTCAGTACGCAATGGTTGCAGAAAATGCAGTTATTGAAGAGGGTGCAGTTGTTGGCTTAAGTCCGGAAGATTGTGCAAACCGTGATGAATGGGGCGTTGCAGTTGTTGGTGCAGGTGTTACTGTACACGAGGGTGCGTCTGTTGCACCAAAAGCACAGGTTAGTGAAGACGTAGTAAAGGAGGCTGAATAAAATGACAGGTAAGAATATTGTTGGTATTATTTTCTCAAATGCTTATGACGAATGTGTGAGTGAGCTTACAGGTATCCGTACAATGGGTTCTGTTCCTTTTGCTTGTCGTTACCGCCTTATTGACTTTGCTCTTTCTAATATGGTAAACAGTGGCATTGAAAAGGTTGGTGTACTTACAAAGAGTAACTATCAGTCACTTATGGACCATGTAGGTACCGGTAAGCCTTGGGACTTGTCCCGTAAAAATGACGGTCTTTTCATTCTTCCGCCGTTCTCAACTAACGAAACAGGCGGAAACCGTGACAAACTTGCTTCCTTAAAGGGTAGTATGGGCTTTATCAGCCGTTCAAATGAAGAATATGTTCTTCTCACAGACTGTAACGTGGTTATTAACCTTGACATTGAGGCACTTATGGACTATCACGTTGAGAAAAATGCCGATATGACAATCGTTTATAAAAACGGCAAATTGCCAAACCTTACAGATGCTATGGCTTTTGATTTTAATGCTGATGGTAAGGCAGAAAAGGTTTCAATTTCTCCTGTAACAGAGGAAAATGTTAATTTCTCACTTAATGTAATCCTTATGAAAAAGGCACTTCTTGAAAGACTTATCAATGACGCAATCAGCCTTAATTACAAGGATTTTGAGTCCGATATTATTCAGAGAAATGTTGAAAAACTTAACATTTACGGCTACGAGGCAAAGGGATATTCAGCAGTTGTTGAGTCAATGGAAAGCTACTTTAAGGTTAATATGGAGCTTCTCAATCCGGAAAACTGCGACGACCTTTTCAACAGAGAAAGACCTGTTTATACAAAGGTCCGTGACGATATGCCTGCAATTTATGGTATTGGCTCAGATGTTAAAAACTCTCTTATTGCTGATGGCTGTATCATTGAGGGTACAGTTGAAAACTCAATCCTATTCCGTGGTGTTCGAGTTGAAAAAGGTGCAGTTGTTAAAAACTCCATCGTTATGCAGGATGTTTTCGTAGCACAGAATGCTTCCCTTAACTGCGTTGTTGCCGACAAGAGCGTTGTAATTACACCTAACAAAACACTCTCCGGTGCAGAGAATTATCCTGTTTACATCGGTAAAGAGATTGTTATATAGTCAACATAATTTGTAGGGGCTGACGACCTCGGCAGCCCGAAATAAATCACAGTAAAACTACGGGGTGTCGAGTCGACACCCCCTACATTAGAAAATTGAAAGGAAAAACACATGAAAGTTTTATACGTTTCAAGTGAGGCACTTCCCTTTAAAGCAAGTGGCGGACTTGGTGATGTTGCGGGCAGTCTTCCACAGGCGCTTCGCAAAAGACTCATCGGTGCGCGCGTTGTAATGCCTCTTTATGACACAATCAGTCAGGAACTTAAGGACACAATGAAATTTGTGACAAGTATTTCAGTTCCTGTTGCATGGAGAAGACAGTATTGCGGTGTTTTTGAAGCAAAAGCAGGTGGAGTAATCTACTATCTTCTCGACAACCAATATTATTTCAAGCGTGATACGCTTTACGGATATTATGACGACGCAGAGCGTTTTGCATTCTTTGCTCGTGCAGTTCTTGAAATTATTCCTCACATTGATTTCAAGCCCGATATTATCCATTGTAATGACTGGCAGTCTGCATTGACTCCTGTTTATTACAACACACTTTATGCAAATCGTCCGGGATACGAAAACATCAAAACTGTTTTCACAATTCATAACATTCAGTATCAAGGTACTTATGGTATGGACCTTCTTGGCGATGTTGTCGGACTTCCCGAAAGTGCCGCTTCCCTCCTTGAATATGACGGTGACTGCAACTTTATGAAAGGTGCTATTGAATGTGCCGACAGAGTTACAACTGTTTCTCCGTCTTACGCTAACGAAATTCTTGACCCTTGGTATTCCCACGGTCTTGACCCGATTCTTAATCAGCGTTCTTGGAAGCTCTCCGGTATTCTCAATGGTATCGACACAATTCTCTATAACCCTGAAACAGATAAGGATATTGAGGTTAATTACACATCTGAAGATTTCGCAGAAAAGAAAAAGATTAACAAGGCAAAATTACAGGAATACTTTGAACTTCCAGTAAGGGAAGATGTGCCGATGATTGGTATGGTCACTCGTCTTGTAGGACACAAAGGACTTGACCTCGTTAAGGCAGTCCTTGACGAATTACTTGCAACAACTGATGTGCAGTTTGTAGTGCTCGGTTCAGGTGAATGGCAGTATGAAAGCTTCTTTAAAGAGATGGCAGACAAATATCCTGACAAAATGGGACTTAAACTCGGCTTTATCCCATCACTTTCAAAGAAAATCTATGCAGGATGTGACTTGTTCTTAATGCCTTCAAAGAGTGAGCCTTGCGGACTTTCACAGATGATTTCACTCCGTTACGGCACAATTCCGATTGTCCGTGAAACAGGCGGTCTTCGTGACAGTATCAAGGATAGTGGCGACAATGAAGGTAACGGCTTTACATTCTCAACATATAATGCACACGATATGCTCTACACAATCAAGCGAGCAATTGAAGGATATTCCAACAAAGAGGGTTGGAACATTCTTGTTAAACGTGCTATGGAATGTGACAACAGCTGGGGCAAATCAGCAAACGAGTATATCAGACTTTATAAGTCGATACTTAAATAAACATATAATTACGGCGAAGTCGTTTGACTTCGCCGTTTTTACATATAAAACAAATTTGATTTTGTCGAATTCTTTCCCCCCTTCCGTCACTCGCTTTGCTCGTGCCACCTTCCCCTCGTAGGGGGAAGGCTATCTTGGGCTCCACCCTTGAGGGGGAGCTGGCAAATGCGTAGCATTTGACTGAGGGGGGTATCCCAAAAGAATTAGACAAACCCCAATTTGTTGAATTCTTTTGATTCGAATTGTTTTCAACACTCTATACAAAAATTTTCCTTAAATTTATAATAATTACACATATCCATTTCGGGAAAAATAATGTATAATAATCTCGTATAATTTTGAATTTTATCCGGGAGGAAAAATTATGAGCAACAAAACAGAACTGTTTTGCGAGAAAAACGGCAAGCTTCATACATGGCACACCATACTTACAGGCTTCGCTTTTCTCACAACATCAATCGCATGGGCAATTTATGACCCATACATCACAAAGATTCTTAACAGATTGCTTACAGAGTCAGAGTGGATAACATCACTCAGCCAGAAACTTAACGAAGCATTCCCAGTGCTTGCAAAATTTGCAGAAACACAGGGTCAGGATGTTAACGTTGCAGGTGGCGGAATTACACTTGTACCTCTTTTCATCGGTGTTATTATGACATTCGATAACATTTTCGGTGTTATCTTCCAGCCAACATTCGGTAAACTTTCAGACCGTTGCCGTTCAAAGCTCGGTAAACGTCGTCCGTTCATTGTTTACGGTGCACCTGTTTCAGCACTTCTCTTCGCACTCATTCCTTGGATAGCATTGAGTAACTCTCTCCCTGCAACAATGATTTGCATTATTCTTTTTGTTTTCTCAATGTCATTGTGGCGTGCTCCTGCAGTTGCTTTGATGCCCGCACTTACTCCGTCACATCTTCGTTCAGAGGGTAACGCAATCATCAACCTTATGGGCGGTGTAGGTTCTGTTATCGGTATGGTTGCCGGTACTCTTGTTAGTGCTATCTACCTTGCTGTAACAAGCGTTAAGGTTACTGCTGAAAACGAACAGTTTACAAGCTTCCCATACGTGTTCCTTCTTGGTGCAGTTGTTATGGTTCTTGGCATGCTTGTTGTTCGCATTTGGGTTAAAGAGCCTTCAAGCCTTGAAGATGTTGCGGCAAAGAATCAGTATGCCGATGAAAAAGCAGCTAAAAAGGCTGAAAAAGAAGCAAGAAAAGCACAGAAACTTTCAAAGGGAGAAAGAAAGAGTCTTATCTTTATGCTTGGTGGCTTGTTCTTCCTTTTCTGCGGTACAAACGCAATTACAACATTCTTTGCACTCTTTGCTGAAGAAGTTCTCGGCAAGAGCACAGGCGAAGCAACAATTATGACAACATTATTTGCAGTTTGTTCTGCTGCCGCTGCAATTCCTGCAGGTAAAATGGGCAAGAAAATCGGCAGAAAGAAGACAATTCTCATAGGTCTTACAGTATTTATGGCTGTATTCCTCCTCTATGTTCTTACACAGAATATGACACTTATCTGGGTAGCCCTTATCCTTGGCGGTTTCGCAAATATGTTCATCACAGTTAATACATTGCCACTTGTTCTTGATATTGGTGGTATTGAAAAAGTTGGTACATTCACAGGATACTATTACACAGCAACATTCTCAGCACAGATTGCTTCTCCGATTATTTACGGTATTGTTCGTATGTTCACAGGCTCATATATGTCACTTTTCGTATATAGCCCGATTATGTTCATCCTCAGTATCCTTTGCATCCTTTTCGTTAAACACGGTGAGGCTGTTCCACAGGAAATCGTTGATAAAATTGAAGAAGAAAACGCTGATTAATTTTTAATCTATATCAAACAAACCCGAAAAGGATTTCCTTTTCGGGTTGCTTTTTAATATTATGAATTGATTATATGCTTAAACACAAACTGCGTTTTAAGAACAAGTGCTTCACTGTTTTTGTCATAATCTGTGTTACCGCAAGTGGCCTTTGTAGCATCAAGGTCTTTGACAAAAAGAAAATATGTTGCAATTCTGTCAAAAATCTTATGCCCCGCACTTCCGCCCTTGGAATATGGTAAATAAATATCAACACTTAAGGTTGTGAGCATCTGGCGATTTTCCGTATTTTTAATTTCGCCTGTATCAAGTGTTTCGGTAAGCCTTTCACCGATTTCACAACCCTTGACTGAAAGTGCAACTATGGGTTTGTCAATAGGGGTAGGCTTGATTTCGTTTTCGTATGCTACCACAAAGGTCAAATCTGAAAAATCTTGATTGGCAGACATGGTTTTGACAATTCCGTCTGCCATATTTCCGTTTATTATCATCTTTTACCCTCCGTTGTCTGTCGGATAACCGCCCAGATATAAACAATATTGTTTTTTACTTTTATTTTTTCTGCACGGTCAATCAAATATGAGTTATTGTCGCTGTCGTGAATTCGGTAAGTCTTGTCGAGCCTTGTAAGGTCGTGACCTGCAGGACCTATGTAAAGATAAACATTGTTACGGTTAATCCCAATGGGTGTTACATCACCCGACATATAAAGCTTGTTTTTATACCTTAAAGGCTGAATGAATGCACTGAAAATAGGGGATTTCCAACCGTCAGCACCTGTAATATAAATCGAATTGCCGAATTTATTGAGCATTTTTTCAATAGTCATATTTCCACCGCCTCAAATACAAAATCCACATCAGTAAGATACGGCGTAGCAGAAAGTAAGGCTTCATCGCGAAATTTTTCTGCATTTTCAACCGAAGCAGAAGAACTTTTGCTTATTGTCACATCACCCGCTTTGAATGATGAAAAATCCTCACTGCTCGCACTCACGGAGAGCGTGTAATTATAAAGGGCAATTCCCGCACAAGCCATTATAACTGCGGGGTTGTCCTCGTTTTTTTCGTCACGAAGTCGCGGTGTCAATGACGAGCAAGCGGCAAGGCAGAATGGTGTTGCCTTTTTAGCCTCTTCGGCGGTGAGTAAACCCGTGTCTTCAAGTATTTGCGAAACTGACCAGACATTTATCATACTGCCCATACCTCCTTTATCAGATGTTCATTACCTTTGAAGCATCTGCGAAGATTTTTGCAAAGCCCGAAATCTGTGTAATTGCCGCACGCTCAAGCTGACGGTCAATAAGACGGTCAAAGTCTGTCTGCACACCGCCCGCAGTCACCATTTCAAGTGAGCAATTCTTATCAAGACCGATAAGTGTCTTTGAAATGTCATTTGATTTGATAAGCTTTGCACCGAGCGGTGTAATCATTGTACCTTTTCCGTGGAAATTAAGACCTGCAGGGGCATCGCGGAATTCAGGCATAGTGAGAAGCTTTGCAGTAACATCGGGTGAAGCAATGAGAGTGTTCATCTCATAAGGTGAGAATGAATTCCAGAGTGAAATAAGGTCTTCATAAGTGATTGTGCCGGCAGTTGCAGGTGAAATTTTAGCTGCCTCATTGTCGTTGCCGTCACCGTTAATAAGTACATTCACAGCGTCCTTGAACTGTGTGCGTGCAATGTATGCACCAATCTGACGAAGTGTAACGGTGAAAAGGTCAAGACGCTGAAAACGAATTGCCTCATAGGACGCCACAAGCATTCTGCCACGCTTTTTAAGTGTAACAAGATTATCCTGAGTGTGAACAACTGTTTCGGGAATTGTCGCACCCTCGGCCACGTCTTTGAGTTCTTTTTCATCAGCAGTAGGTACAGATGCGATAGTTCTGTAATCAAGAGAATTGATGTTTGTCTTTGTTGCGATGATGTGGTCAAGATTGTTTGCTTCTTCAATACCCTGACGCACCGCACGGGACACATATTCAGGGAAAAGCACCGCAGAGTCGGTAGTCGCGAAGAATTTTTCAACCGCGTCACTGCCCGCACCCTTTACCTTGATGCCGAAACGCTTTAACTGACGTTCGAATGCGTCAAGGTTTTCAAGTGATGTACCCTTGTAATTTTCGCTTGGGTCAATTTTTTCGAGTTCGGCAAGGAAGCCCTTGCCTGTGCCGTAAAGACCTTTATCGAGTTTAATTGTTTCAAAATTAGCCATTATAATTCCTCCTAAAATGTTTTAAAACTTGAATTCGCTGTTTGAATTCTGATTATTCTCTTTTTCTTCAACATAAAGCTGAGAAGTAATCGGGGCAATTGTATTTGCTTTTTTTGTTACTGCATTTTTAAGTGCTTCAAGATTTTCTGTTGAGAGATTTTTAAGCACCTCGTCAACACATTCTTCGCTGATTTCAGGGAAAGCAAGTGCGAAACTCATCTTTGTTTTAGCACAAAGGCTTGCACGGTATTTCTCACCGTCCGCACTTTTTCTTTCAAGGTTTTCAATATAATCCGAAAGTGCTTTAAGCCCATCACCCTCTAAAGTGAGCGCTTTACCCTCTTTAATGGATTTTAAAATATTTTCCATAGATTTCTCCTTTTTAAAAGATTTTGTAACTCCCGCGTTTCTCTGTGCGGGGACTGCCACAAATGACCATTCATAAGCATCGCAAATGTCGGTAATAGTTTTGTAGCAGGTTTTACCGTCATATTTTCTGCCCGCAATATGTGAACAGTTTTTCTCACCGCAGATTGAACAAATTCTGCTCTTTGATGCACAACTTACACTTACTTCTTTCTTAATTCCGCTTTCAATTTCGCGGATAAGTGAAGCGTTTTTATCACATCGCACGGTGTAGCACCAAGCCTTGAGATACATATAAGGCAAACCGTCAACGGTCTTTTTGGATTTGTCTGTCAAAAGTTCCGTTTTATATGTACGGCAGGTCTGGTCGTCGGCACGCATACTGTGATTTTGAATTCCCGTTTTACCCACGAAAAGTTTTTCGAGAGAACGAAGTGCGTTTTCGTCAAATCGTTCAAAATCGCGGTCAATGTCGTTGTCACAAAGAATAACGCTGAAGCAGAAAACCTCTTCGGGAGTGAGCGTTTTAAGTGCAAAACTGTTAATTAAGTTCATATCATCCGCTGTGGGAGTGCCTATTTCGTTTTTGCTTGAATAAGATTTAACAATCATTTCTTTTCACCTCCCAAAGCCCTTGCTTGTGCAGAATAAAGTTCTGCTCTTGCGGTTTCTACTGTATCTTGAAGTGTTATGTCGCCCCATATTACTTCAACGCCTGAGCCGTTGCCGAGAAAACGAAGATACATAGAGCAGATTTTTTCAATTACGGGAGTTAGAATTCTGCGGTATGCCCAAAGTTCTGTAGTGAGTGAATCTGCCTGTTGTGAGGACATTCGCTCCGTACTGCTCCAAGAAAGTCCCAACATAAAGGGTGGAACAGAGAGCTTTGCCACAATCTGCTCAAGCATTTGTCTTACGGGGATTTCACTGTCTAAAATCTGACCGTCTGCACCGATTACCTTAATCTGCACATCACCCACCGCCACAAAATCCTTAATACTGCCTTTTTCCATTGCACTTGCCCATTCCTTTGCAATTTGTTGTGCACGTTCTTTGGCATAAGCACGGTCAAGCATATCGGAACCTGGGTTGTAAGTCACCGCATAACGCAGATTTCCTGCACGTTCCCAATTCTGCCCAATGGAATCATATATTTTCAAAAGTATTGAAGCCACAAAGGGAAGACCCTTGAGAATTGAATTACCTGTTATACTTCCCGCCTCGGCATTAAGAGTTGAATACATAACCAGTTCCTGATATTTGACAGGAGTACCGTTCGCACAATCGGGTCTGCATATTAAAATCTCATTAAAGTTGCGGGGATTTCGTTTCAAACTGATGTTTCTAATTGGCACATTATAAAGAGAAACAATACCGTTTTCATCGGTCACAATTTCGCCCGCCGATGTGCCGTAGGTGAGAAGTCCGTCAAAATATGTGTCAATAAACTGTTGAAGTCCGCACCCTGAACCTGTGTTTACGGTGCGTATGAAATTTTCTAATTCACTTTGATTTTTGCCGTTGCCCGATTTCACGGTAAATCCGCCTACAAGACGCACAAGTTTGTAAATTGCCGTGTCAATAATGGGGATTGCTTCACGCAATAATCTGTAAAGCTCCGGATGACATACGTTTGACGGAGTATAATTTCCAATCATTTCAAAGGGGTGAGTATGTGAAGTCTGCGGTGCACTTGTGCAGACTTTTCTTTTACCCACCTTATCAAAAATTGACAAATAATTACCTCCTTTCGATAGGGGTTAGTTTCTTTCAACAGAGATAGCGAAAATGCTATCATCTGTTGTGTTAAGAGCCGTTGCCACGAAATAACGAATATCGTCCATTGCGTGGTCAAACTCTTTTCGCGGTGTGTCTTTCACACTATTGCAGTCCCAACGGTACATAGAGAATTCCCGAAGTGTGTCCGCACAGGAACTGCCGATTATTATTTTGCCGGTTTTCAATGCCTCACTTACTTTTCTTATGCCGTCACTCACATTGTTGATTGCGGGTATAACACGGAATTTACCTTCACGGCGAATGCATTCCATAAAAGAGGCGGCAGAGGGGTCAACTATCACCGCTTCAACTCTTTTGTCACCGATTAAGTTTACTAATTCGTCATAGTATTCTCTGTCGGTCATCTGAAAGCCTTTTGCCTTTGAATCGTGATAGAATTCCCGTATCCTGTACCAAACTCCGCCGTGAAGTCCCCAAAGCCCGAATGACGCGGGGTTGACTGTTCCGTAGTCGCAGGAAACATAATATTTCTCGCATTTTTCAGGCGGATTGGGGATGGTGTGAAACTTTTCGCTGAAAAAGGGATACACAAGACCGTCAACTGCCACCCATTTGCCGAGAATGAATCGCTCGTAAAATGCTCCCGAATAAAGCGAACGGTAACGCTCGCGAATTTTCGGTGAAAGTGAGGGATTATCCTCCATAAGAAAATGCAGGTAAAGACAATTTTTCTCATGGGATTTCTTAATCCACTCGGTGTGAAACCAATGGCGAGGATTTTCGGGATTGCAGTTGAACCAAAATTTTGAACCGTTCACAGAACAGCGAGCCATTGCCTGCTCAACAAATGAGCGTGGCATAAGAGCAACCTCGTCAAGTAATATTCCGCAAAGAGTCATACCTTGAATAAGCGAGGCTGAAGACTCGTCCTTGCCACCGAAAAGGTAAAAACGGTTGGTAAATCTGCCGTTGCTTATTTCAACAACATTTGCACTTCGTCGTTCATTTATGGTGAATCCCATCTGCCGAAGCAGGGGGAGAAGGGGAGTTACCACATTGCGACGCAGCGAAGTGATTGTTTTTCCGCACAGGGCAAAGGATGAGTCTGAAAATCGATAGAAGCTCCATAAAATGAACGAGAGTGACATACAAAGAGTTTTTCCGCTTCGCACCGCACCATCGCAGATTATGGCATCGCAGTGACGATGGGGGCTTTTCTCACACCACCAGTTAAGCACGGTGAGTTGCTTGGGTGAGAATTCGTAAAACTGAATATCAGCCACACTCATCACCCTCTGCGTTTCTTACGGCACTTCTTTCAAGTGCCTCATAAAATGAATGTGCAGAACTCTCATTCTCATCTTCGGTGAGGTGAGAAAGACTTTCGAGTGCTTTAAGCCTGTCAAAAAACTTGATTTCCATTCCTTTTCCGCAGGTGTATTTGATTTCTGACACATTGAAAAGGTCAAGAGTGTCAGGGTCGGGGGAGGTGTTGTCACCTGCAGAAAGAATAAGCTTTACCGCGTCAGAAATTGAGCCGAATGCAAGGCGTTGAAGTCCCGACGACACAAGACTTTGGTCGGCTCGGGTCTCTTTTTCAAGCTCATTTATTTTTTCGCGGATATGTTTTTTGGCAAGCAGGCACATTCCCGCGTATTCGGGCAAAAGAGTGTAGCCCGATTTCTGTGCCGCTTCTTTGGGGTTTCTTAACCGCATATAATATTGGCAGAAATCCCTTTCTTTTTTTGTAAGATTTTTCTCGTTCATTTTTTGCTCCTTTCTCGGAGAAATTTTCTTGTTCAGAAAAAATACTCTCCATAAATAGGGCGAAAATGGTGTTTTGTCCCGCAAAAAACGGAACAAAATTTAAAAAAGACCCATTTGTTAACAAAAAGTTCACAAACAGGGGTAAAAATCAGGGGTTGACTAATAATTTTTTAGGTATATAATTAAATTAGTTAATCGGTTAATTATTAACTGGTTAATTATTTTTTAAAGTTCAGAAAGAGCGTGACATAATGAACGAAAAAGTCAGAAAGGTACGCGAGGTTTTTCACAGTTATCATTGCCATCACAGAAGTGTTGTTGAAAGTAGTTTCCGTGAAAAAGGTCTTTATTTTGGTCAGCCTCCCATACTTAAATATCTTAAAGAGCATAAAAATGCAACACAAAAAGAAATTGCAGATTCAATTCGTGTTTCTGCACCGTCGGTTGCTAACTCGGTTAAACGAATGGAAGAAGCGGGCCTTATTATGAGAGTTGCCGATAAAAAAGATGCAAGGTGCAACAATCTTAAACTTACTCCAAGAGGCGAAAAACTTTCAGAGTATGCCGACAAATTGTTTGAAATTGTTGATGAAGCATCTTTTAACGGATTTACCGAAGAAGAAATTGATTTAGTAATTTCTTTTATTGAACGAATGACAGAAAATATAAAAGCAATAGGAAAGGAGAATAACAATGTTTAAACTTTTAAGACATGCGAAAAAATATATTGTTCCATCGATTCTCTCACCTGTTTTAATGATTGGTGAGGTTGTGCTTGAACTTTTAATTCCACTTGTTATGGCGGATATTGTGAATCTTGTGCAAAGCGGTATGACAGAAGAGAGCATGAGCGTTATTCTCCGTTTAGGACTTAAAATGCTACTGTATGCAATCGGTTCACTTTTTTGTGGTGCTATGGCGGCAAGAATGGCTGCGGTTGCAGGTATGGGATTTGGTGCGAGCTTAAGAGAAGAAATTATGGGTAAAATTCAGAAATTTTCTTTCTCTAACATCGACCATTTCTCAACTGCATCACTAATTACAAGAATTACAACGGATGTAAACTCCGTACAGAACACATTTGTTATGATGATTAGAATGTTATTCCGTGCACCTGTTATGTTTGTTGTAGCACTTGTAATCACAATTATAAAAAGTCGTCAGGTGGCAATGCCTTTTGCGGTTGCATTACCTCTTATCGCAATAATTCTTATAATTTTTGCTCCGATTGCTTTGGGCAGATTCAAGAAAATGCTTAAAATGTTTGATGGTTTCAATGCTTCAATTCAGGAAAATCTTACCAATATACGAGTTGTAAAAGCCTTTGTGCGTTCTGATTATGAAAAAGGTAAGTTTAAAAAAGCAAATGATGACCTTATGAATGCAGCATTACATGCAGAAAAGCTTATGATTTTGGGTATGCCTACATTTACAATCATTATGTATGGCACAATCCTTGCAATTCTCTATATTGCAGCAAGGGAAATTACGCAAGAAACCTTGCTTATCGGTGATTTCTCTGCGATTTTCACTTATATTATGCAAATTTTAATTAACTTCCTTATGGTTGTTATGCTTATTGCTCAGTTCTTTATGTCACAGGCAAGTGCAAAGCGTATTTTGGAGGTTGTTGAGGAAGTCCCCGACATCAATGACGATAATGCAACGGTTGATGAGGTTAAAGACGGCTCAATCGAGTTTAAAAATGTTTCCTTTAAATATGCAGGGGCACAGAACAATGTAATCAACAATGCTACTTTCAAAATCGAAAGTGGCGAAATGGTTGGTGTTATCGGAGCAACCGGCTCTGCTAAAACAAGCCTTGTACAACTTATTCCTCGTCTTTATGATGTCACAGAGGGTGAATTGCTTGTAAGTGGTGTGAATGTAAAGGACTACAAGATAAAAGGTCTTCGCGATGCAGTTAGTATGGTGCTTCAGAAGAATGTTCTTTTCTCGGGTACAATCAGTGAAAATCTTCGTTGGGGCAATAAGAATGCAACCGATGAAGAATTAGTTGAGGCTTGCACCATCGCCGATGCACATTCGTTTGTATCATCATTTCCCGACGGCTATAATACTGATTTAGGTCAGGGCGGTGTGAATGTTTCAGGTGGACAGAAACAGCGACTTTGTATTGCCAGAGCAATTCTCAAAAAGCCTAAAATCCTTATTCTTGACGACTCAACAAGTGCAGTTGATACATTTACGGATTCAAAAATCCGTAAAGGACTTCGCGAGTGTATTCCTGACACAACAAAGATTATTATTGCACAAAGAATTTCATCAGTTTCAGATTGTGACAAGATTATCATTCTTGACAAGGGCGGAATTAACGATATAGGTAATCACGAAGAATTACTCGCACGAAACGAAATTTATCAAGATATTTATAACTCCCAGCAAAAGGGCAGTGACGATTTTGACGTGATGGGAGGTGCGTTATAATGGCAGGACCAATGGGTGGTGGCAGAAAAGGTCCAAGAGGACCTGTACAGAAACCAAAAAACACAAAAGGCACAATCAAACGACTTTTCGGGTATATCTTAAAGCACAAGGGTTTGTTCTTTGGTATGCTCATTTTCGCAGCAATCAGTTCAATCGCATCCGTTTCAGGCTCATTATTCATTAAACCCATTATTGACGATTACCTCACACCGATGATTGGTAAAGAGTTTACAAGTGAACTCATAGCACCACTTATTAAAATGATGTGCATTATGGGTTGTGTGTTCCTTTTTGGTGCATTGGCATCTTACGGACAGTCAAAATGCTCTGTTTGGCTTACTCAACGTACACTCAATACCTTGAGAAAAGACCTTTTTGATGCTATTGCAGATTTGCCAATCAGTTTCTTCGACTCACGTCCTCACGGTGAAATTATGAGCCGTTTTACAAACGACGTTGAAACACTTCGAATGTTTATCAGTCAGGGTGTAACACAGTTTATTTCCTCAGGGGTTATGATAATCGGTTCATTCTGTATTATGATGTTTTTGAGTTGGCAGATGACACTCATAGTATGTGCTATGGTAGTTGTAATGGTGTTCGTTACAAAAACACTTGGCAAAAAGAGTGCTTTCTTCTTCAAGAAACAACAGGAAGAATTGGGTACAGTTAACGGTTATATCGAAGAAATCATTGAAGGACAAAAGGTTGTTAAAGTATTTAACCACGAAGAAGAGGTTGAAGCACGTTTCGGCGAAATCAATGAAAAACTTCGCAAGTCTGCAACAAGTGCAAACTCTTTTGCAAATATGTTGGGGCCGATTATGAACAACCTTTCCCACATTACCTATGCTCTTACTGCCGCTGTTGGCGGACTTTTAGCAATCAAAAAGGCTATGACAGCAGGTGATATCGTTGCATTCCTGCAATATATCAGAAGTTTCACACAACCAATTTCGAATATCACACAGCAGTTCAACAATGCACTTATGGCTCTTGCAGGTGCAGAGAGAATCTTTGAAATCATTGACCAGAAACCTGAAATTGACGAGGGTTATGTTGTTCTTGTCAATGCAGAATTGGATGCAAATGGTGAAATTAAAGAAACTGAAAAGAGAACAGGTATCTGGGCTTGGAAGCATACTCACGGTGACGGTACAATTACCTATACCCGACTTGCAGGTGATATTGTTTTTGAAAATGTTACATTCAGTTATGACGGCAAAAAAGTTGTTCTTGACGATATTTCTCTTTACGCAAAACCGGGACAGAAAATTGCGTTTGTCGGCTCAACAGGTGCAGGTAAGACAACAATTACAAATCTTATTAACCGTTTTTATGAGATTGACGAGGGCAAAATCCGTTATGACGGCATAAATATTCAGAAAATCAAAAAGGACGACTTGCGTCGTTCATTGGGCATAGTTTTGCAGGATACTCATTTGTTCACGGGTACAATTGAAGATAATATCCGCTACGGTAATTTGAATGCAACCCACGAGCAGGTTGTTGAGGCGGCAAAAATCGCAAATGCTCATTCATTTATTTCAAATCTTCCCGACGGATACAACACAATGCTTACGGGTGACGGCTCAAACCTCTCGCAAGGTCAACGACAGCTTATATCCATTGCTCGTGCAGCGGTTGCAGACCCGCCCGTGCTTATTCTTGACGAAGCAACAAGTTCAATTGATACGAGAACAGAAAAACAGATTGAAAAGGGTATGGACGCACTTATGGAGGGCAGAACGGTTTTCGTTATTGCTCACCGTCTTTCAACTGTACGAAATGCCAAGGCAATTATGGTGCTTGAACACGGAAAAATTATTGAACGTGGCGACCACGATGATTTGATTGAACAAAAAGGCAAGTATTACCAACTTTACACAGGAAACTTCACAGGAAATTGATTATTTTTCCGCAATACCTTTCACACAAAAAAAGAACCTCTCACAAATTAATGTGAGAGGTTCTTTTGCCGTTTGGGGTACACGGCTTTCAAAAGGAGAATGAAAATGAAAGGGGATTCAGCAGATGTTTTATCTGTGAACCACTGACTAAAATATATCATAAAAATATCACGAAAGAATAGATAAATTTTTAATATTCTGTGAATTATAAATTTTTAAAATTCTGTAAGATTTTTGTAATAATTATTAAGGTTTTGTAACAACTGTTGAAAGATATTGTTTTTCATATATAATAAAATATAGTTACTATGAGTTATTGTGGGGATTTGTGTATGGAATACATTTTCAAATCAGAAAAATCCTTAAACAGAATAGAAAAAATGAGAGCCTTTCTTGTAAGCGAAAAATGGATGGGCATTATTTTCTTTGTGGCAGGGGTTATTGCAGTTTTAAGTTCATTTTTCCCGAAAGCACAAATTGAAATTTACGGTACAATTTTTATGGCTTACGTAACAGGCTTTTGCGTGCTTATTGTACGCGATGTTATGGGCTGGCTAATCCCTGTAATGTTTACTTATCTTATTGCTATCAGGTGTTATGACTCTCTTGAAACATTTATGGGGCTTATCTGGTATGCGGTGCCGTTGGTTTTTATTTTGCTTTTCCATATTATAGTATACCGTAAAAAACTTTCGGCTAAAGGTTCGCAGTTCAAACCAATGCTTTTTGTATCAATTTCAATAATGCTTGGTGGTCTTGGCTTTATCTCGCCACAGGAGTATTTTGGCGGTTCATCCCTTTATCATATGATTGGTATGGGCTTCGGTATGGTGCTCATTTACTGTTATTTTTACAGTCATATCGAAATTCGTAAGGATTATTCGCTCATTGACAAGCTTACAAAAATAATGGTTGCTGTTGGGCTTTTCGCATCATTTATGATTATTGTGCACTATGCAATCAATATAAATAAGGTGCTCGATTTGGGCAGAACCCTTTATGTTCAGTGGCGAAATAATCTTTCAACTATTCTTATGATTACAATGCCATTTGCATTTTTGATGGCAAACAAAAAGTCTTACGCATCGGTTTTCGGATTTATTTTCTTCGGTGCAATGCTTCTTACCGGTTCTCGTGGCGGCATGATTTTTGGTGCTATTGAGCTTGTGATGTGTATTGTTATGTTTGTGCTTTACGATAAGCGTCGCCGACTTGCATATCTTATTATATGTATATGTATTCTTTGTGGTTTTCTTATTTTTGCACCGCAGATTACAGAATTCTTGGGATATACAATCGACCGTATTTTCAGAGCACTCAACGGCGTGCTTATGGGCGAAAATACAGAAACGAGAGTTGCACATTATGCCCGCGGAATTGAGGACTTCTTAAATCACCCGATTCTCGGCACAGGACTCGGCTATATGGGTAACCGCGATATTTTTGATAATGTCAAGGGTTCACTCTGTTGGTATCATTGCGAGCCCATTCAGATTGCTGCAAGCTTTGGCGTTGTGGGAATTGTCACATTCGGTTATCAGTTTATAAAGAGAAATATTCTTATATGGAAAAAGGCTACACTTTTTAATATGACAATTTTCCTGTCATATATAAGCCTTGAAATGATGTCCCTTGTAAATCCGGGTATTTTCTGCCCACTGCCTTATTTAATGCTTATAACACTCTTTATGGTAGTGGTTGAAAAATGTGACGACGGTGAATACCAAGAGAAAATTTATATCCGCAAAAAGCGTGAAATTCCAAAACTTAAAGATTTAAAGAAAAAGGCTTGACAATCAAGCCTTTTTTTGTTATACTCCATATTTGCTATGGATAATTTTATCAATCCATATCCTTCCTCCCGAGGAGAGTTCGGGGGGCAAAGTCCACAAGGAGGTGTAAAAGAATGTCAAAATACGAGACAATTATGGTTTTCTCACTCAAGAAGGGTGAAGAAGCTGCAAAAGAGCTTGTAGAAAAGTTCAAGGCTCTTGTTGAGTCAAACGGCACTCTTGAAAGCGTTGATGAGTGGGGCAAGAGAAAGCTTGCATACCTTATCAACTACGAGGCAGAGGGTTATTATGTTCTCTATAATTATGAGGCAAACCCAGAGTTCCCCGCAGAGCTTGACCGTATTGCGAAAATCACTGACGGTGTTCTTCGCACATTAATCGTTAAGAAGTAATCGGAGGAAAAGAATATGTTGAATACAGCAATTATTATGGGCAGACTTACTGCCGACCCCGAACTTCGTACAACTCAATCAGGCCTTTCCGTAACAAGCTTCACAGTAGCTGTTGACCGCAACTACAAGAGCGGCGATGAAAGACAAACAGACTTCATCAACGTTGTTGCATGGCGTGGTACTGCAGATTTTGTTTCTCGCTATTTCAAAAAGGGACAAATGATTGCAGTTCAGGGTTCAATTCAGACCCGTGGCTACGAAGATAAGAACGGAAACAAGCGTACAGCAGTTGAAATTGTTGCAGATAATGTTTCATTCTGCGGCAGCAAAGCAGAAAGCGGCAATGCTTATGGTGCACCAAGACAGGAATCAGCACCCGTTGTTTCTTATCAGAGTGCTAATGCAGGCAGCTTTTCAGTTTTACCCGACGACAACCAGGGATTTCCTTTCGGTGCAGATGATGACGAGGGACTCCCATTCTGATTTTAAATAGGAGGAAACTATAATGGCATACGATAAGAATGCAAGACCTAACAGAAAAGGTCGCAAAAAGGTTTGTGCATTTTGTGTAGAAAAAGTTGAAACAATCGACTACAAAGATACAGCAAAGCTCCGTCGTTACACATCAGAAAGAGCAAAGATTCTTCCCCGCCGTGTAACAGGTACTTGTGCATATCACCAGAGAGAGCTTACAACAGCTATCAAAAGAGCTCGTCAGATTGCTCTCATGCCTTACACAAACGACTAATCAGTTAAATTAACTAAAAGAACCGTGTTTCTCACATTGCGAGAAGCACGGTTTTAATTTTTAAAACATTATATATTATTTGCAGAATACATGTCTGCCGATAGTGGTAATAACGGGGCGAGTTCGAATCCAACGGTTACTTGTTTTTGCGGGATTATAATAGTATATAGCACCACCGGTGGGGTCCCAACCGTTAATGGCGTCGCGGGCTGCTTTTTGTGCTGTTGCATCCGGTGCAACACTCCAGTTGCTGTCGCGTACGGCTGAAAAAGCACCTGCCTGATAAACAACGCCTGAAATTGAGTCGGGGAATGATGAGTGACGGACTCGGTTGAGCACTACCGCACCAACTGCAACTTGTCCCGTATAACTTTCGCCTCGTGCTTCGGCTGCTATGACTTTTGCAAGCAGATATACATCACTTGAACTGTATCCGCCTGACGATGAACTGCCACCGCCTGAGCCTAATCCTAAATATAATAAGGTTTTAGGGCCCGCTACACCGTCAACGGTTAATCCGCAATTTTTTTGGAATTGTCGCACTGCTTTCTGGGTAGCTGTGCCGTAAACTCCGTCAACTGAACCGGAGTATATTCCTAATTCTCGAAGTTTCTGTTGTATTTCACGCACTTCCTGCCCTCGTGAGCCAATTCGCGACAATGTCTGCGTGGTGTTGTTGCGAGAATAGGCAATTGCTGATATTACAAGTACATTTACAAGTATGATTGCAAAAATTTGTATTACTAATTTCTTTATTGTTCTCTTATTTTTTTTATCATCCATAATAACTCTCCGTGGATATATTTGTTGATGTTATCATTTCCTTATAAAAAACAAATATTCATAAATCGGATAAATTGTGGTTTAAATTATGCATATATACAATATGTATATGGTGAAAAAATAATTAAAAAATTTTTTAAAAAATTTCAAAAAAAGTGTTGACAAGCCCGATTCATTGTGATATTATATGCAAGCTGTCTGCGAGAGATAATCGACGCAAACAAAAAACTAAAAAAGTTTTTAAAAAAGTGTTGACAAGCTTGCGGAGTTGTGGTATTCTATAACTCCACCCGCGAAAACGGGTAGGACAACTGAACCTTGAAAATTAAACAACGACGAGATAAGTAAAAGGAACCCTGTAGTTTCTATGAGAGTAAGAAATTACTTTGATGGAAGTACAAGAAACAGTAATTCTTTTGGATAACAAAAGAGTTTAAAAAGAACGCATAGCGTTTTGAGTTAAAATAAGTAAAGAGCTAAAAAGCACTTTAGAAAATGATTAAAACGAGCTAAGGTTCGTGTTAATACAATTTTTTAGAGAGTTTGATCCTGGCTCAGGACGAACGCTGGCGGCGTGCCTAACACATGCAAGTCGAACGGAGAACT
>JAZQMC010000022.1:0-62495 GCA_045543095.1 Candidatus Fimenecus sp. | reverse complement strand
CGATTATATAATTGGGTAGTCATTCTGAGGAACGCAGTGACGAAGAATCTCTGTTGAGTTAACATTTCACTTTGGTGGAGATTCTTCGCTTCGCTCAGAATGACAGGTAAATAAAAAGAATTCGACAAATTCAAATTTGTTGCAATAAAATCGGCGGGAGCAAAGCCCCCGCCCTACTTATTTGTTAATTACAAAACACAAGACACACCCTCTGTCTTTATAACAACTCTTTTATTCTGCTTTCGTATGCTTTTGTTTCGTATTCAAAGGGCACATCAACAAAATCGGTATCTGCAAGTTTGATTAAATACTCTGTAAATTTTGGGTTAAGTGGCAAAATCGGACCTGTATGATAGGTTGCAAAAAGATTATTCTTGTGCACACCCTCAATATTTGTTTCTTTGTTCATACCCGCACCTTTTTTCATTTTAAGGAACGGCACAGGATTTTCGCCGTAAGAATGGCTTAAAAGATTTTTAAAACCCGTAATCTCCATTCCCTCAAACTCGCCGACACTACAATCGTTATAGCGAAGGCGTGAAAACTGCTTTGCATAGTAAGGAAAGAATTTTAAGCACTCGTGCTTTTCGCCCTTTGCATCTTCAATATAATCACCGAATATTTCAAAAGCGTTGCCTGTGGCAAGAATTACACCGCCATTTTTAATGCGATTATCTATTGCTTCGCGGTATTTTTTAAGCCTTTCAATCTCTATAAGCTGATGTTTTTCCTGACTTGGACCAATAAGAAGAAAATCAACCTGACCGTTTACAAATCGAGGTTCATCATAGAGATTTGTGCTTACTGTTTCAACTTCATAACCTGCTTTTTCGAGTTTCTTGCAAAGATACTCGGCATTTCCGCGGTCACCGTAAAGGTTATTGTATTCGGGGTAAAGCACTTCAATTACAATTTTCTTCATAATTAGTTATCCCCCTTACTTTTTAACGCATTTTTAATTTTTGCAACAACGCTTGTGGCATAAAGTTCAAAATAAATCACAATATTTCTGTTTGGACTTGCATTGTTACTTACTGCAGTTGCAAGCTCGTCATAATTCTCAAAAAGAACGAATTTTGAGGTATCAAGCCCTTTGATTTCAAGGCACTGTGCCAAGTCATAGCAACGAGAACCGCCGATATAAATATTCTTGATTTTGTTACTCATAAGCGGTGCAAAATCTGTATCATAAAGCCAAGAAATATCCTCATGGCCGTGAACCTTGTCGTTACTGTCGGTAATGAGCAACACAACATCCTTTTCATTTTCTGTGCTGTCAAGGAATTTCAAACTTTGTGAGCATGAAATAGGATTTTGGTTTTTTGAGAGCATTGAAACAACCTCAACACCACCAAATTTATTCTCTTGAAAACGTCCTGTTTTTGACGATAAATCTTCAATGCTGTTTGCGATTGTGTCAATGTCTATTCCTAAAATACGGCAGATTGCAACCGCCCCTGTAATATTGAAAACATTGAAGAAATTGCCCTTTTGATAAGGTAAAACAAGACTTTCACCCTTGTCACCGTTGAATACGAAAGTACCATTTTCAAAATCCACATCCGATGCGAAAAATCTGCTTTCGGGCATAGAAAATCCGCAATGTGAACACATTGGAACGCCGATATGATTATAATGGAAAAACTCATAATCAAGAATATGATTACACTTGGGGCAAGCAATCAAATCACATACCGTATCCTCACACTTTTCAGTGCTTCTTTCAGTTTTGTTTACCGAGAAAAAGACTCGATTGCACTTGTTTTCGCCCAAAAGCCCTGAAATTGCATCGTTACCATTGAGTACAAGGGTGGTTTTTTCACTTAAATAATCATTGATTTTATCAAAGATAAATCCGCTGTGACCATTACGCATAATTGAGTCGCGGAACAAGTTTGTGCAAAGAATGTAATCGGGCACAAATTTTGTATAGATAAACTGTGATGAACGCTCGTCCACCTCAAGCACTGCAACATCTGATTTAACCTTACCGCCTAATGTGCAATCAGAAGCCAGTGCAGTTACAAGACCCGGTGCCATATTTGAGCCCTTTGAATTGTTCACAACAGTTTTACCGCTGTTGCGGATAATATGTGTAAGCAGGTTTGAAGAGCCTGTTTTTCCGTTTGTTCCTGTTACGCAGACCGTGGTTTCGGGCATAACAAAGCGAGAGAGTGCATCGGGGCAAATTTTAAGCATAATTTCGCCCGGAAGATTTGTTCCTCTTTTAAATATTTTATCAAGCAGGAAAACTGAAAGTTTACCTACAATAATAGCAATTAAAAATCTTATTTTTCCCATTTTATTCTTCCTTTTCTTCCCGGCTTTCAACAAGACGCGAGAGATAATGTGCATTTTTCTGTGAGTTGTTTATAAGCTCGGCAAATCCGCTTATAAGTATGGATACAACCCAACCAATTGCAGCGATTATAACGCCTGCAACTATGCCGATTATTCCACCTATCAGACCGCCTATAGCAAAAGCACCGTAAACTACAACCAAAACACCTGCAACAATACCGATTATGAGCACCACTTTTGATATTGACATTACATTATTGGCAACAGTTGAAAATCTTGGTTCTTTTCCCAGAGGCAAATCGTCAAAAGCAGATTCAATTTCATTCTCTTCAACAGTCTGTTGGAACTGATTTGTGGGTTCTTCATTCTGTTCTTCTTCAATATTTTCGCGGACAGAGTCTATATTGAACTTGTTACAGCTTAAACAGTTTGTGGTTTGTTCCCAGCATTCACGGTGATATATTTCCCAACAATGAGGACATTCAACCAAATCTTCTTTTTCTATTTGTTCATTGCATTTAGCACAAATTAAAATTTCCAAAAAATTCGCCCCTTTAATTAGTGGTTACTTTACAAAGATAATTATAAAATTTACAAAGATTAAAGTCAATATAAAAACAAAAACTGACCCTTGAAAATTCAAAGGTCAGCTCTTATATTATTTGTCTTTTTTAATTTGTTTAACTACCTGATTGCCATACACCGCCGTACCCGTTACAAGCACACCCTGTACTACACTTTCGGGCGAAAGGCCCATAATCGCAATCGAACCCACAACGCCAAAACCCAAAAGTATAAAAGGTATGTATTTATCGGGAATTTTCTCGGTGTTTTTAATAATCATACCGATTATATTGAGTACGGGAATAAGCAAAAGTGCATTTTCGGTTATATATTCAAGCATTTTTTCACCTCGTTTTAGATTATGTTGTGAGTAAACTTACAAGAACTCCGCAAAGAGCACCAATCAGTGCCACAACGACCTTATCCCAAAGCCAACCGGGACGTTTTTTTAGCGTTTCAATGCTTTCTTTCAGTTCGCCCAAGGTTACAAGCATACTGTCAAGCTTTGTACTGCTTGTAACCTGTTCAAGAGTCACATCATTAACCTTTTTATAAAGTATTTTCACATCTGCCTCAACCGAGTCAAGACGATGATTTATAATTTCATTTTCGGTCATTCTGCTACACCCTTTTTAATGTCATCACGATGCACAAAACCCGTCACGTATTTGCCGATTGGCTTGCGTTCAACATTTTTGAGAGAATTTGTAACGCGGAATCTCGCCTCAAAATAAATCCCGTCATAAATATAATATGTTCCGCTAATATAGTTTGAAACCTTGTCGGTATATGCACTTGAATAAAGCCTTGCATTTTTAAGCACGACCTTCTGTCCCGCTGCATATCCGCGTTTTGGGGGTTCTGGCTCAATTTCTGCACCGTAGCCGTTAAGTCCGTTATATTTCATAATTGCAGGATAGTTTTTATATGACTCATCAATATCCACATTCCCCTCAATACCGTCAACTTTGCCCTTTGAGGATTTCTGCCAGATTCCGTAGGGCTTCTGGAATGTGGGCTTCTCACTCCATTGAGCAAGCCATATATCATATTTCTTAAAAATTTCATCGGTGAAATAATTTTCGAGCCAATGCTTGTTGGCATAAATGCAAACATAATAGCCGTAGCTTTCCATCTTTTCGCAAAAAGCTTTTGCAATTGCCGAAACTTTTTCTTTGCCCAATTTTGCCATTTCGCTGTATTCCATATCATAAGCAATCGGATATTCAAACTTTTTACCCTTGAGTTTTGAATGACAATGTTCAGCCTCTGCCACCGCCTGTTCAGGTGTTAAAGCATAAGCAAAATGATATGCACCAACGGCTATTCCCACCTTTCGTGCGGCAGGGTAATTTGTTCTGAAATACAAGTCAAAGCCCTCTGTACCATAGGTTGCACGAAGCATTGCAAACTGAATTCCCGCATTACGTACAAGGGACCAGTTAATCTCACCCTGCCAACGCGACACATCAATCCCCTTATAAACTGCCATTATAAACTACCTCCCAATGAAATAATTGCATTTACGATTTTTATGATAATCTTGTTAATATCTATGTTGTATTCACACTCAGCCGTAACACCCTCTGTGTCAGTTGAAAGTGTCATTACAGGATAAACCGAAGAAACCTCAAAAACGCCGTCCGCATTCGGCGTATATGTTGCACCTGTTGTTTCTTCTGTTACAGTTACGGTTGCAGGGTCAACAAAGGGTTCAAATTCGGTTGCCGTACTACCTTTTTCAATCTGTATTGGTGTTTCTTCAAGCCAATCTGTATTTTGTATTGTATCTCTGAAAGAAAAGCCCACAAAACCATCCTGCGTTGTTTCAAATGTGTATGAAGATATATTGGCTTGTCCGCTACCGTAATACGCATTGTCTATAATTCTGCGGACAACATTTACCGCAGTCCCGAATGAAATAGTATAAGTACCTGCTTTTAAGAATAATTTTATAGATTTAAAAACACTCGGGTTTGCCGCAAGCAAATCGAAGTAATTATCATTGAAGTAACCGCCAAGCAACTCTCCGCTAAAAAGGTTTTTTCCGTGAACCCGCACAGCAGTTTTGTGCTCAATGGGTGAAATGTCATCAATTACAACTGTTTCGCCCTCTGCATAACCTTTAAGAGCATTTGAGAAATTATTATTCGCCTGTTCTTCCGATATTCCTCCTGTTTCACCCTTATCACCTTTGTCACCTTTTTCGCCTTTTTCTCCCCTATCACCTTTAAAGGTGCCTTGACGGATTGCCTCAAGCAAGGAATTGATTGAAAAATCATATTCCTTACAAAGAGATTTATCAGTTTCAGGCGAATAATCAAATGTCAGCCCGAATTTTTTAGGCTTTATCACCTGAATCGTATTTCCGTCCTCATCAATTTTAACGATATTGAAATAACACTCTACACCTTTTAACGAAGTCATTGTTGCGGGGATTGAATAAGTTATCGTATTGTCTTCAAGGTTCAGTTCAAGATAATCCGTTCTCGTTTTTGTTCCCATAAGCGAACGGTATTCAAGATAATAACGATAATCCCCCACATAATCGGCAGCAATTATGAATTTTAAAACACTCGCATTATGTTCCCACATCACGCCACCATTTTCGGTTATAACGGACTCGTTTTCAGGAGTTATTTCAATAGAAATAATTTTTTGATTCATCATTTTTCTCCTTTGTAATAATTTTTCAGCTTTGATGCAGTTTCAGTCAATTCTTTTTTAATTTTTTTGAATTGCGTCAGATTTCTTTTAAGCCTTACTACTGCATCAGAGTCCCCCGACCATTCTGCTCTTTTGATTTCTGCTTTACATTGGTCTATAAAAGAATTTTGTAGCTCTGCGATTTTTTCATATTCCTCACCCAATTCATAAAGCGTTGTTTTTTCAGTTTTCATATTTTCGGGCATAAGCCAATATTTCCTCCATTGATTTTGGTAAAAGAATTCCGTCATACATAAGAACATATTTCATTGAGCCCTCAATCTTTTTACGTACATTTTCAAGAATTCTGTAAACAGCTGAACGGGATAATTCATATTGCCTTGCAATTTTTTCTGCGGGTATGTGCTCACACCAATGACTATTTGCCACCATGCGTTCAAGCTCATTAAGTTCATTTTGCATAACTGCTCTTACAACCGAAATCAGCTTCTTCTCTCTGTTATAAACAAGATAACTTGTCCCGACCTCTGCCTTTCCCGATTTAAAGTCAACAAACTCTGTAAGATATTCGTGCTCTTCAACCGAAATTTCAAGCATTTTATTTGTATGTGCAAACATAAAATCTCCCCTTTCCTTATTTGTCTTACACAAAAAGAAAAAACGCATACAGAAAGATTTTCTGTGCGTCTTTATTTTATCGAACATTTGTTCGCCTTGCATTTACTATTGTAGCCACTTTTTATTAAATTGTCAAGAGTTTTCTCAAATTCGTGTCATTCTGACAAATTGGGGTTTGTCGAACTCTTTTGGGATACCCCCCTCAGTCAAATGCTACGCATTTGCCAGCTCCCCCTCAAGGGTGGAGCCCAAGATAGCCTTCCCCCTACGAGGGGAAGGTGGCACGAGCAAAGCGAGTGACGGAAGGGGGGCAAAGAATTCGACAAATTCTAATTTGTAAACCAACAAAAAAGACGGAAACCTTTCGATTTCCGTCAAAAAATTTATTATGAAATTATGTAAAAGAATTATTCAGCGTCTTCGCTCTTTTTTCTTGTCATAACAAGTGCTGCACCTGCTGCAAGTGCTACTGCTGCAACTGCAAATACTGTTGTGTCACCTGTGTCGGGAATTGTTGATGTGCCTGGGTCTGTAGGGTCAGATGGCCAAGGTTCTTCATCATTATTTCCCGGGTCTGATGGGTCTGTTGGCTCACTACCTGGGTTGAAAATTAAATCAGCGATTGTACCAATAAAGCCGAGAACTGTGTTAAGCAAGTTGCCGATGTCGAAACCACCTGTTGCACCGCCATTATCAGGGTCTTCAGGAAGTTTACCGTCATCATCTGTAGTTGGCTTACCGATAACGTTATCAGAGTTTAAGTCCATTGAGAGAAGTGTTTCAACGCCCCATACTACCTGATTAACAAGGTCACCACCAACAATCTTTGCAGCTTCAGGGAATGCTGATGTGAAAGTATCCATATCAACATCGCCATTTATAACTGTATCTGCGATTTCAGCAACTACTTCGCCAACTGCAGATGGGTCTGTTGTAGCTTTACCGAGAAGAGTTGCATAATATTCTGTCCAGCCCTCAACGTCTGTTGGTTCAGGCTTTGCAAGGTTACCGTTTGCAGGGTCACCGATATATCCGTCACCGTCAATATCTTCACCCATCATATCTTCAACATTAATGCCGTACTCAGCTTCCATTTTATCCATCATAGCAAAAGTAACTTCATCAACATTAACACCTGCTTCTGATGCAGCTGTTCGTGCTGCTAACATAGCCTCAATAGCCACTGAAGGATTTGAAAGAATTAAATCTTCATTCATAAGAGCATCTGCTTTAGCATCTGCGTCAAGTGTTTCATCCAAATAAATTGCTGTATAGTATGCTGTCCAAGCATCTACACCAGCGTCTGCTGCAGGAACTTCAGCTGCGAAGCCGACAACTGTCATACTGAGAATCATTGCAAGAGAAAGAATAACTGCAAGAATCTTTTTCATAATAATCATTTCCTTTCATAAATAAATGGAAAATTAGAACATTCCACTTCTATTCTCGCTCATTATACAACATTAACCAAAAAAAGTCAACCGCGTTTTCAAATTTTTTCATAGATATTGCAGATAATACACACGGAGGTGATTTTATGTTTTTCAAAAAGAAAAATCCCGGAGAAAAAGCTGTTCGCACAAGACAAAAATTACGCAAAATGAACGAAGAAATCAGCGAAATCTGGAATGGCGAGGAAACTGCAAAGAATTTTGATGCAAACGGTTGGTACACAGGCAACCCCCAAGGCTTTGAAGTGCCCGAACAGGATGCGGATGACCTTTAAATAAATGCAAAATTCAAAATGCAGAATGCAAAATTATTTTTCTATATATATTATTGTATATTAAATTACAAAAAACACTTGATTTTATTTGTATTATATGATATTATTCTTTACGGTAAGAATATTCGTTTTTGTCAAGAGAGTGGGGCGACCCGCTCTCTTGAGTTTATAGGGATGTTTTTATTATGACAACTTAATATTTTACAGGAGGTTTTTATGAAGAAAAACACCGCCGCAGTGGTATGGGATATTGCACAGCCTATTGCAGACGAATTAGGCCTTATTCTTTGGGACGTTAAATTCGTTAAAGAGGGTGCTCGCTGGTATCTTCGCATTACCATTGACAAAGAAGACGGCGTAGGCATTGACGACTGTGTTGCAATGCACCACGCTATTGACGGTCCGCTCGACGAGGCAGACCCTATTGAACAAGCATACAATCTGCAGGTTCAGTCCCCCGGAATTGAAAGAGAATTATCTCGCGATTTTCATTTCGATTGTTATTTAGGTGAAAAAATTCAAGTCAGACTTATCAAAGCATTTGAAGGCAAAAGAGAATACAAGGGTATTCTTATTGACTATGATAATGACAGTGTCACAATCGCTGTTGATGAAGAAACTGAAATGAATATATTAAAAAAAGAAGCGTCTTGGATAAAAGCAGACGATTTTGGAGGTTTTACGGAAAATGAATAAAGAATTTTTTGAGGCAGTTGCCCTCATGGAAAAAGAAAAAGGCATTCAGGCTGATTATCTTTATGACAAAATCAGCGAAGCAATTATTAAAGCAGTAAGAAAAGACTATAATAACAAAGATGTTGTTGCTTGCGAAATCAATGCAGAAGAAAAAACAATGAGAGTTTATCTTCACCTTAACATCGTTGATGAAATTACTGACTGGGATACAGACATTCTTCTCATCGACGCTCAAGAATATAAAGAAGATGCTAAAGTGGGCGAAGTTCTTGAAATTGACCTTGACACAATGAAATTCGGCAGAATTGCGGCACAGACTGCAAAGCACGTTATCCGTCAGGGTATCAAGGACGCAGAAAGAGGTCAGGTAATCCGTGACTTCCAGTCAAAAATGCAGGACCTTGTTACTGCAAAGGTAAGCAGAATTGACCCGATTAACGGCAATGTTACTCTTGAAATCGGCAAGGGCTCTGCAGTTCTTCCAAAAGCAGAGCAGGTTCCCGGTGAAACATTCGTTGAGGGCGAGCTTACAAAGGTTTATATCAGCAGTGTTAAAGAAACCGAAAAAGGTCCACGCATTATGATTTCAAGAACTCACTCAGGTCTTGTAAAAAGACTTTTCGAGCAGGAAGTTCCTGAAATTTATGACGGCATTGTTTCAATTCACTCTGTTTCTCGTGAAGCAGGTATAAGAACAAAAATGGCAGTAAGCAGTACAGACGAAAATGTTGACCCAATCGGTGCTTGTATCGGTCAGCGTGGTGCTCGTGTAAACAACATTGTTGAAACTCTCGGCGGAGAAAAAATCGACATTGTTAAATACAGCGAAAACCCCGCAGAGTTCATTGCAGCCTCTCTTGCTCCCGCAAATGTTCTTGAGGTTGAAATTGTTGACGAAGAGAAAAAGGCTTGTCAGGTTACAGTTCCCGACCATCAGCTTTCTCTTGCAATCGGTAACAAGGGCTTAAACGCTAAGCTCGCCGCAAAACTTACAGGCTGGAAAATTGACATCAAGCCTGAAAGCGGTTTCTATGAGGGTTAATTAAACTCATATAAAATACTTAAATTTGAGGTGAAAAGGTTTGAAACAGAAAAAAATTCCTATGCGACGCTGTTGCGGTTGCAACGAGCAAAAGCCTAAAAAAGAACTCATAAGAGTTGTTCGCAGTGCCGAGGGTGAAATAAGCCTCGACCTTACCGGCAAGGCTTCCGGCAGAGGTGCATATATCTGTAATAACCTTGAATGCCTTAAAAAAGCCAGAAAATCCAAGAGAATCGACCGTACCTTTGAAGTAACGATTCCCGACGGAATTTACGACAAAATGGAGGAAGAAATCAGCAAATGATGACGGATAACTTAAAAGGCATTTTAGGCCTTTGTCGCAGGGCAGGCAAAATGTCAATCGGCCACGATGCCGCAGTTTCTTCCATAAAAAAACGCAAAGCATTTTTAAGTATCACCTGTTGTGACACATCTGACAGACTCAAAAGAGAAATCGCTGATGAATGTACCTTTGAGCACCGCAACATTCCTTATGTTGATGCAGATTTTGATATGAAAGAGCTCTCGCTCTGTATCGGCACAAAAGCAGGCGTTATTTCAATAGATGACCGCGGATTTGCAAATAAGCTTATTACGATTTTAAGTCAAGAGAACTGAAACGGAGGTTATGAATATGGCGAAAAAATATAAAATTCACGAGCTGGCAAAAGATTTCAACATTTCCAGCAAAATCATTATAGAAAAACTTACAGGTACCTTTGAGGGTGAAAAGAAATCACAGACTACTCTTGAAGACAAAGAACTTGATTTCATTTTTGATGTAATCACAAATGAAAACTCTGTAAAGAGCTTTGACGATTATTTTAATGCTGCTCCCAAAGAAAAGTCCAAGGCAGAACCCAAAAAGGACGCAAAGAAAGCAGAGAAGCCTGCTGATAACAAAAAGCAGAATGCTCCTGTTCCACAGAAAAATGATAATCAGCCCAAAAAGAAAGAGAAAGACCAGAACAAGCCTATGCAGGCTCGTACAAAGGGTGAAATGCGTCATATTGATACAAGAGCAAACTCTTTCGATGCTGAAAAATACAACGAAAAATACGAAAACATCGCTCCTGCAAATGCACATCAGAGCGACAATATGGTTAAAAAGCAGAAACTTAAACAAAAGAGCCAGCAGTACCGCAAGCAAGGTATGAGAAGTGGCAAGAAAGAAACTGAAGCAGAAAGACTCAAGAGAATCGCCGCTGAACGTGCAAAGAAACCGCCTGTAATCACAGTTGGTGACGAAATCACAGTCGGTGAGCTTGCATCCCGTCTTAAAATGACTGCTGCAGAAGTTATCAAAAAGCTCTTTGCCCTTGGTATGATGGCTACTGTTAATGAAGTTATTGACTACGACACTGCAGAAATCGTTGCTACTGAACTTGGTGCAAAGGTTAACCGCGAGATTGTTGTTACAATTGAAGAAAGAATTATCGACGACAGTGAAGACGATGAAGAAAATCTTGTAACACGCGACCCTGTTGTAGTTGTTATGGGTCACGTTGACCACGGTAAGACTTCACTTCTTGACGCAATTAAAAACACAAACGTTACTGCAACTGAAGCAGGCGGTATTACACAGCACATCGGTGCTTACAGAGTAAATCTCAACGGTCAGTATATCACATTCCTTGACACACCGGGTCACGCTGCTTTCACATCAATGCGTGCTCGTGGTGCAAAGGCTACTGACGTTGCAATTCTTGTTGTTGCGGCTGACGACGGTATTATGCCACAGACTATTGAGGCTATTAACCACGCAAAAGCAGCTGAAGTTGACATTATTGTTGCAATCAACAAAATGGATAAACCCGGCACAACAGTTGATAAGATTATGCAGCAACTCACAGAACACGGTCTTGTTCCTGAAGAATGGGGCGGTGACATTATCTGTGTTCCTGTTTCTGCAAAAACACATATGAACATTGACAAGCTTCTCGAAAACGTTCTTCTTACTGCTGAAATGAGAGAACTCAAGGCTAACCCCAACAGAGCAGCTAAAGGTATTGTTATTGAAGCTCGTCTTGACAAAGGTAAGGGTCCTGTTGCTACACTTCTTGTTCAGAACGGTACACTTCATTCAGGCGATATTGTTGTTGCAGGTACTGCAGTAGGTCGTGTTCGTGTTATGGTTGATGACAAACACCGTTCAATCAAAGAAGCAGGTCCATCTGTTCCTGTTGAAATTATGGGTCTTGACGAAGTTCCGCAGTCAGGTGACGTGTTCAACGCTGTTTCTGATGAAAGACTTGCACGTGAGCTTGTTGAACAGAGAAAGCAAGAAAAGAAAGAAGAACAGTTCAAGCAGTTCCAGAAGGTTACTCTTGACAACCTCTTCTCATCAATCAACGCAGGTAAAATCAAAACTCTCAACATTATCGTTAAGGCTGACGTTCAGGGTTCAGTTGAAGCAGTTAAGCAGAATCTCGAAAAACTTTCTAACGAAGAAGTTGCAGTTAAAGTTATTCACGGCGGTGTTGGTGCGGTCAGCGAATCAGACATTATGCTTGCAAGTGCATCAAACGCTATTATCGTCGGTTTTAATGTTCGTCCCGACCCTGTTGCTACTGAAATTGCAGAACGTGACGGCGTTGATATGAGAATGTACCGTATTATCTATGACTGTATCGAAGAAATAGAAGATGCTATGAAGGGTATGCTTGCACCTAAATTCCGTGAAGTATTACTTGGTAGAATCGAAGTTCGCAACGTATTCAAACTTTCTTCTGCAGGTACAATCGCAGGTTCTTACGTTCAGAATGGTAAGGTTACAAGAAACGCTCAAATCCGTGTCGTTCGTGACGGTATTGTTATTGCTGAAGACTCAATTTCATCACTTAAGAGATTTAAGGACGACGTTAAGGAAGTAGCAAGTGGTTACGAATGCGGTATCGGTCTTAATAAGTTTAACGACGTTAAAGAGGGCGACATTTTTGAAGCCTTCATTATGGAGGAATACAGAGACTAATGGCAGGATACAGAACAGGCAGAGTTTCAGAAGATATTAAGCGTGAAATAGTTGCCCTTATCCGCGAATTAAAAGACCCACGAGTAAGAGATAAAATTCTTACTGTTGTTCGTGTTGAGGTAAGCTCTGATTTGTCTTATGCAAAAGTTTATGTCAGCTCAATGAACGGCATAGACGATGCAAAAGAGGCAGTTAAGGGGCTCACCTCTGCAACGGGGCTTATCCGCAGAGAAGTCGGTAACAAGTTGCATCTTCGCAAAACTCCCGAATTAAAATTTATTGCTGACGATTCAGTTGAGCACGGTATGGAAATCTTTAAAAAGATTGAGAGTACTGTAATTACTGATGATGAGGATTAAGTATGAAAAAGATTGATGTAAAAGAGTGTGCATCACTTTTGAAAGAATATGATAACTATCTTATTCTTTCACATCGCAACCCCGACGGCGACACCTTGGGAAGTGCTTTTGCACTTAAACGAGCTCTCGCACTTATGGATAAAAAATCAATGGTACGCTGTATTGATGAAATTCACCCCAAATTCTCATATTTGTGGAAAGACGTTGACAATACAGATATAAACTTTGACAAAATAATAGCAGTTGATGTTGCCGACAAAAAACTTTTAGGCGAAGAATATGAAAGATTATACGGTGACAACGTGTTTTTGTGTATTGACCACCATCTTTCAAACCGCGAATATGCAGAAAATCTTCTTTTAGAAGACAGAGCAGCGGCAGCAGTTGTGATTTATGAGGTAATCTGCCAATTGGGTGTTGAAATCACACCCGAAATCGCAAGCTGTGTTTACACTGGTCTTGCAACCGACACAGGATGCTTTATGTTCTCAAACACAACTCCCACAGTTCACAGAATTGCGGCTGAAATGATGGAAAAGGGTGCTGATTACACCTTAATTAACCGTCTTATGTTTGAAACTAAAACGCTCTCATATATGAAGTTAGAACAAATGGCAGTTTCAACAATTGAGTCGCATTTTGACGGCAAATGTGCAATTATGACAATAACGCAGGATATGTTCCGTGAAAGTGGCTCAAGTTCATCGGAATGTGACGGCATTGCAGGTATTCCCCGCAAAATTGAGGGTGTTCTTGTAGGTGTTACAATCCGTGAGCGTCACGACGGCTCATATAAAGTGTCACTTCGCACAGTTGAGCCAATTGACGCGTCAAAAATCTGCGGTAAAGTGGGCGGTGGCGGTCACAACCGTGCGGCAGGCTGTGAATTCAACTGTTCATTGGAAGAAGTAAAACAAACATTACTTAAAATTATAGAGGCGGAGCTTAAATGACGGGCATAATTTGTCTTGACAAACCACGCGATATGTCATCTTTTATGGCGGTTAAGCGTGCATCCCGAATTCTCGGTGTAAAAAAAGCCGGACATACGGGCACTCTCGACCCTATGGCTACCGGTGTGCTTGTGATTATGCTGGGTCATTGTACTCGCTTTATTGAATTATTGCCCGAGCATAGAAAATCTTACACCGCAAGGGTAAAATTAGGTATTACAACCGATACGCTTGATATTACAGGTGAGATTTTAAGTGAAAGTTCAGTTAATGTAACCAAAGAACAGCTTTTAAGTGTTGCAGAACAATTTAAAGGCGAGATTTCACAAGTACCGCCAATGTTTTCGGCACTAAAAAAAGACGGTGAGCGTCTTTATGACCTTGCACGAAAAGGCATTGAAATTGAAAGAGAAAGCCGAGAAATTACCATTGAGAAATTAGAAATCTACGATTTTAATGGTACGGAATTTTCAATGGATGTAACTTGCTCGGCAGGTACATATATCCGTTCACTTTGCGATGATATAGGTAAAACTTTGGGTTGCGGTGCAGTTATGACTGAATTACGCCGCACAGAAGCCAATGGTTTTTCTATTGAAAATGCCGTAACTCTCGAAGAATTAGAAAAACTTGTAAGTGCAGAAAAAGCAGACACCATTATCACATCTGTTGAAGCCGCACTTATGAGTTACCCTGAAATCACGGTGACGAAACCACAGGCAAACCGTTTTCACAACGGCGGTGCATTAGGTTATGAACGTCTTCACGGTAACTATTCAGTTGGAATTTACCGTGTTTACTCCCCCGAAAGAAAGTTTTTAGGGCTCGGTGAAATTAAAGAAGATAAAGGCGACCTTACTGTCAGGAGGGTGCTTATTGATGAATAAATATGCTTTGGCTTTGGGCACCTTTGACGGCTTACATAAAGGGCATTTGCAGGTGCTTAAAACCACACAAGAATTTGCATTGCAAGGATTTGTCCCCGCAGTTTTGATGTTTGACTGCCACCCTTTAAAAGCAGTTAAAGGTATTACTCCTCCCCTTTTGATTACTCAGGAGGACAAAGAGGACTTTGTTAAAAAAACGGGGCTTTTGCCCGTACCTGTAAGCTTTGAGGAAATCCGTGAGCTTTCTCCCGAAGAATTTGTAACTGAAATTCTTATTAAAAGATTTAATGTGGGTGCAGTTGTAAGCGGTGAAAATTTTCACTTCGGCAAATTCGGTGCAGGTAACAGTAAAATTCTGTGTGAACTTTGCGAAAAGTATGATATAATTTATAAGCAAGCCGAAAATGTATATTTTGAAAACGAGCTTGTTAGCTCAACGCGAATCCGCAAGGCACTCGAAAACGGCGAAATCGAAAAGGCAAACGAAATGCTCGGACGTAAATTCTCTTATGATTTTCTTGTTGTAGAGGGTAACAAAATCGGTAAAAAGTATTTTGGTTTTCCCACAATCAATCAGCATTTTCCCGAAGATTTTGTTGAACTTCGTCACGGTGTTTATGCCTCGCAGACAAAGGTTGACGGCAAAATTTATCCGTCAGTTACAAATTTTGGTTGTCACCCAACAATCGGCGGTGATAAAGTACTTTCAGAAACCTGTATTTTAGGTTTTGACGGTAATCTTTATAACCGCAGAATTAAGGTCGAGCTTTTACAGTTTCTTCGTGGTGAAAAGAAATTTAATTCTAAAGAGGAATTAAAAGAGCAAATCGACAAAGACAGTAAACAAGCTATCGTAGTATTCGATAGTAAAAATAAAAATCAAATAGTAACCGCTAAATAAATCGGGTTGCAATTATCAGCGAGATAGTTTTTTGTCAGAACCGTCAAAAAACACAGGATATACTTTGTGTATTAACGAGTATTTTGGACGAGTTATGACGAAAAAATAGCCGATGAGAATTGTAACCAAGATTTAAGAAGTGGTTACCCTAAAATGAAAGGGACGATTTTATGAATCAGTTTTACAAAGCTTATTGCAGAGTATTCCAAAAAGTAATGATGGTTATGGAGTGCTTCTTACCTTGGGGCGAGCCATTTATGCTCACAGGACCCGGCAGTATCCGCAAACTTCCTAACCTTATTAAAGAAAAGGGACTCAAGAAAGTTCTTATCGTAACAGATAAAGGACTTACTTCTCTCGGACTTCTCAATTCTCTTTATGAAGAAATGGACAAAGCAGGTGTTGAGTACGTAGTTTACGACGGCACACAGCCAAACCCAACAATTGAAAACATTGAAGAAGCAAAAGATATGTACAAAGCTAACGGTTGTCAGGGTATTATCGCATTCGGCGGCGGCTCACCAATGGACTGTGCAAAGATTGCAGCAGCAAGAGTTGTAAAACCAAATCAGCCGGTTGAAAAAATGCGTGGACTTATGAAAATTCTTCGTCCGCTTCCACCATTCTTTGCAGTTCCGACAACAGCAGGTACAGGTTCAGAATGTACTCTTGCAGCAGTTGTTTCTAACTCAAAAACTCACGAAAAGAATGCTTGTAACGACCCATTCCTTCGCCCCCGTTATGCAGTATTTGACCCTGAACTTACAGTAGGTCTTCCTCCTCACATCACATCAACAACAGGTATGGACGCTCTTACACACGCGGTTGAAGCATACATAGGCAAATCAAATGTTAAATCAACAACACAGTATGCTGAAAAGGCTACAAAGATGATATTTGAGAACCTTGAAACTGCATACACAGACGGTAAAAATATTGAAGCAAGAAATAATATGCTCCTTGCATCTTACTATGCAGGTATGGCATTTACTCGTGCTTACGTTGGTTATGTTCACGCAGTTGCTCACAACCTTGGCGGTCAGTATGGTATTCCTCACGGTCTTGCAAACGCAGTTATTCTTCCTGTAATGCTTGAATCTTATGGCAGTGCAGTTTACGGCTCACTTGCAAAACTTGCTGACATTGTTGGTATCAAGGGTGATAATGAAGAAGCAAAGGCAAAGGCATTCATCGCAGAAATCTATGCTATGAATGAAAGAATGGGTATTCCAAAAGGCTTTACACAGATTCAGGAAAAGGATATTCCGATTATCGTTGAACGTGCCCTTAAAGAGGGTAACCCACTCTACCCCGTACCCGTAATCTACGGCGAAGAAGAAATGACAGCAATCGTTAAGTCATTGATGATTACAGAATAATTAAATAAAATAAGACCTCTCGTAATGAGAGGTCTTATTTTTTGCCTTCCCCTTGAGGGGAAGGGAGACCGCTTGCGGTGGATGAGGTGGATATATTCTTCATTATATCTGTACATACACCATAAAAATTTGTATCCACTTCATAATTTGAGTATCTTAAAACAGTTAAACCTAATGATTTTAAGTATTCATCTCGTTTGACGTCATATTCTATGCCCTTGTCTTCAAAATGCTGTGAACCATCAAGTTCAATTACAACTTTTGATTTTGCACAATAAAAATCCACAATATAATTACCTATCACTTTTTGTCTGTTAATTGTGATAGGTAAATCTTTTAAGAAATTATACCAAAGGTGTCTTTACTCTTTGGTCATATTCTTCCGCAATTCTTGTGCATTTATTTTAAGTTTTGGATTATTGGTTTTATTCATAATAACACCTCATCCGTCACCTACGGTGACACCTTCCCCTCAAGGGGAAGGCTTTTCCGTATTAAATTTATCTATTCTGAATTTTTGCAATGCTTTCTTCAAGCATATTGAGTTTTTCGTTGTATTTGGCAAGCTTTTCGCGTTGTTCATTTACGAGTGCTTCAGGTGCTTTTGCAACGAATTTTTCGTTGTTGAGTTTACCTGAAACAAATGCGATTTCTTTAAGCACACCTGCTTTTTCTTTTTCGAGACGTTCAAGTTCTGCTTTGAAATCAACAAGTTCATCCATTGGGATAAAGAGTCTTGCGTCTTCTGTGATAATCGCAACTGCCTCGTCATTTTCATAACCCTTAACGAGTTCCACCTCACTTGCAGATGCGAGTCTTACAAAGAAGTTTGCACCTTCACTGAATGTCTTTTCATAGGAAGTTTCAATGAAAATCTTTGCTTTCTTTGATGGTGGAACATTCATTTCTGCACGACGGTTACGAACAGCCTTAATAGCAGTCATAACTCTTTCCATTTCTGCTTCGTCAGCCTTGAATGAAAGGTCTTCTGTGAATACAGGCCATTCGGAAATCATAATTGAGTCGCCGTCGTGTGGGAGTGTCTGCCAGATTTCTTCTGTAATGAATGGCATAAACGGATGTAAGAGTTTGAGTGTGTTTGACATTACGTAAACGAGAACTGCTTTAACAGTTGCCTTTGCGGTTGCACACTCACCGTTAAGACGGATTTTTGCAATTTCGATATACCAGTCGCAGAATACGTCCCAAATGAAATCGTAAAGCTTCTGTACTGCAAGACCTAATTCAAACTTTTCAAGTGAATCTGTAACATCTTTTACAAGGTCATTGTATTTTGACAGAATCCATTTATCTTCAATAGCAAGATTCTTTGGAACATAGGGTGCATATTCGTTTTCATCAAGGTTCATAAGGATGAAACGTGCAGCATTCCAAATCTTGTTTGCAAAGTTTCTACTTGCTTCAACCTTTTCGTCAGAGAAACGCATATCGTTTCCGGGGCTGTTACCGGTTGCAAGAGTAAATCTCAAAGCATCAGCACCGTATTGGTCGATAATTTCAAGTGGGTCAATACCGTTACCAAGTGACTTTGACATCTTTCTGCCCTGTGCGTCACGAACAAGACCGTGGATAAGAACTGTATCAAAGGGAACTTGTCCTGTATATTCAAGAGCGGAGAAAATCATACGAGATACCCAGAAACCGATAATATCGTAACCTGTTACGAGTGTGTTTGTTGGGTAGTAGTGTTTCAAATCCTCTGTCTGTTCAGGCCAACCAAGTGTTGAGAATGGCCAAAGTGCAGATGAGAACCAAGTGTCAAGTGTATCTTCATCCTGACGAATATTTTTGCTATTACATTTTGGACAAGTGCAAATGCTGTCCTTTGTAACAACTGTTTCGCCACAATCATCACAATACCAAGCAGGAATTCTGTGTCCCCACCACAACTGACGGGAAATACACCAGTCACGAGTACCGTTCATCCAGTTAAGATAGTTCTTTGTAAATCTTTCAGGAATAAACTTTGTTTCGCCTTTTTCTACTGCTTCAATAGCAGGCTTTGCAAGAGGAACCATACGAACAAACCACTGTTTTGAAACCATTGGTTCAATAGTGTTGTGACAACGATAGCAAGTACCAACCTCGTGCTTACGTGGCTCAACCTCTTTGAGATAGCCACCTGCTTTAAGGTCTTCAAGGATTGCTTTTCTTGCCTCTTTTGTTGTCATACCTGCATACTTGCCACAGTCAAGAACTTCGGGCTCGTTTTCAGTAGCACGACCACTTGCAATAAGCTCGTCTGCAATTCTCTTATCCTCTGCACCTGTGAGGTGACCGTCGTAAGTAAATGTACGAACGATTGGAAGATTATTTCTCTGTCCAACCTCAAAGTCGTTAGGGTCGTGAGCAGGAGTAATTTTAACAACACCCGTACCCTTTGTCATATCTGCATGTTCGTCACAAACGATTGGGATTTCCTTGTTAAGTAAAGGTAAAGTTACATGACAACCGTGAAGATGCTTATATCTTTCGTCAGCAACATTGATAGCAACGGCAGTATCACCTAGCATGGTTTCAGGACGAGTTGTGGCAAGCTCAAGCTTTTCGCCTGTTTCCTTAACTGTATAAAGAAGATGCCAGAAGCTACCGTCCTGCTCTTCATATTCAACCTCTGCATCGGAAATTGATGTGTTACAGCAAGGGCACCAGTTAACCATACGGTTGCCACGATAGATAAGGTCTTTTTCATAAAGACGGCAGAAAACCTCATTAACTGCTTTACTGCAACCCTCGTCAAGAGTAAATCTTTCTCTGTCCCAGTCGCAAGATGAACCGAGTTTCTTTAACTGTTCGATAATTCTGCCACCGTACTGCTTTTTCCAGTCCCAAGCACGTTCAAGGAAGCCATCTCTACCTAAATCTTCCTTTGAGATACCTTCTTTACGCATTGTTTCAACGATTTTCGCCTCTGTTGCAATAGATGCGTGGTCAGTACCCGGTAACCAGAGTGTGTCGTAGCCTGCCATTCTGTGATAACGGATAAGAATATCCTGTAATGTGTTATCAAGGGCATGGCCCATATGAAGCTGACCTGTAATGTTTGGTGGTGGAATTACAATAGTGTAAGTCTTTTTGCCTTCCTCGCGTTTTGCGTGGAAATATTTTTTGCTGAGCCAGTCTTTGTATATTCTGTCTTCAACATTTTTCGGATTATACTGTTTTTCAAGTTCCTTGGACATAATATATTATCTCCTTTAGATTATTATACTAAAATTAGTGTCATTCTGAGCGTAGCGAAGAATCTCTACTAAAATGAAAAGAAAAAACAAGATAGATTCTTCGTCTTTTCACTCCTCAGAATGACTTCTGCTTATATTATTTCATCCCACAAGTCTTTCCATTGTGGATTAGTTGTTTCGACCAAAGCGTTTTTCTTCGCTCTTATCCACCCTTTTAACTGTTTTTCACGCTGAATAGCATCTCTGACATCCTTTGCTGTTTCAACATAAACAAGTTTTGTTACATTATACTTTGAAGTAAAACCCTCAACTAAATGATTTCGGTGTTCATAAACGCGTCGAACAATATCATTTGTAACGCCTATATACATTACCTTATTTGTCTTATTGGTTAAGATATATACATAATACATTTTGAGATTCTTCGCTTCGCTCAGAATGACCCCCTAACTTAGTTCATTTAAACAGAAAGTGATGTTATTATGCTCGAATAAACTTTAACGGGGTCATTTATAAAATTCTGTTTCACTTGTTCAAGCTGTAAACTGTCACTTACATAAACAGATAATTTCATAAGTTCAGTTTCTTTATCGAAAAGAGTAAATGTAATGGTGTAACCACCGTTTTCCTCTTTTTTTACTTCAATTTTGTTTTCACGCTCAATTTTTGCACGTGTTGTGAGTCTTATTGCAGAATTCACCGCTTTTTCACGCACGGTACGAGGCAAACTTGTCTGCAATAGTTCTGCCGCTTCTCTGCCTTTTGTGGTAACAGAAATCACTTCGTCCTCGTCGAGAATATCTGCAGTAATATTTCCTGTTTTAAGCAACTCCTCAATTGCCTGACCGACTTCAAAATAATTTGCAAGTCCGTCTTCCTGCATAGCGTCGTTAAGCATCTGTCTTGTCATTGGTGCATCAACGCTTTTAAGCAGATAGCAGATAAGAAGTCTTATATCATCACGGCTACGAAGTCCGCCCAATTCAATTCCTGCATCAAATGCATCAAATTCCATATCTCTTACTCCTGTAAAAGCCCTAAAATTTCCTTAATATCATTATAAACATAAGTGGGCTTAATTTCGCTGTTTTCAATGTCGTCTTGTGTGCTTTCGCCACTTAATACGCAAATTGTGTCAACTCCTGCATTAACACCCGAAGCAATATCAGTATAAAGTCTGTCACCGATTACAACAGTTTCTTCCTTACTGAATGGTGAACGCTCAACAGAGAAATCAATCATAAATCCGTCTGGCTTGCCGATATAAAGAGGTCTGCGGTTTGTTGCATAATTGATTGCCTCGCACATCGCAAAGCAATCGGGCACAAGACCGAATTCTGTGGGGCAGCCTCTGTCGGGATTAGTTGCGATATAAGGTATATCCTTTTTAGTCTGAAGAAGATATGAAACATCCCAAAGTTTTTTGTATGTAAGCTCAGTGTCATATCCCACACAGATACAATCGGTATCTTCGTCTGCCTCGGTTGTAATGTTCACACCGTATTTTTCCATTTCGGCAATCATAGACTTTGTACCCATACAATAAATCTTCTTGTTGGGGAAATGCTTATTAAGATAAAGTGCAGTTGCCTGTGAGGATGTGAAGAAGTTGTCTTCAGTCACTTTAATTCCCATATTTGAGAGTTTAATCACATAATCTTTAACTGAACGTGATGAATTGTTTGTGATAAACACATACTGACCGCCCACGGACTCAATATGTGCCAAAAATTCATTCACGCAAGAAAAAAGTCGTGCACCCTCATAAATTGTTCCGTCCATATCCAAAAGGAACAGTTTTTTATCTTTTAAACTCATAGTTATCCTCAATACCAATAAGGTAATCGGAGAATTGCTTTAAAATTAGATGTGGTTTTGCTCTTTGAGGGCGAAGGCATACGAGTGTATGTCGAGACCGAAAAAGTGAAACCACGCTAATTTTATGCAATTATCCTTCGTAGTCGTCTTCGTTTTCCCAGTTATGATATACGTTTTGAACGTCGTCGTTCTCATCAAACATTTCAAGCATTCTGCCCATATTTTTGATGTCGTCGGGGTTTGTGAGTGTTGTGTATGTGCTTGGAACATATTCAACCTCTGCTGAAACGAATTTATAACCCTTTGCCTCAAGGTCATCACGAACAGCACCCATATCGTTTGCTTCTGTACGAATATCATAGATTTCGTCTTCTGCAATAAAGTCAATAGCACCTGCTTCAAGTGCATCTTCCATAAGCTGGTCTTCGTCGATGCCCTCTTTTTCAAAAATAATTACACCTTGACGAGAGAACATAAATGAAACGCAACCACTCATACCCATATTGCCACCGAACTTATCAAAGTAGTGACGAACATCGGCTGCAGTTCTGTTTCTGTTATCTGTAAGAGCCTCAACAATAACTGCGATGCCTGATGGGCCGTAGCCTTCATATACGATTTCGTCGTAGTTTTCGCCGCTGCCCTCACCCGCTGCCTTTTTGATAACTCTTTCAATATTATCATTTGGCATATTTGCAGCCTTAGCCTTTGCGATTACGTCCTTAAGCTTTGAGTTGCCTGCCGGGTCCGGTCCGCCTGATTTTACTGCAACTGCAATTTCGCGTCCGATTTTAGTGAAAACCTTTGCTCTCGCGTTATCGGTCTTCTCTTTTTTTCTTTTGATTGTACTCCATTTTGAATGTCCTGACATAAAAACATACCTCTCGGTTTAAAAATTTATTTATAATCAGTTTATTGTATCACATTGTTATATTTATTTCAACACTTATCCTTATCAAAACCCTATAAAAACTGCTAAAAATTTTCAAATTATTTCTATGAAAGATAAGAAAAATATGCTATACTTAACTTGCAAACACAAAAATCTATTTTATAGGTGATAAATATGAAAAAGTTTATGGGCGAAGATTTTTTGTTAAGCACCGAAACTGCACAAAAAATCTTTGAAAAGGGTGCAAAAAATACTCCTATTTTTGACTGGCATTGTCATCTTTCTCCCAAAGAAATTTACGAAAATAAAAAGCCCCGCGATATTGCAGAGCTTTGGCTCGGCGGTGACCATTACAAGTGGCGTGGAATGCGTGGTTATGGAATAGACGAAAAATATATTACAGGCGACAGCACTCCAAAAGAAAAGTTTATGAAATATGCAGAGGCACTGCCCTATTGCATCGGTAATCCGCTTTATCATTGGACACATCTTGAATTGCAGAGATATTTCGGTATTACAACACCTTTAAGTTCTGCAACTGCCGAAGAAATCTGGGAAGAATGTAACCGACAAATTGAGGCGGGCGGATTTACTCCCCGCGAGCTTATCGAACGCTCAAATGTATATTGCGTATGCACAACTGACGACGCAGCAGATAGTCTTGAATATCACAAATTACTTGCAGAGGACAAGTCTTTTAAATGCAAGGTGCTCCCGGCTTTTCGCCCCGACAAATCATTCTTGATTGATACTGATGCATTTGCACCTTGGGTTAAGGCTGTTGCAAAAGCGGCAGAAATGGAAATCAATTCATTCAAGGATTTGCTCACAGCACTTGAAAAAAGAATTAACTTCTTTGACGAAATGGGTTGCCGTGCTTCCGACCACGCTCTCAGCTACTGCCCTTATGAAACGGCAACTGAAGAAGAATTAGAAACAATCTTTGCAAAGGCCGTCAATGGTGGCGAAAACTTCACCGTTAAGGAATTAGACCAGTACCGCACAGCACTTTTACAGTTCTTCGGTGCAGAATACGCAAAACGCGGTTGGGTAATGGAACTTCATTTCGGTGCAATGCGTAATAATAACACAAAGATGTTCAATCAGCTTGGTGCTGACGCGGGCTTTGACTCTGTTGACGATTATAACCTTGCTCACGGTCTTTCACGCTATCTCGATTCACTTGCAGTTAAAGATTTGCTTCCAAAAACTGTACTTTTCACACTTAACCCAAAAGATAACTATGTGCTCGGTACAATGCTTGGCAACTTCCAAGGTACAGAGGCGGCATCAAAAATTCAGTTTGGTTCAGGTTGGTGGTTTAACGACCATTATGATGGTATGCGTAAGCAGATGACAGACCTCAGCAACCTTGGTGTGCTTGGAAAATTTGTTGGTATGGTTACAGACTCAAGAAGTTTCCTCTCATACCCACGTCACGAATATTTCCGCAGAATTCTCTGTGAGATTATCGGTGATTTGGTTGAAGAGGGCAAATACCCCGCAGACATCGATTTCCTTTCACAGATTGTTGAAGATATTTCGTTTAATAATGCAAAAGTGTACTTCAATTTAGATTAAAGATAAGCATACAAAACGCCCCCTCTGACGAGGGGGCTGTCGTTTTCGCTTGCGAAAATGACTGGGGGAGAGATTTTGTTCTTCTCTCCCTCCGTCAAAACTTCGTTTTGCCACCTCCCTCATCAGAGGGAGGATATTTTTATTTTTTACTGCTCTTTTTTCCTTTGCTTAATAATTAAGACTATAACACCTGCAATTATGGCCTCAACCGCAAGAACTGATACAATGGTTAAAACAATCGTTTTGGTGGTTGATGGTTTTTCTTCAATATTATTTGAGGATGCCTGAGTTGAGGGTTCTTCGGTTGTTTTTTCTTCTGTTGTCGGTTCATCCGTCACATTTTCTTTAAATGTTGTGGATTCTGTTGGCTTTTCTGTGGAGGGTCCCGTTTCCTTATTGACTATGGGAATTGCCTGTTCTTTAACATCTCCGCAAACAGAACATTCTGCCTTTTTAAGACCTTTTTCGGTTTCGGTAGCCTCTTTTTCAACTACCCACTTACCGTAAGTATGCCCCGTAGCCTTGATTTCTTCGGTGAATTCCTTATTACAAATCGTACAAACTGCCTGCTTTGTACCTTTTTCGGTGCAAGTAGGCTCTTTTGTTACCGTGTACTTGCCAACCGTATGCTCAAGCATAGGAATTTCACGAGTGCCTGTGTATCCGCAAGGGCAAGTGCCTTTTTCAAGACCTTTTTTTGTGCAGGTGGCTTTTTCGTTAACTTTCCAGTTCATTTTACTGTGAGCACATTTAAGAGTTGTGCCTGTTGCTTTAACTGTCGTGGCCTCATCATTTTCATCAAGAGCCTCAATTACTGTTATTGAGATTTTTCCGCCGTAATTGAGCACCTTAAGTTTAAAAGTCATCAATGTACCGCTTGCAGTCACAGGGCTCATTGAAACGCCCGAATAAATAATGTATCCTTTATTTCGGTCATTGGGCTCAACCAGAAACATATTAGTTGCCGAAACGGAGCCTGTAACATATTCAAAATCAGTTGTATTATATTCAACCTTAAATTTAATTCCGTTGAGATTTGAGCCCGACGCCAGCTTTACTGAAATTGTAACAGTATCGCCCTTGTCAACTGCAGTTTTACTTGAAGAAATACTCACCGCAGGATTTGACGCATTCACCGTTACAAAGCAAGTGCAAAGCATAACCAATGTCAAAATAATACTTAATAGTCTTTTCATAATATACACCGTAAACATAAGATAAAATACACTGTGTTTATTATAACTGTGTAAGCATAATTTGTCAAATGGTGCAATGCTTTTTATATGGCTTGCGAATTGATTGTGTTGCATAATATTCCGTCAACTGTCTGCCGATAATTCGGGTATCTCTCTCCATTTCACGTAAAGTAGTAATTTTTGAATTCATTTCGTAGAGTTCTATTCCGCCCATCTTTTTAGCACGGGCAGAATACACGCCGACGAGTGAGTGGAGCTCGTCCGCCTGTTTAAGATATTGTTCACCTAATTGTTGCAATGTCATTTCTGCCTCCTTTCTGTACCGAACATTTGTTCTGTACGGAAGTATCATATCACGCGAAAAAACACTTTTCAATAAAGGCAAAAGAAAAACAGTCCATTTTAGCGGACTGTTTTTTAATATATTTATAACAAAACAACAAATTGGGATTTGTCTAATTCTTTAGGATGATGAAAATTCAATTTTGCAAAATCTCATTTATGATTTTTTTATAGCTTTCATTCTGCATTTAGGACAAGTAACTTCTATTTTTCCCCTGCCCTTTGGCACGCGAAGAACTGTTTTACAACTTTTACACTTAAAATATTTATGTGTTTTGCGGTCACGGATTTTATTACCTAAAAGTCTTATTTCTACTCTTGGTTTTTCACTCATTCGCAAATACCAATTAAGTTCTTTTCTTCGGGCTTCATAATTTTTAGATAACGAACGAAAAAGTCCATAGATAATAATTGCAAGACCTACAAAATATAAAGCTCTTAATGTTTTAAAATTACCTAAAAACGCAAAAATCACACCTGTAACAGACAAAAAAAGTGAAAACCTGTCACTACCGTAACGCCCCGCCATAAACTGTTGCAATTTCATTGTCACTCTCTGTAAAAAATTCATTTATATCTTCCTCATTTTTATATTATAAAATATATTATACCACAAATATTTGGAAATAATTACCTGTATTTTAACAAAGTATAAAAAAATCGGTTAATGTTACAGATAAACAAATTGGGGTTTGTAGAAATGCAAAATGTAAAATGCAAAGTGCAAAATATCGGGTCTGCGACGCAATTATATAATTGGGTAGGTCATTCTGAGGAACGAAGTGACGAAGAATCTCTACTGGTTTTACTCTCTATTTAAAAGAGATTCTTCGCTTCGCTCAGAATGACACAGACCAAAATCATCCCGACAAATTCAAATTTATAATATCACTGCAAAGGGCGAAGTTAAAAAACTTCGCCCTTGCTTTTCGTAAAATTATTTATGCCTTTTTGATTTTATTGAGTTTAGCGTTAAGGTCAAGAAGTTCTTCCTTATTCATTTTAAGACCTGTCATACCGAGCATACCGATAAGACGAAGAACTGTAAATCCGCCCATCATCTGCATTATACCTTCGTTCATCTCGAAACCGCCTTCGCCGGCACTCTGCTTTGCAGCCGCTGCGATTGGTCCCATAATTTGACCGAAGAGAGCCTGACCTTCAGGAACTTTAAGAAGCTCGCTCATTTTATCGTTAAGTGACAAGTAACCGTCAACCTCTGTAATGTCGAACCAGTTAAGAATTGCACCTTTTTCTTTAAGTCTGTAATCTTCGTTGAACACATCAACCTTACGGATATGGCTTTCATCTTTACATTCGCCTGCAACCGCAACAAGATTTGTCACACCTGTATTAGGCACATCGAAATAGAAGAAATGAACGTCACTTGTCTGCTTGCCGAGAGAAACACCGTTTGCAAAGAGTTCAACCTCGGGAAGATTTGAGTAAACTGTTACCTTTGTTACATCTTCAACTCTGTCAACATAACGCTTGCCGCAGATATGAACAAATGGGTCATCAGTAAGCCATGCCTTGTATGCATAGAAAGAATCTTTCTTATACTTACGGTCAAAAGTCATAAGGCCCTTATGATTCTGTCCGTTTTCGCCACCCTCTGCACGAGCGTCAGCACCAAAGTCAAACATATTCCAAACATGAGTTGCCCAGATATATTTTCTCGAAAACAACTGCTTGATAAGTTCTTCGTGATAATATGCCTGATATTCTTCTGTATAGTCACCCTGCTGTGGGTTTGAGGTATGCCAGTTGAGAGCCTCACAACCGTATTCACTCATACCAACAGGAATATTGGGGAATTTAGCGTGGAAATTATCAAACCAAGGACCGTTCATACTTGTGTCCCCACCGTACCAACCAAAATAGTGGTTGTGAGAAACAACATCAGGAATCTGAATGTATGGGTCGTCAAGACTGCACATTGAAACAACTGCAATAGTAGTAAGTCTTGTTTTATCCATCTCGTGACAAAGGTCGTTAAGGATTTTATGGTTTTCAATAAGGTCATCGTCTGAACCATTCATTGAAATCTCATTTGAAAGTCCCCAAACAACTATTGATGGGTGGTTATAATTCTGAACAATAAGTTCTTTCATCTGTGAAATTGTGTTTTCACGACCTGTTGGCATGTGCTTTGAAATATAAGGAATTTCAGCCCAGATTACCATACCGTACTCGTCGCAAAGGTCATAGAAATACTGGTCGTGCTGATAGTGTGCAAGACGAATTGTATTTGCACCCATTTCATAGATGAAATCCATATCCTCCTTATGATGTTCGGGAAGAAGTGCATTACCAAGTCCCCATCTGTCCTGATGGCGTGATACACCGCGGAGAGGATATTCCTCACCGTTGAGAATGAAACCTCTTTCAGCATCAATTTGGAAAGTACGGCAACCGAATCTTGCAGAAATATTGTCAAGCACTTCGTCACCGTTTACAAGCTCAATCTCTGCGGTGTAAAGATAAGGATTTTTTCTGCCGTTCCATAATACTACATCTTTAATTTCAAGAGTTATATGGTCGTCGGTTGACTTGCCTGCCGCAACCACATTGCCACCCTTATCTTTAATAAGGTAGTTAAAGGACTGACCATCTTTTTTGTTGGTAGTATATGTTTCGATTTCGACAACCGCATCTGTACCCTTAACGATTGGTGTAACTTTAAGACCGGGGCCACCATAATAGTCAAGGTCAAAATGGCTTTCATTAACAGCAATAATGTTTACATTTCTGTAAATACCGCCATAGAATGTAAAGTCTGCCATCTGTGGATAAACAGTTTCGTTTGCAGAGTTATCAACAAGAATCGCAAGTTTATTTCCCTTGCTGAGTTCTTCTGTAATATCAACTCTCCAAGTTGAATAACCACCGTCGTGAGATGCCAATTTATTGCCGTTCATATAAACCGTTGCAGATGAGTTTGCACCATTGATTTCAAGGTAATACTTATCGGCTGTTGGAATTTCTTCCATATCAATTTCTTTTACATAACAGCAAGTACCACGAAAATAGTCGTTACCGCCGTCCTGACCGTCAATAGCATTCCAGCAATGAGGAACATTGACAAAGTCCCAATCTGCAGGAACTACTGCAGGAACTTCGCACACACCTTTACGGAAAGACCATTTACGATTGATGTTAATAATTTTTCTCATTAGTATAACACTCCTTTTTCATTTTTATAAAGTATAACTTTCACTCTTATATTTTAACGGAAAACACACATTTTTCGTGAGTAGAATTTTTATGGGTTTGTGGATTTTTTATTGTAATTTATTTATTTCTGCAATTTTGAATTTGTCGGTTTCTTTTAGGATACCCCCCTCAGTCATTTTCTACGAAAATGACAGCTCCCCCTCAAGGGTGGAGCCCAACATAGCCTTCCCCCTACGAGGGGAAGGTGTCACCGGAGGTGACGGAAGGGGGGATTTGCGTCGCAGACCCTTAATTTTTCACTTTGCATTTTACATTTTGCATTTCGACAAACCCCAATTTATCAAACAAAAAGGCGGGAGAAATCCCCCGCCCTATGCTGTGAAATTTAATTATTCAGCAACTTCTGCCTTTGTGTGTCTTGCTGCAAGTTCTTCATTCATCTGAGCAAGAGTTTTCTTATCAAGGTTATAGATAAGAGCAATACCGACAAACTGAACAACTGCACTAAAGAGGTAAAGGCCTGCTACGAGCCAGCACATATTGTGTGCTGTTTCTGCACTCTGACCTATTGTTCCCAATTCAGAAACATAACCGAGAGCACCCATAATCAAAAGAACAACAGAAGGACCTACACCCTGTGCGAGCTTACGGAAGAATGAGTGAAGTGAATAAACCGTACCTTCTTCACGAGTACCGAATTTCCATTCGTTGTAATCGATAGCGTCAGCCATCATAGCCCAAGAAACGCAAGTGTAAACGCTCATACCAAAACCAAATAATACGAGTCCTACAAGATATACAATCAAAGCTGTATCACGATTTTCAATTGTTGGGAAAACAAACATTACAAGACCGCCGATAATTGAAGCGATTGTACCTGCAACCGAAGCCTCTTTCTTACCAAACTTGTTAACAAGTTTCTTGATGAATGGTAAGAATACTACAACTGGAAGGAAACCAATCATCTGAACAAGGCCTGACATTGAAGCCTTGTTGAAATATGTAGCAAACATAATTGTTGTAGCTGTTGTAGCAGACTGCATACCAAGGAACATACCCATAGCAGCAACTGTTGCACCAACTGCAGGACGGTTTTTCATAAACTTACCGAAAGATTTTACGATGTTGAATTTTTCTCCGCCTTCGCTTGTTTTAACAGCATTTTCATCAACACGAACAGTAATTGACTTAATCATAAACATAAATGCGACAAATCCGAACACGCCCATAATAAGTGCTGCCCAGAAAACACGTTCGCCATATAATGTTTCAAACTGATTACCTGTGAGAGGGTCTAAAACAGCATCGCCAATTTTATATGTTTCACCTGTGAGAGGATTTGTGTGATAATCACCTGTTCCGTCGTAAGTAACTTTTTCCCAGATAATCATTGGAAGAACAACCATAGGAACGATGTTACCGAACATTGAACCGATTGAACGCCATGTTGAAAGCTGTGCACGTTCACCACTATCTTCAGTAATAAGTGAAAGCATTGAACCATAAGGAACATTAGCAACAGTATAGCAAGCATCCCATACAATATAGCCTAAAACGAACAAAATTGCTTTTACAACAACTGAAGCATTAGGGAATGGAAGGAATACTGCAGCACCTGCAACTAACAATCCGCATGCACCAATAAAGATGTATGTCTTGAATTTACCCATCTTATACTTTCTCTTGTCATTATCAATTAATGCACCGATAAGCGGGTCGTTAATTGCGTCCCAAGCCTGAACAAGCAACAATAAGATTGACAATAAGCCTGTTTCCATCATCATATAAACAAGCCAGAATGTCTGAACTGTACCCTTAAGGGCAAAGCTCATGTTACAACCAAAATCACCGGCAGCGTATGCAACTTTATCAAGCATACCAAACTTGCGGTAACCGTTAGCATCGAGTTTTTTCTCTTTTGCCATTGTGAAAATTCCCCCTTTAAATCTATGTTGGAATGAGTATAACTCTACCCTATGTCCATACATCAATATTTTATACCATACAGGGCATAATAGGTGAGTATTTTTTTCGTTTTTTACAGTATTTTTTTTGTTACATCTTGAAATTTACCAAAAATTGTACGATAATATAGGTATAATTTAACTTATGAGGAAAGTTTTTATGAACTACGAAAAAGAATTGAGTTTCTTCCGCAAAATCCTTACAAATTACAAAATTAACTCCTGCATTGTTCCCGCGGGGGACAAATCTTACCGTCTGGCAGACCGCGGGCTTCGTGACTCGTTAGGACTTTCAGAAGATTATGAACAGCTTTTCTGCACCCGCCACGAAACGCTTACCGATAATATGATTTTTAAACTGACCGACAGCTTTAATTGTAATTATATTTTTATTCTTCTGCCCGAAAGTGAAAAAGAAGAAACATTTATTGCAGGTCCTTATATTGACCGCGAGTTTACTCAAAAAATGCTGATTGACGCATCAAACCAATATGACATACCCCTACCGCTTCGTAATCAGATTGAAAAATATTATACCACTGTACCCGTTTATGCCGACAACAATGTTATACCCTCACTTTTTAACACCTTGGGTGAAACTCTTTGGGGTAGTATGGATGCATTTATGATAAAAACTCTGAACCTTACATCCGGTGACAAAACCTTTCCCGAGGTTGTTGAGCGTTTGGGCCAGCGAATCGACGACCCGTTACTTGCAATGAGAATGCTCGAAAGCCGTTACGAGGGCGAGAAAAAACTTATGCAAGCGGTAAGCCAAGGGATTGCCCACAAGGCAGAGCAGATGATAAGCAATTCCTCCGAGCTTATGCTTGAAATGAGAGTTGAAGACCCTGTCCGCAATATGAAAAACTATGTGATTGTTGCCAATGTGCTTTTACGTAAAGCAGTTGAGCAAGGCGGTGTGCACCCGTTCTATATTGACGGAGTATCCTCTGACTTTGCAAGAAAAATCGAAAAAATAAAAAGTGTGCACGAGGGGATTGATATGATGCACGATATGATTTACAAGTATTGTGCCCTTGTTAAAAACCACTCAATGAAAAATTACTCACTTCTTGTGCAAAAGGTAATCACCATTATTGACAGTGATTTAACCTCTGATTTAACCTTACACCGTCTGGCAGAAATGCTGAACGTAAATGCAAGCTATCTTTCTACACTTTTCAAAAAAGAAACCGAAATGACACTTACAGAATATGTTTCCAAAAAGCGTATTGACCACGCAGCATTTTTGCTTACTTCAACAAATATGCAAATTCAGAATATTGCCCAGCATTGCGGAATTTTCGACGTAAACTATTTCACCAAGATTTTCAAAAAAATCAAAGGCAAAACACCGAAAGAATATCGCGAAGACGCACTTAAATTCTAAATGCAAAGTGCAAAATGCAAAATTAAGGCAGTCCTTACGGACTGCCTTTTATAATCTGCGTCGCAGACCCTTCATTTTGCATTTATTGATTTTCCAAACATATCTTATATGCAATTTCTTTGAGTTGTTCCATATTTTCAAGAGTGCCGAGTTCGCGGCGGTAATTCGCCGCACCGCGTAGTCCTTTTGTGTACCAGCCCGCGTGCTTGCGAGCCTCACGCATACCAACATAATCACCTTTATACTGGCAAAGAGTTTCAATATGTTTAATCATAACACGCATTTTTTCTGCAACGGGTGGCTCGGGAATTACTCTGCCGTGCTCTAAATACGCATTAATTTGTGAGAATACCCACGGTCTGCCAAGAGCACCACGACCAACCATAATCAAATCGCAATTTGTTTCTTCAAGCATAATTGCCGCTGATTGCTCGTCAATTATATCTCCGTTTCCGATTACGGGAATGGAGATTTCTTTTTTTACCTCGGCAATAATATCACGGTTTACGGGCGGTGCATACATTTGATTTCTTGTTCTGCCGTGAACTGTTATTGCACTTGCCCCCGCATTCTCGGCTCTTTTTGCCATTTCGACTGCATTGATATTGTCGAAATCCCAACCCATTCGGATTTTCACCGTTACAGGTACTGGCGAAGCATTAACAACCGCTTTTACAATTTCTTCAGCCAATGCGGGATTTTTAGAAAGTGACGCACCACCGCCGTTGCCCGCAATTTTCGGTGCGGGGCAACCCATATTTATATCAATAATTTCGGGCTTATATGCCATTACAAGTTCAACGCTCTGTGCCATAGTAAGCGGGTCAGAGCCGAAAATCTGAATGGCTGCGGGGCGTTCAACATCTGACAAATACGCTAAATCCTTTGATTTGCGGTCACCCATTGACACACCCTTTGAGCTTATCATTTCGCTGACAACATAAGAAGCACCGTAGCCAACGCAAAGCTCACGGAACGCTCTGTCCGCCACCCCCGCCATTGGGGCTAAAACTACCTTGCCATTTATTTCAACATTACCGATTTTCATAGTTTACCTCGTTTGAATTGATATTGGTATTGTAGCACATTTTCATTGATTTCACAATATTATATCTGCCATCAGGCAGATATTTCATATTTGCAAAGCAAATATTTCATTACGAAGTAATTTCATATGACTCCAAAGTCATATTTCATTAAGAATACAAATGAAATTATCCTACGGATTGTATAACTTGGATAAACAGTCATATTACTCCACACCCTCTCATACATATAATTGAAATGTAAAGACGATAAAGGAGAGTTTATATGGAATTTAATACTCATAAAGACTGTATTTGTGTTTGTGAAGAAATGGCACAGGGCAGTGCAGAGCACCCCATAGACTGCGATATTACCCTGCCCGAATATCTGCCCGATATTGTTCGTATTCTGCGTTGCATAGCCACACCGGGCGTACTATCACATTCTGTTACGGGCGACAGAATTACCGCCGAATGTGACGCTAAAGTGCGAATTCTCTATATATGCAGTGATGGTAAGCTTCATTGCTTTGAACAGAATTTACAATTCGCCAAACAACTTGAACTCAAATCCGCTGACTCCACACAGATTTTCGTCGGTGCTAAAACCGAATACATAAACTACCGCGTAGCCGGTCAACGCAGGCTTGAAATACATGGTGCAATTAGTATATTTGCAAAAGCTACACTCAAAAAACAACATAACCTTATTTGCGGGGCACAGGGTGGTGCTCTCACCTGCCGAAAAGAAGAAATGACCGTCTGTGATTTGCAAAGCGTGGTACAAAAATGCTTTAATGTGACAGAAACCCTTAACGCAGATTCACTTGAGGAGCAAATCGGAGCAATTATCTCAACTCAAGCCACCACCACAATTGATGAATTAAAGGTTATTTCTGATAAATTATTCCTAAAGGCACAGATAATTCTTCGCACAGTTTTTAAAGGTCAAGAAAGTCATTGTATTGAAACACTCGACAATATCATAAACATAAACCAGATTATCGAAGCCCCTGATGTTGCCGAAAATCACGAAATTGATGCTCAACTTTCTGTTTCTTCACTTGATGTTCGACCAAGATTTGATTCAGCAGGCAATAAAAATTATCTTGATGTTTCTGCCTCACTCAATTTTTCCGCTTTCGGTTATTGTGTGCGTAGTCTTTCTTCAGTTCGTGATGCTTATTCAACAAAATACGAAACAGAAATTAACCATTCAACTGTTTATCTGCCCTGCCTTGAAGAAAAAATTGACGACACATTTCTTTGCCGTGGTGTTTGCGACCTTTCAACCACGGGTATGAGTGAAATTTTAAGCTTTAACTGTGGGAATGCATCCTCTGTTTTTTCAGTTAATGAGGACGGCGTTTCGATAAACGGCGAAATCACGGCGGATATTATCTACCGTGACCGCAACGGTGATATTGCATTCGCTCAACGGCTTATCCCCTATGAATACAAACGCAATATTCAATGTGATTGCGTTCTCACTTGCAAGCCCCACGCGGTTGCAACCGCTTCAAGCTATATTTTAAGTGATAACGACCACCTTGATGTTCGCGTTGAACTTCAAATTTGCGGATTTGTTTTCAGCGAAAAAGAAAAGAGCATAATCACCGATATTTCGCTTGACACCTCCTGCCCGAAATCAGTAAAAAGTGCCACTCTCACCGTTTATTTTGCCGATGCAGGTGAAACTCTTTGGGATATTGCCCGAAAATACAACACTACTGTTGAGGCGATTGCAAGAGAAAACAATATTGATGCCACCGCTACTGATAGAAAATGCAAATTGCTCATACCAATGGCTTAAAGGAGGGATTTATAATGAAAAATACAAGTATTTATAACGACATTGCCACCCGCACGGGCGGTGATATTTATATTGGTGTGGTTGGTCCCGTAAGAACGGGAAAATCCACATTTATAAAGCGTTTTATGGATTCTGTTGTGCTTCCCAATATGAAAGACGAACAAATGCGTCAGCGTGCTACTGACGAATTACCACAATCCTCGGCGGGCAGAACAATTATGACCACCGAACCAAAATTTATACCCGAAAATGCGGTTAAAATCACATTGCCCGACAACGCAGAATTCAATGTGCGAATGATTGATTGTGTGGGCTACATTGTGCCAAGTGCACTGGGTTATATTGAGGGTGACCAGCCGAGAATGGTGCATACCCCTTGGTATGAAAACGAAATCCCCTTTAATATGGCGGCAGAAATCGGCACACAAAAGGTCATAACCGAGCACTCTACAATCGGTCTTGTGATTACCACCGATGGCAGTATAAGTGACATTCCCCGCGAGGAATACGAAGAGGCAGAAGAACGCGTTATAAAAGAGCTTCGCGACCTTAACAAGCCATTTGTTGTTCTTTTAAACTGTATGTACCCAAAGGGCGAGGCGGCACAAAAGCTCTCATTTGAACTTTCAGCAAAATACAAGGTGCCGGTTATGGCGGTAAACTGCCTTGAACTGAACGAGCAGGAAATCACCGAAATTATAACACAGATTCTCTTTGAATTCCCTGTAAAAGAAATCGGAATTGATTTACCGATGTGGCTTGTAAGCCTGCCAAACGACCATTGGCTCAAAGCAGAAACCTATAAAACTGTGCTTTCTGCCATTGAAAAGGTTGATTTTGTAAGGGATTTAAGTCTTATGACTGATACCCTTTGTGAGTGCGACCACATAACCGATGCGAGAATTGCCACAATGGATTTAGGTGTGGGCAGTGCATGGATTAATGTGCAGATGTCAGGCGGGTTATTCTATAAAATCCTTGAAGAATCAACTGGGCTTACCATTGACAATGAGCAGTCACTTCTCAAAACCTTAAAAGAACTTGCCGAAGTTAAGAAAGAATATTCCCGCATAAAAGCCGCACTTGACGAGGTTGAGAGCACGGGATATGGCATTGTAATGCCCACAATCAACGAGCTCACTCTTGAAGAACCGCAGATTGTTAAACAGGGTGGTCGCTATGGTGTGCGTCTTTCAGCATCTGCACCGTCAATTCATATGATGCGAGCAAATATTCAAACCGAAGTAGCCCCCATTGTGGGCAGTGAAAGTCAGTCAGAAGAATTGGTGCGTTATCTTCTTGACGGTTTTCAGGATGACCCACATAAAATCTGGGAGTCAAATATTTTTGGCAAATCACTTAACGAATTAGTGAATGAGGGGCTTCGCAATAAGCTCTACCATATTCCCACCGACGCACGAATGAAATTCCAGGAAACACTTGAGCGAGTAATCAATGAGGGTTGCAATGGACTTCTTTGTATAATTTTATAAAAAATCGAGGGACGCCAAATCGACGTCCCTTTCGGTTTATATAATATTCGTTACCAATTCTTATCTTCGTAAGGAGTATTTTCAACACCGTCCGCATTCAAATCAGCAACCATACGGTCAAGTTTGCCTTTCCACATTTTCTTGAACCACTCTGCATGACCGAACCATTTAACAAGAGTAGGGCTGATTGCATAATAAGTTTTAATGAATGCTCTGCCATACCATGTTTCAGCCAATGTGTCATCACGATAACGACGAAGGGTCCAAACCTGTGGGCAATCATAAGAACCATAAACCGCAGTTGCAACATAGCAACCACCATTGTTAGTCTGTACTGGAGTTGGCTCAGGCTTTACAATTTCAGGAATTACAAAACTCTCATCTAACTCTTTAATGCGTGTATATACCTTTTTCAACTTATTTACATCGTTATTAATATTTGTATCTTCATTTTTAAACAGTATAATTCTTTTGCCATTCGGAAAAACCTGAGCATTTATACAATAGTTTAAAACGTTTGCGTATTCTCTTAATCTTTCCAGCTCTTCAGGAATGCCCTCTTTTATGCCACATTGCATAACAAGAGGAGCAAGAACTAGCATATCAATCATTTTATTTTTTACCGCCATAAGTGCCTCTGAACTTGTATGTTTATAATTTTCAAGCATTGCAGAAGCTTGGGCGAAAATTTCACAACCAGATGAAAAATATAACTCACATTTTTCTCTTTCAGTAATTCCATTTTCAGTACTTTTTCCATATTTTTCACGCAAAGCCTTTTTATCTTCACCCAAGATTTCTTGCAACTTATTAAAAGCTGGAGAATTCACCACATTGAGTTGTATATATAATCTCATCTTTGCGGCTGTCACCCAAGTGCCAAGATGCTCTCGCCAATTATTAGTAGTGGGATTTTCTACAATGAATGCCAATTGCCTTTTCAAATTATATTTTTCCCATTCATTTACCGCGGAACACAATTCACACTCAATATCAAACATTTCTTCAATTGTTTCTGCATTTGAAACAGATTTTAAAATCGCATCATAAAAAGTTTTTGTATATTGTTCGTCTTCAGCCATTGTTATAGGTATTAAAAACAAATACGCTTTAGCCCACAACAAATATGCCTCTTTGATGCACTCCCCTGTTTCGATAACTTCTATGCAGCTTGAAGCAGCCTCATTATAATGACCATTTTTATATAATATTTCAGCTTCCTGAAGAATAGCTTTTGCATCTGCCATTGTTATAACCCCCAAATTTATTTTTCTACCACATAACCGCAACGATTACACATATAAGTAACCTTCTTTTTACCTAATGCACCTGCTGCAAGACCAATTGGGCCGGCAATAACAGCACCAAGAACTGCTTTACCTCCGCTAAATCCACCTGTTCTTTCAGAAACAGACTGCAAATATCCCATTCTGCATTTTGGACAAGTTGTAAAATTCAAGTTTTGTGCCATTTTTTCATCACCCTTTTACTATTTTTGATACAATTATACATCTTTAGGTTAATAAAGTCAATCTGCAAGTGCTTATTTTTTAATCTAAAAGTTCATATAATTATTCTATAGACTTACTTGCGAGGTGTAAATATGAGTGAAATGGATTTAATTTTAATTGGCAAGCGTATTCAAACTCGTAGAAAACAAAAAGGCTATACACAAGAACAACTTTCCGAAATGATGAATGTATCAATTCAAATGATTTCAAATCTTGAACGCGGGAATAAAGCTATACGAATTGACAACTTAATAAAATTAAGTCAGATTCTTGAAGTGAGTTGTGACTATATTTTGACAGCTCAAGAAACTCCAAAAGATATTGAAATCTTGTCTGACAAGTTTTTTAAACTTTCTAACAAAGACAAACAAATGATAGAATTATTGATAGATTTTTGCGCAGAAAAAGCCGAGTGAAACCACTCGGCTTTTTATTCAATATAATTATGAAAATACATATTCTATGGCTGATGATATAGTAATCCTGCAAATTGGATAAAAAAACCGTACACAAATGTGTACGGTTTTTTTGGTGGAGACGGTCGGGGTCGAACCGATGACCTCTTGAATGCCATTCAAGCGCTCTCCCGACACACGCAAAAACGCACCCCATATTCTCCACTTCAAGCTTTATCAAAACTCTTCAATCACAAAACGGTACAGCTTTAATATACCCAGATACACTTTCCGTATTTTCAGTAACCGCATAAAGGTTAAAAACTATCTGCTTTTAAAGGCTTGTAAAATATCGGTTTTTTCTCACCGACTTTAACCATTTCGTGCGCAAGTAACTCTCTCATTTTTCTTAAGACATCAAAGTATTCTTTATCATTTACAAGGTTATGTCTTTCGTTAGGATCATTTTTCAGGTCATATAAAAAATCATCATAATAAATCCGCGCACTATGTTTAATATTTCCCGGTCCGAGTGCTTTGGCAGAATACTTCCAATCCTTTGTTCGTACTGCCCTGCCGACTTGTGATTCACTGATTTGAATAAAAACACAATCTCTTTCAGGAGCATCTTGCCTATTAACAGGCAGAATATTTCCGGAATAGGCTTTCGGTATCTCAATTTTTGCAAGACTCAGAAGCGTAGGAGGAATGTCGATAAGACTGACAAGACAATCCATAATCCCGCCTTTATCTACGGCACCGCCACCAAAAACAAGGGGTGTATGTATACTCGAATCGTGACAGCTGCGTTTATATTCAGCATTTCGTGTTTTAAAATGACAACCGTGGTCACTTGTGTAAACGATAACTGTATTATCATACAAATCTTTATCCTTCAAGGCTTTAACAAGCCTTCCGACATTTTCATCAAGGGAATGAATAGCAGCGAGATAATCTGGATACTCTTCTTTGTAATTACCCTTAAGAAACGTTAAATCCTCCGGTAAAGGATAGTCACGAAAATCATCAACTTTATCTGTCGGTCCTTCAAAATGACCTCTGTCATTCTGGTGGTGTGGCTCAAGTTGTGAAACAAACATAAAGAAAGGCTTTTCGCCACTATGGTTATTTACATATTCAACCGCAAAGTCATTTATACAATCCGCTCTGTAACCATTAAAATCAATCTGATTACCGTTACCGTCAAAAACATATCCGTCATAACCGTGCGAGGTAAACTCCAAAACATCCGACGCACGCCAATATTTATAGCCGCCTTGTCTTTCCTTAGGAACAGCTGTTTTTTCGCAATGAACACCGATGCCTGAATAACGGTCTGAAGCAAGATGCCATTTTCCGATATACGCTGTATCATAGCCATTTTCATTAAAATAATCAGCTAAAGTTTTTGTATCTTCTTTCAAAGCAATCCCGTTCCAATAGCAACGGTTTTCAGTTGCAAACTGACCTGTCTGCAAACAGGCGCGGGCAGGGCCACAAACAGGCTGGCAAGTAAAAGAATTCTCAAACAGCACTCCTTCTTCTCCTAATCCCCAGACATTAGGCATAAGGTTGCTGTTCAGAGTGTCCCAGCGCTGTTGATCGGAAAAATATAGAATAATATTAGGCTTCATTTTTTTCTCCTTAATATTTATTAACATTGTCTGTATATCCGTCAGATGTATTACTGTAAAGATTGTAACACAAATACATCAGTGTTTCAATAAAGCTATACATAATAAAACTCCGCACACTAATGTGTACGGAGCTTTGGTGGAGACGGTGGGGCTCGAACCCATGACCTCTTGACTGCCAGTCAAACGCTCTCCCAATCCACCCAAAAACGCACCCCACTAAATTTTACTTATATGCACCTATAGAATGAGATTTTAATGATTTATTTTTTAAATGGCATTACTATATACATAGTAAACACTTACTTGAACACAATCATTCGTTATTTTATATTCTAAATTATTTTTATACTATACAAAACACAAATTATATTGACTATATTTTTTCATATAATAAAAACACAAAAAGTCGCTTGCATCCAAAAACGCATTATAATATAAACCAATTTAGACTATTAATTTAGGTATGGTTATTGTTTGTTGTGTTGTAGGGAATAATCGACTCGCATATTTCTACATTTCGTAACCAATATTTACTCTTACAGTATATTTCCATCATTTTGCGTTGTTCTTTTCTGTCCTCAGTAGGAGCAAGCGTTATTTTGGTTATAGGCAAATGTCCTTGACATATAATCTTTATTTTTTGATAACTAGGTCTATCCTTGTTTATTTCATTTACTACCTTTTCAACAATATTAAACACCTGTTCTTGATTATGTCCTTGCGGCACAATTATAGGATATTGTGAACTCAGTTTTAATGGCGAAAAGGATTGTAAACGTTTTTTTACTTCTCCCTCATTTAATTTTTCTGGTTTTATACCTAAAAATTCACACGGTTTATAATTATAATCATTGTTGCCGAATTTTACTTCTATGTAGGGTATTTTTGCACCGTTTGATTTATCCATAAATTTTATACAATTAGATAAACAATTATTTTTGTTTATAAAAGCTAACCGTGCTTCACTTTCTTGAACAAATCCACTATGCTTTAAATATGGTAATAATATGTCCAAATTTGATTTACACTTTCCCACAATACTTTTTAAGAGTTTTTCATATATTTCAGCATTTGTACCTATTATAGAATCGTCAAAATATTGCACTTGAAAAGGGAAATTGGGATATAAAACATAATCTGCTTTATCTTTTAGGTTTTTATGAAGAAGACTAAAATTAAAATTGTTTTTTTCAACTTCACCCATAGTTTCAATTAAGTCGCCATACTTTGCAATATCCTTTTCCTCATTAAACAAATTTTGACCAAAATAAAACTCAAAAGCAGCACCACCATTTTTACAGTAACTCATCCACTGACTAAAAACATCACTACTGTTAATAATATTTGAGTCAATATTATTGTGAAAAAAGCACGAAATATATGTGTCTTGTGTATGATCTACAGATATCATTTTATTTTCTTTCCTATCATTTGACAATTCGGAACAAAACATAAAAATGGAGTCTGAATCCAATATTTTGTACTGTGACCCTATATCTGTATATTTAACAAATTTAGCATTAGCATCAAGTTTAACATTCGGATATTCATTAAAAACGTCTATTTGTGATATTAGTTTGCGAATCTTAAACATATCCGTTAACTGATTATCTTCTATTTTAGCTATCATTTTTTTCTATCCTTCCACAAAGTTTTATTATAACATCTACAATATTTTGATTTCTATCTTGTACCCCTTCACCACGTCTATTATAAAATTCAACATCTGTTTCTGCTTTATAAAAATGTTTATAACATTGATTCCATTTATCAATCAAATCGGTAGGACAAACATATGAACTATACATATATACATTAAATTTTTCTTCGGAAAAACATTTATATAATAGCATAGAAAATAGAGGCAATGCGTTTTCAATTTCTGAGAATTTAATATAGTTTAACAATCGCAAATAATCATTTTCAAACAGACACATATCGATTAATATTATATCTTCTTGAGGGGTTAAACCTAAACTTTTTATAAATTGCTTTGCCTCTTTTTTTTGCGACTCAACATCGACTTCAGGTTTGTCTTTTTCAATAGAACCCACTTCGCCACTAATGTGTAAATTATAATTTAACCAGCAATCAAAAAAATTTTTAATTTCGTATTTTTTATCTATTATGTCACTAATCTTAACTACGACATCTGATGTAGCCTCCGGATAATTTGATTCACTATTTGAACCTACAAACCCTTTCTTGTTAATTAATGGATACATCTCAGAAAACTTATCATCTGTAGTCCAGTTTTCAGCAATCATAAACTTAATAAATTCACTTAATATCAATTGATTTATTTCTTTAATTGTTGATTCTTCTATGGAATTAGCTAGTTCCATTTTTATTTTTTCATCTAGAATAAAAATATCAGATCTAATATTTTTACTCCAAAGTTTTCTTATAACCTGTGAAATTACATTTTGCATTATTTTACAATTATCATCAAGCCACACAACATTTTTCATCTAATAATCATAATCCTTTCTTTATTATAGGTAGTTTTGTTACAAAATAATTATAATTATCATCTTTAATATAACTATACATATTCATTAACAATTCGCTATCTTTAGTGGTAAGAAGTTTTGATAAATACTCTTTAGCAGTAATTAATGACATATGCCCGTCTGTAAAATCCAATGGATCTTCTAATTTCTTTTTTAAAAAACCTGTATTATCAATCTCTGTTTTAAACAAAACATTTTTTATTACAAGCCAGTCAAAGTTCTCGCTCTCTGTACATTCCTCAAAAGAAAAAACGATTTTACATAAGCTTTGACTAAAAGAATCACTGAGGTACTTCAAACATTTTTCATCACTGGTCCAGTTTTTCTCAAGTCTTTTTTTGTTTTCATAATTGTTCGCAATTCTTAATACAAAATTATTGTATTCTGTACCAGAATTAAAACAAAACCTTAGAGCATCAAAACAGATTCGATAAATAATACTTTTTATATAATCAAGGTTATAAGCATATGATGACATGTCATCTATATCGGTATATATTAACGCAAGACAACTTCTCAACTCCGAATCAATTTGAAACTCAATAAGCTTTTTAAACAAATTAAATATCGTATCTTTTTCTTCTTCTTGTGAGTCAGAAGGCAAGATTTGATTAATATTAATTAAAGGAACACTTTTTCCATCGTTCAAGTTTTCTTGAATATACAACTTATACGCTTCTCTGTTTTCGCTTTTTAAGCTTTCTAAGATTATTTCCTTTATTGGCAAATTGATATTTCTAAATACTCGATTATAAAGACGAGCTACCATTGTATTACAATAATTACGAGCAAGTGTCCAATCTTTAATGTCATTTACTATCTTACTGTCAATATTGTTATACGCTTTACTAATTTTTGATATAGTATCGTTAGATATTAATATATCAATCTCATTTTTGTCTTGATCCATTGGAGTATGACTCATAACTTTTTCATTCTTTAAAATCGCTTCTGTATCTATAGAATAAGAGTATCGTTTCATAACATCACTTGTAAAATCACACTCGAGATATTTAACTATACCATTTCTAAAGGATAATATGTCTCTAAGAAGCAATAGCGGTAATTTTTCTCTTTGAAAATCATTAGAAGAATCCAAACTAATATACAAATAAACGGGGACTATCTTCTTTGTTTCGTGTCCAGATACTCTGTCACTTTGACGGTAAGGGTTGTTGAAGCATAAAATACAATACGGTTTTCTATGATTCGTATTTTCGATTGTTTCAAAACTATCATTCAAATTAAAATGTTCGAAATTGCTTTTAACTCCATTCGAATACTCTACAATATAACCAACTTTTTTGAGCAGACTATTCTCCTTACCACTTAGTGCTTTAATCACTCTTTTTTTGATTATATATTTAGAATTAGAATCCCTTTTTATAGCTTCATCCATTTTTTCATACTCACTTGAAAAAGAGCTTTCAACGAACTCTAAATCTCTAATATCCGGTATACCTTCTTCTTTAGAACAAGTTAATAGTGCTAATCGAATACTCTTTGGATTTAGGCTATACTTAGATGTTAACATATCACTTATTCTACTTAAAAACAATTTGTATCTATCACTTATTAATGCTCGACCTTTTTTGGAGCAATTATTATCTTCATCAAACAATAAGCCATAAAAACTAATTTCTTTTGTTATATCATAGTTTTTATCGATTTGTTTTATATGCGCACATGATTTATATTGCTTAAAGTTTTTTTGTTTATTTGATAACCAATAATTATCCACATTTCGAACATTTTTCCAGTAATCTAAAAAATAATTGTCTAAAGAATCATAACTGTCGTCTTCTAACTTTGTAGTATAAGCATGTTCAATACCATCAAAATGTATTCTTCCATTTGACAGAAATATTTCGTTGCAAAAAAGATTAAAAGCTTTTTTAACTTCCGTTTTCAAATTATCAATGCTGCACCCATATATAATTGTATCATAAAAAGATGTGCAATTTTCGTCGAATGACATCGTTTTATAATCATTAGAATATTGATCATTACCAGTGATTAAAAAGTGTTCTAACCAAAGTGAACGTGTTTCATCTGGACTTTCATCAATTATTCTTTGTACACATATTGAATAGAAAAGAAAAAAGCACTCAAATTTATTAAATCCACAACTAGCCTTATCATCCAATTCGTTATATATTATACATTTAGATTTTTGATTTTCTTTGGATTCACATGATGAATTAATTTTTATATTATTTATAAACTTTAATATTTTTATCATTGTACTTTTTCTTAAAAGATAAGTACTATGCATATCCGCTAAAGCTTCCAATATGGTGTTTTTCAAAAAATCTAATTTTTCTTCATCAGTTGCAAAAAGGCTTGTTATCCTATTAGCGATCAAATAACCTTGCTTGCTGTGTAAACAACAACCATCTTCACTAGATAAAATACTTTCACACAACATTATAGTAAATTTAAGTGTTTCACGTTTAATACATTGATTATACGAGAAGAAAGGCCGAGAAATTATTTTTATCAAACCAATAACAATATCTTTTTTACTTAAGTTCTTATAATCTTTTATTTTTTGTGGTGATAAATTTGCAGTACAATCTCCAGATTCCAAATAGATTATATGTCTACATGATTTTAAATAATTTAATTGTTCTGGTGAAAAAACATCATCAAAATCGGAATATCCCATTAAGTGATTGAACAGAGCTAAAATCAGTTCAAAACAGTTGTCTCCATCAACAGCTTTATCTAAAAAGTTTTTTGTTATATGTGATAACATTGCTCTCAAATAGGAAGTGTTATTCTCCGAATTTTTATTATCAAAAATCGCTTTTTCGAATATATTTTCTTTATATTTTTTTACTTTGTTTGCCCAATAATTAGAGCTATACTGTGTGGCACTTCTTTTATATAATCTATTGGCACTTTTCTTTAACTTACACCCAATACAAGAGTCTCCCTGTCTTCTAATATTTGAAATATCCAAATGACAGAAAGCGTGATAGTTTTCGTGGGGCAAAATAAATGAGTTTTGGCTAGAAGAAGATAATCGATCCAATAAAACAAAACATTTATCAAAAACATTTGTTCCGTAAATTTCAATCAACTCATTAGGTATTAAAGATTGCAAAAAACTGCTCGCTTTTCTAAAAGTTTCTCCTGTTATTAAATTATCATCAACAAAGATAAATCTAATTGGCTTATAATTAGTTTGTTTTGCATCAACAAAAAAATCGTATCCGATGTTAGATTTCATAAAATCAGAAAACAATTTCTCTATTGTTCTTTTTATAGTAATATGTTCACACACAAAATTCGACCTGAAGGATTTATCTTCATTTATAGATATTATCTCAGCAGTTCCATTAAAATAATATGCATTCACAAACTGGGAGAAACCTACATTTGTATTATGTGATGGTGAAAATATAATATTTAAACAAGGAGAAGACGACTGGAGGAACGTATCACTTCTTTTAAGCTCATGCAACCATTCTTTTACGTCTTCGGCAACTGAAGCAAAATAAGCTTGAGTATCTACCAAAAATTGATAATGATTCTTTCCGCGAACAAAATGTCCATAATGTATGTGCCCTAATAGTGAACACAAAGCCTTTTTTTCACTAGTAGTTAAAGGTGCTATTATTTTTTCACTATTTATTTCTTTTAAATATATTTGTTGCGATGGTACTGTAGAAGTTTGATCTGTTTCGATTAATGGAATTTCATTTAATATATTATTTACAGGAAAACACTGTTCACAACATTCGGGTAATTGCCAATTTGAAAATCCTTGTAATATATAATTAACCCCAATATTGTTCAAAATAGGGAATTTTGTATCAACATATAAATTACATGGCTCATTAAAATATCTCGATTCAATTTCAGACAACCTTAAAGGATTATTATCATCATCTTTGGCACATTTTTCTTCTATTTTACTGTTAAGATCTCTCACCCAAAAAACGGTATAATTTTGTGTCAAACAAAAACTTTTTTCTGAATTACATTCTCTATTAAACTTAGCCCACATCTTTGAAAAAGTTGATAATGTTGAACTAATTGGAACAATTTGTATAATTTTGCTGAAGGATTTTTTTTGTTGGTCAATCTTACTTTGATATATTTCTATTTCACTTAAATTAGATTCACGTTGTGGGTTATATTGATAAATGGCATAAGAAACCTCACCGTGACATTCTTCATCACAGTTTAAATGATAACTTTCTAATATTTTTGTTAATGACATCAAGATTGCTTGTGAATAGGAGGCGTAGCCATAAAAAATAAGATTGTCATTCTTTAGATCAACTTTTTTCTTTAAGTCTCTTAATATTTCAAATGCAACATTATTGGCCATAATAGTTCTATAGAAAAGATGAGACATTTCATAGAACGAATCAATATGAACTTTATTACCTAATTTAGTATGTGTATTATTAAATTTATAACCATTCCCTTCTATCATTTCACCTTCTGCAATATTACTTATTTTATTGAAAAACATTTTATGCTTATTGAATTTTGAGTCAAGAATGCTAGTAAAAGGAATAAGTTTTATTGAATCACCAGATGTTGTGTTTTGAATCAAGTCGTAAAAAGGTATTAAAATTTTTCCAATATTAAAGTATATTGTTCCACTGTAATTTTTAGTTCCGTTTTCTATTGCAATAATATAAGCATTTTGAATTGCCATTCCATAATTCTTTCCTAATAGATGAATTTGTTTTTTCTCATCTTTATCAGAAATAAAAAGTTGAAGGTTCTCAGGAAACTGTTTTAGTGCAAGCGTTGATGTAACTTGCTGAAATATATTCATGATTTTTTTATCAACATTGATTAATGCAAGATAAATTTCCTTTTTACTATGTATAGAAGAAAAAATACCGATAGCATCTATTAGTCCTTTAATTATTATTTCTCCTGCATTATTTGATTTTAAAAAGTTTTCGTTAAAACTAATGTGTGAATAATCAATACAAAAAATTGTTTTATCAATATTAAATGTAATATTATTAAAGATTGATAACCAATAGTTTGACCAAATCATTTGTAACTGAAACTTACTTAGCTCTTTATGTGATTCTACCGCCTTTTTATATATGTTGTTATATTGTTTCTTATCTACAGGAGAAGCTATCGGAGTATACGTAAAATCTAAAAATTTTGCATATGATTCGTAGCTTTCGTTATAATTAAAGCTGTGTAATTGAGTAATATTATGTCTTTCAAGTTCATATTCAATGTGTATAGGCAAATATAATTCAAATTCTGTTCCAGGAAAACCAATATGATTCACTGTGTTTGGTAGTTCTCCAAAAGAATAGTTTTGTCCCATATTATCTTTGTCATAGTAGTTTTTACTACTGCGAACGCGGAACATACCATTACTTTTTTTTATTGAATTTGCAAATAACGCTAATCCGATATGCGCTGATGTATCTACTTGGCGAAATGCAAACCAATTTTTCTTAACAGTATCATCTGCATTAGAAAAATCGTTAAAAAAACATCCTAAATCATTTGCAAAAAAATCATTTCTTATCTTAAACATTTTATTCTGTAGTTCTTGATATTTTTTATTAATATCGGCTGAAGATAAGAAAACCATATAATCTTCAGATTTCAAATATTTTTCTTCATTAGATAAGTTTTTTTGGAAGGTATCTAATATGGTGTCTTCACTTAAATCTGAGACTATAATCCTAAGGCTTTTATTCGTATTTCCATTTTTATCTGTTATCATACAATTTGACATTGAGACTAAGCAAATCTTTTTTTGTGAATGCAATAAAGAATTTTGTATTATTTGATATAAACCATCTGATATTTCGTTTGATTGGTTAATACAGTTAGAGATGTTTTTTCTAATTACTTCAAAATTTATAGAATTAGATTTTTCAATATCCAAAAGAAAACTAAAAATTGCAAAACAAAATAATGTGGAATGGCCCAATTTATCATAAATATAATCTTGAAAATCAGATAAGTTAAGGTTACAATTACTAAATTTTGATTTTAATGTATAAAAAGAAACCTCGAAAATATAATCGCATAATGCAAGATGAGGATTTTCGCAATCAGCAAAACCAAATCTACCATTTGCTCTTAATTTTTGTGCTATTAAAAAATATTCTTTAGCAAGTTCGTCTTTAAATAATAAAAGAAAGTTGTTAATTGCAGATGCAGAAAATGTATTTACTCTTCCTTCACTAGATACTTTATTAAAACTTATATATTTATCAATTGTAGATTGATCGCCACTTTCTGTTCCGTTAAACAACATTATTGGAAAACAATCTTCTTCCTTGCCTGTTGCTTTAAAGTTCAATGCTTTAACAATTGTGTCGTTTAAGTCTTTTTTTTCTCGACTTACACCATATATTATGCCTTGGTTTTCTTTACTGATAATTGTCCTTAAATATTTTGATGATTTTTCATAAATTTCGACATCGGTTTCTTCTAATTCATTTTTAAAGGGATATTCAGAAGCTGTTCTAGGAACTAAAAAAACACTTAGTCTATGTTCATCAATTAAATAGTTATGCATTTGTAATAAAAGCACCAAGTAATGTAAATTAATAATATTTATTTCTTTTTCAAAATGTATTCTGATATGAAAATGAATATTTTTAAGGATTTCTGATGAATTATTCAACAATATGTTTTCATCTATATCTTCGACAGAGGATAAAATATTATTGTCTTGTAATGGTTCCTCTAATTTGGCAAAAGGTAAATTTTTATTATGGCATCTCTTTATACTAACTATTTTTTGTCTTAATAAATCACTCAATTTGTTAACATCTATTTTTGTTTTTTGTTCACTAAACAACTCAATTAATTTAGAACACTTTACGTAATCAGTCAAAATATTTTTTGCTTCTAAATACATAACATACTTCATGTTTAAGACTTCCTCTCACAGTAGGTGTTATTTACTCTAAAATTTTCTTAAAATGTGTTGCCAAACCATGCAGATCTGGGAAAACAGTAAACTCATTAATATTCGCAAAATCTAAAAATTCAAGAATTTCCGGAATCGCTTCTTTACTAATTATAATTTTTATTACAGCATCTTTGCATAACTCCTCGAGGCCTTTGGTATTATCTCCGTGAACAGTAAACATGCCTCTTTGTGCTAATATACGATCATTAGTAAAATTTGCTTTTATAGCTATTGGATAAATCGCAGAAAATGGTTTTTTATTTAAATAAACATTTTCATAAGAAAAATGTTTGTCTTCAGCAGTGACATAAGGAATATCTGTTTTTTTTGAATATATATTCAACTTGTATGGATTGAGCAAAAATATAGCCACATCATTATCGGCATGATTTGTTATAGCAAAAAAAAGAGCAACGCCCAAATTCTCTGACCAATCAAGTATTCTTGTAGGAATTGCATAATGTTGCATATCTATTAGTAACTCCCAATCATTTTGTCGCGCAAACGATAATTTATAAGAAAATTTTCTATATGTTTCATATAATTCACGTTCTTTTTCTTCCCCCTTTTTATATCGAAATAAACTTGGAACTAATCCATATTTACAATCATTTTGGCCTCTAAACCAAATTTCTGTACCATCAGGTTGTTCTTTTGTGTACTCCTTTATTACTGATATGAGTTCTTTGAAATCGTTTACAGTTTTAACTTGTTCCATAAAATAACCTCCGAAGCATCAAATAAACTAATCATTCACAATGTTACAAAAAAGCAACACCTTTTTGAAAAGCTAAGATATGTCAAATGTACGAAATCTAGTCGATACACTTATACATAATCAATATATTCTATTTGATTATCAATCACAATGCACTTCACAAAAATGCTTTGATTTTCGACAAAAACGCTTATTTTTCGACCTGTTTGCATCGTTTTTTATCCACACATTCGACAAAGCCTCCTTTAATTTGTACAATGAAGTTACAAAACCAAAGGAGGCTATTTTATGTCAAACAAAAACACAATTCAATACCGTCAGGTTGGTGACTATTTAATCCCGAATCTTATCTTACCGCCAGAAGAAGCAAATATCACTCTTGGCAAGTGGGGGATGTTGCGCAAAGATTATCTGCTGAAAAACAAGAAGGTGTTATTTACAACACTACTTACTCAAGGTAAACTTTATCAGCATTGTGCCGAGATTGAGTCTCAGGCAAGAGATATGTTTGATACTCTTGTTGAGCAGATGAAAAAGGCTGAAGGTGTAACTGAGCAACTGAAAGAGGATAATCAGATGGAGTGGGTTTGCCGAATTCAGAATGTTGAAGCAAGGGCAAGAGAATTTGTAAATAACGAATTGATATATATATGACTTTTTAAGGTGTATCTTCGGGTACACCTTTTTCTAATATATCTCAATAGTTGTAAAAAACTATCCATTTGCTACATTGAAAGCTGTTGAAATTATGATATAATGTTTTCAATAAGCGACAAAGGAGGTTGTGAGATGTTAATTGGTGTTAAAATCCGTTCTTTACGAAAGAACAAGAATATTACACAGTCACAGTTGGCTGATGCGTTGTCTGTTTCTTCTCAATCAGTGAGCAAGTGGGAAAATCATTTATCTGTACCGGATATTTCAGTATTACCTGTGATAGCAAGATATTTCGGTATCACAATGGATGAATTGTTTAATTACCGCCTTGATGCATTAAATTATAAAGAAAGATTTATACGCTTTATGATGAATAACGGAATGTTGAGATTTGGTGAATTCACATTGAAAAGTGGCAGAAAATCGCCTTATTTAATTCATAGCGGATACAATCTTACGGGTAGTCAGATATCAAAGCTCGGAGAATTTTATGCTGAGTGTATCCGAGAACATAACATAGACAGCAATTGCCTTGTGGGTATTGATAATCGCGAAATACCTCTTGTAATTGCAACAAGTATGACTTTATTTAACAATTACGGTATAGATACATCGCATTGTGTAGATTTCAATATTGAAAATGAGGCTTTTGAGTCCAAGAATATAACGCTTATTACAGATGCATTCACATCAGGTAAAACCTTGCGTTCGGCTCTTGATAATATAAAATCACAGATAGGTAAATATCCATCTGATATTGTTGTTTGTGTTGACAGAATGGAACAAGATGAACATTCGTCATTCTCTGCAAAACACGAAATTGAAAAACGGTATGGAGTAAAAATTCATCCTATTGTTAATCTTGATGATATAATTAAAGCAGTTGATAACTGTGTTATTTCTGCAGGTGACTACACCGAAAAACTCAAAGAGTACAGAGATTGCTATAAGGGGTTATAAATTATGAATATTGTTGATAAGCTGATTGAAAAAACAATAGAAACAAAAAATCCAACAGTAGTTGGTCTTGACCCTGACACAAGTAAAATACCTGCTTGTTATAAAATAAATAACGACAACATAAATCCTTTGTCTGCTGTTGCAGAAGTAATATATAAGTTTAACTGTGACATAATTGATACGGTTGCAGAATTTGTACCTGCTGTAAAACCGCAAATGGCTTTCTATGAAAAATATGGTTCTTATGGTGTTGTAGCATTTGAAAAAACTGTTGCTTATGCAAAATCAAAAGGGCTTGTTGTAATTGAAGACGCAAAACGGAATGACATAGGGAATACGGCAAAAGCCTATGCTGACGGTCATCTTGGTGTTGTTGAAACTCTTGATGGTTCATATACATCAACATTTGATGTTGATTTCTTGACAGTAACACCGTTTTTAGGTAGTGAGAGTCTTAATCCGTTTATTGATGTTTGCAAGAAAAACAATAAAGGTATCTTTGTATTAGTCAAAACATCAAATACAAGTTCAGGAGAAATACAAGATGTTATCACTAAAGATGGCATTAGCATTAGTCAGAGCATAGCAAAGTATGTTGCAAAACAATCCGAATCTTTTGTCGGTAAATACGGTTATTCTTCAATCGGTGCTGTTGTTGGTGCTACATATCCCGAAGAAGCAGTTGTACTCAGAAAAATAATGCCAAAGAGCTATTTCCTTGTTCCCGGTTACGGTGTGCAAGGTGGCGGTGTCGAAGATATAGTACCTTGCTTCAACTCTGATGGACTTGGTGCAATTATAAACTCATCAAGAGGAATTCTATATACACATATGAGTGATGAAGAACGAAGCACCTGCACAAAAGAGGAATATCTGAATAGCGTAAGAGATGCAGTTGTTGAAATGAAGAAGGATATATATTATGTTCTTAAAATGAATTATCCCCAAATAGCATATTAATTCTTATCATCGCAATTTCATATAAATACAGGTGAAAGTAAATGAGAAAAATTAAAACTATATATTACAACAATATTGATGAGCATAAACTTAAACTATTGGTTATAGAAAGTATAGCTGTATGTAATTATAAAATCAAAAACAATTCCATAATAATCACGCTAACACGATTACAGGAAGATACACGAATAATTTTGAATGACCAACATAAGCAAGAATTCTATAATGATTTGATTGGTTTTAATCACTTTGAAGTAACCGTAGATTTTCTGTTTAAAACAATTAGAGAATTATCGTATACAAGCTTAGTAAAAAAATTAAAGATGTACAAAAAACGTCTTCTCAAAGGAAGAGAGTTAAACCATACATATTTACTTAAACTCTATAGTAAAACAGAAATTAAATCCCAAGAGCGAGAGAAACATAATGCTTTATGGATTGATTACGAACAACAACTTAAAACATCAAATACTATTAAAGACAGTAAATATGGTTTGGGGATATGGTCTTTTCCGGTAAAAGAAATTGAAAAGTGCCTAAATAAAGAATGTTATCAAAACTATGGAAAACAATTATTTGTGCTACAACCAATTAAAAATGTTAAATATATTGATACCGGCTTAGAAGTGATTGGTAAAAAATATAAGGTTGTAAAACAATTTGATGTGTTAGAAGAAAATATTTTACAAATATTAGAAAAATATTCGAACTAAATAAACACCATCTAAAAAGATGGCTTCCTTCATCCTACTCTCCAATTACTCTTTTCATATCTTCTCCAACACTTTTCTGTAAATCTGATCAGCAGTTGCAGGTGAGGAGAGCATATGGTCAACTACAATATCAACAAACGGTTTACCTTTACGCGGTTTAAGTATGGAGTTACCTTTATAATCAAAGTCGTTGTAGTCAGGTTCTTCTGCTGAATAACAGTCCATACAGAAGCCAGGATGTGCCGCAACTATAGATTTTTCTATGTAGTCTGTCAGATGTTCAAAGGCATCCATAACAAGATTTGCTAACTCAAATTTAATTCTCAAATCGTCAGTCCGTGAGCTGTTGTCAAAAGCAGCTTCTTCACGGCTTTTTTCATTTTTTTCGTCCTCATATTGACGGTAGAATTCAACGAACTGTGTGTCCTGTAATCCACAACGGATGATTTATTCTGTGTCGTCCTAACAATAGTTGATTTTTAAAGGTTATTATTTACAATGTTCTTTATTTGTATTTATTCAATTTCCCAAAGTCTAAAAATGCTTTCTTAAATTTTGCAAATTTTCTTTGAGACGTATAAATAGAGTACTGATTGCTTCTATATTTTAAATATACATAATCTCGAGTGACTTCTGTGACATAATTCAAGTTAACGATATAGCTATGATGAGGCCTTTTAAAACATCTTGATGACAAAACCTCTTCCCAATGGGATATGTTATAATTAGTTCTGATTACTTTCTTATCAATTAAGTAAAGAACTGATTCTCTATCTTCTATGGCAACATACATTATTTCATAAGGATAAACTTTGCAAACATCTTTATCACTTGTTTCTATCGTTAATGAAGCATAATAAAAATCGCTTTTAAATGTATCATCAAGATTCAAATCTATGCAGATACTCTCAAAAGCATCGTTTTCTGTTAAACTATATGGAATTTCATTTTTCTCAAGGAATTCCAAAACGGTTGATTTCACCTTTTCTTTACTATCTATATTTTTATCAATTAACACACCCATAAAATAACCCCGAGCACCTTTGTAATAACGAATGAATTAACATCATCCCATACAATATAAATCGAAAATAAATGACACTTTGTGACAAAAGATTTATATGTTTTCTGTCACAAAGTAACCCGTATATACGATTATGGTAATAAAAAGATATTAGGGTGATTGTATGAGCAAAAAGGAAAAGAAAAAGCAAAAAAGCATGTTTGAATATGAGTGTTATCTTCGAGATAAGCCGTATTATATTATGATAAAATATGGCTTTTATATTGCTATACTTTTTACTGTCGTTACTTATATTTATGGCGTAATCTGTCTTTGCACGGAATTCATTTTGCATGTGTTGATAGTAAAAGAATTTATAATAATGATGTTTTTATCCATTATATTTATTAGTACAATTGTTTTTTCTGCAGGAAATATTGCGTTTGAGATAGAGTTTAGAAAACACATCAAACCTTGTTAATAATTATTAAGTCATATAAACATGCTAATTTAAAATTTGTATAATACGAGTTTCTTGTTTAGCAAATGAAAAATGCTAAAGGTGTAACAGAGCAACTGAAAGAAGAAAATCAGATGGAGTGGATATTCCGCATGCAGAATATTGAGGCAAGGGCAAGAGAAATTATTGAAAATGAGCTAATTTGCACCTGACAGCAATTAAAAACTTGACAAAGCAATACTTTTGTGTTATTCTTGTCAAAATTCAATTTGAGGTATTATTATGAACGCATATCTTCTCAAAAATCTTGATATGGATATGAATTGGCTTGCACAGGATGATTATCATTCATCAATGGGCAGGCTTATACCTCTATATTCATTTTGGGATAGATAATATTATTTTTCCATATGTTTATAACGGTGTAAGTTGCTGCAGAAACTTACACCGTTTATTTTTTATATAAAGAGGAGGATTTTTCTATGAAATTACTTAACTTGATCAAAAAGAAACTTTTCAAAAAGCACCACGAAATTACAGGAGATTATCTTGTTGATTATTACAATACTCATGATGAAGATGTTCGTCTTTTATCCAAGCACGGCAAAGTTGAATTTTTTACAACTGTGAAATACATTGAACAATACTTGAAAGACGGTATGAAGATTATTGAAATCGGAGCTGCAACAGGCAGATACTCTCATTTCTTTGCTCAAAAGGGTTTCGAGGTTGATGCCGTGGAGCTTATTGAACACAATATTGAGGTTTTTAAAACTAAAACATTGCCCGGTGAAAATGTCAGAATTAAACAAGGTAATGCTCTGAATTTATCTAAATATCCCGATAACAGCTACGATATAACACTTTTGCTCGGACCTATGTATCACCTCTATACATTTGAAGAGCAGAAAAAAGCACTATCGGAAGCAATCAGAATCACAAAGCCTGACGGATATATCTTTATTGCATATTGTATGCTTGAGCCCTCAATGTTCTGTTGTTTCAAGAATAACAGAATTGACAAACTGATTGAAGACGGCGAATTTGACCCTGTTACACTTGAAGCACATTTTCCACCACATGGTATTTTTAAGGTGTATAGCAAAAACGAAATATTTGATTTAACAAAGAGTTTTGGTGTACAACGATTGCATTTCGTTGCTGCTGACGGTTATACTTGCCATATGAAAGAGTCCGTTGATAAAATGGATGACGAAACCTATGATTTATACTTGAGATACCATTTCAAAACCTGTGAAATACAGGATTTAATCGGCATGTCACACCACACCCTTGATGTTTTGAGAAAGGAGATAAAACAATGATACTAAAAAATGAAATACCTATACTTGAATTTGATACAGATGAAACACAGGTTATTAACCCAACACACGGAAAATTGAATCTTAAGTTACCCCAAAAGGCTGTTTTTGCGTTTTTAGATGAACATATAGAGAAATATGCTAAAGAACATAATGCCGTTCAAGTCAGTACCTTTACATCGGAAACAAAAGACTACCCTATATATGTTGTAAATCATAAGGGAGAAAATGTTTGTCTTTGTCAGGCACCTGTAGGAGCATCTGCTGCAACTCAAATTTTAGACTGGCTTATCGGATACGGCGTACGGGAAATAATTTCAGGTGGATGTTGCGGTGCACTGACGGATTTTGAAGAAAATGTATTTATTGTTCCATATAAAGCGTTGCGAGATGAAGGCACATCATATCACTATATGAAGCCATCAAGGTTTATTGAGATTAATAAGGATTCGTTAAAAGCAATTAAAAAGACTATTTCCGAAAACAAACTTCCATATCGTGAGGTAATAACATGGACAACAGATGGATTTTATCGTGAAACCAAAGAAAAAATTGCCTACAGAAAGCAAGAGGGTTGCGAAGTTGTAGAAATGGAATGTTCAGCACTTGCAGCGTGTTCAGCTTTTCGTAAAGTAGTATGGGGTTGCATTTTATTTACTGCAGATACACTTACAGACACAGAAAACTACGATGAACGAAATTGGGGTAAAAATTCTTTCAGATATGCTCTTGAATTGTGCCTTGATGCCGTTATAAAACTCTGAATGGAAAGGAGTGTCAGTAATGAATCAAAAACAAATAGAATATATACTAAACACTCCTGTTCTTGAAACAGAACGGCTGATTCTTCGTCCCATTACACAGGATGATGCAAACGAGGCTTTTGTGTGGTTGAGTGATGAAAAAGTCAATAGGTTTATGCCGTATAATCTTTACAAAAATACAGAAGAAGTATTGCATTGGATAAATGTAATACTCCCCGATGACAGTAATTTTCATTGGGGGTTTGTGCTTAAAGAAAACAATCTGCTAATCGGCAGTGGTAGCATAGGTCCACACAAAGGCAATCCTGACGAGTGGGGGTTCGGTTATAACATTCGTTCAGACTATTGGAACAAAGGTTTAACCACAGAGGCTACAAAAAGAATGATAGAATTTGCATATAAAGAACACGGCATAAAAAACTTTGTTGCAGACCACGCTGTTGATAATCCTGCTTCGGGCAGAGTTATGGAAAAGTGCGGTTTAGTATTCGACCATTTTGGAGAATACAGTACATTCAACGGTACTCAGACATTTAAAGCAAAATTCTATAAAATGCATTTGGAAAGTTTATAGGAATGACACTAACAGAAAAAAATAAAGTTCTATCAATTTGGAGATAGAACTTTATTTTTTTCACCAACACGAACTTTTATTTTGAAAAAGCTATTGACAAGTATGTATCAGTTCTGTATACTTAGTACACAATTCAATATTTAATAACTTTGTAGCGCGTAAGCGGAGCAATATTTATTGACTACCCAAGCACCGTATGAAGATAAGAACAGAGGCGATCTGTACTTATTTCTGCGGTGTTTTTTATTTGTCTTGCGTGATACCAACGATAAAAGTCCTTTCCTCTGTTCATCGGAGGTGAGGACTTTTTTTGTGCAATTTTAACGAAAATAAAAAAGTTTTCAAATTTGCTTTCGTTTTTGCCTTTCTAAACCCTTACCCCTTGAGGGATGTTTTTCTCTCGTGCAACTTGACAACTGAATGACCGTCCGAAAGTGATACCACGCCAAGACCTCGTAAGAGCGAGCGTGAAGACGTTGCGGTGAGATTCCGGGGCAGGAACTATTTCGGGTGAAACGGCAAAAAAGACTTTTAATGTGTGGTTAATGAAATTACCCTACCGATAAAACAAGACGCATTACAGAGGAAAAAATCACCAAAAATCAACCCGAAAAGCTACAGTAAAAAGGAGTGTGATAGTTATTCCAAGGATAACCAAAAGTAAAAAATCAGAATGGAGCCTGTTCCTGAATGAACGAAACAGAATCTGTTATAACAGCCTTTGCAGGAGATGTGTTAACAGCTGCAAGCAGAGTTTCAGGGCTGTGGTTATATCCTGCAATTATGTATCAAAAAGGAGCGTGAAAGACAGTGGACAATGAAACTTTTTTCAAAATGCCCAAGGTGTTGTTTACAGATGAATACAAGGATTTATCTGCTGAAGCAAAACTGCTTTACGGCTTGATGCTCGACAGAATGAACTTGTCAGCCGTGAATGGATGGTGTGATAAAAACGGTGAGGTGTTTATCTTTTACACTATTGCCGAAACAAGTGAAATACTCGGTTGTGGACACGACAAAGCAACAAGGCTACAGCGTGAGCTTGAAAAACATAATTTGCTCCACCGTAAATATCAAGGTAAGGGCAAGCCTGCAAAGCTGTATGTTTTAGATATACCGAAAACACGCATCAGGTCACCGTAAAAGTCGCAAGTAATAAGACTGAGCAGAGTAAGACTGAGATATATACCAACCGAGAAGAAGAAAAATATTCTTTAATTAAGTTAGCAGTAACTTTAAGTATATAAGGCGGTTCGCTGAATGCGAAAAGCTGATGAACACAACGCATTTCTTCTTCGGCTCGTAAAAATACAAATTTGGCAAATCAGACGATAGAAATTTGCAAAATGAACAGCACCCTGTCAGCAAAAAATCTATCAAAAATCGGTGCATTCTGCCCGTAGTATTAAGGGCAAAATGCACCAAAAAATGGCTCTGTTGAAAAAATATTAAATTTCAAAGAAATGAATTTTCATTAATATTTCACTATTTTTCATTATGGGGCGATTTTGACAAAAAGAAACTGCCCCCACAAAGGTGAGAGCAGCAATAGTATTTTGCATATTATTTAATTTCGTATTTCCATTCACCGTCTATTTTGTTGTGATAATAGTAAAACTCACTTTTATCATCATTAAGGAAAACATCAAGCATACCTAACATATCACGTGCAAGTTCCGCTTTTTTGAAATCTTCCAAATCCATCCAAAAGACTTCACCCTCGGCAGATGATTTTAATTCACCTTCGAACTTATCTGTTTTATAAAACAAAACTATGTATCGTACTGATTTAGAATCAGGCCATTGTTTGATGCCACAAAGCTGTGGAGATGAAATTGTAAGCCCTGTTTCTTCTTTAACTTCTCTGATAACAGCATCGGTAAATGATTCGTGTTTTTCAACATGCCCGCCAGGGAAAGTAAGACCTTTCCAATTCTTATTTAACCTATTCTGAACAAGAACCCTATTACCGTGATATACCATACACATATTGGTTAATATTACTTTTTCTGATTCAGTCATAATTAAAAACCTCATTAATAACCTATTGTACTTTTTTGAGAACTGAATTTTGTCAGCCTATGATACCAAGTTTTATTTTGTTATCCAATTCCCATAGTGCAACCTTGTTGCTGTCATATTTCAGCCTTTGCTTTGCTGTAGAGTAATCTACCCATTCAAAGCATCCGTGCTCATGAGAAATATGAATATTATCATCTTGCATTTTAACAGCAAAGCAATGTTCTGGTATAACAAGACATTCCTCACCCCAAATTGTACGAGCATTCTTAAAACATTCTGTTGCAATACTACATTTTGTTTCAAGCTCTACAAAGTGCATTTCGGAAGATATACCTGCTTCCTCGAAAGCTTCTCTTTGAGCAGATACAATTGGTGTTCTATCTTCGTCTTCTCCGCCACCTGCGATAAATTGCCAACAGTCATCCATATCGCTTCTCTTGAAAACACAATACAAAATTCCATTCGTGTCTTTTTTATATGGTATTACTAATACTTGATACTTCGCTCTTGCCATGCTATATCCCCCCACAAACTCGTATTTATCAAAATAATTATAACACATACCATTAAAACAAATCAACCTGAATACATATCCTCGTATAAACACAAGGATTTTTTATCACAAAAAATTTAAAACAAAAGAAGGTGAAAAAATGCTTTAGCAAAATTAAAAAGAACTTTTTGATCACAAAAACCAAAACAAAAAAATCTAAAGAAAGGACTTTTAAAATTATGGTAAACGAAAAAATTGAATATTTAAATCTCGATTTACTTCATCCGTTTGAAAATAATCCGTTTCAGAGTGTTGATGAAATTGCATACGATGAGCTTCGTAACAGCATTATTGATTTCGGAATTATCACTCCGTTGATTGTTAATAAGTCTGATGACGGTTATGAAATTATCTCCGGTCACAGACGTTGGCAGATTGCAAAGGAATTAAATCTTGATGTTGTTCCCGTTTATGTCAGAGAATTTTCAAAAGAAGAAGCGGTAATAAATTTTGTTGACTGTAATCTCAGCCGAGAAAAAATTCTGCCGAGTGAAAAAGCACGTGCGTATAAAATGAAACACGATGCAATTAAAAAGCAAGGTGCAAGAACTGATTTAACTTCGTCACAAGTTGGGACGAAGTTCCGCAGCGATGAAATGCTGGCAGAAACAATGCCCGATTCACGAATGCAGATTCAAAGATATATACGATTGAACAATTTACAACCGGCTCTTCTTGATATGGTGGATGAAAAAAGAATTGCTTTTATACCTGCAGTTGAACTTTCATATTTAACAGAAGAGGAACAATGCAATTTAATTGAAACTATTGAAAGTGAAGATTGCACTCCGTCACTTTCACAGGCACAGCGTATGCATAAGTTAAGTGATGAGAAAAAACTCACTATGGATGCTATCTTTGAAATTATGCAAGAGCAAAAAGCCAATCAAAAGGAGTATGTGAAAATCCCGGTTGAAACTTTTAAGAAGTATTTCAAGAAAGATATGCCGCCGAAAAAGATGGAAGAGATAACAGAAAAAGCTCTTGCACGCTATGCATCGTTTCTTCAGAAGCAGCGACAGTGGGAGCGATAAAAACTGTGGGACAAGTCTTAACAAGCATTGAATTCGTACGGACACAAATTCCGCTTGTTAAGGGGTTAACCCCTAACACCCCGACAGAAATAAAAAATAAGGAGATGATATTATAAGAATTATATCAGTAATAAAAAATGAGATAGCAAGAATAAAAGAGTATCTCGAATTTGTTTTGACAGATATTCATGGAGAATGTGTTTTAAATATTAACGGTGTTGAAGTTATTGCAACCTTTGCAGAAAAACCTAACAAAGAAATCTTTTCACGGATGAAAGAAATTCTACTCGGTGATTCGCACATTCGACAAAGTGATGCCCCTGATATTAAACTAAAGAAAAATATCAAGGAGGCGGTTTAATGTCAAAGCGAGTGTGCTGTCTTTACAGAGTTTCAACGGGCAAACAAGTTGATTATGACAGCAACAATGAAGCAGATATCCCGATGCAGAGAAAGGCTTGTCATAAGTTTGCAAGTGAAATGGGTTGGGAAATTGTCTATGAAGAGCAAGAGGATGGTGTTTCCGGTCATAAGGTGCGAGCTGAAAACCGAGATAAAATTCAAATTATAAAAGACCTTGCAAGAAAGAAAAAGTTTGATATTCTGCTTGTATTTATGTTTGACCGTATAGGCAGAATTGCAGACGAAACACCTTTCGTTGTTGAGTGGTTTGTTAAAAACGGTATTGAAGTCTGGAGCACCCAAGAGGGCGAACAGAGATTTGATAATCATATTGACAAACTCCTGAACTATATCCGTTTCTGGCAGGCTGACGGAGAAAGTGAGAAAACATCAGTACGAACAAAA
>JAZQMC010000021.1:0-61774 GCA_045543095.1 Candidatus Fimenecus sp. | reverse complement strand
CGTTTATCATCCTGCAAAAAGCTGGACGCGACCTGTCTGCACCCGAATAGTCTTCGTCCGAGTAAAGCCCTGTTATTTCCCAGCCTTTGTCGAGTGCATATTGTGTCAGCATTGATTTTTGATTTTGTATGCTCATACTTTCAATGTTGCCTTTTTTATCCTTGTCCTCCTCAGACAGACGGCAGTAGAGTGCCGCCCTCATTCGTCGAACTCTTGCTTTTTACAAGCATATTCCAACAGTACTTTTGCAGCTATTTCGTTGAAGGTGTCAGAGTTTTCATCATGGTCCTTTCCTATGAAAACTTCCGCTATTTGCAAAGTAACAGACTTCTTCAATATAATCACCGCTAACATTATATTGTGTTTTTCACCGAAACATTCTATAAACTGCACTTTTGTAATTGTACGGGAGCAGAAAGCGAGAACAACTTATGATAATATTCTTCGCCTTGTTGATGACCCCGATGTACGTGACCCCATTAAATTCTTGCGTCAACGTGAGGTTGTGCATTATCAAAGATTTGGTGAAGGCTTGCAGTTGACAACTGACCGACTTGATTGCAAGAATTTCTATGCTTTCAACCCAAGTTTTGATAAACATTGCAACAAACCAGAATGTATGAATAACAACCCAACAAGAATGTCAAATAATACAAACAAAAAAAGATACAGATAAAAGTTAGGCGGGAGCTTGCTCCCGCCGATTTTATGGAATTGTAAAATTAGTCAAAAATTTAACAATTTCTCATTGACACTTGGGATTATTAAGAGTAAACTATAAAATGTTAATAAATTATTAAAGAGGTGCTTAACATGGCAATGCAACTTACAGCCGAACAGCAAGCTATGCTCAATGGTGAACAAGGCGAAGTTATGGCTAAAGTTATGAAAACACTTGTTATGTACGGTGAAACATTCGGTGCTGAAAGAATGGTTCCTGTTACAAGTGACAAAGGACATCTTGTTACAAGTTTTGGTCTTAAAATGATGACTCCTGTTTTTGATTTGATGGAACAACTTCTTGATGCCGGGGTTAAATCAAAGCAGAAATTCTCTGTTGACCCAAAGCCTTTTGACCCAAATGTTCCTTCCGATTTCCTTAAAAACTTTGTTTTCAAAAAGTTTATGTACTCAAAGCAGGATTCATATAACGAACAGCTTCGCAAAATGGGTCTTTTGAATGATGATGCTTATACTTGTGCTTGCTATCTTGATGAAGTTGGCAACACACCTAAAAAAGGCGACATCCTTTCATGGGCAGAGTCAAGTGCTGTTGCATACGCAAACTCTGTTATCGGTGCTCGTTGTAATCGTAACTCAGGTCTTATCGAAATGATGGGCTCAATCGCAGGTTTTGTTCCTGATTTTGGTCTTCTTACAGATGAAGGCAGAAAAGCTACTTGGATTATCGAAGTTAAATGCCAGAAGAAACCTGAAGCACAGATTCTCGGTTCTGCAATCGGTATGAAGGTTATGGAAGATGTTCCTTATGTTAAGGGCATGAACGAATGGCTTGGTACTGAGCTTAATGCTGATAATAAAGCATATCTTAAAGACTTTGGTGCTGCTTGTGCATCAAACGGTGCTGTTGGTCTTTATCATATTGCAGGTCTTACTCCTGAAGCAGCTGAAATGGGTGAGGACATTGTTGCTGAAAATGCACAGGTTTATGTAATTGATGATGCTGAACTTGAAAGAGTAAAGAAATCATATCCTGTTATGTGGAAAAATCCTGATGCAACTCCAAAACTCTGCTTCGTTGGTTGCCCACACATGACAATGGCTCAGCTTAAAGAGTGGACTAACGATGTTTATGAAGGACTTAAAAAGAACGGCAGAAGCAAGGTTTCTGTTCCTACTGTTTTCACAGCTCCTCCTGCAGTTTGTGACGAATTCAAGAAGACTGATTTGTATGCAAAACTTCAGTCAACAGGTGTTGTTCTCAGCTATATTTGCCCACTTATGTATATGAACAACCCACTTGCAAAGAAAATGCCTGTAATTACAAATTCAAACAAACTTCGTACATATACAACATCTCGTTACTATACAAGCGAAGAAATTCTTGACATCATTACAAAGGAGGCAAAATAAAATGAAAACTTTTAAAGGTCGTCCCGTAGTACCGGGCAAAGCAACAGCTACAGCTCTTGTTTCACACGGCGGTTTCAATACACTTGCTTCCTTCCAGGGTGCATTACAGTTTGGTGACAAACAGGCTAAATGCGGTGACCAGAACAATGCTGACATCTACGAAAAACCAATGGTAGGTACAGCACTTTGCCTTCCGCAGACAATCGGTTCAACAACAGGTGGTCTTGTTCTCTACTGTGCAAAGGTTATGGAAAGATGTCCTGCATGTATGCTTTTCTCAGAGCATATTGACTCACTTGCAGCAGCAGGTGCAATTATCGGTTCAGTTTGGACTGATACTCCAATGCCAACGGTTGACTGTCTTGGAGAAGAGTTCCTTAACACAGTTAAAACAGGTGACAAAATAACAGTTTACGAAGACGGAACAGTTACAGTTGAATAATTAAAATTCTTCGTGGGGTTGTCGTTATGATAACCCCATATTTTTTATAAAAATACTTGATTTTGTTAAAATAATCCTATATAATATTGAACTGTTGACACGGAGAGTTGTCCGAGCTGGTCGAAGGAGCACGATTGGAAATCGTGTAAACTGCTAAAACGGTTTCGAGGGTTCGAATCCCTTGCTCTCCGCCAAAGAATAACGGTGCCTTGGGTACTGTTATTTTTTTTATTTCGATATCTTTTAAGGATTCGAACCCGCAGGGTCTGAGCATTAAAAAACAGTCCGGTGGACTGTTTTTAGCGAAGAGCACAATGCGAATACCTCATTCGCATTGTGAATCTATAATTCGAATCCCTTGCTCTCCGCCAAAAAAGTGACAGTGCCTTTTGGTACTGTTATTTTTTATATTTTAATGATAATTTTAAAATTTTAGTTGATTATAATTTTATAATATTGTATAATTAAAGAACAAATGTACGCGAGGGACAAAATGTTTAAATTAGTTAGTGATTATAAACCAACAGGTGACCAACCACAAGCCATTGATAAACTTGTTGATGGTATTGAAAAAGGGTATAATGAACAAACTTTGCTGGGTGTGACAGGCTCCGGTAAGACATTTACTATGGCTAATATTATTGCTAAACTTAACAGACCCACACTTGTTCTTGCACATAACAAAACTCTTGCGGGTCAGCTTTGTGCAGAATTTAAAGAATTTTTTCCCGAAAATGCGGTTGAATACTTTGTTTCATACTATGACTATTATCAACCCGAAGCCTACATTGCGACCACTGATACTTATATTGAAAAAGACTCTGCAATTAACGAAGAAATCGATAAATTACGTCACTCTGCAACCTCTGCATTATCTGAAAGACGTGATGTAATTATCGTTGCGAGTGTGTCTTGCATTTATTCGTTAGGTGACCCTATTGACTATAAATCAATGGTTATTTCATTGAGAACAGGTATGGAAAAAAGTCGTGACGAATTAATCTCAAAACTTGTTGAAATTCAATATGAGCGTAATGACATCAACTTTATTCGTAATAAATTCAGAGTAAGAGGGGATATTGTCGAAATTTTCCCCGTTTATTCAAACGATACGGCTATAAGAGTTGAGTTTTTTGGTGACGAAATTGATAGAATTTGTGAAATTAACGCTTTAACAGGTGCAGTTAAAAATGTTGTTTCACACGTTGCAATTTATCCTGCATCTCACTATGTTGTTTCACCTGAAAAAATGGAAGAAGCACTAGAAAAAATCAATAATGAAATGGAATTTCAGGTTGCAGAATTTGAAAAACAAGGCAAACTGATAGAAGCACAAAGAATACGCCAAAGAACTGAATATGATATGGAAATGCTTCGTGAAACAGGCTTCTGTAAAGGTATCGAAAACTATTCTGCAATTATGTCGGGCAGAAAACCCGGTGAACCGCCATTTACATTGCTTGATTATTTTCCCGATGATTATGTTCTTTTTGTTGATGAATCTCACGTTACATTGCCACAGGTTCGAGGCATGTTCGGCGGTGACCGTTCAAGAAAAGATAATCTTATTAACTTTGGTTTCCGTTTGCCGTCAGCTTATGATAACAGACCACTGACTTTTGATGAGTTCTATGAAAAAACTCGGCAGAAAATCTTTGTAAGTGCAACACCGGGTCCCTTTGAAGCTGAAAAAAGCGTACAAGTGGCTGAACAGGTTATTCGTCCGACAGGTCTTCTTGACCCCGAAATATCTGTTCGTGGTACAGAGGGTCAAATTGATGATTTGATTTCAGAAATCAATATTCGCATTGAGAAAAAAGAGCGTGTTCTTGTAACTACACTTACAAAGAAAATGGCAGAAAATCTTACTGATTATTTATCTCAACATGGAATTAAAGTTCGTTATATGCATTATGACATTGATACTATTGAACGAATGGAGCTTATCCGAGATTTGCGTTTAGGTGAATTTGACGTTCTTGTAGGCATAAATCTTCTTCGTGAGGGTCTTGATATACCCGAAGTGTCATTGATTGCTATTCTTGATGCTGATAAAGAAGGCTTTTTACGTTCTGAAACTTCGCTTATTCAGATTATCGGCCGTGCTGCCCGAAATGCAAACGGACAAGTTATAATGTATGCTGATACGGTCACAAAATCAATGGAAAGAGCTATTGAAGAAACATATCGCCGTCGTGAAAAACAAATAGCATATAATAATGAACATAATATAATCCCGAAAACCATCACGAAAGATGTTCGTGAAATACTTGAAATTTCAAGCCGTGATAAGTCAGGTAAAAAGCGAATGAGTCGTGATGAAAAGCAAAAACTTATTATAAGACTTACTGAAGAAATGAAGGCTGCGGCTAAAATTCTTGAATTTGAACACGCGGCATATTTAAGAGATAAAATTGAAAAACTTAAATCGGAGAAATAAATGATACACGATAAAATAATTATTAAAGGTGCAAAAGAGAATAATCTAAAAAATATTGATGTTGAAATTCCAAGAGATAAACTTGTTGTTTTTACAGGTCTTTCGGGTTCAGGTAAGTCATCTCTTGCCTTTGATACAATCTATGCAGAGGGTCAAAGAAGATATATTGAGTCCTTGTCTTCTTATGCGAGAATGTTTTTAGGACAGATGGAAAAACCCAATGTGGAGTCAATTGAGGGACTTTCACCTGCAATATCAATCGACCAGAAGACAACATCAAAAAATCCTCGTTCAACTGTCGGAACAGTTACTGAAATTTATGATTATCTTCGACTTTTATATGCAAGAATAGGTATTCCTCATTGTCCGGTATGTGGCAGAGAAATCAAGCAACAAACAGTTGACCAAATTGTTGACAGTATTATGAGTTTGCCTGAAGGTACAAAATTTCAAATTCTGTCACCGGTTGTACGTGGTAAAAAAGGTGAGCATGCAAAAGAGCTTGCTAATGCATTAAAAGCAGGTTTTATAAGAGCAAGAATTGATGGCGAAGTTACTGAAATTGTTGAAGATATGAAACTTCCCAAAACTTATAAGCATACTATCGAAATAATTGTTGACCGTCTTGTTGTAAAAGAAGGAATACGCACTCGACTTGCTGATTCTATTGAAACTACAACTGCACATTCGGGCGGAAATGTTATTATTGATGTTATCGGTGATAAGGAATATCTTTATTCACTCAACTACGCTTGCCCTGAACATGGTGTAAGTATGGATAAACTCGAGCCGAGAATGTTTTCCTTTAATAACCCATACGGTGCATGTCCTACTTGTACAGGACTTGGGACATTTTTAAAAGTTAATCCCGACCTTGTAATCCCCAATAAAAGCCTTTCTATCAGCGAGGGTGCAATCTGTGCGAGCGGATGGGGAAAAGCTGAAAAAGGCTCAATAGCGGCAATGTATTATACTGCATTGGGTAAACAATTTGGATTTACTTTGAAAACACCAATCAAAAACATATCCGATGAAGGTATTAACGCCATACTTTACGGTACTGATTTTAAGCTTGCAATGTCCCGCCCAACTCTTTATGGTTCGGGCAAGTATATGTCGGAATTTGAGGGTATTATAAACAATCTTGAACGTCGTTATAAAGAAACAACAAGCGATTGGGCAAGATGGGAGATTGAGCAAGTTATGACAGCTTGTCGTTGCCCTGACTGTAATGGTACAAGGCTTAAGCCCGAAATCCTTTCCGTTACTGTTGGAGGCAAAAACATCAGCGAATTCTGTGAGTTGTCAATAACAAAAGCACTCGATTTTATTGATAATCTTGAACTGACAGAAAAAGAGAAAATTATTTCTTCATCAATTGTAAAAGAAATAAAAAGCAGACTTAATTTCTTAAAAAGTGTAGGTCTTGATTATTTAACACTCTCACGTTCTTCAGGTACACTTTCAGGTGGTGAAAGTCAAAGAATTCGTCTTGCCACACAAATCGGTTCGTCACTTATGGGCGTTGTTTATATACTTGACGAGCCAAGTATAGGACTACACCAGCGTGATAATGATAAATTACTTGGAACTTTACAAAGATTAAGAGATTTAGGAAATACTCTTATTGTTGTTGAACACGATGAAGACACTATGCGTGCGGCAGACTATATTGTAGATATTGGTCCCGGTGCCGGTGTTCACGGCGGTGAAGTTGTATGTGCAGGTAATGTAGATGATATAATTGCTTGTAATAGTTCCATTACAGGAATGTATCTTTCGGGTAAGAGAAAAATTCCTGTTCCCGAAATAAGAAGAAAAGGTAATGGAAACTCATTGGTTGTCAAAGGTGCTTGTGAAAATAACCTGAAGAGTATAGATGTATGTTTTCCTCTTGGTTGCTTTACTTGTATTACCGGTGTTTCGGGCTCGGGTAAATCTTCACTTATTAATGAAATTCTTTACAAAAATCTTGCTAACGAACTCAACAATGCAAAAAAGCCAACCGGAAAATTTGATGAAATGGAAGGCTTAGAGTATTTAGACAAGGTTATTAATATCGACCAATCACCAATAGGTCGAACCCCGAGGTCAAATCCGGCAACTTATACCGGTGTATTTACCGATATAAGAGTTTTATTTGCATCAACGCAGGATTCTAAAATGCGTGGTTATAATTCGGGTAGATTTTCATTCAATGTCAAGGGCGGAAGATGTGAGGCTTGCGAGGGTGACGGTATTGTAAAAATTGAAATGCATTTCCTTGCCGATGTGTATGTGCCTTGCGAAGTATGTGGCGGTGCCCGTTATAACCGTGAAACACTTGAAGTGAGATATAAAGGTAAAAATATTTACGATGTGCTTGAAATGACAGTTGAAGAAGCACTTGAGTTCTTTGAACATATACCGAAAATTAAGCGTAAACTTCAGACTTTGTATGATGTTGGTTTAGGGTATGTTAAGCTTGGTCAGTCAGCAACAACCCTTTCAGGTGGCGAAGCACAACGTGTAAAACTCGCTACAGAGCTTTCTAAACGTCCTACAGGTAAAACTATCTATATTCTCGATGAACCCACTACAGGGCTTCACACGGCAGATGTGCATAAGCTTATTGAAGTGTTACAGAAACTTGTAGAGTCAGGCAACTCAGTTGTAGTAATTGAGCATAATCTTGACGTTATAAAAACTGCCGATTATATAATTGATTTAGGTCCTGAAGGAGGCGACAAAGGTGGTAAGATTGTTGCTTGCGGAACTCCCGAAGAAGTTGCAAAGTGCAAAAAATCATATACAGGACAATATCTTAAAAAAATATTATAATTATGAGAAAAACCGAGGTTTAGAACCTCGGTTTTTTCGTTAGTTATCAAAATATATTATTTCTTCATCAGTATTTTGGTTTTGTGTTTCTTCAACAACAGTTTTATTTTCGGCTGTTCTTTCCCAAAGATTTGGTTTCGAGTTTTTGAATATCAGCAATCTTCTCTTTTTGAGTATACTGAAAAGTATTAATAAGAATACAAATCCGCCTGAAATAGTAAATAAAACACCTAAAGCTGAAATTTTGTATTCAAATCTTATTTCGTGTGTGCCGGCTTCAGCCGTTATACCTATTAACGCGTCTGAAATTATAATTATATCATCAGAAGAAACTTCTTTACCATCAAGCTCGATTTTCCAGTTTTTGTCATAGGGAATAGTTGTGAAAAGTATTTCATTTTCTTCTGCAACAAAAGTACCTTCAATTACTGTTTCGCCAAATTTTGTGTATTCAAGCTGACCGTTTTTAAGTTTTTCATAACCTTTAGCAAATACATCTTCATCAACGGTAAATGCTATAAAATCAACACTTGCTGATGCTTTTTCATCTTTTATGGGCAACTCGACAGAGATTACATCACCCTTGTCGTGTTTACCTAAATCAAGAATATATCCGTCAGATACGGTCATACTTGTTGTAATTTTTTCTGAATATATATTAACTGTATCGAGATTTCTTGAATACACATAGATATAAATATTATCATTATTCTCTGCTGTAATCTGTACAGTCGCAACAGCAGGTTCATCAGATGAGATTTTGTTCAAAGATAAATTACCGGTAAGAATACTGTCGAAATCCACATTAAGAATATTGACATAATCAATTTCATAATCAAAAATTCTGTTGAATATTCCTTCAGCCCCAGTTGAAAGTTCAAAAAGTTCTTGTTGTGCAACAACAGGATTTAATGAATCCACCGCATTCCATCCAAGTAGATTTTCAGACACGGGATATGCGATGTTCAACATATAATCATTCATATAAACAGCAAACGTATTATTTTCACCAGCTAATGAATAATAAGCACCGTCGCTGACAACGTTTGATTTATCATAAATATATTTTAATGAGAACATTGAATTGTAAACAGGAGATTGCGGATTATATGTGAAGCTGTTGATTTTATTTCCATATAATCCTAAATATTTCTGAAGATTTGCAACCTTTTCATAAGCCATTGATGAGAAAATTGAAGCACCATTATAATCATACCAGCTAGGGTCCATTCTTGCTCTTAAATCAGATAATTCTTCACGATAAAAGAGTAAATCATCTTTCTCGGCAATTTCTTTCTGAAGTGATTTGAAGTCATCATAATCGCTTGAAAAAGAGGTTTTAGTCTGATTTGCCACATAGTGGTCTGTATTAGCCGTAATCGTTTCTGCAGCAACAGAACAAATTACCATAATCGACAAGGCATAAGCCTGTGCTTTTTTGCTTGTAATGAGCCCAAGAACGATAATATGAAGCACAGTAAAAGCAATAGTAATGAATACTGTCATATCATCAACATTTTTAGAGCCTAATTCCTGCACTAAAACAACAAAAGCGAGTGTGCAGATGCCTAAACCGAGTATTTGCTTTTTCGAAAATTCAGTAATATTTCTAAATGCCTTAAATGCCAAAACAATCAGAATGAAAGAATACATAAAAGACTGTCTGTATGGCAAATCGTTAGGAAAATGAAAGCCGTGCCAAGCAAAATTAAGATAATTTATGTTAAAACTGAAATACATTACTGCAAGCAGTACAACAGAAGCGATTTTTTCTGTTGCACTTATTTTTTTTGAGAAAAAGTAAAGGGGAATTAGTAATACAGTCAACATTCCGCAGTAAATATTAGGCAGAACATCATCACCACTACTTCTGATTGTCGGTTCAAGTGCGGCGAGGTGATTAGCTAGAAAATCAAAAATTGTGAAATAAGACTCATATTCCGTTGGTGCTGTACCCTTTGTTGCAGAAGAAGCACTGAGAATGCTTGCAAGAGGAAGAAGCATAAAAACTAATATAATGCCTACCGAAAGTGAAGATAATGCAAATTTTATCCCACTTTGTAAGAAAAAAGAATCTCTAATTTTTTTTAAAATAGATTTTTTCTCAGGTGTTTCGGACTTTTTACTATTAAGTTTCTTTGAAACGCAAGCATAATAATAGAGAAAGTAAATACAGGAGAAAATGCAAAGCATAAAGCCGATATAATAATTTGAAAAAATTGCTAGACATAATGAAATGATATATGTTTTACATTTACCTGTATTTATGATTTTTTCAATACCGAGTGCAATAAAAGGAAGAAGATACATTGCATCTATCCACATCACATTCCAGTAGTATGCAATGAAATAACCGCAGAATGCATACATAATACCGAACGCAGCAATAGGAAATCCATTGGTCTTTTCTGTCTTTTTTAGGTAATAAGACATTGACATTGAACTAAGAACTGCCTTAATTGCAATCATAGCCGCAACTGCCTCAAAGGTATTTTTATGACCGAAAAGCAAAACTATCAATCCGATTGGGCTTGAAAGATAGTTAAAATAATTACCTAAAAAAGAACTGCCAAGTCCTGTGTTCCACGAATAGAGCAAGGATTCTCCCGTAGTAAGTCTGTCATATAATTCAGAGAACAGAGGGCCATATTGATGATATAAATCCATACGGTAAATTATACCGTCACCGAATGGAATAATCTCATAGCAGAAGTAAACAAGCAGAATTATAAAAAGTGAAGCCCAGCCTGAAATTAAAATATATTTATTTTCTTTTAACCAATTAGATAAATTATTTTTCATCATATACACCTTTCAAAAAAGATATTTTAAGTATATCATATCACATTTACCATTTCAAGAAAGTTTTGTACTAAAAGAGGACAAGTAATCATAGAAATTACAGAGGTGATTAAATGGACAATTCCTTAATTGAAGATTTTAACTATATTACGAGTTTTATATCGCCTAGAATTCAAGGCTATTTGAGAAACTTAAATGAAAAAAATATAAATGAAATTCAAGAAATAAGGCTCAGAACAGGAAGACCTGTAGTTATTGTAACTGCATCGGGCAGTAGTTTTCTAACCGACAAGTCACGGCTTTCTTATATTATGTCTGTTAATAGCATTATTCCTACTCAACACGAGATTTTTGATACTATTAATAAAATGTGTGGATTTTCAATGCATAACCATTATGAAGATATACTTAACGGATATATCACATTACCAAACGGCTCAAGAGTAGGTGTATGCGGTACGGCGGTTTATGATAAAGAAAATGTTAAGGGTATTGATAATATAAATTCAATAAACATACGAATACCTCGTAATGTTCAAGGAATTTCAGAGCCTGTTTTTGAAAGAGTTTTGTCAAAAAATCCTTCAAATATTATTATTGCAGGTCCGCCATCATCAGGAAAAACTACAATTCTTCGTGATATTGCATATCAACTTTCTTCCGGCAGACTTGGCAAGTATCACAAACTATGCGTTGTTGACGAACGAAAAGAGATATTTCCGTCGAAAATCAATGTGGATTCTTTAGGACCAAACACTGACGTTTTACTTGGTTTTCCAAAATGGAAAGGGATTTCTATGTCAGTAAGAACTTTGTCGCCAGAATATATAATCTGTGATGAAATCGGTAGTTGTGATGAAGTAGAGAGCATTCTTGACGGTATCAACTGCGGTGTTATTTTTATATTAAGTATTCACGCAAGCTCACTAAAAGAATTAAAAAGAAAAGAAAGCTATCGAATTTTGGTTGAAAAAGGAAATTTTGATAAGACGGTTATGTTGTACGGAAGTGAATACCCATGCAGAATTAAGGAAATCTATGATTCTTACGAGGTGTTAAATGAAACTGATAATAATTATTGCAATGATAATTTTGTGTCTGTACATAGCGGTTACTTCAATAAAGCGAATCAAGAATCATTCTCTTGCAGTCAGACAATGTGTAATGATGCTTGAAAATATTGAAATTTTACTTGAACATAAGAATATTTCAATCGACGGTATTTTTAGATTTCTTATTCATAATGATAATTATAAATGTTTAAAATTTATTGATTTTTTCTATAATTCCTTAGAGTGTACAAACAATTATGAAAGAATAATCTTAGAAGCATTTTCTGATAAAGAAATAAAAAGGATTTTTGATAATGATGATTTAAACTTACTTAAAGGTTATTTTTCAATATTGGGCAAAACTGATTTGCAGGGACAGATTTCCAACTGCAGACTATATAAAGAATTTTTCAAACAAAAGCTTCGGTTGCTCGAAAGCGAAGAAAATCTCAAATGCAAATCGACAAGCACAATTATTATTGGTACAGGAATAATGTTTATTATATTTTTAATTTAGTGGTGAAAATGGATATTACATTTCTTTTTAAAATAGCAGGTATAGGTTTAATAGTTGCGGTTCTTCAACAGATGCTTTCTAAAACAGGCAGAGAGGAATTTGCAACATTGACAGTTTTAACGGGAATTATTGTGATAATAGCAATGATGATTCCGCAATTAGTGTCAGTATTTGATGAAATAAAATCAATATTTGATTTATGAGTATTCTGATTAAAATCGGTGCAGTAGCGATTATATACGTTTGCATTACAGCTATTCTTAAAAGTCAAAGACCTGAATATGTTTTTCTAACTCGAATATGTGCAGTCATACTGGTTTTTCTGTTTATTGTGGAAGATATAGCGGCTTTTATAACCAATATACTTTCGGCATTTTCAGCATTTAATATAAACTCTGCACATATCAGTCTTTTGCTAAAGGTGGTAGGTATTTCTATTGTAACAGATTTTATTTGTGATACTTTAAAAGATAATGGTGAAGCTTCACTTGCGGGTGTTGTGTCAATTTCAGCGAAATTTATGATTTTATATATGGCTTTACCGATGCTTAATGGGCTAATTATATTTTGTTTACAATTAGTAGAGTAATTATGAAAAGGATTTTATTAATATTTATTTCTGTTGTGATTTTAATAATGTGTTTTCCATTTTCGTCTTATGCAACAGATACTGATATAGAAAAAATTTGGGACTCAACAGATGAACAAACAAAAGAATATCTTGAAGATTTAGGTATTGATGAAGTTTCACTTCAAGAAATTTTTGAATTATCACCAATACGGGTAATCAACTTTATAATTGATTTAGCACTAAATGGCGGAACGCAAATAGTCAAAAAAATTACGCTTATAATTGTAATCCTTGTAATAACCGCAATAGCAAATTCTATTTTAAAAGAGGGCGACAAAACAGAACAAGTAGTTTATTTTGTCAGCACCTTGGTTATTGTTTCCATTGTTGTTGCACCTATAAGCAGAATGTTTACCGATGCTGTTGCAGGGATAAAAACTTCAACCGTATTTATAAATGCCTATCTACCTGTAATGACTGCAATAATAATTGCGTCAAAAAATCCTGCATTGGCGGTTACATATAACTCTTTTTCTATATTCTTGTCATCTGTCATTTCTAATGTTGCAAACAGTTTTTTGGTACCCGTCTTAAGTGCTTTACTCTCTTTTAATATATTATCATCCTTTTCGTTTGAAAATTATCGTGAAAGAATTGTAAAATCAATCAGAAAATTGATAGTCATAATTCTATCATTGTTTTCAACTGTTTATACAGGGTTACTTACTACTCAAAGTATTCTTGTTACATCATCAGACAGTGTTGCTTTGAAAGGAATAAAGTTTATTTCAGGTGCGTTTGTGCCGATTGTAGGTGGGGGAGTAGGTGACGCAATTTCTTCAGTTTTTTCAAGCTTTGTAATAATGAAAAATACCCTTGGTGTATTTGTTATAATTGTAATTATACTAATAAATTTACCTGTTATGATTGAATTGCTTTTATGGTATTTTGCATTAAGTCTATGTTCAATTGTATCATCAATGTTCAATTTAAATCAGATTACAGATATTATTGACAGTCTTGCTTCACTTTTATCACTTTTAAATATTATTATGTTCTTTATAACATTTGTTCTTGTAATTTCAACAGGAGTAATAATTATGATGGGTAAATAAGATGGATAGTTTTAAAATATGGATTATTTCGCTTTGCGGAGCAACTGCTGTATCTGCAATATTTAAATTGCTTTTGTCAGACTCATCTTTGAAAAAAGTAATTAATGTATTCTTTTCTATATTCGTGCTCTTTTATACCGTAATGCCGATACAAACTTTTTTTAATGACAATATTGACTTCGAAGTTGGAAATGAAATTGATTTTAAAGAATATTACCAAAATGGTTATGAAACCATTGTTACAAAAGCAATAATAAATCTGTGTAACGATATTGACGTAAAAGTATTAAGCATTAGCATAAATTCATATATTGATGATGAGGGCTATTTGAATATAAATAATATAGTTATTCAAACAAATTCACAAAATCCTAATGAAATAGAAGAAATAATTAAAAATGAGCTTGGATTTGAGGTAGAGATTAAATGAATTTACCCATAAAAAATATTCTCAATAAATTTAAAATTGATAAAAAAACTGCTCTTTTTCTCATTGTGGGATTTACTGCAATTTTAGTTATATTTTTTACTGAATTCATCAGCTTAGATAATAATGAGGAAACTGTGAACTATAATAATCAGGATATGTCACCAATGACATATTGTGAATATCTTGAAGATAAGGTTCAGGAAATAGTTGAATCCATTGAAGGTGCAGGAGAAACAAAAGTTATGATAACATTGTCCGAAACCACAGAATATGTTTATGCAACAAACGGCAAGGATACAAGAAAAAGTGACGAAAATTCTGATGATTCAACCAATGAAAATGACTATGTCATTATTGATGACAATAATAATGATGCAGGCTTACTTATAAAGACTATTGAGCCTAAAGTCAGGGGAGTTGCAGTTGTCTGCGAAGGCGGTAATGATAGTGCAGTGCAACGGCAGATTTATTCTGCGGTCAGTGCAGTTTTAAATATAAGTACTTCAAGAATTTCAATTTCAAAGCTTAATCATAAGGAGGATAAACAATGAAAAGTAAAATTATTCTGAGAAAGCATCTGGTAACAATATCACTTGTAATTGCTCTTGGGCTTGCAGTTTTTGTAAATTGGTATTATACAAAGCCCAATGAAAATACAACTGAACCACCTGTTACTGATGAGGTGAATATAGGCGATGCACAATATGTAAATTCTGATTCTGTGAAAACTGAAGATAATTATTTTACCGATGCCGAAATAAACAGAACAAAAGCACATGACAGTGCACAGGAATATCTTGAAGAAATACTAAATGACCAGTCAAGTGATGAAGATACAAAAGCTTTAGCAAGGGAACGTCTCATCAAAATTTCAGAACAAATTAAACTGGAATCAGATATGGAAACTTTGATTTCTGCACAGACTAATACTTCTTGTATTGTGACTTATGATGGCGAAACTGTTGAAATAATTTTACCGAAAAACACAGTTAAAGATGAGTTTTTAATCAAAATCAAAGATATTGTCATTTCAAAAACATCTCTAAGTGCGGAAAGTATAACAATTATTGAATTAAAATAGTGTATAAATTAAGTGTTTATACATTTTTCTATTGAATTTTAGCGGGTAAAGTGATACAATATACATAAATTCAATGTATATACATTATCGAACCGCAGAAAATTTAGTACACTCCCTGTTTTCTGACGGGGAGTGTAATTTTTTTGGAGGATATTATGACTCGTAAAGAAGAAAGAGAACTTGCTTTTACACTGATTTTTGAAAAGATTTTTAATGATGATTTAACTATTGAAGAAATCGTCAACAATGCAGTTGAAGCAAGACTTATTGAAGAAAATACATTCGCTTTTTCATTAGCACAGCTTACTTATGAGCATTGTGACGAAATTGACGCAATCATTAATGAAAACTCTGTCGGTTGGCGTGTAAGCAGACTTCCTAAAGTAAGCCTTGCTATATTACGCCTTGCTTTGTGTGAAATAAATTATGTGCCATCAATTCCGAGCGGTGTATCTATCAACGAAGCCGTTGAACTTGCAAAGAAATTCTCAACTCAGGAAGACGCCTCATTTATCAATGGAATTCTTGGTAAATATGTAAGAGAGAATGTGACTGAATGAGTTTTTTTCTTGGTATTGATACAAGCAACTATACAACTTCCGTAGCGTTATATAACGATGAAAAAAATGAAATTAAAAGTTTAAAAAAACTTTTACCTGTAAAAAGTGGTGAAAAGGGTATTCGTCAAAGTGATGCGGTATTTCACCACACTGTTCAGTTACCTAATCTGATTGAAGAATTACTCAAAGGTTTTAATGGTAAAATCAAAGCAATAGGTGTATCTGTCAAGCCCTGCAACGAAGACGGTTCATATATGCCTTGTTTTTTAGCGGGAATTTCTGTTGCTCGCTCTCTTGCAACCGCTATGGATATTCCATTATATAGCTTTTCGCATCAGGACGGTCACATTGCCGCCGCTTTGTATTCGGCAAATCAACTTAATTTGATAAATAAAGATTTTCTTGCATTTCATATTTCCGGCGGAACTTCGCAGGCGTTATTGGTAAAACCAAGCGAAAACTATTTCACTACAGAAAAAGTTTCAGATTCACTTGATTTAAAAGCGGGACAAGCAGTTGACCGCGTAGGTGTAATGTTGGGTCTTGATTTTCCGTGCGGTCCTGAACTCGAAAAACTTGCAAATAACAGTGAAAATAAATTAAAGAAAATCAAAGTATTTCGTCGTGACGGCAATTTCAGTCTTTCAGGTGTTGAAAATAAATGCAAAAAAATGCTTGAAGATGATGAATGTGCAGAAGATATTTCGTTGTATTGTTTAAGTTATATTTATTCGGCACTTGATGACACAGTTTGTGAATTGATTTCAAAACACGGTAATTTACCCATCGTTTTTTCGGGTGGCGTAATGTCAAACAAAATTATTCGCACCGAATTAGAAAAAAACTATAATTGTTTTTTTGCTGAACCGCAGTTTTCTGCTGATAATGCTTGCGGTGTGGCAGTTCTTTCTTCAATTTGTGACAAAAGGAAAGTTTAAAATGAATTCTCCGTTAATTTTAACAGTTTCACAATTGAATTTATATGCGAAATCCTTGCTTGAACAAGATATAAATTTAAACAATGTCTTTGTTACAGGTGAGATTTCTAATTTTACAGACCATTACCGTACAGGGCATCTGTATATGAGCATTAAGGATAATTCTGCGTCCATAAGTGCAGTAATGTTTGCAAGTAATGCATCAAAATTAAAATTCCGTCCCGAAAATGGAATGTCTGTTATTGTTCGCGGAAGAGCGTCAATTTATGAACGTGACGGACGGTATCAGCTGTATATAGATGATATGCAACCTGATGGTGTCGGTGCATTAGCTCTTGCCTTTGAGCAAACTAAAGAAAGACTCTCAAAAGCTGGACTTTTTGATACTGAACATAAGAAAAAAATTCCGCAAACACCACAAAAAATCGGTGTTATATCTTCGCCTACAGGAGCTGCAGTACAAGATGTTTTAAATGTTTTGGGCAGAAGGTTTCCAATGGCTGAAGTTGTTTTTGCAGGTGTACAGGTGCAGGGTGATAATGCCGCACCAACAATTATTCAAGCGATTAAAATGATGAATGATTGTACTAATGTTGACACCATTATCATTGCCCGTGGTGGTGGCTCTGCAGAGGATTTGTGGCCATTCAATGATGAAGAGCTTGCCTATGCAATCTATAATTCGCGAATACCGATTATTTCGGGTGTAGGTCACGAAACCGATTTCACAATATGTGATTTTGTAGCAGATTTGCGAGCACCTACACCGTCTGCGGCGGCAGAATTGGCCGTACCCGATATGCGAGAACAGAAATATTATATTTCTTCATTGAAAGCATCTCTTGAAAATGCGGTAGAAGTTCATATTCGCGAATTGGAATATGAACTTGAAAAAGTTACAAAATCTTCCGTACTTCAAAATCCTGAAAAGATTATTGAAAATAGCGAAATGTATCTTGATACGCTAATTACAAGAATAAATAATATTTTTAAAAATGCTGTAACAGAATGTTCATCTGATTTTGCTATGATTTGCTCAAGGCTTGAAGCGTTGAGTCCCTTAAAAGTTCTTGCACGCGGATATTCAATAGCAAAAAAGGATGTAAATATCATTAAAGATTCAAAAGACATATCAGTAGGCGAGATTATTTCACTGCAATTCGCCAACGGTTCTGCCAAGGCAGAGATTATTGAGGTGTAATTTATGAAAATTACTTATGAACAAGCAACTAAAAGACTTGAAGAAATAGTTGCAAAACTTGAAGAAGGTTCTATTTCACTTGAAGAATCAATGAAACTTTACGAAGAGGGAGTAAAACTTTCTGAATTCTGTATGAAAAAATTAAATGAAGCTAAACAAAAAATTATTGATATAAATGAGGTCAAAAACAATGACTGATTTTAATGGTTATATTAAAGAACAAGCAAATATTGTTTCTGAAAGATTAAATATTTTACTTTCAGAAAATATGTCTTCCACTGTGCTTGAGGCAATGAAATACAGCGTCGCTAATGGTGGAAAGCGAATTCGCCCGATTCTTGCAGTTGAGTTTGCCAAAGTTTGTGGTGGAGATGAAAAGGTTGCACTTGACTTTGGTTGTGCCGTAGAAATGATTCACACATATTCTCTTATTCACGACGATTTACCTTGTATGGATAATGACGCTATGCGTCGCGGAATGCCGTCATGTCACATTGCATTCGGGGAAGATAACGCACTTTTAGCAGGCGATGCATTACTTACAGAAGCATTTATGACATTGTCTTCTGTAAAAAGTATTTCTGCAGAAAATGTTGTTCGTGCAGTTTCTTATCTTTCTGCTTTTGCGGGTATAAATGGAATGGTCGGAGGTCAGGTTCTCGATTTACAATTTGAAAAATGTGAACCAACTATTGATGAAATACTCAAAATGTATTCTTTAAAAACTTGTGGTCTTATCAAGGCATCATGTGTATTAGGGTGTCTTGCAAGTAATGTTTATAATGAAGATAAGATTATTGCTGCAATTGATTTTGCTGAAAATCTGGGTATAGCATTTCAAATACAAGACGATATACTTGATATTGAAGGTGATGCGAAAGCTCTTGGTAAGCCAATTGGTAGTGATACAAAAAATGATAAATCAACTGCAGTAAAATATTTTGGTCTTGAAAAATCAAAAGAGCTTGTTAAGGAATACACCGACAAAGCAATTTCTGCATTATCTAAATTTGAAAACAGTACTGAAACATTAGAAAAACTTGCTTTTATGCTTGTTGACAGAAAAAATTGATTGGAGAAAATATTTTGGACAGTTTTAAATTCTTGGGTAATATCCATTTACCAGCAGATTTAAAAAAACTGAATATTATTGAGCTTGAAGCACTTGCAGCCGAAATAAGACAATTTATGATTAACACCGTGTCGCAAAACGGTGGTCATTTATCTTCAAATCTCGGTGTAGTTGAGCTTTCAGTTGCACTTCATAAAACATTTAACTCACCAAACGATAAGATTGTATGGGATGTGGGTCATCAGATTTATACCCATAAAATCCTTACCGGCAGAATTAATGAGTTCAATACATTGCGAACTGAAAACGGAATTTCGGGATTTTGTGCACCGAATGAGAGTGAACACGATATTTTTTATAGCGGTCATTCAAGCACATCAATTTCTGCCGCTTTGGGTATTGCGGAAGCAAATAAAAAACTCGGCAAAAAAGACTATACAATCGCAGTAATCGGCGACGGTGCACTTACCGGCGGTATGGTATATGAAGCACTTAACAATGCAGGACGTTCCGGAACCCGACTTATCGTTATTCTTAACGATAATGAAATGTCAATTTCAGAAAATGTTGGCTCAATGGCACGTTATCTTGCGGTTATCCGTTCAAAGCCAGAATATTTTAAGCTGAAAGCAAAAACAGAAAAAACTCTTAATTATATTCCGCTGATTGGTAAGCCAATTTCTTCTTTGATTTCAAAACTTAAAAGTGATATTAAATCTTCAATGTATGAAAGCACTTTTTTTGAAGATTTAGGCTTTAAATATATGGGACCTATTGACGGTCATAATCTTGATAACCTTTGTGAAGCACTTGATAGTGCGAAGTTAATCAATGCACCTGTATTACTTCATATCAGTACCGTTAAGGGTAAGGGATATGAATTTGCAGAGAAAAATCCAAGTGTTTACCACGGAATTTCAAAATTTGATGTTGAAACTGGCGATTATATCGAGGGTTCAACAAATTTTTCAAGTGAGTTCGGCAAAAAACTCTGCGAATTAGCAGAAAAAGATGAAAAAATCTGTGCAATTACTGCAGCAATGTCTTTAGGTACGGGATTAAAAGACTTTTCACAAAAATTCAGTGATAGATTCTATGATGTTGGTATTGCAGAACAACACGCAGTCACATTTGCGTCAGGCCTTGCAAAAGGCGGAATGACACCTGTGTTTGCGGTTTATTCTACATTTTTACAGAGAGCTTATGACCAGCTTGTACACGACGGTACTTTACAAAAGCAAAAGGTGATTATTGGTCTTGACCGAGCCGGCTTTGTAGGGGAGGATGGCGTAACTCATCAGGGCCTGCTTGATGTTTCTTTCCTTAACAGTATTCCTGATGTTACAATATATTCTCCGTTTACATATAAACGGTTAGGTTTTGACCTTGAAAATACTTCAAAAAATTCAAAAAATCTCACCGTCATCCGTTATCCACGCGGTAGTGAACCATCTTTGCCCGCGGATTTTCAATCATCTGAAAAAGACTATGATTACATTGAAAACGGAAAAGAAATTCTTATTATCTCTTACGGCAGAATTACGTCTGAAGTACTAAAGGCAATAAACGAATTAAAAGAGCAAAATATCCCAGTTTCTGTTCTTATTCTTAATAAAATTAAGCCTATTGAAATGTCTGCAGTGAATTTGGCAAGCGCTTACAAGACTGTTTTTTTCTATGAAGAAAGCGTAAAATCAGGCGGTATAGGACAAAGCTTTGCCGATTTACTTTATGAAGAATTTTTTAAAGGTGATTTTAAGCACATAGCAGTAAATGATGAATTTGTGCAACACGCGTCTGTGAGTTCACTAATTAAAAAATATCATTTAGATTGTGAAAGTATTGTTAAAAACATTTTGGAGATTATAAATGGCTGAAAAGAAAAGACTTGATACAGTTGTGGTTGAATTAGGTTTTGCTGAAACTCGTTCAAAAGCCTCGGCAATTATTATGTCAGGTGAAATTTATGTTAACGGTCAAAAGGAAACAAAAGCAGGCTACACAGTAAAAGAAAAAGATAAAATTGAATTTAAAGGTAAAAAGATGCCATTTGTGAGCCGTGGTGGTTACAAACTTGAAAAAGCCATGAAAACTTTTCCCATAACCCTTGATAATTGTGTTTGTATGGATATTGGTGCATCAACCGGCGGTTTTACCGATTGTATGCTCCAATGTGGTGCATCAAAAGTATATGCAATTGATGTGGGCTACGGTCAGCTTGCTTGGAAATTGCGTACTGACGAACGTGTAGTTAATCTTGAACGTACAAATTTCCGTTATCTTACAAATGAAACTGTTACCGAAGAAATTGATTTTGCAAGTATTGATGTTTCTTTTATTTCTCTTAAAAAGATTTTGCCTGTACTTTTTGATTTTCTTAAAATTGGTGGACAGACTGTTGCATTGATTAAACCACAGTTTGAGGCTGGCAAGGATAAAGTCGGCAAAAAAGGTGTTGTAAGAGATATAGAAACACACAAAGAGGTTGTTTCTTCAATTGTGGAATTTGCTTATGAAATAGGATTTTCTGTATTGGGACTTGATTTCTCTCCAATTAGAGGGCCTGAAGGCAATATTGAATATCTTGTTTATCTTTCTAAAGAAACCGAAAAAATTTTGGCAGTTAATGAAGCACAAATAAACGAAATAATTGATAAATCACATATTGTATTGCGTGGTGAATAATTTGAAAATTGGCATTGTACCAAATCTTACAAGAGAAAAAACTCTTGATGTTACAAAAGAAACTGTAACCATTTTAAAGCAATTGAATATTGATTTTTATTTTAATGCTGATTTTAAAAATGAGTTATCGCTTGAATTTTCTGATGTGAATTTTACAAATGATATATACTCAAATGTTGATTTACTTATTGCAATCGGCGGTGACGGTTCATATATAAGTACTGCAAAGCAGGCGGCATTACACAAAAAGCCCGTTCTTTGCATAAATGCGGGTAATTTAGCATTTTTAGCAGGGCTTGAAGGTAATGAACTTCATTTACTTGAAAAGCTTCTTACAGGCGATTTTACAACAGATAAGCGTATGATGCTTGAAGTATCCGTAAAAAATTCAGATGGTGAAAAATTTTTAGGTTATTGCCTTAATGACGTTGCTATCGCCAGAGGCAGTGAAATTAAGCTAATTGACCTTGACGCTTTTTGTGATAACAGAAAAATTAACAGTTACCGTGCTGATGGCATTGTGCTTTCAACCCCTACAGGTTCAACAGCATATTCATGGTCGGCGGGAGGTCCTGTTATTGACCCCGATTTACAATGTATTACTCTTACACCAATCTGCACACATTCACCGTTAAACCGTTCGCTTGTTTTTAATGAAAAATCGGTAATAACTGTAAAATCTGCAAAGAAAAATCAAAAAATCTGTATTTCGGCTGACGGCGAAAAATCAATTGAGCTTTCCGATGATTTTAAGGTTAAAATCAGAAAATCTGACTATTATGCAGAATTTATAAGAATTAAAACCGATGAATTTTATGACATTCTAAACAGTAAATTATCGCAAAGGAAAATATGAAATGAAAAAAAGAAGACACGAGCTTATATTGGAGTTCATAAAAAATAATAATGTTTCTACTCAAGAAGAAATAATCAATATGCTTCGTGAGAATGGATTTAATGTAACACAAGCAACGATTTCACGCGATATTAAAGAATTAAAGCTCATTAAAGAGCATTACGGGAAAAATGAAACACGATATGCAGTTACAGAAAAGTCTGATAATACTGACGACAATTTTAAAATGATTTTTACTCGTTCAGTTTTATCAGTTGAAGCTGCAATGAATATTGTTGTTATTAAATGCTATCCCGGAACTGCAAATGCGGCATGTATGGCACTTGAACATATTCATCTTGATGGTGTTGTGGGTGCTTTGGCAGGGGATGATACAATTTTTGTTGCCTGTAAAGAGCTGCACGCTACTAGTGTTGTAATTGACACAATCAAAGCAATGCTGAAAGGCTGATATTTATGCTTTCTAATCTTAAAATATCAAATATTGCTATTATCAAAGAGGCTGTTATTGATTTTGATAACGGTCTTAATGTGTTGACCGGCGAAACTGGTGCAGGTAAATCAATTATAATTGATGCCATTAATGCTATTTTAGGTGAAAGAACGTCACGCGAACTTATAAGAACAGGCAGTAATAATGCTGAGGTTTCTGCCTTTTTTGAAAACATCAATAGTGATGTTATTTCTGTTCTTGATGAATTCGGTATTGAAAACGAAGAAGATAATTCTTTACATATTTCAAGAAAAATTTCACTCGACGGCAAAAACACTTGTAAAATCAACGGTACAAGTGTGACTGTATCAATGCTTAAAAAGATTGGGGAAGCTCTTATAAATGTCCACGGACAGATGGATAATCATAATCTTTTGAATGAAGAATTGCATTATACATATATTGATAGTTTTGCAGAAAACAACGATATTCTTGATGAGTATTTGTGCCATTATAATGAATATCAAACTCTTAAAAAAAGATTTGATAATTTAATTGTTAACGAAAGTGAAAAGGCAAGAAAAATTGACCTTTTGTCTTATCAAATTAAGGAAATTGAAGATGCTGATGTAAAAATAGGTGAGTGGGCTGAACTTGAAAAGCGTAAAAAGGTATTGCAAAATGCTGAACAACTTTTAGCCCTTGTTAATAATGCAGTTGAAATAATAAATGGTAACGATAATTTTTCAGGTGTTGCCGATATGCTGAATACTGCATCAAATTCGCTTGTAAAGGCGTCTGCTTATGATGAAACTCTCAACACGGTGTCAGATACCATTTCTGAAATGTCTTATAATATTGCTGATTGTGCAAGTGAACTTAACAGTTTTCTTTATTCTCTTGATGTTGACCCCAATGAGCTTGATATAATTGAAGAAAGACTTGATGTTTTATTCAGACTTTCAAAGAAATATGGTCAGAATGAAACTGAAATTCTTGAATTTCTTGAGAATGCACAGAAAGAATTAGAAGAAATTACTTTTTCTGATAAGCTTAAGGAAGAACTTGCAATTGAGCTAAATGAAAAATATGAAATAATGGATAAGGCAAGCAGAAAATTATCTGCTAACCGTCAAAAATATGGCGAAAATTTCATTGAGAATGTAAAAAACGAACTTGCATTTCTCGATATGGCATCAATTTCATTTAAGATTGTGCAGAACAGAAAGCAATTTGACGAAACCGGTGCAGACGAAATATATTTCCTAATTTCTGCCAATGCAGGTGAAGAACCAAAGCCACTATCAAAGATTGCTTCTGGCGGTGAATTATCACGAATTATGCTTGCAATTAAGAATGTTTTAGCCTCAAAAGATAATATTCAAACACTTATTTTTGACGAAGTTGATACAGGAGTTAGTGGTCGTGCGGCACAGAAGATTGGTATTAAACTTAAAGAGGTTTCTAAAAACCGTCAAGTACTTTGTGTAACACATTTGGCACAGATTGCTTGCTTTGCAGATAATCATTTCTTAATTTCGAAATCTGAAAGCGAAAATATGACTTATACAAAAGTTGAATTACTCAATAATAACGGCAGAATTCACGAATTAGCACGAATAATCGGCGGAATTGAAGCTACACAGTTGTCACTTGACGCGGCGGCAGAAATGATTGATAATGCAAAAAAATATTAACTTGACAAATACTTTTAATTGTGTATAATAAACTCAATGACTTTGAAGCGAAGAAGTAATAAGAACTTTGCAGTTGCAGAGAGTGTCCGTTTGGTGTAAGGGCATACGCAAAACTTATGAAATACATCGTGGAGTTGCACTTTTGAAATAACAGTAGGAAGTGTCGGGCGTACCCGTTATAGTACAGAGTAATGATAGTTACTCGTTGAGGCTGTTATTGTGAGATAACAGTAAACTGAGGTGGTAACACGAAATCTTTTCGTCCTCTGCTTTTTGCAGGGGACTTTTATTTTTTATAGGAGGAATTTATGAAAGTTTATGAAGAACTCGTTGCCCGTGGTCTTATAGCACAGGTAACAAATGAAGAAGAAATTAAAAATCTTATTAATGAAGGTAAGGCTGTTTTCTATATTGGTTTTGACCCAACTGCAGACAGCTTACACGTAGGCCACTTTATGGCACTTTGCCTTATGAAGAGATTACAGATGGCAGGTAACAAGCCAATTGCACTTATCGGTGGCGGTACAGCTATGATTGGTGACCCATCAGGTAGAAGTGATATGCGTCAGATGATGACAAAAGAAACAATTCAGCACAACTGTGATTGCTTTAAAAGGCAGATGAGTCGTTTTATCGACTTTTCAGAGGGCAAGGCACTTATGGTTAATAATGCCGATTGGCTTCTTGACCTTAACTACATTGAAGTACTTCGTGAGGTTGGTGCTTGCTTTAGCGTTAACAGAATGCTTGCTGCAGAGTGTTATAAACAGAGAATGGAAAAAGGTCTTTCATTTCTTGAATTTAACTATATGATTATGCAGAGCTACGACTTCTATGAGTTGTTCCAGAAATACGGCTGTAATATGCAGTTCGGTGGCGACGACCAGTGGAGCAATATGCTTGGTGGCACAGAGCTTATTCGTAGAAAACTCGGCAAAGATGCACACGCTATGACAATTACTCTTCTTCTCAATTCAGAAGGCAAGAAGATGGGTAAAACACAGTCAGGTGCAGTTTGGCTTGACCCTAACAAGACATCACCATTTGATTTCTATCAGTACTGGAGAAATGTTGACGATGCTGACGTTCTTAAATGTATAAGAATGCTCACATTCTTACCAATGGAAGAAATCGAAAAGATGGATAGTTGGGAAGGCAGTCAGTTAAACACTGCAAAAGAAATTCTTGCTTTTGAACTTACAAAGCTCGTTCACGGTGAAGAAGAGGCTACAAAGGCTCAGGAAGGTGCAAGAGCACTTTTCTCAGGTAAGGGTAATACAGAGAATATGCCAACAGTAGAACTCACTGCAGACGATTTTAACGATGATAGTGTACTTGTTGCTGATATTATGATTAAAGCAGGTATTGCAAAATCAAAAGGTGAGTGCCGTCGTCTTATTGAACAAGGTGGCGTATCTGTTGATGATGAAAAGGTGACAGAGCCCTTCAAAGCACTTACAATGGCTGATTTTGAAAAAGGATATGTAATCATTAAAAAAGGTAAAAAAGTCTTCTATAAGGCTATTTTAGCTTAAATAATAAACCTATAGAAAAAGGCTTACTGATTAATTTCAGTAAGCCTTAAATTATATCATTATTTAATTATGAATTAAGTGCTGAATAAACAGCATCACCGTCGTGTGCATAAACGAGAACAGAAATATCAACTTCAGAAGTTGTAATCATTCTTACCTCTGCATCTGTTGATGCGATTGCAGAGAATACTTTTGATGCAACACCGGGGCAATTTTTCATTCCTTCACCAAAAACTGAAATCTTTGTGTTACCACTACTGATTGCAAGTTTAAGTTCGGGGTGGAGTTCACGAAGTTTCGATGCAGTTTCAAAAACTTTACCTAAATCTTCATCATTAACCGTGAATGAAAGATTTGAGGTTTTGCCCTGTGGAGGATTCTGTGAAATCATATCAACGTCAATTCCTGCATTTGAAAGCATCTCAAAAATCTGTGCAACAACTTTAAAATCAGCAGGGGAATCGTTAATAGAAATAAGTGTTACATTTTCAATCATTGTAATATTATCAATTGTTTTCATTTTAAGTCCTCCTTATTCGTTTACAAGGTCTTTCATTGAGTAAAATCCCGGTTCTTTACCTACAAGGAATAAACCTGCATTTACAGAACCATTTGCAAATAATTGTTTTGAGTAAGCTGAATGTGAAATTTTAATAACTTCATCAGGTCCTGCAAATATTATTTCGTGTTCACCAACGATTGTACCGCCACGAACTGCATGGATACCAATTTCGTTCTTTGTACGGTTCATTCTCTTTGAGTGACGGTCGAATTCATAAATTGGTTTTTCGTCGAGTGCCTCTGAAATTGAATCTGCAAGCATTAATGCAGTACCACTTGGTGCATCAATTTTTTGGTTGTGATGTGCTTCAACAATCTCAATATCAAAACTACCTTGAAGAACTTTAGCGGCTTTTTTAGCAAGTTCAGAAACAAGACTAACACCAATTGACATATTTGCAGAGAAGAAAAGGGGAACATCATTTGAAGCAGTTTTAATTTCTTCAATCTGTTGTTCGTTTAATCCTGTTGTAGCAATTACAGCAGGAATTTTCTTTTCCTTTGCAAAACATAATAAATCATTAAGCACAGACGGATGTGAAAAATCAATAATCACATCTGCATCAATGTTTATTTCATTAAATGATTTATAAATGGGAAATTCACAATCAGCAGTTGCTAAATCAACACCTGCAATAATTTCACAGTCATTTCTATTTTCAACACAAGAGGTGATTGCTTTGCCCATTTTACCAAGAGCACCGCTCAAAATAATCCTTGTCATTTTTTCACATCCAACAATATAATTAGATTAATTCATATTTCTTGAGAATAGCCTCAAGTTTTGCTGTTTTTGCGTCTTCCATTTCACAAAGTGGCATACGAAGAGGACCAACATCAAATCCCATCATTCTCATAGCTACCTTTACAGGAATAGGGTTAACATCCATAAACATTGCATTGATAAGGTCAAGATATTTAAGCTGAAGCTCAGCACTTTCTTTTACTTTACCTTCAAGATAAAGAGTTGGAATATCGTGTGCAAGTTTTGGACAAATATTTGAAAGAACAGAAATCACACCTTTTCCGCCAAGTGACATTAAAGGAACAATCTGGTCATCGTTACCTGAATATACATCAAGTTTATCACCGCAGAGTGCAATTGTTTCAGCAATCTGTGAAATATTTCCGCTTGCTTCTTTTGTTGCAATAATATTTTTATGCTCACAAAGTTCAGCATAAGTTGATGGAAGAACATTCACACCTGTTCTGCTTGGAACATTATAAATAATTATTGGTTTTGATGTGTTATCAGCAATGGCTTGATAATGCTTTACAAGACCACGCTGTGAGCATTTATTGTAATAAGGTGTAACAACAAGCATTGCATCAGCACCAGCTTTTTCTGCATCGTTTGAAAGTTCAATAGCATATGCTGTTTCATTACTACCTGTGCCTGCAATAACAGGAATTCTATGATTTACAACGTCACAAGTGAATTTAATTACATCTGAATGTTCTTTTGGTGTAAGAGTTGCACTTTCGCCAGTAGTACCGCAAATTACGATTGAATCAGTACCATTTGCAATGTGATATTCAAGAAGATTTTCAAGTGACTTATAGTTAACACTTAAATCATCATTAAATGGTGTTACAATCGCAACACCACAACCTGTAAAAATGGGATTGTTACTCATAATAAATTCTCCTTAATTGGAAATTAGTCCATATATCCTTCTGCACAAAGAAGCTCTGCCATAAGAACTGCACCGCCAGCAGCACCACGAAGGGTGTTGTGTGAAAGACAAACAAATTTGTAGTCATACTGTGTATCTTCACGAAGACGACCGATAGAAATTGCCATTCCGCCTTCAAGGTCACGATGCATCTTTGTCTGTGGCATATTGTCTTCTTCAAAGTAATTAAGGAATTGCTTTGGAGCGTGTGGAAGTTCTAATTCCTGTGCACGACCTGCAAAGTCTTTCCATATATTTAATATTTCTTCTTTGCTTGGTTTATTCTCAAATCTTACGAAAACTGCACCCATGTGACCATTTGAAACAGGAACACGAATGCATTGTGCTGTAAAGTTAGGTGAATCTGCATCAACGATTACATCGCCTTCAACCTTACCCCAAATCTTAAGTGGCTCTTTTTCACTCTTTTCTTCCTCACCACCGATGTAAGGGATTACATTATCAATCATTTCAGGCCATGTCTTGAATGTTTTACCTGCACCTGAAATTGCCTGATATGTGCAAACAAGAACATCCTTAATACCAAACTTTGAAAGAGGGTAGAGAGCAGGAACATAGCTCTGAAGTGAGCAATTTGATTTAACTGCGATAAATCCACGTTTTGTACCAAGTCTTTTTCTTTGTGCAGGAATAATCTTTGCGTGGTCTGCATTAAGTTCAGGAACAATCATTGGAACGTCAGGAGTATGTCTGTGAGCACTATTGTTTGAAATAACAGGACATTCAGCCTTTGCATAAGCTTCTTCCAAGGCCTTGATTTCATCTTTCTTCATATCAACAGCACAGAATACGAAATCAACCTGTGATGCAATTTTTTCAATATCAGCAGTTGCATCCATAACTACAATATTTTTCATTGCTTCAGGGATTTCTACATCCATGCACCATTTAGCACCAACAGCGTCAGAATACTTTTTACCTGCTGAACGAGGACTTGCCGCTAAAACTTTCACATCAAACCATGGGTGATTGTCTAAAAGAGTCATAAATCTCTGGCCAACCATACCTGTTGCACCGATTACACCAACATTATACTTTTTCACTTGAAATTACCTCCAAAAAATGATATTATATCATTCGTTATAAAAAATCAGTAATGATTATGACACCATTACTGATAAAAATACATAGGTATTATGGGTTTCATAATACGAAAGCACTCCATCAATAAATGATGACAGTCATATTACTTTTAATAATACAACCAGAAAAATCAAATCCCAAGCCCTGTTTTTTCTTCGGCAACAAACCCTTTCACGTTTCATCAAAAACTCTTGGGAGTTTCAAAAACGATACTGATTTTTGCTGCACCTCAATCGCTAATATATAATACCATTATAAAGTAATTGTGTCAAACATTTTTGAAAATTTTATCAACTTAACGGAGTTCACTATATGAAGAAATCAGATTTTTATTATGATTTACCAAAAGAATTGATTGCTCAAATACCAATTGAGCCTCGTGACCATTCAAGAATGATGGTTTTATCAAGAGAAAACAATACTATTGAACACAAGCATTTCTATGATTTTATTGATTATTTAACCCCCGGTGATTGCTTAATTCTCAACAACACAAGGGTTTTACCAGCACGTATGTACGGTGTCAAAAAAGATACGGGTGCAATTGTTGAATTTTTGCTTCTCAATAATCTAGGTAATGACCGTTGGGAAACAATTACTGGACCGGGTAAAAGAGCAAAAGTAGATGCTGAATTCTCTTTTGGTGACGGATTACTTACTTGCAAGATTGAAGAAGTTTTAGAAAATGGTAACAGAATTGCAAAATTCAGTTATGATGCCTCTAACATTTATGAAGTTCTTGATAAAGTCGGTGAAATGCCATTACCTCACTATATTACAGAAAAACTTGAAGATAAAGAACGTTATCAAACTGTTTATTCAAAAGAATTAGGCTCTGCTGCTGCACCAACCGCAGGACTTCATTTTACCGATGAAATTATGGCTAAAATTCAGGAAAAAGGCATCAAGATTGGATATGTTACTTTGCACGTAGGAATTGGTACTTTCAGACCGGTAAAAGCTGAAAACATTGAAGACCATGAGATGCATTCTGAACATTATCAAATTCCAAAAGAAACTGCTGATTTAATAAATGAAACTAAAAAAAATGGTGGCAGGGTAGTCGCTGTCGGTACAACCTGTTGCAGAACACTTGAAAGCGTAATGAACAGTCAAGGCGAAATGAAAGAGTTTGACGATTGGACAAGTATTTTTATTTATCCCGGTTATAAATTTAAATGCATTGATGCATTGCTTACTAATTTTCATCTGCCCGAAAGCACACTCATAATGCTTGTTTCAGCTTTATATAACAGAGAAAAAATATTAGCAGCATACGAAACTGCTGTAAAAGAAAAATACAGATTTTTCAGTTTTGGCGATTGTATGTTTATTAATTAAGGAGTTTTTATGTATAAACTTATAAAAAAATGCGGTAACGCAAGACGTGGAGAATTCCATACTGTTCACGGCACAATACAAACACCTGCCTTTATGAATGTTGCAACTCAAGGTGCAATTAAAGGTGGTGTTTCTGCTTATGATTTAAAGGATATTAATTGCCTGGTTCAGTTATGCAATACTTACCATTTGCATTTAAGACCAACAGATACGCTCGTTCGTGAAATGGGCGGATTGCATAAATTTACAGGGTGGAATGGCCCAATTCTTACTGATAGCGGTGGATTTCAGGTATTTTCTCTTTCATCATTAAGAAAGATTAAAGAAGAAGGAGTTTATTTTTCTTCACATATAGACGGGCGCAAGATTTTTATGGGTCCTGAAGAAAGTATGCAAATTCAATCAAACCTGGGTTCAACTATTGCAATGGCTTTTGATGAATGTGTTGAAAACCCCGCTAAATATGAATATTCAAAGCAATCCTGCGAAAGAACAACAAGATGGCTTATTCGTTGTAAGGCTGAAATGGAAAGACTTAACTCCTTGCCCAACACCATAAATAAAAATCAGTTGCTTTTTGGCATAAATCAAGGTTGCACTTTTGACGATTTACGTGTTGAACACATGAAAGAAATAGCAAAGCTTGACCTTGACGGTTATGCAATCGGCGGACTTGCCGTAGGTGAACCTAAAGAAGATATGTATCGTATAATTTCCGCAGTTGAACCATATATGCCTGCTGACAAAATCCGTTATTTAATGGGCGTTGGTACTCCGGGCAATATTCTTGAGGCAGTAAAAAGGGGAGTTGACCTTTTTGATTGCGTTATGCCCTCGAGAAATGCTCGCCACGGTCATTTATTTACTGATGCGGGAATCATCAATATCAATAATAAAAAGTATGAAAAAGATGATTTACCAATTGACCCCACTTGTAATTGTCCTACTTGTCAGAAACACTCAAGAGCATATATAAGACATTTATTCAAGGCTCAGGAAGTACTTGCGATGCGTCTTTGCGTTATGCACAACCTTTATTTTTATAATAATCTGATGACAAAAATCCGTGAAGCTCTAGATAATGATACATTTGAAGCATTTTATAATAAATATGTTGAAAGATTGGATACTCGTATATAATCAATATATTCTTAATAATTTGTAAATTTTCAAAAAAATGTTGCAAATTATATATTTATTATGTATAATATTCGGGATTGAAAAAATAACATTTTTTGGAGGATAACTCAATGACAGAATTTTTAACATTTGCTATGATGTCTGCATCAGGTGCAGAAGGCTCAGAACAGGGCGGCGGCATGGGCGGTATGCTTATCATTTTCGCAGTTATGTTTGGTCTTATGTACTTCACAACTATCAGACCTCAGAAAAAACAGCAGAAAATGGAACAGGAAATCCGCGAAAATACCCAGATTGGTGATGAAATCACAACTATCGGCGGTATTTGCGGTAAGGTAGTTGCTGTTAAAGACGACACAATCGTTATTGAAACAGGCTCTGACAGAGTAAAGATTAAGTTCAAGAAGTATGCTATTCAGACAAACCACACAGCCAACGAAAAAATTCAGGCTGAACGTGAAGCTGCAAAAGCTGCAATGGCTGAGAAAAAAGCTAAAAAGTCTAAGAAAGACGAATAATTATTCAGTTATAAAAAATATTTATCTCTCATATTCTTTATTGAATGTGAGGGATATTTTTATGCGTAAAATAATCAAAAAGAAAAAAGATATATCGTCTTTTAATAAAAATCTTATCGGATTGGGAATATCAGCAATTGTTGGCACAGTAATTTCTGTTATATTAACTTTATTATTTTCATATATTTTTGCAAATAGTGAAACTTTATCTGATTCAATTAGCGTAATATTTGTTGGTTGCATAATAATTGGTGGGTTAAGTTGTGGAATTATATCAGCAAGATTAACGGAATTTAAAGGAATTATTTCCGGTATTATTTCTTCTGTTATTTATTTATTGATAATTACAATTATTATGCTGTTTTTTACTGATGGAAGATTATCTGCAACAACATTGCTGTTATATCTTGGAACATCTATAGCATCAATAATTGGCGGTATTTTGGGTGCTAATTTAAAGAGAAGAAAATAAATTAAAAGGAAGATGTATATGACGAAGGTTATCACTCTGCGTAAAAGAAAAAAGGGTTATTTTATTACTGAAAAAACAATGAAAAAACAAAGGTCAACCGTTATAATTGAAAAAAACAGAATTTATTTACTTATCATTTCAATATTTTCTATTTTGCTTGGTGCTGTAGCTTATAGATTTTTTCCGAATGAAAGTATAATTGAAAGTTTTAATAATACACTTGAAATATTTAAGGCTCAAAACTTTTTAAATATTTTTTTACATTTTATACATACAGATTTACTATATTTTTTAATAGCTTTTTTTATTGGTACAAGTTTTATAGGATCAGTTTTATCACCGTTGCCGGTAATTTTAAAATGCTTTTTCATCGGGTTTCAAAGCGGATATTTATATAATAATTTTGAACTTAAAGGTGTATTATTTTGCTTGCTTTTACTATTTCCTTGTTATGTTATTACCACTTCTTCACTAATTTTCGCTTGCGATGAAAGCATTTATATGAGTAAATATTTGTTTGGTACAATAACAAATAAAAATACAGCCAACGATATATCCGTTAAGCTGTATTTATTGAGATATTTAATTTTAATTGCCATTAATACTGTATGTATTGCCGTAAATTCTGCTATTGTATGCTTTATTGCACCTAAAATTAATCTTCTTTAACATTTGCCATAGTTACATTAGAAAGCGGATTAGCTTCAGATGCCTTTTTGAGTTGTTCATCAATAATATGTGTGTAAATTTCAGTTGTGCCAAGGTTTTCATGGCCTAAAATATCTTTTAAAACAAGCACATCTACATTGCCATGCTGATACATAAGCGTTGCCGCAGTATGACGAAGTTTATGTACTGAATAACCCTCAAGACCGCATTTTTCTAATGCGTTATAAACAATATGCTGAACTGTTTTAGGGCTTATTCTCTTGTTTCTGCTACTTAAAAACAACGCATTTCTGTCATTTGCAGGAATTCCATCAACCGGTCTTACTGCCATATATTGAGCAAACGCCTCTAAACAAGCATTATTAAGATAAATCGTTCGTTCTTTATTACCTTTACCGGTAACACGCAAGGTGTGGTCATCACGAATATCGTTATAATTAAGACTTACGAGTTCTGATAAACGCAAACCACAGTTCAAGAAAAATACAATTATACAATAGTCACGTTCTTTGTGCTTACTATCAATTGATTTAAGTAATTTTAAACTCTCTTCAAGTGTTAAATACTTGGGGAGAGATTTTTTTAATTTTGGTGAATCCAACACCTGCATAGGATTTTCATCTAAAAGTCGCTTTTGCAATGTAAGATATTTAAAGAATGTTCTTATTGTTGATACCTTGCGGGCGCGGGCAGCTTCTTGGTTATCTCGTTCATTCTTGCAGTAAGAAAGAAAAGCGTATGCGTCATTTAAGGTAATTGATTTAATGAAATCTTCATCAATATCGGTAATACCAATCTCATTAAACTCGACAGAAGAGGGGACTTGTCCACGGTAAAGCTTAATAAATCGAAAGAATAACTTTAAATCAGATGAATACTCTTCGATAGTTAAACCTGATTTGTTTTTAATTACATCCATATACACCAAGAAATCTCGAAGTATTGGCGGGATACCTGTGTAATCAATATGTTTCATAATACACCTCTGTGAAACAGTTTCACGAACACTATGTTTACAAAACTATTATACATCAAAATAAGTATTAAATCAATTACTTTTATCTGAGAGAGTAATGTTGCGAAATATAATAAAAATATAGTAATTACGGAGAATAATCATAAATTATAAAACCTTATAAAATCTGTTGCTTACTATTTAAAATGGCATATTCTTTAAAACCGAAATACTTTCAGTTTGTTTTAATTGAACAATGTATCATTTAAAAAATTCCTATCAAATTGTATTAAGAGAGAATATTTTAAAATAAGTTCAAAATGAACAGTAAAACTAAAAATATTTATAAAATTAAAAGAATTATATTTGAGAATAAAATTATTTAATATTAATCTTTTTAATAAATACAACATCTAAATTAAATTAATAATGATTTAGTTGTTTAATCTATTTTGAAGTGATAGCCAGTTAGTTGAAAAAATCCATAGTAAAATGATATTTCCCGCATTTTGTATCAAATTTCTGTTATTTTTGTCCCCTTTTTGATACAAAATATTTAGCATTCGCTCAAAGTTAATAATTGATGTAACACAAATTTTAAACCGGGAATTCGAATCTTAAGAAATTTTTGTGTTACAAAAGAAAAGGAGAGTATTTATGCCAAAGCCGAACGCAAGAACGTTTCGTTATTCAGATGAAGTTAAGCTCATACTAGAGCAATATGATAATGATTTTGACCGTCTTGTAATTGAAAGTCATTTAATGTTGCCTGCAATTCGAAAAGAGTTGGAAGATAGTCATAATAGAAATGAGGAGCTTAAAAAGAAACGCAGACAATTATATGATGATATATCTGATATAAGTAAAATTAAAACATTAGTATCTCAATGTGAATATGCTTTGAAAGAACTTGAAAAGAAGATTGAAAGCAATTTGTAACACATTATTTCGCACGTGTAAACTCTGATGAGCTTGCTGCAGTATGATTTTTGTGTTACATAATAATTTGTTAAGTCGGTGAAATGAATGAACAAAAATCCCCACCGTGCAGGGTGGGGAGGAATGATTTATTCAAGGTTTATGTTTGTTTTGAATTCTTTTAAAAATTGTTTGACAACAATTTTAACTAGCCAGTTTGTAGGAACTGCAATAATCTTTGTACAAGCAATTAATATGTTTCCTAATGCTGGTATAAACAAAATACTTAAAAAACCAAGCATTGCTATAGGCAAATCTAAAGGATTCATTCATTTCACCTTCTTTTTATCTTAATAATTCATCTAGTGTTGTACCTAAATAATCTGCTAATTCTATGTAGGTTTGTATACTTGGATAGTCACCGTTTTCCATTATTTGAACTACATCATTTTTTGATATTTTTAGACAATCACTAATTTCTTCAATTATTTCGTAATCTATTTTTCCTAATTTTTTTTCAATTGCTCTTTTTATTTTCGTTTCGTTGTTTGTTAATGTTGGTTTTTCAATTACATCTATTACTGTTCTTGTTAAATAATTTTTATCTTTCAATCCTAAAATGTAATCGGTACTTACTTTATAAAATTTACTTAAAGTGATTAAATCTTCTATGTTCAGTTTTCTTCGTCCGTTTTCATATCTGCTGTAGTTTTGTTTTGAAGTTTTTAATATTTGTGCAACTTCTTCTTGTGTTAAATCGTGGTCAGTTCTTAAATCATATAGTATTTTTGTGTATTTCATATTTTCACCTCAAGAAAATTTTACTATATAAAATATTTTTTAACTTGACAGGTGCCAATTTGGTAACTATAATTATCTTGTAGCCAATTTGGTAACTTTATTTAGGAGTGATTTTAATGGAAGTTTTTAATTTTGAAGAGTTTCTTGCTTATCTTTGTGTATTTTCTCTTATTGCTTTTTTTGGTGCTGCTTTTGAGTTAGGTAAACATTTAATTAAATATTATTTTGAATTTGAAGATTTTTTAAAAGAATGTGAAGAAGAACAGGAGTGATTTTAATGGAAACTTTACAAGGTATTGTTATGAGCGAAGCTGTATTGGATGGTATTGCAGCACTTAATTTTATGGCTGGACTATTTTTTGGTTCTGCAATTATTCTTTTTACAAATGATTTATATGATTTTTTAAAGATGCGTATTAAAGCTCGTAGAGAGCTTAAAAATAATTCTTCAGAAAAGGCAGGTGAGAGCAAATGACTACAGGATTGATTGTTAGTGTTGTTGTGATTTCAGTGTCTATCAGTGTTGTAATTAGTGCTTTGTTTACTACATTTATGTGTTCAAAAGTGGGCAAAGCTCTCGGTACAAAGTTAGCACAAGAAATTGCAAAAACTCCAAAGAATATTAAATAAGTGAGGTAAGAAAAAATGGCAAAACGTGTAATTATTAAAGGTAAATTCCTTGGTACAAGTAATTATTTTAAAAAAGATGAAGCTGGAAATGTTACATCACAGCTTGTTCATCAGATAAACGTTTTTGACGGTGAAGATACAACTAAAATTGCCGGTGTTGACGGTAGTCAGTTGAAATTTGGTGACGAAGTAACTATTCCATGTCATCTTTATGTTAATGACTACGGACTTACGTTCCGTGCCATAAATGAATAATTAAGAAAGGAGTTGGAACGTCGTGAGATGTGCTAATGTTCTTAAAAGTGCCGCAAACGCTTGTAAGAAAGTAATGCATAAAGCTGGCAAAAAGGTAATGGTTGTAGGTACAGCCGTTGCTACAATGGCTCTTTCAGTTGTCAATTCTTTTGCAGCTGAAGTTGACCAGGCAGCTATCACGGAAGCAGTCACTGCTGCAGAAACTATTGTTGGCAGTATGACATCAGTGCTTAACATTACAAACATCATTGCGATTTTGTCCGCCTGCATGGGTGCAGCTACTGTGCTCTTCCTCGGTTGGTGGGGTGCTCGCAAGGTTGTTAGAGTTGTTGTTAACGCTTTCGCCAAAGGTAAACTTTCTATCTAAAAAAAGCGTGGGCGGTATAGAGATATACCGCCCTAATTTTATGTGAGGTACTTTTATGAATTTCTTATTATTAGTAATTGGCGTGTTAATGCTTATCTTTGCACGTCCGGTTTTAAAGATTTTATATATTATTTTAAAAATAAAACAGCTCGAGCTTAAAGAACTCGAGCAAAAAAACGGCAACCTTATGGCAGGTGAAAAAGATGTATGTTGATAAACAGACATTAAAGCCTGAAGGATTTATGCCGAAGGATATTTTAAGAACGTTGCAGTATAAGCGTGATTTTTACCGGGACAACCCTCATTATTTTCGTCCTGAAGGTATTATTTGTTTCTGTGGTGCACAAGGTGAAGGTAAGACATTAAGTGCTGTTCAGACTACGCTTAATGTTCATGAAAAATATCCGTATTCAATTATCTGTACAAATGTAAGACTTACTAATTATCCGTTTAACGCACACTTATATAAAAAAGAGAATAGTGATGAACTTGTTCTCTTATCAGATATTGACGGTCAAGAGATTACACCTGAAACAATTTTTTCTGGTCAGCACTCTGATGTTGTAGTTGAATATGAAGGTTTAGATAGCCTTATTTATGTTCAGAATGGTAAGCTTGGTGTTATCTATCTTATTGATGAAATACATCTTGAGCTTAATTCAATGGAAAGTAAGAATATTGATATGAACTATTTTATTGAGTTAAGCCAGCAGAGAAAACAACGCAAGTTGATTCTTGCAACAAGTCAAAAGTATATGAGAATGCATATAGCTTTAAGACAACAATGTCACTTCGTTGTGAACTGCAGGTGTTATTTTGGTTGTGTACAACGTAATCAACTTATTGATAATCAGGAAAGCCATGAAGAAAACGGTAAGCTTGTTTGTGCTGTAATTAAAAATATTTATTTTGCTCATACTCCCGAAATGTATAACGAGTATGATACATATCAAAAAATGAAACGATACAAGAACGAGTGGAAAGAAAAGCCACGAGATAATCAAGTATTAGTATTAGAAAGGAGTTCACTTCAATCATGACAAATCCGGTTTTAATTTTTTTAGTTGGTGTTTATCAAGAAGCTATGCCAATAGTAGCATGTATGCTATTGGTTGAAATCGGTGCACGTATACTTAAAAATGCATTCTCTAAAGGTGAACTCACACTTTTTTAATCTTTTTTTGTTACCTTTTTTTCGAGTGCTTGCGTAGCTGCACCGAAAAAAAGGTGAGGGGAGTAAAATATGTTTTCTACAGTACAAAAAGATGTGTTATCGTCACTTATCCCGGTAATGAGAAAACAGGGATATAATTATTACGTTGCATACACAAATACAAATACTGATAGTAGTTGGCAGACACCTGCAATAGTTGATTTGTATGTAGTATTTAGTTCTGAAGAAATAACGGCAAATGATATGTATACATATTCAGTTCCTGCAGGTTCTGTCAGATATGCAATTAGAACACCTAATTACTCAACAAGTAATTCTGGTGTAAATTCAAATAGATATGTTACATCAAATTATTCTGGAACTTTGTCTATAGATGTGTATGAGCATATTTATACTAATGCTGAATTTACAACATCTTCAGTTCAGCCTGATATTCTATATGAAATAGAAGGGGGTTATGCGTATGAAGCAAAAGTCGGCGAAAACATTACTCTTGCGATTTTCCTCTTTTTTATTGTGTTTAGCTCTCTTATTCGTGCTGCCATTAAACGCGAACGCCGCATCTGACGGAACAGAAGATATAATTGCATCTGATATGGATTTAGATGTATATTATGCATCTAATGACAGTGATGTTGAAACTCATATAACAGATAAATGCAATGTAAGTATTTGGAATTCAAATGATTCTTATCCTGAATATAAAGGCTTTACCTGTATTCGAGTTCCTTATCAAGCAATGATTGGGTCAGATGGGCATATAGTTTTTTTAACTGAAGATTTAGATTTAGTTTCAGACCATGAATATGAACTTGATTTTCAGTATGGTCATTTAGTTCCAAGTTCTGTAAATGTTTTTAAGGTTCAGTTACGTTATTATGATTCTAAAGGTTCACTGGCAAAGGTTTCCGAATTATATGATTATGCTCCACCTACTGATGACCCTGTTTCTGTAAAGTTTAGTTTTAAACCTGATGCATCTGGTATGTCTTCTGGTTATTCTGTGAAGTTAGCTTTTATATTTTTTCGTGTTAAAGAAGTTACACCTGATTTAACTGGTAATTCACTTTTCTTTATTAGTAACGAAATCGGCTTTGTTGATAAAGATGACGATTCAGGTTGGTTTCAGAAGATAATCAATAAGATTGAAGAAACAATCAGCAACGTTAAAGCAATACCCGAGAAGATAAATCAGAAGCTTGCAGAACTAAAAGAAGGTATTGGTTCTTTTTTTACAGAACAATGGAATAATATCAAAGGTGCTTTTGACGACGTTGGAACGTGGTTCGTTGAATTAGGTGATAAATTTAATGAAGCTATTAATGCACTTGGTGAATTTATAATCGACGGTATTCGTGATATTCTTCAATGGGCATTTGTACCTTCTGAAGAATTTATGGATGAATATATTCAAGTAATTCGTGATAAATATGAAGAACATTTCGGTATATTTGCTCAAGTAACTTTGTTTTTGACTGATACATTAGAGTATATTGATAGTTTAATGGATTATGATTATGAATTTGTGTTTCCTGAAGTGTCTTTACCTATTGCAGGTAAAACATATGTGATTATTGAAAAACAAACTGTAAATATGAAGCAGTGGCTTGGTTCTGGAAGTTTTGGAGCTGAACTGTATTCTATTTATCAAACTTGTGTTTGGGCAATTATCATATTTTGTATTTTTAAATATGCATTAGTTGTTGAGGATGTTATTATTTCCGGTACTTCAAGTCTTGCTACAAAAGAAGTTGTGAGGGGTTATTTATGATAATAGAAATGATTTTAAAAGCATTTCAGATTGCTTTTTTAGCTTTATTTGAGAGTGGACCGTTAGGAGCATTGGAAATACCTGCATTATCTGATGAAGTTATGTCGCGTTTGTATGATTATCTTGAATTATTACAATATGCACGTAATTTTATAACGTTCTTCATTCCTCCGGAGGCTCTTGAATTTGGATTGGAAGCATTTGCTTTGTTATTTTTAACTGAAAAGTTATATCCGCTTATTATGTGGATAATCAGAAAAATTCCGTTGCTTAATATTAGTTAGTATTATTTATATATGATGCATTTGTAACACAAAAATCACACTGCAGCAAGTTCATCAGAGTTTTCTGATTCTAAAAAATGTGTTACATACTCAAATATTGTGTAGGCGGCTTTTTTCAATTTTATTACATAAGTATTGGTGTGCACTGCAGGCGGACAAAGGCTGTTCCGCTCAAGGTTATCCTTAACCATTAATTGGTTTAATATCCTCTTATAACCTCAAAATACACAAATAATATTAAATTTTTTTTATTATGTGCGAAGCACTAAAGACGTAGTAGCATTGTTGGAACTGTTGTAAACTCCTTTTAAATTAAAAAGATGTAATTTGTATGTTCTGCTTTTATTTGGTTGTTTATGATACTTTGAGAGTTTTCAATAGTTTCAATAATGTAGCAATGTTTAAATTGTTTAAAACTGCCCGCAGTTTTGAATAATTTGAACATTCAGATGTTGTAAATCTTTGATTTTCAACATCAAAAACCTGGCAGACCTCGAAGCCCATAACGGCCTTTGACTGCCTGCAGTGTGCACCGATACGGTATATATAAAATTTACATATTTCATGAAAAGCAGGTGGGTTTTGCCCGCCGTGAACCCCGAGCAGTAGCACCGGGGTTCAAACCACAGAAAGAGAGTTGTTAAAAATGGTTTTTCTTGTTGATACTCTAAGCTTTAGAGCTGTTTCTTTGAAAAAGTTTGATGTTATCGAAATTTTAGGTTTAACCGATAAAATTGAAGTTTGGGAAGATGGTGTAGGTTTTAATGGTTATCCTAATGCAATGTATTATAACGGCATAAGAATTGCATATAATGGTCAACGTGGATTTGAGTGTTATGTGCACATGTCCGGTAAAGGTTGCAGAACATGGGAAGATTTGACTAGCTTGTCTGGTTGGCAAGAACTTTTACAGCTTCTCTCTGATAACAAAGATATGTTTCATATGGCTCGTATAGATATAGCTTGCGATGATTATACCGAAAGCTTAAATCTTCAGAGACTGCAGAGGTATTATAATGCAGGTAAATATTCAACGCGTGCAACATACATAACTTTCGTGACCGGTTCTGAAGAAATAATGTATGTTGGTAGTCCTCAATCAGATACACGTTTAAGAATTTATAACAAGAAGCTTGAGAGGGGATACACCGAAAAAAATGACCTTGAAGGTAAACCTTGGTACCGTGCAGAGTTTCAGTTCAGAGATAAAGTTGCAACTGCTTGTGTGGATGCACTTGCTTTACTTGAGGATATTGGTGCGGTTTTTTGGGTAAGCTTCGGGAACATATTCGCTTTTTAACACGTCCTAATGATAAGTTAAATGCACAGCGTATTCCTGAAGCAAAATTCTGGATTGATTTTTGTCAGAATTGTGCAAGGGTCAAGTTTATTTATGAACCTGGTTCTGAATACAATTTGAGCAAGCTAGAGCGGTTCTGTGTTCAGAGTGCAGGAAGTAGCTTAAAAACTTTAATACTTGCCGAACGTTTAACTGCAGAACAGTTGTATAAGAAATTCACATCAAATGATATTTTCTTAAGGCAAGACCAAAAGGAGTTGATTAAGAAATATGACGGATAAAGAAAAGATTGAACTCGTGTTACGGTATCTGTGTTACGTAGACAGTTACATATATAGAGATATGACAACTATTCAGAACTCCGTCATAAGAAGCTCCAATACTCGTCCTGAAGACATTTTGAGGCTGTATAAGGCGAGAATACGTTACGAAGCTTTTAAAGAGTTTTCAAGCGATTTAGAGAAGATTTTATATGAAGGGTATGGTAAAAAATGAAATCATGCGAAATGTTTTTAAAAGAAGCACGTTTATATGAGTATTATGAGCGTGTATGTAAAATTAAAGGAATTACACCAGTAAGGTTTTATCAATGGTGTAAAGGAAAACGTTGAATGTGAAACTGTTTCACATTAAGGAGGATTTTTATGGGTAATGATAATTTGATTTTAGAATTAAAACTTAAGAATACTGGATGTTCAGTATCTGCTACAGCAGGTAAATGTTTGGATGGTTCTGAAGACCTTATTCAAAAATTTATTGCAGATTATGAAGAATTGTTTTCAAAGGCTTTGCAAACAGATAGTTGTTGTTTTAGTTTCGATGTAGATTTATAAGGAGTAATATGGAACTATTTGATTTAATTAGACCTTTACCAGCATTTATAATTTTTACATTTATTCATGATGTAGTTATTAAAAAGATTTATTGTAAATGGAAACACAAATACAATAAGACAAAATATAAATGTTATTATTGGAACTGTAAAAAGTTTCACGATTGTCCTATGAATGTATCTGATGAAATGAGAATAACTAATTTTATTAAATCTATATTCATCAAATGATATTTCCCGCATTTTGTATCATATTTTTTGTTATTTTTGTCCCCTACTTGATACAAAATATTTATTTTGTATAATTATATCTAAAGTTTTCAACAGTTTGAACAAACAAGAAAAGTTTTAGACATATAGTTTGTTTTATATTACCCCCTATGCTAAATATTACAATTTGTATAATATTTTATAAATATCGTTTTAGAAATCCTTGAATACTTTATAACTATTTTATACACAATAATGATTTAAAATTAAAACCGCATTAATTGAATTAAATTTTTTCAAAAGATTTAACTGATTTATGAATTCGAAATTTAAATATGAATTACATTTAAAATATCGTTAGTTTGTAACAATAGATTTATTTAATTAATTTTAACACCTCCCCTGTTTTACGCACAAAAAAATCATAGCTCACAATAAGCGAACTCTGATTTCGATTATTTTAGTTTATTCCTTATAAATGTTAAAAGAGTCTATCTATACGAATTTTAAATTATTTATATATTTATCAGCTTCTTTTCTTGATTTAAAAATTATCACTTGTTTTTCTGATTTGTATTTCTCGATTAGCTCATAAATATATGGTAATGTTTTTTCAGAAAATTCTTCGATAAATTGCTTGAATTCAGGGTCTAATTCTGTTTCGAGCCACGGCAAGTCATAACGACCTTTACCAATTCTTTCTCTCGCACCTTGTAGACAAACTTCTGTTGGTAAATCAAAGAGAAAAACAGTATCACATTCTTTAAGTCGAGTTTCTATTGTCCTTTTATAATTGCCATCAATTATCCACTTATCTTTTTTGAAAATTTCGAATATTCTTTCATCAAAACCTTCTCTTGAGATATGAGTTTTATCAGGCTTGTGCCATATAGCATCAAGATAATACAATGGTAATCCAGTACGTTTATTAAGTTTTTCTGCAAAAGTTGTTTTACCCGAACCGGGACAACCAATTATGATAACTTTGTTCATTATTAACTCCATAAAAATTATAGCATCTCCAAATAAAAAGGAGATGCCAATTCATTTCAGTAGTATTTATTTAACAACTTTCTTTGCAACAAAATCCACGCCTTTTTCGGCAGTTTTTGCTAATTTATCAACTGACATTTTCTTTTTTTCTTTTAAAGGTTGACCGTATTTTTTTGTCATTTTAGTAGCTTTTGAGAGAACAACTCCCATTGTTGCCGCCGCACCTAAATATGCAATAAAATAACCTTTTTTCATTTCATTCACCATCTTTTTCTATAATCGGTATAATACTGCCAATATCTGTTAGAGGCATACCTTTAATATCAATGTAATTCATACAATTATCATACAAGAAATTTTTGATTTTGTCAAAGTCTGAATGAGTTGATAAATCGCCATTGAAAAGCAACGTATCTTTATCAATCAAACCGCAACAACCACCAATAAAGCCGTAATCGTATTTATCTATGTGTACGCTCCCCTTTTCAACAAGTAATGATTTTATATCATCATACTGTGAAACCGCGTTATAAATCGAAATATCGTCAGTTATGATTGTGTTTCTTTTACAAATACAAACAGAACATTTTGAATATCCTTGTTTAACATCTATAATCTGTTTTTTTGGTAATAAATTGACAATTTCATTTGTCAAAATTGATTGGTTACATATTATATAATCACCAATATCTGCGAAGTTCAGCAAGCAGTCGTTTGGATAAGGCGACTTAATATTGTCAATAGTTTTTATTATTCCGCCTGCCTGCTCAACAAATTCAATCAAATCTTTTTGACGATAATCTGCTAAAAAAGTGCTATTGCCTACATAATTCGCCAAAATGTCGGCGTGTTGGCATACAGGAGCGTCTAAAAGCTTATTTTGTGTTACATTAACAACTTTTACCGCTAATTCATCAAACACATTTTTAAGAGCATTATCGTCGCAATTTGCAAAAACTGTTGTAACTTTACTACTCGGCAGATTTGTATTATTTAAAAATCTTTCACTCAATTCATAATCGCCTCAAATGCTTGTCTAATATTCTTTGCGGGTACAATTTCTATTTCATTAAATAAATATTTTGGTAATTTAGAATAGTTGTGATATGGAATAACACACTTCTCAAAACCTAATTTTGATGCCTCTTTAATTCTCTGTTCGCAATTATTAACTGAACGAATCTCCCCTGCCAATCCAATTTCTCCGAATGCAAGAGTTTTATCGGGCACAACAACATCTTTTAAACTTGAAACAATTGCAAGTGCAATAGATAAATCTGCCGCAGTTTCATCAATACGAAGTCCGCCGATAACATTAGTGTAACAATCCATATTTCCAAGGAAATAACCGCAACGCTTTTCAAGTACAGCAATAAGCATTGCCATTCGACTGTAATCAATACCTGTTGCCATTCTTCGAGGATTACCAAATCCGCTTGGTGTTACAAGACTTTGAACTTCTGCAAGAATAGGACGGGACCCCTCCATAAGACAGGCAACGCAAGTGCCAGATACATTTCTCGGCTTGCCCGAAATAAGCATCATAGAGGGATTTTCAACCTCACAAAGACCGTTATCAAGCATTTCAAACACACCAATTTCATTGGTTGAACCATAACGATTCTTAACAGCTCGTAAAATTCGATAAGATGTGTTTCGGTCGCCCTCAAAATAGAGTACACAGTCAACAATATGTTCAAGGACTTTTGGACCTGCAATATTACCGTCTTTATTAACATGGCCAACAAGGAATATAGGAATATTTGAAGCTTTTGCAGTTCTTGTAAATAGATTTGTTGATTCGCGAACCTGAGTAACACTACCCGGTGATGAATTAAGTTCACTTATTTCCATTGTCTGAATTGAGTCAACAATAACAACATCGGGTTTTTCGCTCAAAATGTATTCACAAATGTACTGTGCGTCAGTTTCACAAAGTATTGAAAGATTTTCTGTTGCAACTTTAAGTCTTGACGCACGAAGTTTAATCTGATGTGCTGATTCTTCACCTGATACATAAAGAATTTTCAATCCCTCACCCAGATATTCGCAAATCTGCAAAAGAATTGTTGATTTACCGATACCCGGGTCACCGCTTAAAAGTACAATTGAGCCTTTAACAAGACCTCCGCCAAGAACTCGATTTAACTCTCTTAACCCTGTATTATATCTGTGGCTTGTATCAGCTTTAATTTCATTAAGCGGATATGCTTTCGCACGATTTGAACTTAAAAGAGAATTCTTCTTTACAGTTTCTTTTACTACTGTCTTTATTTCTTCATTTAATGTATTCCATTCATTGCAGTTTGGGCATTGACCTAACCAACGCGGTGTTTCATAACCACATTCACTGCAGACATATACGGATTTAGACTTTTGTGCCATTTGTAACCTCCGAAATATTGTAATTTATAATTCCTGACATAATTGAAAAAGCCATTTTCGACTGATATTCTTCTGTTTTTAATTGTGATAATTCATTTGGGTTAGAAATAAAACCACACTCCACCATTACGGCAGGTTTTGTAGCGTTATACAACACATAAATACTTGTTCCCGACTGTTTGATTTGCCTTTTATTTTCAGGTTGTAATTCTGTTGCAATTGAACTTTGAATGAATTGCGCAAGTTTTTTACTTTGTTCATTATTTGGTGAATAAAAAGTTTGTGCACCCCAAATTGAAGTAGCATCATATTTATTCTGATGAATACTCACATACAAACAGTTTTCATATTCTTCCATAATTGCGGTACGATTGCGAATATCACTAACCTTTTTCTCACGAAGAGTTTTTGGATTTCCATTATATATTGAAATATCACTTATTCTCACCATTCGGGTTTCATACCCCATAACTGATAAAACATCGTTAAGTTTTAAGGCAATTTCGAGGTTCAGATTTTTTTCAATCGTGCCGTCAATTCCAATAGCACCACCGTCTTCACCGCCATGCCCTGCATCTATGATGATAGTGGGAATAGTGTTATTAATTATGGCATCAGTATTCACAACATTAACCATACAAAATAATACAGATAATATGCACACAACTACCGACATCAGTAATGCAATCAAAGAATTTTTCACAATATCACCCCATAAAATATATGGGGACTTACTTAATAATATTATTTTACATTAACAATGAAATTTTTACAAGTAAAAAAATAAAGCGTACCGAATAATCAGTACGCTTTAATGGACTTATAAAGAAATTACATCATGCTTGCGATTTCTGCAGCAAAGTTATCTTCTTTCTTCTCAATGCCCTCGCCCTTTTCGAAACGAACATAGCTTGTAACTTTGATGTCAGCACCAAGTTCTTTAGCAACTGCATCTACATAACCGCCAACTGCACCATCAAAGAGGTCTGAACGAACGAATGTCTGTTCAAGAAGACAAACTTCTTTAATCTGCTTTGCAAGACGACCCTGAACAAGACCAACGAAGATTTTGTTTTCTGAAATTTCAGCTTTATGTGAAACTGCGATTTCAGCCATTGTTGCATAAGCTTCTTTTGAAATGAAGTTTACAAAGTTCTTTCTCTGCTTCTGGTCAAGACCATTATAGATGTTAGCGTCCTCATCGCTCCATTTCTTATCATTGATTGCTTCTGCAATAATGCTGTTAAGAATCGGAACAGGAAGTGAGTCAGGCTTATTGAGTGCACTGTCAATTGTGATTGACTTCATCTTTGCAAGCTCATCATCAGAAATGTTTGCTTTGCTTAAATATTCAGGGTTCATAGCAGCAATCTGCATTGCTACATTCTTACCCATTGCATCAAATTCAGCCTTAGCAGCTGTTGCATCATCTGTATCAAATGCAACGATAACACCAACAGTACCACCAGCGTGAATGTATGTTGCTGTGTGACCTTCAACAAGAGCAAATCTACGAACTTTCATATTTTCACGAAGTGCAAGGAAAACCTCCTGAACTTCTTCTTCAACTGTTTTGTCAGAGTCAACTGCCTTTGTAGCAAGAAGTGCTTCAACATCAGCAGGCTTTGCAGCAACAACAGTTTTAACAACTTTAGCAGCAAGGTTTACAAATGGTTCACCCTTAGCAACAAAGTCTGTTTCACAGTTGATTTCAACAAGAGCACCTGCATTAGCGTCACTATAAGCAGCAACAACACCTTCAGCAGCTACACGGCTTGCTTTCTTAGCAGCAGAAGCAAGACCTTTTTCTCTAAGAATATCGATAGCCTTTTCCATATCGCCATCTGTTTCAACAAGGGCCTTTTTACAATCCATCATACCAACGCCTGTCTTCTCACGAAGAGCCTGAACGTCTTTTGCAGTAAATGCCATTTTCTTTTCCTCCAATATTACGATATTTTTGAAAACAGCCCGTAACTATTTGCCACGGGCTATAATGAGTTTAATTATTCAGCAACTTCTTCTGCTACTGATTCTTCAGTTGCAACTTCTTCCATCTGCTCGCCCTGTCTGCCTTCAATAACAGCATCTGCCATTGCACCTGCAATGAGTTTTACTGCACGGATAGCGTCGTCGTTACCGGGGATAACATAATCAACATCATCAGGGTCACAGTTTGTATCAACGATAGCGATTACAGGAATACCAAGTTTTTTAGCTTCTGCAACAGCAATCTTTTCTTTTCTTGGGTCAACAATGAACATAGCAGCCGGCTGCTTTTTCATTTCTGTGATACCGCCAATGTACTTTTCAAGTTTTTCAATTTCAAGCTCATACTTTGCAACTTCTTTTTTAGGAAGAAGGTCAAATGTGCCGTCTTCTTTCATAGCCTGAAGCTGAGCAAGTCTCTTAATTCTCTGCTTGATTGTTGTGAAGTTAGTAAGCATACCGCCGAGCCAACGAGCGTTAACAAAAGGCATACCGCAACGCATTGCTTCTTCCTTAACTGAGCTCTGAGCCTGCTTCTTTGTGCCTACAAAAAGAATTTCGCCGCCATTTTCAGCAACTTCTCTTACTACCTTGTAAGCCTCTTCAAGTTTTTTAACTGTTTTCTGAAGGTCAATGATATAAATACCATTTCTTTCAGTGAAGATGTATTCAGCCATTTTAGGGTTCCATCTTCTTGTCTGGTGTCCGAAATGAACACCTGCCTCGAGTAACTGTTTCATAGATACTACTGACATTGTTTTTTCCTCCTTATTTTATCCTCTGTGCAGGTCACCTTTTAACGGGACATACTGCGTATGCAATTCCGTCAAAATCACTGCACATGCGAATTGCTGAAAAATTATATCACACAAAACTGACGATTGCAAGTATTTTTTTACAATTTTATCCTTAATTTTATGTGTATTTCTACTAAATTTAATATAAAGTTACTCAACTGCCTTATATTGAGTAAAAATTTCAATATTTTTACCATCACTACCTATAGTTATATCTCCGTTATAAGCAGTTATGTAATAATCAATGTTACGTTCAACTAGATATTCCATTACAGTAACGCGAGGATGCCCATAGGAATTCCCCTGCCCGCAAGAAATAATCGCAATTTGCGGATTAACAGCATCAAGGTATTTTTCGCTACTTGCGGTTTTACTGCCATGATGACCTATTTTTAAAACATCTGCCGTTAAATTATAATCTGAATTAAGTAATTCTTTTTCAATCTGACTTTCGGCATCACCTTGAAACAAGAACGAGTTGTTACCATAAGTTATTCTCATAACAACTGACATATTATTGAGTTCTTTATATTGCTTATTCGGTGCTAAAATTTGAATTTCTGCATTTCCTAAATTAAACTTTTCAATACTTTGTGATGCTATCGGATTCACATTGTTATCAGAAAATGACCTCAAAAGTCTTGAATAAGTTTCACTATTAACTGCGTTATCCTCTGAAAGCATTGGCATTATGATGTTTTTAACGTCATAGATATTCATAAGCTTTTCTGCACCACTCATATGGTCGTCGTGTTGATGAGTAATTACAAGATAATCAATCTGTTCAACCTCAAGCGAATACAATGCTTCGCGTATTTTCTCTGTTTGCGGATAAGAACCGGTATCAATAACCATAACCTTATCATCACATACAACAATAGAGCAGTCGCTTTGACCTACATCAAGATAATAAACGGCAAAATCAGTATCTGCAATTTTAATACCGTCAACCGCACCGGAAATCATATTAACTTTATGCCAATTTGTAATTCCAAAGAGTTCAAGAAAAGTTATTACAATGGCAAAAAAGCAGAGAAATAAAGCTATAAAAACATTTCTCCGCTCTTTTTCAGAAAGAATATGGAATTTATAAGCGTTACGATTATTTTCTCCGCTTTTGTACAGTTTTCTTTCCTTTTTTAGCATATTTTCCTCGTGACTGTTGATTTATATTCGGTGTATTACTTTTAGGCTTAATCAAACATTTAGGTGAAGTTCCTATGAGGTCATTCCTACCAGCTTTTTTAAGTGCCTCATAAACCAAGTCATAATTTTTAGGGTTAAAATATTGCATTAAAGCTCTCTGTAATGCTTTATCGTGTGGATTTTTTGCAACATACACCTTTTCCAATGTATATGGGTCAAGCTCGGTATAATACATTGCTGTTGAAATTGTTCCGGGTGTTGGGTAAAAATCTTGAACTTGCTCCGGATGAAGTTTTTCACTTTTAATAAACTCTGCAAGTTCGACAGCGTCTTTAAGAGTAGCCCCCGGATGTGAAGACATAAGATAAGGAACTAAATATTGCTCTTTTCCAATAGATTTTGTGTATGTGAAATATCTTTTTGAGAATTCTTTATATGCTTTTATATGAGGTTTACCCATTTTATCAAGCACAGAGGCAGAGCAATGCTCGGGTGCAACCTTTAACTGACCGCTCACGTGATATTTAACAAGTTCTTTAAAAAACTCATCATTCTTATCACATAAAAGATAATCATAACGAATACCTGAACGAATAAATACTTTTTTTACTTTAGGAATTTTGCGGATTTCTCTTAATATATCAAGATATTCATCGTGTGTTGAAACAAGTGCAGGACAAGGCTCCGGTGCAAGACACTTTTTGCCCTTACATAAACCTTTTTTCAATTGAACATCACATGATGTTCTTCTGAAATTAGCCGTTGGACCGCCAACATCGTGAATATACCCCTTGAACCCGTCAAGAGTTGTAAGCATTTTAGCTTCATTTATTATTGACTCTCTGCTTCTGCAAGTAACATATCTTCCTTGATGGAAAGCAATAGAGCAAAAATTACAACCGCCAAAACAGCCACGATTATGAGTGATAGAAAACTCAACCTCAAGTATACCGGGTACTCCCCCATCTTTTTCATAAGACGGATGATATGTGCGAACATAAGGTAATGAATAAATTTCATCAAGCTCTTCCGTTGTTAATGGCTCCATAGGTTCATTCTGTACGAGCATCATTTTACCGTGACGTTGTTTTATTACTTTTCCTCGAATATGGTCCTGTTCGTCCTGTTGAATTCTGCATGAAATTGCATATTCTTTTTTAGATTTTAAAACATTCTCATAAGACGGACATTCAACACCTTTATATGGTGTATTTTCAACAGATACTGCATAGCAAGTACCTCTAATATCGGTTAAATCTTTAATATTTTCACCGCTATTAAGTCTGTGAGCAATTTGTGACGTTTGTTTTTCTCCCATACCGAATGAAATCAAGTCTGCTCCCGAATCAAAAAGAATTGAAGGACGGATTTTATCGTCCCAATAATCGTAATGAGCAAATCGACGCAAAGATGCCTCAAGTCCGCCTATAACAATAGGAACATCACCATAGATTTCACGGATTTTCTGACAATACACTATAACTGCTCTGTCGGGTCTTAAGCCCATCTTTCCTCCAGGTGAATAAGCGTCGGTACTTCTATTTTTCTTTGCAACAGTATAGTGTGCAACCATAGAATCAATATTACCTGAAGATACAAAAAATCCAAGTCTTGGTCTACCAAAGACCTTAAAAGACTCGTTATTATTCCAGTTGGGCTGTGAAATAAAGCCGACTTTAAAACCCTCGTGTTCAAGCACTCGGGTAATAATAGACGCGCCGAAGCTGGGATGGTCGACGTATGCATCACCAGACACATAAACAAAATCGACCTCATCCCAGCCTCTTTCAATCATATCATTTTTGGAAATAGGTAAAAAAGTATTATTCTTCACTTTGTCCCTCATCTTCTTCGCCATAGGGTTTATTTGCACCACCCTGTGCCAAAGCGTTCATTTCATACCATTGCTGTTTAGAAACCAATACCTTTCGAGGCTTTGCACCCTCATAAGGACCAATTATTCCGCGTTCTTCAAGTTCTTCTACAATTCGAGCCGCACGTGCGTAACCAAGTTTCAACTTTCTTTGAAGAAGTGTTGTTGATGCAGATTGAGCCTCAATAACAACCTCAATTGCCTTTGGCAACATTTCGTCAGCAGGACTATCACCGTCATCACCACTTGAGGCTGATGAATCTTTCTTCTTTGAGCCTGTATTCGCAGCCTGACGGTCAATTTCCTTAATAACGTTATCATCATAAGCAGACTGTTCTTGTGCTTTAAGGAAATTTACAACCTTATGAACCTCAGATTCATCAAGATAACAACCCTGAACACGAACAGGCTTTGGAATACCGACAGGATAATAGAGCATATCGCCGTGGCCAAGAAGTTTTTCAGCACCAACCGAGTCAATAATTGTACGAGAATCCACCTGTGACGAAACATAAAGTGAAATTCGGCTTGGAATATTAGCTTTAATAAGACCTGTAATAACATCAACTGATGGTCTTTGAGTTGCAATAACAAGATGCATACCCGCCGCACGTGCCATTTGTGCAAGACGGCAAATAGAATCTTCAACCTCATTTGGTGCTGCCATCATCAAGTCTGACAACTCATCAATGAAAATAACAATTTGCGGTAACTTTTTCTTACCTTCAGTTTCACAAATACTATTGTAACCTGAAATATCACGAACGCCACTTTCGGAGAACATTTTATATCTCTGTAACATCTCTGTAACCGCCCAGGCAAGTGCACCAGATGCTTTTCTAGGGTCAGAAACTACAGGCACCAATAGATGTGGAATTCCGTTATACATTGTAAATTCAACAGCTTTAGGGTCAATCATTAAAAGCTTAACTTCATCGGGAGTTGCATTATAGAGAATGCTTACAATCATAGAATTCAAGCAAACTGATTTACCTGAACCGGTAGTACCAGCAACAAGTAAATGAGGCATTTTTACAAGGTCACAATATACAAAATCACCTGTTATGTCTTTACCGAGAGCAACATTGAGTTTAGATTTTGCATTTTTATATGGTGGTTGGTCAATAACTTCACGCAAAGTAACCGATTGACGACTCTTGTTTGGAACTTCAATACCAACAGCGGGTTTATTAGGAATTGGTGCCTCAATACGCACACCTGAAGCAGCCAAATTAAGTGCAATATCATCAGCAAGGTTTGTAATTTTACTGATTTTAACACCCGCTGCAGGCTGAATTTCATATCGAGTAACTGACGGACCTTTAGAAATGCCAATAATTCTTGTTTCAACGCCAAAGCTCTTCAAGGTTGAAATAAGTTTTTCGCCATTGCGTTTTTGTTCGTTTTCTAAATCACCTGAATTAAAATTCTGTGGAAGATTAAGAAGGTCAAGCGGTGGCAATTCATATCGTTTTACGGGTTCTGCATTCCACTCCTCATCAGTGTATTCTTCAGTATCTTTTGATTCTTCTTGCTTTTCATCAAGCTCAAGTTCAATTTGTTCAGGTTTTGCAGTGCTCTTTTTGATAATATCATCAAGATTAATTACCTTTTCTTCCGCAGTTTCTTCCACGGGAGCTTCAACTTTTTTAATATCTGTAAAAGAAACTAACTCTTCAACGTCATCATCTTCGGTATCTTCAGAAAAAATTGGTTTAGCATTAGCATCAGGTTCAGGGCCTAAATCCACATCAGCCTTAAAGTTCTTTTTGCGTTCTTCACGCTCTGCAGCCAATTGTTCTGCTTTTTCGTTGTATTCTGAAATCTTTTCACTTGTAAACTCCCCTACCTTTTTAACAGGCTTTGATATACCTCTGAAAAGGTTTCCGAGAGTAAGTTTTGTCATAACCATAACAAGCACGAAAAGAACGATACCAATGATAACAAAAGCTGCTGCTTTGTTGCCACCGGTGATTAAAAGAATCAGTCCGCCCAGTGTTGCACCCAAAACGCCGCTACCAAGCATACTGCCGTCTATATAATAAACATTATACGCATCTTTGATTGCTTCAAAATATGTACTGTCCGAATTACACTGTGCAATATGCCAAATACTACATACAAGAAGAATGAGCACTGTTGCCTCAATAATGTGGGATTTTACTCTGCCTTCTGCTTTATCAAGTGCCACTAATACTGTTACAACTAACAATAAAAGCGGGAATATGAAAGAGAAGAAACCAAACATACCAAAAAGAAATGTTCGAAGACCGCCCCACAAACCTCCTGCATCAATAATTGCAAGGCAGAACCATAGCACTGAAACAGCAAAAAGAATTATTGTTGTCAGTTGTTTATTGAGAGAAAAGCCCTTAATTTTTGTTTGTTTTTTCTTTTTATTTGTTGTTTTTCTGCTTCCTTGTTTTACCATTCAAATCTCTCCAAATTAAAGTCCGATTATACTGCTGATAATTGTGAAAATACCGATTACAAAACAATAAAAACCAAAGTATTTCCACATATCTTTTTTTAAAATCCACTGTAAAAGCTTGATACACACAACACCAACAACTGCAGCAACAATAATACCAACTATTGTAGGTAAAACTTCAAGTTGTGCACCGGTTTCAATAGCATCTTTAAATTCCACAATATTTGCAACAATAATTGCTGGAATACCGAGAATAAATGAATATTCAACCATATATTCTTTTGAAACTCCGCAAATCATACCTGTTGAAATTGTAGAACCTGAACGCGAAATTCCGGGGAAACCTGCCGCAAATATCTGTGCTAAACCAACTGCAAAAGCATCAGTCGTATTTACTTCTCTGTTAAGAGTCTTTTTCTTTGAAATATATGTAGATGTGAGCAGTAAAACACCGGTAACAAGGAAACAAAATCCTTCAACAAGAATACTGTCATCCTCAGAAAGTCCACCAAGCCAATCCATAAGTTTCATATCATTGCCAACAGGAATTAAAAGAAGTAAGAGTGGTAAGCAAGAGAAAAAGAACATAACAAGCATTTTCTTTTTACCTTTTAATTCTTTATACTTAAACTTTCCTGTAAAAATGTCTTTAATTAAAGCAAACGCTTCAATAATAAGCTCAAATATTGTTTTATGGAAAACGATAAACACCGCAATCAGTGTTCCTAAATGCAAAAGTACTGAAAAAAGCAATGAGCCCTCACCGCTTACGCCTAAAAAATGCTGAAACAGTGAAAGATGTCCACTACTTGAAATAGGTAGAAATTCGGTAGCCCCTTGAACAATACCAAGAATTATCGCTTTAATAACTGACATAAATTCATCTCCATTTTATTTTTCAATTTCAGAATATAAATATGACATTGCATCTTTTAAATTGCCAATATTGTCAATTAAACCCTCTTTAACTGCGTTTTCACCATCAAGAACTGTACCAACATCCATAACAAGCTCACCGGTTGCCATCATAAGCTCTCGGAAACGCTCCGGTGGAATTTTTGAATTCTGCGACACAAAACTTACAATTCTTTCTTGCATCTTATCAAAATATGATAGGGTCTGAGGTACGCCAAGCACCAGGCCGTTCATTCTGACAGGATGAATAGTCATTGTAGCAGTCGGTACAATAAATGAACGGTCAGCAGACACTGCTAAAGGCACACCGATTGAATGACCGCCGCCAAGCACTAATGATGCTGTTGGCTTTTTCATACCAGCAATAAGTTCTGCGATTGCAAGACCGGCTTCAATATCACCACCAACTGTATTAAGAATAACAAGAAGACCATCAATATCTTCGCTTTCTTCAATGGCTACAAGTTGCGGAATTACATGTTCATACTTTGTCGTTTTGTTTGATGGTGGCAAAATATAATGCCCCTCAACCTGCCCGATAATTGTAAGGCAATGAATATATCTGCCATTTTTTTCTACAGAAAAAACGCCATTATCGGTTATTTGAGAATCAACATCTACTGAGCTTTCTTCATTTGAAACATCGTCAGCAGAATTATTTTCTGCAGACAAAGTAAAGTCATTAAAATACACACACATTGTTTATCACCTTTCAAATTTTAATAATAATATTTTTACCTGAAAAGTGACTAATATTTATGTGTGCTTGCTAAATATTGTATCATAATTAATTTACAATATCAATATTTTGATGAAAATAACTTTTTTAGTATGTATTATATATTGACAAAATTGTAACAATATTATACAATTTAAAAAGATTGTTAAAAAAATGAAAAAGTCCAAGGAGTGATTCAAATGGGTATGACAATCGGACAAAAACTTATTAAATCTCACCTTGTCAGCGGTGATATGACCGCAGGCAGTGAGGTAGGTCTTAAAATTGACCAGACATTGACACAAGATGCAACAGGTACAATGGCTTACCTTGAACTTGAAGCTATGGGGATTGAACAAGTAAAAACTGAACTTTCAGTTGCTTATATTGACCATAACACATTACAAACAGGTTTTGAGAATGCAGATGACCACAGATTTATTCAAAGTGTTGCTAAAAAACGCGGTATTCGTTTTTCTCGCCCCGGTAATGGTATTTGCCATCAGGTACACCTTGAAAGATTTGGCAAACCCGGCAAAACATTAATAGGTTCTGACAGCCATACACCTACAGGTGGCGGTATAGGTATGCTTGCTATGGGTGCCGGCGGTCTTGACGTTGCAGTTGCAATGGGTGGCGGTACATATTATATTACAATGCCAAAGATGGTAAGAGTAAACCTTACAGGTAAACTTAGCCCTTGGGTTGCAGCAAAAGATGTTATCCTTGAAGTTCTTCGCATTATGACTGTTAAGGGTGGCGTTGGTAAAATTATTGAATATGGTGGAGAAGGTGTTGCTACTCTCTCAGTTCCAGAACGAGCAACAATCACAAATATGGGTGCTGAACTTGGTGCAACCACTTCTGTTTTTCCTTCTGACGATGTTACAAAGGCTTTCTTAAAGGCTCAAGGTCGTGAAGATGATTGGGTTGAACTTAAAGCCGACGAAGATGCAGTTTATGATGAAGTCATTGATATTGATTTATCTTCACTTGCTCCTATGGCGGCGTGTCCTCATATGCCGGATAGAGTGAAATCTGTTACTGAAATCGGTAAAATTAAGGTTGACCAGGTATGTATCGGTTCATGTACAAACTCATCACTTCTTGATATGATGAAAGTTGCTGCAATTCTTAAAGGTAAAACTGTTCATCCTGCAGTTAGCCTTTCAATTGCTCCAGGCTCAAAACAGGTACTTAATATGATTTCACAGAATGGTGCTCTTGCTGACATGATTGATGCTGGTGCCAGAATTCTTGAAAGTGCTTGCGGTCCTTGTATCGGTATGGGTCAATCACCAAATTCTGCCGGCGTTTCTCTTCGTACATTCAATAGAAACTTTGAAGGTCGTTCAGGTACTGCCGATGCAGGCATTTATCTTGTAAGCCCCGAGGTTGCTGCTGCATCTGCACTTACAGGTTATCTTACTGACCCAAGAGATTTAGGTGAATTCCCTGAAATAGTACTTCCTGATGAATTCATTATCAATGATAATATGGTTGCTATGCCTGCAACACCTGAAGAAGCAAAAGATGTTGAGGTTATGTATGGCCCAAATATCAAGCCATTCCCAACAAGCGAGCCAATGGGTGATGATATTACAGCAAAGGCAGTTCTCAAGGTTGGTGACGATATTACAACTGACCATATTATGCCTGCTGGCGCTAAGATTCTCCCCTACCGTTCAAATATTCCTTTCCTTTCACAATATTGTTTCGGAGTTTGTGATAAAACATTCCCTGAAAGAATTAAAGCAGAAGGAAAAGGTATTGTAATTGGTGGTGCTAACTACGGTCAGGGTTCATCACGTGAACACGCAGCACTTGTTCCACTTTATCTTGGTGTAAAGGCAGTAATTACAAAATCATTTGCACGTATCCACTGTGCTAACCTTATCAATGCAGGTATTTTACCTCTCACATTTGCTAATGCAGAAGATTATGATAAGATATCACAAGATGATGAATTAAGTCTTAAGGGAATTAAAAACGCTATTATCAATAATGAACCTGCAGTTCTTGTAAACCTTACAAAGAACGAAGAATATGCTATTAATTATGACCTTTCACAACGTCAAAAGGATATTATCCTTGCAGGTGGTCTTCTTAATTACACAAAAGAATCATTTTAAGGAGTTATAAATATGGAAAATCAGATTAAAGAAGCTCTTGCTAAGTTCGAAGCCCTTGTCAGAGAACAACTTGCAAGAAACGAAAGAATCAAGGCACAGAAAGAATTTGTTGATTTTGATAACCTTGATAAAATTATTATCGGTGTTTGCGGTGGCGACGGAATTGGACCGATTATCACAAAAGAATCAGCCAGAGTTCTTGAATATATGCTTGCAGACGATGTAAAAGCAGGCAAAGTTGAATTCAAAGTTATTGATGGTCTTACAATTGAAAACCGTGTTGCTGTTATGAAAGCAATTCCCGATGATGTTCTTGCTGAACTTAAAGAATGTCACGTTATTCTTAAAGGACCTACAACAACACCACAGGCCGGTGACCCATGGCCAAATATCGAAAGTGCAAATGTTGCAATGCGTAAAGAACTTGACCTTTTCGCTAATGTTCGTCCTGTTAAGGTTCCTGACCAGGGTATTGACTGGACATTCTTCCGTGAAAATACAGAGGGTGCTTATGCAGTAGGCTCAAAGGGCGTAAATGTTACAGAAGACCTTGCTATGGATTTTGTTGTTACTACAAGTGAGGGTTCAGAAAGAATTGCTCGTATGGCTTATGACTATGCAAAGAGAAACGGTAAAGAAAGAGTTTCTATTATAAATAAGGCAAATGTTATTAAGACAACTGATGGTAAATTCTTAAGAATTTGTAAAGAAGTTGGTAAAGAATATCCTGAAATTATTACAGACGAATGGTATGTGGATATTACAACCGCAAAGCTTATTGACGAAAAGAGAAGAAAAGACTTTAAAGTATTTGTTCTTCCAAACCTTTATGGTGATATTATCACTGATGAAGCTGCTGAATTCCAGGGTGGTGTTGGTACTGCAGGTAGTGCTAACCTTGGTAAAAGATATGCTATGTTTGAAGCTATCCACGGTTCTGCACCTCGTATGATTCGTGAAGGCAGAGGCCAGTATGCAGACCCTTGTTCAATGCTTCGTGCAACTGTTATGCTCCTTTCACATATCGGCAAACAGAAAGAAGCTGATTTACTTGAAAGAGCACTTGATATTTGTATGTTTGAAGAAAAGAAGCTTACAATTACAGGTCGTGACAATGGTGCAACTTGCAGTGATTTCGGCGATTATGTAATGGAAACTGTTAAAAAGCTTTCATAAGAGGTGAAAATCATGGCTAAAAATGATGGAGTATCAATTTCTGTCATAAAGCGACTCCCCCGTTATTACAGATTTTTAGGTGAATTAAAAGAACAAGGCATTGTAAGGATTTCTTCAAAAGATTTATCGGCTAAAATGGGCTTTACTGCATCTCAAATCCGTCAAGATTTAAACTGCTTCGGCGGATTTGGTCAGCAGGGATATGGCTATAATATTGAAAGTCTTTATAATGAAATTGGCAATATTCTTGGTGTGAATCAAAACCGTAAAGCCATAATAATTGGTGCGGGCAACCTTGGTAAAGCAGTTGCTTTGCATATGTCATTTGAACAAAGAGGTTTTAACGTTATCGGCGTATTCGACCGTAATCCTGCACTTACAGGTCAGTTACTTCGCGGACTTCCCATCAGACATACTGATGGTTTGTATGATTTCTGCAGAGATAACTTCCCTACTGTTGCCGTGCTTTGTATACCAAGCTCTGCCGCAGAGGTGTTGGCACCTCAGCTTGTTGAACTCGGTATAAAAGGCTTCTGGAATTTCAGTCACTATGATATTGCGGCAAATTACCCTAATGTTGCGGTTGAAAATGTACATTTAAGCGATAGTTTGATGACATTAAGCTATCATGTAAGTAATCTTTAATTTATCAACATAGAAAAATTCCCCCTACCACTCGGTAAGGGGAATTTTTTGTATATTCTTATTTGTTAAAATACTTAACCGCAGCTTCAAACATTCGAATATCGTATTCGCCCGGTACGTTCTTATAAAGACCGTCGCCAATACGTTCGCTGTGTCCCATCTTGCCGAATACACGACCGTCAGGTGAAGTAATACCTTCAATTGCACACAATGAACCATTAGGATTAAAGTCAATATTTGATGTTGCTTTTCCATCAAGGTCAACATACTGTGTAGCAATCTGTCCGTTAGCGGCAAGTTCAGCAATAAGCTCAGGAGAAGCAAGGAACTTACCTTCACCATGAGAAATAGGAACATTAACAACATCGCCCACATTCATAAGGCTAAGCCACGGAGATTTTGTTGATGCAATTCTAGTATGAACAATTCTACTCTGATGACGGCTGATGTTATTGAATGTAAGTGTAGGACAATTCTCATCAGTATCAATAATCTTTCCATAAGGAACAAGACCGAGCTTGATAAGTGCCTGGAAACCATTACAGATACCGCACATAAGACCATCACGATTATCAAGAAGGTCTGTAACCGCTTCCTTAACCGCAGGGTTACGGAAGAATGCAGTAATAAACTTCGCTGAACCATCAGGTTCATCACCGCCGGAGAAGCCACCCGGAATGAAAATCATCTGACTTTCTTTTACTTTTGCAGAAAATTCTTCAACACTTCTTGCAACATCTTCAGCAGTAAGGTTTCTGATTACAAAGATTTCTGCCTCACCACCTGCTTTTTCAACTGCACGAGCTGAATCGTATTCACAGTTAGTACCCGGGAATACAGGAATAAGAACCTTAGGCTTAACAACCTTATTTTTAGGTGAAACATCACATTTACCATCAAATGAATATGTAGGAATTTCGCCCTTATCTTCTTTAGCCTTTGTAGGATAAACACTTTCAAGTGTAGCAGTATGCAAGTTATAAAGCTCTTCAATTGTTACACTATCATTTTCAAGAGTAATAACAGGTTCAAATGTTGTTGTACCAAGCTTCATAACGCCTGGAATTACAACATCTTCAGTAAGCTCTGCAATAATAAAACCGTACATACCGAGATGCCAATTTTCTTTAAGTTCAGCAGATGATTTGAAACCAATATTATTACCGAAAGACATTTTCATAATACCTTCGCCAATACCATGTTCTACAGCCCATGCGGCACATACTTTACCGCTCATGTGCAGCTGGTGGAACTC
>JAZQMC010000020.1:0-10393 GCA_045543095.1 Candidatus Fimenecus sp. | reverse complement strand
GTGGCACGAGCTTGCGAGTGACGGAGGGAGAGATAGGTTGCATCTTCACTAAATCTCTCCCTCAGTCTGCTTCGCAGACAGCTCCCTCGTCAGAGGGAGCCAAAAATAACAAACCAAAAGAGTTCTACAAACTCCAATTTGCACAACAAAAAACCACGGTGTGAAACCGTGGTTTTTTATGTATAAAATTATTTTATTTAGCCAATGCACCAACTTCAAGCATAAAGCCACCGAGCTGTGCACCGAATTCAGGACCACCGTCCATAATAAGACGTCCTGCTTTTGTTGCTTCAAGCATATCGTCGATGCTCAAAAGGATACCGAGTGCAGAATCAAGGTTGTTGAAACGGAGTGTGAAGAAAGGCATTGCTCTCTTGTATTCGCCACGGCCTGCCCTTGATTTACCTGCCTTAATACGGATAAAAGCAGCAACCTCTGGGTGACCGTCAACTGCGAATGCGTAAACACGGTCAGGGCTCTTTGAAGTCCAATCTTTAATTTCTGCATGACCCATTTTGTTAAGCTGACTGATACCGCTTGAAAGGAGATAGAAGAAGCACTTAACCATAAGAGTTTTTGTTTCTTCATCCTTTGGTGGCTGTGTAGCACCTGTAAGGTCAGAAAGCTTAAGAAGTGTCATAAGCATTGCTGTAAATGCAGGGAAATTCTTAACAACACCCTTCATTTTTGGAAGAGTTTTAGGACCGATTTTGCCCTTAAAGAATGCGTTCATTGCCTCAATAGTTTTGAATTCAAGTTCAACATCAGGAGCTTCGTGAGCAGCGTTGAGCTTTGTTTCCCATTCACCCTCTGTGATGATGAAATGTGTTGCATACTTACCACCCGGGGCTTCTGGGTCAAGTGCACTAACCTGTAAAACAGTTGTGAGCTTGTCAAATTTAGCCTTGAGAGATGGAACATCAGTTGCAATAACTTTCAAAAGTGGCAATGCAGCATTGAAAAATATTTTTGATGCATAAAGTTCATTTTGTTCGTGCATATTATCAACTCTCTTTCTGAACAACAAAGCAGATTATACTTCGTCGTCCCAGTTGTCGTCTTCTTCAAAGTCTGCGTTCATTGTTTCACGAACAGCAGCGATGATACCGTTAGCATCAATACCTGCATCAGACATAATGTCTTCGTGAAGACCAATCATTGCAAAGCTCTTATGGCCGAGCATCTTGAATGCACAACCCTTACCATACTGAGCCATAACTTCAGCAACTGCTGAACCAAGACCGCCAGTTACAAGATGGTCTTCAACTGTGATGATTCTTCTTGTTTCAGAAATTGCCTTCTGGATTGCCTCAACGTCGATTGGGCTGATTGTGTGCATATTAAGAACACGAACTGAAAGTCCGTCAGCATTTTTAAGGAATTTAGCAGCTTCACGAGCCTGGAATACGCAAGAACCACAAGCGATAACTGTGATGTCTGTACCTTCGTGAACTTCAACTGCTTTACCAACCTCAAAGCCGTAATCCATATTCTCATAAAGAACACGGTCAAAACCACGGTTGATGCGAATGTAGTAAGGACCAAAGTTATCATAAGCAGCATTAACTGCGTTTGCTGTTTCAAAACCGTCAGCAGGAACGATAACTGTAAGGTTGGGCATTGCTCTTGTAATTGCAAGGTCAGTAATAGCATGGTGAGTAGAACCAGCCTGACCGAATGATGTACCTGAATGAGTAGCAATAATCTTTGCGTTAACATTCTGATAGCAGATGTCTGTATGAAGCTGGTCACAAGCACGCATTGATGTAAATGCAGAGAAACCTGAAAGGAAAGGAATCATACCTGCTCTTGCCATACCTGCTGCAACACCGAACATATCCTGTTCTGCGATACCAACGTTGATAACTCTTTCAGGACAAACTTTAAGAACGTCACCGAGTTTTGTTGATTTTGCAAGGTCAGCTGTGATAGCAACAACCTTTGGGTCTCTTAAAATAATGTCGGCAAGTGCCTTACCGTAAATTTCAGCTGTAGAAAGTGCAGTCTGGTCAACTGCTGTATAAACAAATCCGCCTGCCATAATTATTTACCCTCCTTTTCTGCTCTTGCAACTCTTGCTGCATAGTCTGCATCAAGTTCGTTATTAAACTTTTCAAACATTGCGTCGTCGATTGCACCGTAGTGCCATGTGTAGTCGCCCTCGATTGACTTGATACCAGCACCCTTCTTTGTATCCATAAGAATACAAGTAGGATTCTGTGGTTCTTTTGCTCTTTCAATAGCAACGTCAATAGCATCACAGAGTTCACCGATATTGTTACCGTCAACAACGATTGTGTTGAAGCCAAATGCTGTCATCTTGTCAGCAAGGGGTTCAAGCTTCTTAATATCTTCTGTGTTACCGTCAATCATATTGTGGTTTCTGTCGATAAATACGATACAGTTAGAAAGGTTATAGTGATTCATTGTCATAAAGCCTTCCCAACATGAGCCTTCGCCAAGCTCACCGTCACCGGTAACAACGTATGTAAGGAAATCCTTATTCTGAAGTCTTGCTGCAAGTGCTGTACCTGCTGCGATTGATGGGCCGTGACCCAATGAACCTGTTGAAGCGTCAACGCCTACAACCTTGTTTGAGTCAAGGTGCATACCCATTTTTGAACCTGAAAGGTTGAATGATTTAAGCATTTCAACATCGTTGAAACCTTTGTCACAAAGAACAGGAGCATAAGCTATTGCTGCGTGACCTTTTGAAAGAATAAATCTGTCACGGTCATCCCATTTTGGGTCTTCAACCTTAATGTTGAGATATTTGTGATAAAGAACTGTGAGAAGGTCCATAACACTCATACCGCCACCGAAATGTCCGCTACCTGCCCATACAGTTGTCTGTACGCAGAGTTTACGGAGTTCAAGGGCTTTCTTTTCGAGTGCAAGCCATTCTGCTTTTGATAAATTAGCCATAATTTTCCCTCCAAGAAAAATTTATTAGAAGCGGAGTCCCCACTCCGCTATGATTTGTTAATTAGCCTCTGAGTTCTGGGTGATTTTTAGCAACTACTGAGAATGCATCTTCAGCAATTTCAATTGACTTCTTAATGTCTTCTTCTGTAAGCGAAGCGTTGATGAAGTGGTTGTGGTGAGATGTGATAAACAGACCGCGGTTTACACATTCTGCAACCCATTCCTGATGAAGCATAAGGTTGTCATCATTAGCAATTCTTAAATAGAAGAGTGCGGGTTCACCTGAAACTCTCAAGTCAAAGCCGTGTTCAGCACCTGCAGCCTTGAAGCCGTCTGTTACCATTGTGCCAAGACGACGGAACATGGTTGGTGTGTCAAGTGCTTTCATCTTGTTGATACAAGCGATACAAGCAGCAAAAGGAACACCGCTCATCCAATAAGAACCTGTGTATGTAATACCTGAAACAGTTGCTTTCATGTGTTCGCCACCGCAAAGTGCTGACATATTATAGCCGTTAGCAAGTGCTTTACAGAAGCAGATAAGGTCTGCCTTGAAGCCATAGAAATGGTCAGAACCTGCAAGGTCAAGACGGAAACCTGCACGAACGTCATCAATAATAAGAACTACGCCGTGGTCGTCACACCATTTACGAACTGCCTGCCAGTATTCTTTAGAAGCAACTTCGTTATCTTTAAAGTTACCATGGTCATAAGGCTGTGCAATAAGACCTGCAATGTCGCCGTTGTTGTCGTCATAAGCCTTTTGAAGAGCATCAAGGTCAAACCAAGGAACGATAACATTGTTTGCTACGTCTTCAGGAGTGATACCCGGATAGTCAATTTTCTGTGCCCATGGGAAATCTCCGTGGTAGTAGTATTTAAGGAAGATAATCTTCTTTTTATGTGTATGTGCTCTTGCTGCCATTGTTGCAAGTGTTGTTGTGTCTGAACCATTCTTGCAGAAGAATGCCCAGTCAGCAGAAGCTACTGTGTCAACAAGTGTTTCTGCACATTCAACCATTACCTTTGCGGGTGCGGTTGTGCAGTTGCCGAGTTTAAGTTGTGCAAGTGCAGCTGCGTCAACATCGGGGTCATTGTAGCCTAAAACATTAGGACCGTATGCACACATATAGTCGATGTACTTGTTACCGTCAACGTCCCAGAAGTATGAACCCTGTGCTTTTTCTGAGAAAGATGGCCATCTGTTAACAGGAATCCACTGACCTTCAGCAGGTCCTAAGTGACCGTAAATACCTGATGGGATAACCTTTGTTGCACGCTCAAACATTTCGCGGCTTTTTATGGTATCAAATGTTGGGAATTTACTCATTACCATTTACCTCCTTATGCTAAATAGAGTGCAACTCTGTCAAGAATGCGGTTAACATTGTCAACCATTGAGATAAGACCGCGGATAGTGATATTACCGTTGCCTACATGGTCGATTGAGTTAACTGTTCCTGCAAAAAGTGCGTTTGCAAGCTCAATAGTGTTGAATTCCATAATTGCACGGGGCTTTTCAGGTGCCTGCTTGATGGTTACAAGGTGATTGTTCTTAACACGGATAGTTGAATAAACTGTGTCAGTAATACCAATCTGAATGTCGCCGTCAACAATATTTGATGCACTGAATTTACCGATATCGTCCTGATTACCAATCTGTGAAATCGCAACAGAAACTGTGTAGAATGTGCAGATTGTATTAAGACGGAAAAAGTCAGGGTCTTTAAGAGCTTCTTCACTTGGTCTCATAACCTCTGTAAGTCTGTCGGTAAGTGCTGTAAATGTTTTTAAAAGGAAACTAACTTTTGTGAGTCCTTTTGTTGGAATAGGAGTTACAACACCGTCAATAATTTTATTGAATTTTTCGCAAGATGATACAGGAATTTTAATATCACAATTTCCTACACCATCTTCCATACGGCAACCGTTCTGTGAGAATGTAAGAGTTGCTGCAGGGCCACCCTTAACATCAAATGCGAGAGAAACGGGCTTGTCGATTCCTTTAAGAATTTCTTTAGCCTTATCGTCAAGCTCACAAAGGTTTTCCAATGTGCCGAGTACCGCGTACATATTGATATACGCAAGTGTTCTTTGGTCAGTCATAGCTGAAACCTCCTTCGGATTTTACTATACATTATAAGAATAGCAAATTTTATGGGTAAAATCAAGAAAATTTATGGTAAAATTAACAATTTGTTAGTGATTTTTTGAAATAAATATGATATAATATCTTCAATATAATGGGTTGGTTCGTGTACAACCGGATAAAATCAACATTTTTCAGCAAAATGTCAAACTTAAAATATATGTGAAAGGACAAAACAAAATGTCATTGTTCAAAAAAATATTCGGCGATTATTCGTCTCGCGAGGTTAAAAGAATAATCCCGATTCAAAAAAAGGTTTTAGCGTTAGAAGAAGAATATAAGGCACTCACAGATGCCGAACTTCAGGCTAAAACTCCCGAATTCAAAGAAAGACTTAAAAACGGCGAAACTCTTGACGATATTTTGCCCGAGGCTTTTGCTGCTTGCCGTGAGGCTTCTGCTCGTGTACTTAATATGCGTCACTTCCCTGTGCAGATTATCGGTGGTATTGTTCTTCATCAGGGCAGAATTGCCGAGATGAGAACAGGTGAGGGTAAAACTCTTGTGGCTACTTTGCCCGCATACCTTAATGCTCTTACAGGCAAGGGTGTTCATATTGTTACCGTTAACGATTATCTTGCACGCCGTGACTCTGAATGGATGGGCAAGCTTTATCGCTTTATGGGTCTTACGGTTGGTCTTATTGTTCACGATTTGAACGGTGAGCAAAGACGCGAGGCTTATGCCTGTGACATCACTTACGGTACAAACAACGAAATGGGCTTTGACTATCTTCGTGATAATATGGTGACTTATGCCGAGCAGAGAGTTCAGCGTGGGCACAACTTTGCGGTTGTCGATGAGGTTGACTCAATTCTTATTGACGAGGCAAGAACTCCCCTTATTATTTCGGGTATGGGCGACAAATCAACCGACCTTTATAAAATGGTTAATGATTTTGCAAAGCGTCTTAAATTCGCACGCGTTAAAGAGGTTGATTCAAAGCAGGGCATTGAAAGTGTTGCTTCTGACGACGACGATGTAATTGTTGACGAAAAGGCAAAGTCTGCTTCTCTTACACAGAACGGTATCAAAAAGGCAGAAAAGCACTTCGGTGTTGAAAACCTTGCCGATGTTGAAAATCTTACACTTCAGCACCATATTGACATTGCAATTAAGGCAATCGGTGTTATGAAGCGTGATGTTGACTATGTTGTGAAAGACGGTCAGGTGCTTATTGTTGACGAATTCACAGGCCGTATTATGATTGGTCGCCGTTATTCTGACGGTCTTCATCAGGCTATTGAAGCAAAAGAAAATGTTAAGGTTGAGCGTGAGTCAAAAACTCTTGCAACAATCACATTCCAGAACTATTTCCGCCTTTATAACAAACTTTCGGGTATGACAGGTACTGCAATGACAGAAAGTGCAGAATTCCAAGAGATTTATGAACTTGATGTTATTGAAATTCCAACCAACAAACCAATGGTGCGTAATGATGAGGAAGATGTTCTTTATAAAACCGAGGTTGCTAAATTCAGAGCAATTATTGAGCAGATTTTAGAGTGTAATAAAAACGGACAGCCCGTGCTTGTTGGTACAACCAATATTGAAAAGAGTGAACTTTTAAGCAAGGCACTTCGCAAAGCGGGAATTCCTCATAATGTGCTCAATGCTAAATATCACGATAAAGAAGCAGAAATTATTGCACAGGCAGGTTCCTTGGGTGCGGTTACAATCGCAACAAATATGGCGGGCCGTGGTACTGACATTATCTTGGGCGGTAACCCCGACTATATGGCTCGTGCAGAAATGAGAAGAATGGATATTTCTGATGAACTTATTGCCGAGGCAACAGGTTTTGCAGAAACTGACAATACAGATATTCTTGAGGCAAGAAAAACTTATCAAGAACTTGAAAAGAAATATAAGGACCAACTCAAAGATGAGGCAGATAAGGTTCGTGAGGCAGGCGGTCTTTATATTATCGGTACTGAACGTCACGAATCACGCCGAATTGACAATCAGTTAAGAGGTCGTGCGGGCCGTCAGGGTGACCCGGGTAACAGTAAATTCTTCCTTTCAACTGAGGACGAATTGCTTCGTCTTTTTGCGGGCGACCGTTTCTATAACATTCTTGACACCTTTAAGAGTGCGGGCGAAATCCCCATTGAAGTAAAAATGATGACCAATATGATTGAGGGTGCACAGAAAAAGGTTGAGGGCAACCACTTTGCTGCTCGTCGTAATGTTCTTCGCTTTGACGATGTTATGAATGAGCAGAGAAAGAAAATCTATGAACAGAGAAATATGGTGCTTGACGGTGCTGACATTCACGCGGCAATTCTTAAAATGATTGGCGACTTTATTGATGAAACTGTGGATTTCTATTGCCCGGAAGTTAATAATTCAAGCGATTGGAATGTTAAGGGACTTCTCAAGAAACTTGCGTTCCTTGTTGAGGGCGAAATTACAGATAAATCAAATGCCGAATACAAAGAGTATTTCTTTGACAAAGCAATGGCTGTTTATGATGCAAAGGCACAGGAATACGGCGAAAGAATTATGAAAGAGCTTGAAAGAAAAGTGCTTCTTCATAATGTTGATAAGCGTTGGATGGACCACCTTGACGCTATGGAAGAATTAAAACGCGGTATTTATCTTCGCTCTTATGCACAGCAGGACCCTGTTGTTGCATTCCGTATGGAAAGCTATGATATGTTTGACGAAATGACTTCACTTATTCGCGAGGGAACAGTAGTAACACTTCTCACATTCCGTCTTAAGAGTGAAGAGGACATCAAGCGTGAGGCGGCGGCAAAAATCACTGCAACAAGTGGTTCAACCGACGGCAGTGATAAAAAACGCCCAATCAAAAAGGGCGAAAAGGTTGGCAGAAACGACCCTTGCCCATGCGGTAGCGGTAAAAAGTATAAGAAATGCTGCGGAATGAATGAGCAGTAATTTAATGAAAGCATAATCCAAAGGAGGAATAACCTTGGACGAGAATAAAGAAAAACTTGCGGGTACGACCGATGACGAGCTTAAGAGTGAAATGGAAGACCTTGCCCGCATTTTCAAAGAAGAACTTGATAAGGCAGTAAAAGATGCTGAAGAGGCGGCTGATGTAGACTCCACAACTTTAGAGGTTGAGGGCTATGACCCCCGTGCCGTTTCAAAGACTTCAAAGAAAAAAGAAGCCGTGCAGTTGTGTGAAATATGCGGTCAAAGACCTTGCGGAACAGAGAAAAATCCCGATAGCCCTTATTGTAAGGAATGTGAAGAACTTTTAGAGAAATATCCTTATGACTGGAAAGGCGTAGTGGCTTGTATTGCGGTAGTTTGCATTGCGGTTGCGTCAATGTTTATCTTTGCATTTAACACACCTGTGTTCTCTGTAATGAAAGCGGGCGACGAGGCTTATAAAAACAATCAGCTTTTCAGTGCCCGTGCAGAATATGACAAGGCATTCAACTTTATCAGCGAAGAAGATTTCGGTAAAAATCTCTCACTTCATTCAAAGGATGCACTTCTCAACTATGATTTGCTTGACCGTGAATCTGCACTTACCACAACCAACACATATTTCAATGAAACCTTGTTGAAACTTCCCTCATATAAGGATTTGGCAGAAACTAAAGAGAAAATTGAAACCTTGCAGGCAACTGCAACTGCAATTCAGAATTACCTTTATAATTATGAGGCAATTTCAGACAACAATTATCAGGAAATCATTGACAAGCTTTCTTCTCTTTCAGGTAAGAAAATTTATGTGAAGAATGATATGTGCTATGATGAGTTGGATGAGGATTACACTCCCGACGGCACAGAAAAGGTTTATATTTATGACGAGGGTTGGCTTTATCTTTATAAATATTCAGTAGCTTATGAAGCAGGCAAGAGCGAAGATGTTTATATTGAATTTATTGAAAAAGCAGCAGAATTTGACTCTCTTGAAAGTCTTGTAACACCGCTTTTGGCAACAACCTATGTGGGTATCGGCGAATACGACAAGGCAGAAAAACTTGCAGATAAAATCCGTGACCTCAACACAGAGGGTGTGGATTATTACCTTGTAAAAACAATGATTTCACGTTATCGTGATGCAGATTACCAAAAGGGAATTGATATTTGTGATGATGGTCTTGCAATACTCAAAGACCTTGATAATTCATCAGTTATTCTTCCCGCATACGGCTATATTCTCGAATTACAGAAATGCATAAATTATATTATGCTTGAAGATTATGAAAAAGCCTATGAATCAGTAACACAATGCTATACTTACCAGAGTGAAACTGGTTCGCTCGGTATTCAGGTTCGTGATTTATATGCAATGCTTGCACTCAAGACAGGTGACAAAACAACCTTTGAAGCACTTGAAACTGAAATCAAAGAGTCGGGCGAATATGGTGTACCGTTTACAGAAGATGTTACCGCATACCGCGAGGGCAAAAAGACACTTAAAGAAATTGTAATGGACGGAGGATATGATTTATTATGAGAATAGTTTATATTATCGTTAAATTTCTTACTCTGCCCGGTGCAATGCTCCACGCATTTTTTGAGCACATGAGTTGTCGTTCCTCAAAAATCCTTGTTGATGACGCAAGAACGGTTCAAGCGAACGAAATGCTTGGTCATATTGACCACGACCTTATAAAAAGAAAAGGACCGAGTTTTGACATTTGCTTTATCCCGTTCTTTCTTAATTTAATGCTGGGATTTTTGTCACTCACTTACGGTGCAACTGCTATTTATTATTTCGGCAGACTTTCAGATATTTTCGCTTGGATTTGCCTTTATATCGGTATTTCACTTCTTACAAATCTGTTCCCGCAGATTGAAGATGTTATGATGCTTAAAGAGAATTTCTTTGTGAACAATAAAAAGAAAATCAGCAAAATTTTGGTAGCACCATTTTATGCAATCTTCTTTGTAGGCTCAAGAATTGAAAAATGGGGGCTTACTCTCATTACATCTGTTGCATTTTCATTTGCAGTGCCTTACATTTTAGGTTGGTTTGTGCCCGCAATTTACAGATTATTGAGATAAAAAATAGGGTAGATGCTTACATTACCCTGCAACAATAACGAAAAGAACTCACAGAATTTTCTGTGAGTTCTTTTTTTCTTAGGTTGTCTTGCAGGGACGATTTGTGAACGTTATAGCAAATTGGGATTTATCGTAATAATTTCGCTAAAAAAATATCTTTAAAAAGTTGTTAAAAGACGGTTTCATTGTTTAGGCAATTATGCTATAATTCCTTTAACGCGTTGAAAAAATCTATATATTTTTCACATAAAACGCACAAATCGGTTATTCAAGGAAAGGGAGGCACGCTTTATGAAAGCTTATACCTCAAACAACATCAGAAAT
>JAZQMC010000019.1:0-20106 GCA_045543095.1 Candidatus Fimenecus sp. | reverse complement strand
TTAAATGGTGTATATTGCCTCCCTCTGACGAGGGAGGTGGCACGAGCTTGCGAGTGACGGAGGGAGAGATAGGTTGCATCTTCACTAAATCTCTCCCTCAGTCTGCTCCGCAGACAGCTAAGTCTCGCCTGCCGGCTCGGTCGGTGCTTCTGCTTCGCAGAGGTCTCCACTGGAGACCCGCACCTCGTCAGAGGGAGCCGAAAAAACAACCCAAAAGAATTAGACAACCCCCAATTTTCCAAACTGTTTGTAACAACAAAATGCCCCATTCTTTTTTAAGATTTCTTTAAGAAAAAATAAATTTCACAAAAACCTATTGACATTTCCATTAATTTACTGTATTATCAAACTGTGCTAACTGAAATAGCACAGTTAGTACAGTGAATAGGAGGTGAAGCACCGTGAATATTTTTCTTGATTATCATTCAAGAACTCCCATTTATGAACAAATTAAAGAACAAATTGTTCTTGACATTCAAAGGGGAGTGCTCAAAAAAGACGACCAGCTACCGTCTTTAAGGCAGCTTTCTGCAAGTCTTGGCCTTAATATCAACACCGTAAAGCGCGCATTGTCGGAGTTAGAAAATGAGGGTATAATTTACACAATTGCAGGTAAAGGCGTATTCGTAAGCGGTGACTCAAAATCACAAAATGTTTATCTTGAACAGTCTTTAGACAATTTAAGCGGTGCACTTGTAAATGCTAAAAACATGGGTGCTGACCGTGAAACTGTCTTAAAAATTGTCAATGATATTTTCAAAGGAGCTGAAAACAATGATTGAATTTAAGAATGTTACTAAAAAATTCGGCGATTTTACCGCTGTTGAAGACATTTCTTTCAAAGTTGAACCATCAAGTATATACGGTCTTATCGGCTACAACGGTGCAGGTAAAACCACACTTTTAAAAACTGCGGCAGGCATTTATAGGGCAGAGGGCGGCGAAGTGCTTATGGACGGCATTTCCACTTATGATAATGACACAATCCGCAGAGATTTGTTCTATATCCCCGATGACCTTTATTTCCCGATGAACGCAACAGTTAATTCGATGGCAAAGTTTTATGCTGATTATTACCCCAATTTCAGCTTTAAAACATTTAATAATCTTATTGAGGTTTTTGGTCTTGACCCTAAAAAGAAAATTCGCGGATTTTCAAAGGGTATGCAGCGTCAAACCGAGATTATTTTAGCCCTCGCGTCACATCCACGCTTTATGCTTCTTGACGAAACCTTTGACGGACTTGACCCGCAAAAGAAAGAAATCACAAAGAAACTCTTTATCGAATATGTGGCCGAGAGCGAATGCTCACTCATTATCTCATCACACAACTTGTCAGAACTTTCTGACCTTTGCGACAATGTTGGTCTTATCAACGGTAAGCGTCTAACAATGGATTGCTCGGTTTATGACATTTCTAAAAATTACAGCAAATTCCGTCTTATTTTTGACCGTGATATTAGTGAAATTGATTTCAGAGGCATCAAGTATAAATCTCTTGAGATTGACGGTAAGGTTGCAATGATTATATTTGACAAAACAACTGCTGAAGAAAAGCAGAAGCTCAACGCACTTCTTCCAATAGCAATTGACGAGTATCAGCTCACAATGGAAGAGGTATTCTTAAACGAAATGGAGGATAAGAAGTATGACGTCACAAAAATCTTTGAAAAATAATGTAAACTTAAACGATTTCAAAAGAAGCCTTGTGGGCTCACTCCTTTTCCCCGCAATCGCACTTGTTGTTTTACTCATTTCATTTACTTTCCCTGTTATTTCTGAAGTAACAAGTGAAGAGTTTAAAATGATGATGGAACATGAAGAGGTTTCAATGTTTGTGTCATTCAATTCACTTGGCAGTGATATGTTCTCACTTTTCCCTATGGGTATGGTAATCTGCGGAATGATGACCGCAATAAAATCATTTTATTATATGCTTTCTAAAAAGCAGGTTAATGTATTTTTCGGTATGGGTGTAAGCCGAAAGACAATGTTTTTAAACAGAACACTTGCAGGCATTATCTCACTTTTTGTTGCAGTACTTGTTCCAATGTTAATTCTTTACATTGTGAACTTAACAACCTTTGATTATCCTGCACACGCAACCCAAATTTTCTTATATGCTGTTTCCATGTTCTTTGTCTGTGGACTTGCAGGCTTTTCAATAGGCACAATGGCTACAATGGTTAGCGGTAATATTTTTGAGGCAGCTCTCACTTCATTTACAATATCAGCAATTCCCGTGTTTACCATAAATGCAGGCTCAAGCATTATCGGTAGCTTTCTTAACGGATATGCCCGTAGCGGTGAAGGAATTTCTTGGTACGGTCTTATAAGCCCTTGGAGTATTTGTAGTTCTATATTCAGAGAGAATTCTGATATAGGTTACAATGTTCAAAGACATCCTGTTGATTTATTCCTGACTCTTACAAGAAACGGTGTTGAAGCCGACAAATATGTAATTCCCGATTCTGCAAAGGTTGGCATTAGCTTTGTTGCACCAATTCTCTCTTGGCTTGCAATTTCAGTTGTGATTATCGTTATTGGCTATGTTCTTTACAAAACTCGTAAGGCAGAACACGCAAATTCATTCGGTCACTTTGCAATCTCAAGAGCAATCAATACAACATTGGTATTCTTGCTTATGGCATATTTGATTGAAGAAATTTTCTGGCGTGAAATTGGTCCGCTTGCATATTTCCTTATCCTTGCAGTTACTGGCCTTGTTGCATATTTTGTGCTTCAGCTTATAATGACAAGAAAACTCAAAACAACAGTTAAATCATTCAAATGGTATGCTGTTCTTATAAGCGTTACAGCAGTATTCTTGGCAGTTGTTGTTTCAGGTTTCTTTGGCACATTCAATAAAACTCCCGAAAAGGCAGAAATCAAGAGTGTTTCAATTGACGCCTATGCACTTGAACCCTATGTGCATTTCTTGGGTGAGTATGATGCGGACGAAGACTTTGTTGAGGGAACAAGCGATAATGCTAAAGAGGCAATTATCGGACTTTTCGATAAGGTTAAGAATGAAAAAGTACAATATGGTGAAGATGGTTTTTTAGGTCTGACATTTGCATTCCGCGATAATAATAACGAGCTTGAATATCGCACTTTCTATATCTATTCAGAAGAAATTTATGTTGAATATCTTAAAGCGGTTTACGGCTCGGATTTCTTTGACGAGATTTTAAAAGAATATCTTTTAAACGACCCGCCCGAAAATGATGATGAAGATATTCAGTATTACGACCAATACGGTAATGTTTATTATGTGGACAGCACAAATAATTCCGCAGGTTATCTTAAAACAAAACCATGGTCATTCATTTCAAATACAGGTGTATATGAGCTTAAAGAGGAAAAAATTCAGTACAGTGAAGAAAGTGTTCCTGAAACAACCAGAGTTCCAAAAGTTGAATGGATAGATGATACAGAAGCACTTTGCAAGGCACTTTATAACGACCTTACAAAAGTGACCTATGAACAGCTTTTTGAAAGAAAAGAAAAGCCCCTTGGTATTTTAGCAATGGGTGGTAGCGATTTTATGGGTGCAGAATGTATGCATAATAGTACTGTGCTTACTCCCAACCACGATATGCCAATCGAGAGTCAATACGCACTTGTATATAACGGTATTCCTGTTTATGCCGATATGACCGAAACATTGGCATTCCTTAAAGATAAGGGCTATGTGGCAAATGACCCTGAATTGACAATTAAAGAGATGTTTTATACAGACAGTCCTCTTGAAATAGGTGAAGCCTTGCAAAAATTCTATAAGGTAAATGAAGATAATTATGACGACAGAAGCGGTTATCATTATTGGATTTACGATACAATTAAAGATGTAACCTTTACAAGTGGCGAATTGATTTGGGGGACATTTGGTGCGGCAAGCTCGTTTACCAATGAGAAAATGTCAAATATTGATATTCTTAAACGAGTATATAAAGACGCAGGTCATCCGTTACAGAGTGTTACTGACAATGCAAAGGCACAGTCTATTGCCGATAAATCTGTTTCACAGTATATGGTTTCAGGTGATAACGGCAGATATGTTTATGTTGTCTACGAAGAAGGACCAATTGTCTGCTATTATCTTCCCGAAGCAAATGTGTCGGTATTAAATTAAAAATATAGTAGGCGGGGGCATAGCTCCCGCCGTTTTTTTGTTCTACAAATTCAAATTTGTCGAACTCTTTTTCGCTCCCTCTTTGAGGGAGCTGTCTGCGAAGCAGACTGAGGGAGTAATACAGTAACAACAAACTCCCTCCGTCATTTTCTTACGAAAATGCCACCTCCCTCGGTGAGGGAGGTGAAAATAAATGCACAATTTAGTTAATTGTCATTCTGAGCGAAGCGAAGAATCTCCACTAAAGTGAAATGTTAACTCAACAGAGATTCTTCGTCACTGCGTTCCTCAGGATGACTACCCAATCATATAATCGCGTCGCAGACCCTTAATTTTGCACTTTGCATTTTACATTTTGCATTTCGACAAACTCCAATTTATTGAATTGTATTAAAGTCCGCAATTAAACAACCAACGCACCCGATTTTCATTAGTCAGGTGCGTTGGTTTTCATTAAATTCTGCATTTTCACTTTTAATTTTGATTTTTACTGCTGGTCCGCCCAATTATAATTACGGAGTTCTCCGCTTTCAAGCAATTGTGGATAATCCCATTGTCTTAATGTTTCATAAACACCAATTGCAACCGCATTTGAAAGATTAAGACTTCTTGCCTCGTCAATCATAGGAATTCTTACGCATTTATCGGCATTCTCAAAAAGTAATTTTTCGGGTAATCCCGCAGTTTCCTTGCCGAATACAAGATATGTATTGTCGGGGTAGCTCACGTCAGAATGCCTTTTCTGTGCTTTTGTTGAAAAATAGAAGAAATTTCCGCCTTTATTCTTTTCAAAAAATTCTTCCATAGTGTCATAATAGGTAATATCTAAAAGATACCAATAATCAAGCCCCGCTCTTTTAAGTTTTTTATCATCGGGTGTAAAACCCATTTTGCCTACAAGATGCAGTCTTGCACCCGTTGCCGCACAGGTGCGTGCCACATTGCCTGTGTTTTGTGGAATTTCGGGCTCAACCATAACTATATTCAATGTCATAAAATCACCTTTTAAAATTTTTTCTAAAATTATAAATTAAAGTATAACATTTTTAGAAATAATTTTAAACACAATTTTATAATTTTTTTATTCCTTTTTCAAAAAATATTATTGCTCGAATGAGCAAAATTTCAAGAAGGAGGAAGAAAAATGAATAATACTACAATGAAAGCCATCGGTGCCGGTATGCTTGCAGGTACAGCTGCATTGGCAATGACAACTGCAATGAGTAACAGTTCAACAAAGAAAAAGATGAAGAAAACCGCTAAAAAAGCAGTAAACACATTCTCTGATATGGTTGATAATATGAACACTATGATGAAATAACGGGGCGTAATAAATGCAATATTTTAAAATAGTTTGCCTCGCTTTAATTCTATCTATACTCAGTGCTTGTGCTAATCCAAAATATGAAAAAGTAGAAGATACAACGAATAATTCAACATCAACAACTCAAAATCAAGAACGGAATATTTCTGAAACATCGGTTTTGCCCGAACCTATGGCGGAGAATAAGAATTTTTCAACCGAAAAAATTGCTCATAGTTATGGTGTGGCAAAAAACGGTGTTGCAAACGAGATTTCGATAAATGCTCAAAAATATTTTGAACAAAACAATTTCAAAGCATTCTGTCTTGATACCCAATCAACCGAAAAAGTTCTCTATTTAACCTTTGACTGTGGTTATGAAAACGGCTATACATCAAAAATTCTTGATGTACTGAAAGATAAAAATGTAAATGCCACATTCTTCTGCACTTTGCCACAGGTAAAAGCCGAACCCGAACTAATCAGGCGAATGATTGATGAGGGGCATATTGTGGGTAATCATTCGGTAACGCATCCATCCTTTGCCGAGATTTCAACGGAACAGATAATAGAAGAAATCAAGGGTATGGAAGAATATTTAAAAGAGAATTTTAATTATTACGAACCCTATTTCCGTTTTCCAAAGGGTGAATACAGCGAAATTGCCTTGAATACCGTTGGTTCATTGGGGTATACCAGCGTTTTCTGGTCTTTAGCCTATGCCGATTGGGATTTAAACAACCAAAAGGGAGCAGAGTTTGCACACGATACTGTTATATCGCGAATTCACCCTGGTGCAGTTATTCTTTTACACTCCGTATCACCCGACAATGCCAATGCATTAGCAGATATAATCGACAGTGCAAGGGAACAGGGCTATGAATTTAAGTCGTTAAGAGATTACGGTAATTGACAAAAATTTTCAATAATAAAAATGAGTATTAAGTCAACACTACTATTGCAAACGCAATTGATATAAAACTTTAACGGATAAGGGGTGTATTTAAATGTCAAGAGGTAACAAGAACGTAGTACCTGAGGCTCGTGAAGCTCTCGATAGATTCAAGATGGAAGCTGCTTCTGAAGTAGGCGTAAATCTTAAACAGGGCTACAACGGTGACCTTACTTCAAAGCAGGCAGGTTCTGTCGGCGGCCAGATGGTTAAGAAGATGATTAAGTCATACGAAGAAAATATGAAATAACCTTATTTCGTAGATTTTCTAAATTAAAAGAGCCCGACGGGAATACCTGTCGGGTTCAGTTTTTTCAAAAAAATATAAAAAAGGTATTGGAAAATCTTTAACATTGTTATATAATATATTAAATATTATCTGTAAAAGGGGAGGTAGGCGTTTTGGTAACAAAATACTCTGTTTCACTTGAAAAAGTAATCAACGAAAATGGTTACGAAACTTTATATTTACCCTGTGACGCTTCCGCACTTTCAATCACTTCTAAAGAGGTTAACAGACCAGGTCTTATGCTTGCAGGTGCAGACCCGTATTTTGACCCTGCACGCGTTCAGTTCCTTGGCTATGGTGAAATGCATTTTATAAACACTTTGTCAAAAGAAAAGCAAATTGAAAGTCTTGAACGTCTTATAAGCAAACAGCCTCCTTTAATACTTATTACAAGAAATCTTGAACCCGTTGACGGTATGCTTGAGCTTGCACAGAAATATCAGGTTCCGATTTTGCGTTCAGCCGATTCAACATCGGGTGCAATGGCAACTCTTATTTACTTTCTCGGTACAGAACTTGCTGAAAGAATTACCCGTCACGGTGTTCTTGTTGAAGTTTACGGCGAGGGTGTTTTAATTGTCGGTGACAGCGGTGTCGGTAAGAGTGAAGCCGCAATTGAACTTATTAAGCGTGGTCACCGTCTTGTTGCTGATGATGCAGTTGAAATAAGAAAAACATCTTCAAGAACTCTTGTGGGCTCTGCACCCGACAATATCCGTCATTTTATTGAGCTTCGCGGCATAGGAATAATAAATGCTCGTCGTATTTTTGGTATGGGTGCCGTTAAGCTTACAGAAAAAATAAATATGGTTATTCAGCTTGAGCCATGGGACAGTTCAAAGGTCTACGACCGAATGGGGCTTGATAATGAATACATAAATATTATGGATATTAAAATTCCTCTTACGGTTGTTCCCGTTAAACCGGGCCGAAATCTTGCGGTAATTATCGAATGTGCCGCAATGAATAACCGTCAGAAGAAAATGGGCTACAATGCGGCTCGCGAGCTTTTACATCATCTTGGTATGGATGACGGCTATGAGCCAAAAGCCAAAGAAATTGATATCTGGCAAAATTACTAATTTTTTGAGAGGGTAAATCTATGTATAAAGAAATTGCTTTATTCGCCAAAGAAATGGACGCAGAGGTTATTGAAAATGCTCCTATGAGTAAATATACAAGCTTTAAATGTGGCGGTAATGCAAGTCTTTTGATTATCCCTAATTCCATTAGCGGAATAAAAATGATTATTGATTTCTGCCGTCAGAAAGGTATTGAACCGCTTGTAATCGGTAACGGTTCAAATCTTTTGGTAACTGACGGTGGGATTAACGGCGTTGTAATAAAAATCGGTTCAAAAATTTCAAAAATTGAACTTCTTGATGAAGAAACAATTTTTTGTCAGGCAGGGGCTTCAATGAAAAGCCTTTGTATGTTTGCACTTGAAAATTCACTTTCGGGACTTGAATTCGCTTACGGTATTCCCGGAACTCTCGGCGGTGCGGTCTATATGAATGCGGGTGCTTACGGCGGAGAAATGAAAGATGTTCTTGAAAGTTGTCAGCACATTGATAAAACCGGTGAATTTGGTCATTTTCAAAAAGATGAACTTGATTTGAGTTATCGTCATAGTGTTTATTCTAATAACAACTGCACAATTCTTTCTGCTGTTTTAAAGCTTAAAAAAGGCGATAAGGCAGAAATCAAAGAGGCTATGGACGATAAACTTCGCAGGCGAAAAGAAAAGCAACCCCTTGAATATGGTAGTGCGGGTAGTACATTCAAACGTCCCGAGGGTTATTTTGCGGGTGCTTTAATTGAGCAAAGCGGTCTTAAAGGCTACACGGTGGGCGGAGCACAGGTCAGCGAAAAACACGCAGGCTTTGTAATCAACAAAAATGGTGCAACCGCTACTGATGTTATTACTCTTATTCGTGATGTTCAGAATAAGGTTTATGAAAATTTCGGCGTGAAGCTTGAAACAGAAGTTAAAATTATAGGTGAATAGGGTGAGGATAAAATGCAACTTGTAATTGTTACCGGTATGTCGGGTGCAGGAAAATCAAGAGTAATTGACACATTGGAAGATATTGGATTTTTCTGTGTTGATAATATGACACCAAAATTAATTCCTACTTTCGTACAACTTTTAGAGGATTCTGCAGAAGTTCGTGAAAAAATTGCATTTGTTGCAGATATAAGACTCGGCGGTTCGTTTTTGCATCTGTTCAATGCTTTGGAAGAGATAAAAAAAGCGGGATATGAATATAAAATTCTGTTTGTAGATGCAGATAATGATGTGATTATTCGTCGCTATCAGGAAACCCGCAGAAAACACCCGCTTTCAAATGATGATACCACACAGGAATTGCAGGATATTATTATAAAAGAGCGTGAAATCTTAAAAAACGCCCGCGATATTGCAGATTATGTAATTGATACTTCTCTTTTGAATTCATCACAGCTTAAAGAAAGGGTTGCAAAGCTCTTTCTTGATGATGTTACAAATACACTTAAAATTAATGTTAACTCTTTCGGATTTAAGTACGGTACACCCAAAGACAGCGATTTAGTATTTGATGTCCGCTGCCTTCCAAATCCGTTTTATGTTCCCGAGCTCAAACACCACACAGGTCTTGAGAGCTCTGTAAGAGATTATGTTATGGGCTTTCAGCAAGCACAGGGGCTTGTGCCAAGACTTTTGGATTTGGTGAATTATCTTGTGCCTTTATACAGAGAAGAGGGAAAAAGTCAGCTCACCATTTCAGTAGGCTGTACCGGTGGCAGACACCGTTCAGTAGTTTTCGCAGAACTTGTTTATAACAGTATTAAAGAAAAGGGATATAACGTTTCGGTTTATCATCGCGATATTAACAGATAAGGAATTAGCAAAATGTCATTTTCAGCAGATGTTAAAAATGAATTACTTTCAATAGAAACAGAAAATGAGTGTTGTCTGCATGCTTTGGCATACGGTATGATGCTCTTTTCCCGTGCTTTTTCTTATTACGATATGTCGTTGCTTACAGAACACGGCGGAATTGCCGAAAAATACTGCGAGTTAATGAAAAAGGTCTGCGGAGTTACTCCCGAACTTACAAAATCCGAAGCAGGTAAGTATAAAATTGAAGTGCTGACAAAAGAAGACAGGCTAAAGGTTCTTAAAACCTTTGGTTACGATAAAAAAAGCGGTACTTCTCGTCTTAATTGGGGAAATATGACGGACGAGTGTTGCAAAACAGCATTTTTAAGAGGCACGTTTTTAACTTGTGGTACAGTTAATGACCCAAATAAAAACTATCATCTTGAGTTTGTTGTGCCTTATCTTAATCTCAGTAAAGATTTAAAGGTTTTTATCAGTGATTACGATGAGTTGAACGTTATACCGAAATCAATCACAAGAAATTCAAACTATGTGATTTATTTTAAAGACAGTGAGTCTATTGAGGATTTGCTTACAGTTATGGGTGCACATAATTCATCGCTTGAGCTTATGGGCGTTAAGATGTATAAAGATATGCGTAACAATGTAAACAGAAAACTCAATTTTGAAAGTGCAAATCTTGATAAAACAATTGACGCGGCAGGCAAGCAGATAAATGCAATTTTACATATAAAAAATACCGTTGGTCTTTCATATTTAAGTGATGATTTGAAAGAGATTGCAGAGATAAGGCTTGAAAATCCCGATATGTCTTTACGCGAGTTGTGTGAAAGTCTTTCAACGCCAATAACTCGCTCGGGAGTAAATCACAGGCTCAATAAAATATGCAGTATTGCCGCACAGATAAAATAAAGTTTTAAGGTGACATAATGAGAAAAAGAGAAGAATTTGAAATATCCTTTGAAACAGATAAAGTTAATAACAAGCGTAATTTATGGAGTGTTCTTTATGATTGGCTTGATTCGCCCATATACGCGGTTTTGCTTATTCTAATAATATTTACTTTCTTTGCACGAATTGTAAGCGTCAATGGTGAATCAATGCTTCCCACGTTTAAACACGGTGACTGGCTGACTGTTAGTGCCGTTACAACGGAAGTGGAAAGAGGCGATGTAGTTGTTGTTACACAACCGAATGCCCTTAATGAACCTTTGATTAAACGCGTAATTGCTAAAGGTGGCGATACAATAAATATCGACTTTTCTACAGGTGAGGTTGTAGTCAACGGCGAAGTGCAGAATGAACCTTATATAGCAGAGCTTACTGCACGAAAAGGTGATTTTGAGGGTGAAATCGTAATCCCTGACGGTTATCTTTTTGTGATGGGTGATAATCGCAACAACTCTCTTGACAGCAGATTTAATGTTATTGGATTAGTCGATGAACGTTATGTTCTCGGTGTTGCTCAAATAAAAATTTTCCCTTTTGGTGATTGGAATATTTATGACTATGAATGAAAAAAACAGCAAAAATCTTGAATCAATTTATGATTTCGCAGGCGTTATCGTTGTTGCATTGCTTTCAGTGTGTATAATTTTCACATTCTTTTTCAAGACTTCCATCGTGGTTGGTGAATCTATGGAAAACACGCTTAAAGAAGGCGACACATTAATAATAAGTTCAATAAATAAAGAAATAAAATATGGCGATGTTGTGGTAATTTCACAACCCAACGGTTATGAAAAAGTGCTTATCAAAAGAGTAATTGCGGTTGGCGGACAAACTATTTCTTTTGATGAAATTTCAGGTAAAGTACTCGTAGATGGTGAACCGCTTGACGAACCGTATATAAAAGAAACAATGAAATTTAATTTCGGAATGAACGGAAAATATACCGTGCCCGAGGGTATGCTTTTTGTTATGGGTGATAACCGTAATGAATCTGCAGATAGCCGTGATGCACGAGTAGGAATGATTGACGAGCGTTATGTGGTCGGGCAGGTTTTATACAGAGTAGGGGATATGCATTTGTTTAATGCCGATTTGGAGGTAACAGAAAATGTCTGATGCACAAAAGCAAATCGTACAATGGTTTCCCGGGCACATGGCAAAAACTCGTCGCCTTATTAAAGAAAGTTTATCCCTTGTCGATGGTGTAACAGAAATTATTGATGCGAGAATACCTTACAGTTCATCAAACCCCGAGCTTGAAGAACTAATTAATAATAAACCCCGCATAGTATTGCTGAATAAATGCGACCTTGCAGATAAAAACACCACAAATCAGTGGGTTGAATACTACAAGAAAAAAGGTGTGCGAGCAATTCCTGTGGATTGCAGAACCGGTAAAGGCCTTAATAATTATGTCATCGCAGTACGCGAAGTTCTTAAAGTTGTAATTAAAAAGAACGAAGACCGCGGAATGCCCGGTAAAGCATTGCGTATTATGGTTGTGGGAATTCCGAATACGGGTAAATCCTCATTTATTAACCGCATGGCTAAATCTGCAAAGGCAAAGGTAGCCGATAAAGCGGGAGTTACACGACATAATCAATGGTTCGCAATCGGTAACGGCATTGAATTGCTTGATACTCCCGGTGTTTTATGGCCGAAATTTGATGACCCTAAAGTTGGCGATAGATTGGCTTTTATAGGCTCAGTCAAAGACGAAATTCTTGATATTGAAACTCTTGCCGTAAGACTTTTAGAGGTTATGGTTGCCGACTATCCCGAAAGACTTACAGAAAGATATAAAATTACCGATTTTTCTGATAAAGAGGCTTGGGAAGTTTTAGAAATGATTGGTAAAAAACGCGGTATGATGATTAAAGGTGGCGAAATTGATACAGAAAGAGTATCGGTAATGCTTCTTGATGAATATCGTGGTGGTAAACTCGGTACAATTTCTCTTGAAAGACCGGAGATGTAATATGGATTATTCTTATGAAAACAATGCCGTTTTAAATGGCTACAAAATTGTTTGCGGAATTGATGAGGCGGGCAGGGGGCCTCTTGCAGGTCCTGTTTATGCAGCAGCGGTTATTCTGCCAATGGGGCTTGAAATCGAGGGGCTTAATGATTCAAAAAAATTAAGCGAAAAAAAGCGTGAACAGTTATTTCCAATAATTTGCGAAAAAGCAATCGCTTATTCTGTGGGAATTGCTACAGAAAAGGAAATTGATGAAATAAACATTCTCAATGCAACCTTTCTCGCAATGAAAAGAGCGGTTGAGGGCTTGAAAGTGAAGCCTGATTACGCACTTGTTGACGGTAACCGATACCCAAAAATCAGTGACGATATTAAAGAAGAGGTCGTTGTGAAGGGCGATGCAAAAAGTATGTCGATTGCGGCGGCATCAATCATTGCAAAGGTAAGTCGTGACCGTTTTATGCTTGAAAAAACAAAGGAATATCCGCAGTATGAGTTTGAAAAGCATAAGGGATATGGCACAAAGCTTCATTATGAAAAAATTCTTGAATATGGTCCGTCACCAATACATAGAATGTCGTTTCTTAAGAAGCTTTACGGTGAAAAGTAATGGATACCGGACTTTTAGGCAGATATGGTGAAATCCTTGCCTCAAGATATTTAAGAAAGCACGGTTATTTAACTTTCGGCACATTTTAATTGCCGTCTGGGTGAAATAGATTTGGTTGCAGAAGATAAAAAGAATATATGCTTTGTCGAGGTTAAAACCCGTAGTGAGAATATGAAATATGCACCCGCTGATGCCGTAGATATTGCGAAAAGGCAAAAAATCATAGCCGCTTCACAAATTTATCTGAAAGGCTATGAAATGAATCGTCAACCAAGATATGATATTATTGAGGTCTATTTTGAAAAAGATGAACCTGTAAAAATAAACCACATTAAAAATGCTTTTGATTCAAAGGCAAATTAGTGTTGAAAAACCAAATTTTATATGTTAGAATACCACACGAAAAGGATGTGTTTTTATGTATTATACAAGTACAAGAGATAAGTCAGTAAAGGTAACTGCCGCAGAGGCAATTGCTAAAGGAATTTCATCAGAGGGCGGACTTTTTGTTCCTACAGAAATTCCTGCAATTTCTCTTGAATTTATAGAAAAACTCGTACCAATGAGTTATATCGAAAGAGCAAAAGAAGTTCTTAAACTCTACCTTACAGATTTTACTGAAGATGAACTTTCAATGTGCGTTGAAGGTGCTTACAAAGAGGGTAAATTCAGCTCAGAAAAGGTTGCACCTTTATATAAATTAAATGAAACTGCAAATGTTCTTGAACTCTGGCGTGGTCCTACTTGTGCATTTAAGGATATGGCACTTCAGCTTCTTCCTTATCTTCTCACAGTTTCAGCAGGTAAAACAGTTAAGGATACTGAAATTGTAATTCTTGTTGCAACATCAGGTGATACAGGTAAAGCAGCCCTTGAGGGATTCAAGGATGTTCCAAATACAAAAATCCTTGTATTTTATCCTGTTGATGGTGTTAGTCCAATGCAAAAACTTCAGATGACAACACAAGAGGGCTCAAATGTCAGCGTCTGTGCTATTGAAGGTAATTTTGATGATGCACAATCAGGTGTTAAGAAAATCTTCACCGATAAAGATATTGAAAAGAAATTCAAAGAAAACGGGCTTGCGTTCTCATCTGCCAACTCAATTAACTGGGGGCGTCTTGTTCCGCAGATTGTTTACTATGTATCTGCATATTGCGATATGCTCGGTAATGGTGAACTTAAAAACGGCGAGCCTATGAATGTTGTTGTTCCTACAGGTAACTTTGGTAATATCCTTGCTGCTTACTATGCAAAGAGAATGGGCGTGCCTGTGAAAACACTTATCTGTGCTTCAAATGCTAATAATGTTCTTACAGATTTCTTAACAAGCGGTACTTACGACAAAAACCGTGATTTCTATTGCACAACTTCGCCGTCAATGGATATTCTCATTTCAAGTAACCTTGAAAGACTTCTCTTCCATCTTTGCGATGAAAATGATGTTCAGGTTGCTGAATGGATGAATTCTCTTTCAACTGACGGTAAATATACAGTTTCAGCAAAGGTTGCTGATAAAGTAAAAGCATTATTTGCTGCAGGTTGCTGTGATGATAACGAAACAAAAACAACAATCGGCAAGGTTTTTGCAGATAAAAACTACCTTTGTGACACTCATACTGCAGTTGCAGTTAAGGTTTATGATGATTACAAGGAAAAAACAGGGGACAATACTCCAACTGTAATCGCATCAACTGCAAACCCATATAAATTCTCTGCAAGCGTGCTTTCAGCAATTACTGATGAAATCAAAGCAGATAACGAGTTTGATATGGTCGAAGAACTTTTTGAAAAGTCAAATGAGCCCGTACCTCCACAGCTTGCAACCCTTAAAGGCAAAACACCTCGTTTTACAGGAGTTGCAAAGAAAGAAGATATGAAACAAGTTGTTTTTGATATGTTAGGACTTTAATTTTAAAAACTTTGCGGAATCCCAACAACTTGTTTCGGATTCCGCATTTATTATAGGTTTTTATTTATTTTCAGCCTTCATTTTGAAAGTAGCACATCTTGTGTCATCGCAACAACAAGCACTCTGTGTGCCGACCTTGATTCCGTCTGCAGTGCAGTTCATGTGACCGTCATTATAAGTGCAGTGATATGCATCACAAGTAATGTTTCTGTTCTTATCCATTTTTCTTGACCTCCTTTCAAATATATTTTTTGAAAGTAAAGCATGATTATTCATAGGAGATTTTAGTTTATGTCTGTTTACGCAATTGGCGATACTCATCTTTCTTTTTCTGTTGACAAGCCAATGGATATTTTCAAAGGTTGGGATGATTATGCCCAACGTCTTGAAAATAATTGGCAAAGACTTGTGTCACCCGAAGATACTGTTATAATCAACGGCGATATTTCTTGGGCAATGGGATTAGAACAGGCTGAAAAAGATTTTGCATTTTTGAACAGACTTAACGGTACAAAGATTATCTCAAAGGGTAATCACGATTATTGGTGGAATACCGTTACAAAAATGGAAAAATTTTTAAAAGAAAAAGGCTTTGATACCTTAAAAATACTTCATAATAATGCTTATCGTGTAGGAAATATTTCAATCGCAGGAACTCGCGGTTGGTTTTTCGATGCAGAAAGCGAAAATGTTGATAAGGTAATGGCACGTGAATGTGCAAGGCTTCAGCGTTCAATTAACGAGGCTAAAAAACTCGGCGGTGAAACAGTAGTGTTTTTACATTATCCGCCTGTAAGTCTTACCAAGGATTGCGAACCGATTTTTGAAGTGTTAAAAAAGAATGAAATAAAGCGTTGCTATTATGGTCATCTTCACGGCGGAGCAACAAAATTTGCACTTAATGGTGAAAAAAACGGTGTAAATTTTCGATTAATTTCTGCAGATTATCTTGAATTTTGTCCGTTTCTTATCAGTTTGGACTGATTTTTCGTTAAAATGCATCGCTTTTTCTTGAATGTTTAGGAAAAAACTTACAGAAAATATTGTATTTAACATTTTTCTGTGATATAATATCATGAATATTGCGTATTGCAAATAAGTACAACAATAGTATTCAGGAGGAATATTAAATGTTAAAATCATCAAACAAGGTAGAAACAAATATCTACCAGCTTGAAATCTCAATTGACGGTGAAAAATTTGAGGCTGCTGTTCAGAAGGCATATCTCAAAGCAAGAAAAGACATCGTTATCAAAGGTTTCAGAAAGGGTAAGGCACCCAGAAACTTTATTGAAAGAATTTACGGCGAAGGCGTTTTCTATGAAGATGCTCTCGAAATCCTTTATCCCGAGGTTGTAAGCGAAGCAATCACAGAGTCAGGTCTTGACGTTGTTGGTATGCCATTTGACCTTGATGTGCCTGAAATCGGCAAAAACGGTGTTGAGCTTATTCTCAAGGTTACAGTTAAGCCTGAAGCAAAGCTTGGCGAGTATAAGGGTCTTAAGGCAACAAAACCATCTTGCAAGGTTTCAGCAGACGAAGTAAAGACAGAACTTGCAAGAATGCAGGAGCAGAATTCAAGAATGGTTGACGCAAGTGACCGTGCAGTTAAGAACGGCGACACAGCAGTTATCGATTTTGAAGGCTTTGTTGACGGTGTTGCATTTGACGGCGGTAAAGCTGAAAAATATGAGCTTGTAATTGGCAGTGGTTCATTCATTCCCGGCTTTGAAGACCAGATTATCGGTCACAAGGTAGACGAAGAATTCGATGTAAATGTTACATTCCCTGCAGAATATCAGGAAAACCTTGCTTCTAAAGATGCTGTTTTCAAGATTAAACTTCACGAAATCAGAGTTAAAGAGCTTCCGGCTCTCGATGATGATTTTGCAAAAGACGTAAGCGAATTTGATACACTTGACGAGCTTAAGAAGAGCGTTAAGGCTCAGCTTGAAGAAAACAAAAAGGCTGATGCTGACAATAAGGTAACTAACGACCTTCTTGATGAAGTTGTTAAGGGCGTTGAAGTTGAAATTCCTGAAGTAATGGTTGAAGAAGCAATCGATAATATCGTTAATGATTTCAATTACAGACTTCAGGCTCAGGGCTTGAATCTTGAAACATACCTTATGTACACAGGTATGGAAATGAAAGCATTCAGAGACGGCTACAAAGAAAATGCAGAAGCTCAGGTTAAACTCAGCCTTGCTCTTGAAGCAATCATCAAAGCAGAGGGTATTGAAGCTACTGAAGATGAACTTAATGAAGAATATGAAAAGCTTGCAAAGACATATAATATGGATGTTGAGCAGATTAAAAAGGCAATCGGTACAGATGCACTCGCAAGCGACATCAAGTCAAGAAAAGCAATTGAGCTTGTAAAGGCTAACGCAGTTGTAACTGAAGAAAAGAAGACTGCTGCTAAAAAGCCTGCTGCAAAGAAAAAGGCTGATGCCGAGAGTGAAGAAGTAGCAGAAAAGCCAGCAAAAAAGCCCGCAGCTAAAAAGACAACAAAGAAAAAGGCTGACGAGGAATAATTATCAGTAAATTATTATATGTATAAGCGTTGAAGAATTGTCCAATAATCAAAGGGCGATTCTTTAATGCTTTTAAGGATAGGGTGACAGAGATAATCCAAATCTGCCTTAAAACGGCTATTTTTAAGTCTTTTCGGCATTTCGGATTTGAAAGGCGACAGCCTTCCGGCACCCTCAATACCAAAAATCCAATAAAAATATCTCGTTTTAAGGTCGAAGATTTTTTACAGTGAGGATTTTTGGCAAGACAAGGCACAAAACGCAGCAAATCCTTTGTGGATTTGCGAGTATTTTAACGATGGATTGACGGAAATCAGCCTGTAAAAAACAGGTTTGGACTATTTCTGTCACCCTAAATGGAGGTTATATAATGGCACTTGTTCCATACGTTGTTGAACAGACAAACAGAGGGGAAAGACAGTACGATATTTTCTCAAGACTTTTAAATGACAGAATTATCGTTTTGTCAGATGAGGTTAATGATGCAACAGCATCTCTTGTTGTAGCACAGTTGCTTTATCTTGAAGGACAGGACAGTGAAAAAGATATAAGCCTTTATATTAATAGTCCCGGCGGTTCAGTTTCTGCAGGACTTGCAATCTACGATACTATGCAGTATATCAAATGTGATGTTTCAACTATCTGTATGGGTATGGCTGCAAGTATGGGTGCATTCCTTTTGTCTTCAGGTGCAAAGGGGAAGAGATATGCACTTCCAAATAGCGAAATTATGATTCACCAGCCACTTGGCGGTGCACAGGGTCAGGCAACTGATATTAAAATTGCCGCAGAGCATATTCTCCGCACAAGAGAAAAACTCAATAAAATCCTTGCAGAAAATACAGGTAAACCCATCGAACAGATTGCTCTTGATACAGAGCGTGACAATTGGCTTTCTGCACAGGAAGCAATGGATTATGGCATTGTAGATAAGGTTTTCTATAAGAGATAAGGAGCTAATTTATGGCTAGAGAAAACGATAAAGAAAGAAATGTAAGATGTTCTTTCTGTGGTAAAACTCAAGAACAGGTTGAAAAACTTATTGCAGGTCCTGGTGTATACATCTGCGATGAGTGTATTGAACTCTGTATGGGTATTATCGGTGAAAATGATGTAAATCCTAACAGAAATACAGGTAAAAGAGTTAAACTCGAAGAAAAAGTTCTTCCAAAACCTCACGAAATTAAAGCGGCCCTTGATGAATATGTTGTTGGTCAGGATGCTGCAAAGAAAGTTTTAAGTGTTTCTGTTTATAACCATTATAAGAGAATATATTATGGTACTGATAATGGCGTTGAAATCCAAAAAAGTAATGTTGTGCTTTTAGGACCTACAGGTGTTGGTAAGACAGTACTTGCACAGACACTTGCAAAAATTATTGATGTACCATTTGCTATTGCCGATGCTACAACACTTACAGAAGCTGGTTATGTTGGTGAAGATGTTGAAAATATTCTTCTTAGACTTATTCAGGCTGCTGATTATGATATTGAAAAAGCAGAGCGTGGTATTATCTACGTTGATGAAATTGATAAGATTGCTCGAAAGAGTGAGAATCCATCAATCACGCGTGATGTAAGTGGTGAGGGTGTTCAACAGGCACTTCTTAAAATTCTTGAAGGTACAGTTGCAAATGTTCCTCCACAAGGTGGTCGTAAACATCCACAGCAAGAGTTTATTCAGATTGATACATCTAATATTCTCTTTATTTGTGGTGGCGCTTTTGATGGGATTGAAAAAATAGTTGGAAAGCGTACAGGTAAGTCTTCTCTTGGATTCGGTGCTGAAATTAAAAATAAAGCAGAATTTGAACTTGAAGATATTTATTCAAAAGTAATTTCACATGATTTGGTGAAATTCGGTCTTATTCCTGAGCTTGTTGGTCGAGTACCCGTTATAACTGCTTTACAACAACTTTCTAAAGAGGATTTAATTAAGATTCTTTCAGAGCCTAAAAACGCTCTCTTAAAGCAGTTCAAAGCACTATTTAAGATGGATGATGTTGAACTTGAGTTTACTGATGATGCACTTAGTGCAATTGCAGAGAAGACTCTTGAAAAGAAAACAGGTGCTCGTGGACTTCGTGGTATTATGGAAAGTGTTCTTATGCCAATTATGTATGAGACCCCTTCTGAGCACACAATCGCAAAGGTAATTATTACTCGCGAATGCGTTGTTGATGGTGTAGAACCTGAAATTATTCGTGATGAGAACAGAAAGCCTAATGTACTAACATCTAAAAACTTAGTAAATAAAGGCTCTAAAAAAGCTATATAACAACTTAAGCCACAGTTTAATAACTGTGGCTTTCTCACGTTAAAGGAGATATATGAAAACAAAAGCCAAATCAACATTTTTATTATTTTTAACAGCAATAATATGGGGCTTTGCATTCGTTGCACAAAGGGTTGGCGCCGAATTTGTAGGTGCATTCACATTTAATGGAATCAGGTTTTTATTAGGCTCTTTATCATTGGTTCCTGTTATTCTGATTTTTGAACGCGAAAAAATTGAGAAAACAAAGTTTATAAAAACTCTTTTGCCAAGCTTGCTTG
>JAZQMC010000018.1:0-19279 GCA_045543095.1 Candidatus Fimenecus sp. | reverse complement strand
ATCCAGCCCAAATTGCGCCGTATTCAGACCAAGTACGCAGGTAACCAGCAGAAGATTCAGGAAGAGACAAACGCTCTTTATCAAAGAGAAGGCTATAACCCCATGGGCGGCGGCTGCGCTCCCATGCTTGTTCAGTTTGTTCTTCTTTTCGGACTTATCGGTGCCATTTATTATCCTCTCACAAACTTCCTTTATGACAGCGAAATCACAAAGGAAGAAATTGCGCTGCTCACTAAAGCAGTTCAGGATCTTGGCCTGATGTCGAACACCAAGAGTACTCATCTCGTAGAGCTTATTATAATCCAGAATATTGATTCATTGCAGAATGTTGCAGGCGTCAGCGAAACTGCATTGGCCGCTATCAAGGGTATTAACTTTGGTTTCTTCGGCCTTTTCTCCCTTGGTGACGTTCCCACAGATTTCAAGGGACTTCACGTTATCTGGTCAATTCCCGTGCTTTCTTTCCTTTCATCAATGGCAACGGGTGTTTATTCCCAGATTAAGCAGAAAAAGCAGAATCCCGCCATGGCAAATAACTTTATGATGACAGGTTGTATGACCCTCGGTATGCCCCTGTTCTCTCTTTATTTCGTTGTTAATTACCCTGCAGGTATCGGTATTTATTGGATTGCTTCCAGTATTTTCGGATTTATTTCAACAGTTATTATCGGACAGATTTATAACCCCAAAAAGATGCTTGCAAAGCTTATGGTTGATGAAACGGTTGCGCGCCGTTCAAGAGAAAACAACCTGAAGCAGTCTGTTGAAAGAAAAGAAAAAAACAACTAACACGTTCAGGTGGTGAAACATTTTGATAAAAGAAGCATTCGGTACAGGTGCTACTATTGAAGAAGCAAAAGATGCTGCGCTGAAGGAGCTTAATGCCCCTGAAGATGCAGATATAAAATATGAAGTTCTTGAAACACCCAAAGCAAAGCTTTTCGGCCTTTTCGGTGGTTCATCCGCAAAGGTGAAGGTCAGCTATGAAGCAGAGGACGAGCCCGTTGAAGAGGTTGCTCCCGTTGTTGCTGAAAAAGCTGCTCCCGCAAAGAAACCCGTTAAGGTTGATGACGGTTCATTTGACAATGCAAAGGATTATATTCTTACAATCCTTAAAAACCTCGGCATCGAAGAAGCTGAAATTTCAGTTGAAGCAGATGAGGAGGAAGTTCGTTTCTCAATCGACTGCGGTGATGATTACGGCTCCGTAATCGGCAGAAGAGGCGAAACACTTGATGCAATTCAGTATCTTACACGCCTTGTTATCAACAGGGGCTCTGACGATTTCAAGCGTGTTTCAATCAACGTAGGCAACTACAGAGAAAAGAGAGAGAATACTCTCCGTTCACTTGCACGCAAAAATGCGGCAAAGGTTAGAAAGTACGGCAGAAACGTTGTGCTTGAGCCTATGAATCCTTATGAGAGAAGAATTATTCACACAACCGTTCAGGAAATCGAAGGCGTTACCTCACATTCAGTGGGCAGTGACGGCGACAGAAAGGTTGTTATCACTCTTGAAGAGGGTGTGAAGCCCACAAACGGTGGCTATAATAACAGAGGACGTGGCGGCTATAACAAGGGCGGCAAGGGCGGTTACCGCGGCGGTAACAGAGGCGGCTATAACAGACGCGAAAGCTCCGATGCACCCGCAGCTCCCGCAAGAGCACCCCGTTCAGATTCCGCAGGCTCACTCTACGGAAAGATCGAAGTAAATAAGGACTAAAAAATAAACGGTTTTACTTAAGCCTCAGGCAAGTAAAACCGTTTTTCTTTTTTGTGTTTATTATGAAATAAAAAAACAGAACCAATGCAAATGCATCAGCTCTGTTCATGGCGGAGAAGGGGAGACTCGAACTCCCGCGCCGGTTTCCCGACCTACGCCCTTAGCAGGGGCGCCTCGTCACCAACTTGAGTACTTCTCCATTGGTAACCTGTCTGGTTATTATTAAATTAGCCTTTCTTAAAGAAAGGCTTTGGCGCAGAGGGTGGGATTCGAACCCACGGTACGTTGCCGTACGACGGTTTTCAAGACCGTTCCGTTATAACCACTTCGGTATCTCTCCATATTGGGCTTGATTATAATATCACAAAAGAACCTTAATGTCAAGGACTTTTTTGAAAAACATTAAAAATTTATGTCCGCTTTTTTACACAGTATTTTGTTTACATTTTCGCCTTGAAATGATAAAATATATTAAATATAAAAGGAGGTGCTTTTATGGACACAACATGGATTATGATTTTTTTGATTTTCATAATACTGATGTATCAAAAACGTGAAAATATTCTCATTGTTGTGCGTCGGCATCTTCGTGAAAAAAAGGGAAAGAAAAATATGACAGCACTTATTAAAAATTATATTGGTAAAGAATGTTTGATTTACACTTGCACATCATCTGCTCAAATTACAGGTGTTATTAAGTCCTGCAATGAGGGTTGGCTTGAAATTGAAAACAACAATGGTCAGTGCGACCTTGTAAATTGTGAATACATCACAAGAATTCGTGAGTATCCCCGCAATAAAAACGGAAAGAAAAAGGGCGTAATTCTCGATTGAGGTGATTATTATGGATAAAAATAAGTATGCAAAAACTCCCCCTATGGGTTGGAACAGTTGGGATTGTTACGGTGCTGCTGTAAATGAAGAGCAACTTTTAGGCAATGCAGAATATATGGCAAAACACCTTAAAGATTATGGTTGGCAGTATGTTGTCTGCGACATTCAATGGTATGAGCCAAAGGCAAAAAATAACGATTATAATAATTTCACAGAACTTTGTATGGATGAGTATTCCCGTCTTATCCCCGCAGTTAATCGTTTTCCGTCATCTGCAAACGGTGTCGGATTTAAAGCTATTGCTGACAAAATTCACGCTATGGGGCTTAAATTCGGCATACATATTATGCGTGGTATTCCTCGTCAGGCAGTGCATCAGAATACACCTATTTTAAATAGCGACAAAACCGCCCGTCAGGTAGTTCATCATTTCTCTGTTTGTCCTTGGAATACGGATATGTATGGTATGTACACTTGCGAGGGTGCACAGGCTTATTATGACAGTATTTTCGATATGTACGCAAATTGGGGCATTGACTTTGTTAAAGTAGATGACATCTGCGTTACAGAATTTCGCAAATGGGACAACCCATATTCTGCACGAGAAGAAGTTGAAATGATTAGAAAAGCCATTGACAAAACAGGCAGAGATATTGTTTTAAGTCTTTCTCCGGGACCTGCTGAATTGTCCGTTGCCGACCACTTATGCGAATACGCTAATATGTGGCGTCTTACAGGCGATTTCTGGGACTGGTGGGGTAAACTCTACGAAATGTTTGAAAAGTGTGAGAAATGGGCACCTTTCGTAAAAGAGGGTTGTTGGCCCGATTGCGATATGTTACCACTCGGTAACATTTCACGCAACGGCTCTTGTCATGGTCCGCAGGACAGATACACACAGTTCACAAAGGACGAGCAGATTACATTGATGACATTGTGGTCAATTTTCCGTTCACCGCTTATGTTTGGTGGCGAAATGCGAAATAATGACGAGTGGACACTTTCACTTATGACTAATGAAGAAGTGCTTGATGTCAACCAACATTCTCACGACGGTAAACAGATTTATCGTGACGAAGATATAATAATCTGGTCAGCAGTTTCTTCTGATAATAAACCTTTGATTGCAGTTTTCAATGTGTCCGAAAACGAGAAAGAAATCACAGTTGACCTAACAAAATATAACTTAGCAGGGGAATACACTCTCCGTGATTTGTGGGCAAAGAAAGATGTTTGCAATATTAAAGATAAAATCACTTGTACAGTTAATTCCCACGGTGCTAAACTATTCAAATTAAAGTAAAAGGGGCAAAAAAAGATGCTCAACATTATTACAGGGCGAACAGGTAGCGGAAAAACCCGATATATTCGCGAATATGCAAAAGAAATCGCAAGTGAAGTAAAAGGCAAAGCCGTAATAATAGTTCCCGAGCAGTTTTCTTTTGAAACCGAAAGAGCAATGCTCACGCTTCTCGGCAATGAAAAAATTAATAATGTTGAAGTGTTAAGCTTTTCGCGACTCAGTGAAAGGCTTTTGTCCGATTACGGCAAACTTACAAAAAAAACTGCTGACGACGGCACTCGTGCGGTGCTTATGAGTCTTGCAATTGAAACTCTTGAAGATAATCTTACAGTTTTTAACCGTTATAAAAGATTTCCGCAACTTATAAATGAAATCCTTGATTTTCATCGTGAAATCAAAAAATGCTCAATTACAAACGAGCAGTTGGGCGAATTCGCAAAGCTTGTGGGTAAATCCTCGTTTGCAAGCAAACTTAATGAGCTTTCAATGATTTTCAGTTGTTACGATGCACTTTTGTCGCAAAATTTCTGCGATAGCTGTGATTATCTTGATATGCTCACCGAATTGCTCCAAGAGGTTGACTATTTCCAAGATAAAATCGTATTTTTAGATGCTTTTTCAGGTTTTTCAGGTCAAGAGTATAATGTAATCGAGCAAATTCTTCGTCAGGCAGATGATGTGTATGTGACCTTCTGTTGCGATACATCAAAAGATAACGATAGATATGAACTTTTCTATAATGCGAATTGTGAAATCAAAAAGCTTAAAGCAATCGCAAACAAAATAAATGTTAAAATCGCACCCGAAAAAGTTTTATATGCAAAAAAAGAATTTAAAAAAGACGAGCTTAATTTTCTTGAAGAAAATATTTTCGCGTCAAATGGTGCGGTTTATGAAAATGAAGCAGATGCAATTACCGTAATTCCTTGCAGAACAAAAACCGAGGAATGTCAGGTGATTGCCGCCGAAATCAAAAAGCTAATAAGAACCGAAAATCTTCGTTATCGTGATATTGCTGTGATTGTACGCAACGAAGAAAGCTATAAAAAGGATTTGGCATCTGCCTTCAGGAAATATGATATAAATTGTTTCCACGATAATCGTCAGCCCGTAAACACTCAACCGCTTATCGTGTTTGTTAAATGTCTTTTAGATATTCTTACAAAGGGCTTTGAAAGCGAAACAGTGCTTCGCCTTTTGAAAACCCAACTTTATGGCTTTAGTGTTGAAGAAATCGCTCTTTTAGAGGATTATTGCCTTATGTGGCGTATTCGTCCGTCAATGTGGAAAAATGAATGGACTGATAATCCCAAAGGCTTTGGTGAAGAATTATGTGATTATTCAAGAGAAACGCTTTTGAAAATAAATTCACTTCGCGAAAGAATAGTCGGACCTGTTTTATCTCTTAAAAACAAAATTAAAAATTCTGACGGTGAAACTATCTCAAGAGAATTGTTCGCATTTTTAAGAAATGCCCATATAGACGATAATCTTAAAACCTTTACCGAATTCTTGAAAAATAGCGGTGAGGTTGATTTAGCACTTGAGCAAGGCAGAATTTGGCGAATGCTCACCGAAATTCTTGATAGCCTTTATTTTGCCATCGGCAAAGCTACAGTATCAATTGAAAGATATTCAGAGCTTTTCGGTATTCTTGTTGCCTCAAAAAACGTGGGCGTAATCCCCAACGGTATGGACGAGGTTATTATAGGCGGGGCGGACAGAATTCGTGCCTCTGCACCAAAGGTTGTGTTTCTTGCGGGTACAAATACAGGTGTGTTCCCCGGTGAAAGCTCATCTGGTGTCCTTTTCAATGACACCGAGCGTTGCGAGCTTATAACCCGCGGACTTCCCATAATCAGCAACCTTGAATATAACAGTGTCAGTGAAACCTTTATAGCATATCACGCGGCTACTCTTTCAACTGATAAACTGTATCTAACATATTCTGCCGTGAGCAGTGATTCTTCTTCACTTACCCCCTCTGAATTGGTAAGTGAGGTTTTAAAACTGTGTCCAAAATGTAATGTAAGAGAAGAAATTTCAAAGTTTGATTTAATTGAAAGCCGAAATTCTGCATTTTCAATAATGGCGGGTGAGAGCGTTAACGGTTCTGTACTTGGCGAAACCTTAAAGCAGTATTTTAAAGAGAATAACGGTGAAAACGAACTCTATAAATTGGAAAAAGCAGAGAAAAAGGATTTTAAAATTACTGATACTGACCTTGCAACCAAGTTTTTTGGAAAAGAAATGTATCTTTCTGCTACTAATATTGAAAAATTCTATAATTGCCCATTCGAGTATTTCTGCGAATACGGACTCAAAGCACAACCGCGAAAAGAAGCCGAGGTTGATGCGGCACTTTCAGGTACTCTCATACACCACGTTTTAGAGGTCTTTCTGAAACAAAATCCAAAAGGTACATTAAAGGTAATAGATAATGTCCTAATCAAAGAAAAAATAAATGTGATTATTGATGAGTTTATAAACGACAATATGGGCGGTTATGAAAATAAAGCAAATTCATTTTTAAGAACTGTCGAATTGCTTAAAGAAAGTGCATATAAGGTTGTTCTGCACCTTATCCAAGAGTTTTCACAATGCGAATTTACACCTGCCGATTTTGAGCTGAAAATCAATAACGACGGTGAAATTCCGCCCTATGCAATTCCCCTTGAAAACGGCGGAACAGTAAAAATTGTGGGTAGTATCGACCGCGTTGATACTTATACAACCGAAGATAATACCTTTGTCCGCGTAATCGATTATAAAACAGGCGGAAAAGAGTTTAAGCTTGGCGAGGTTTTTTCGGGCCTTAATATGCAGATGCTCATTTACCTTTTTGCAATCTGGCAGAATGGCGGGGAGTATTATAAAAATGTTATCCCCGCAGGTGTGCTTTATTTTCAGGCAAAAAGTCCGAGAGTATCTTCAAGTAAAATTACAAGGGATACAGATGTGCACACATCTGAAATGACATCACTTAAAGAACTAAGAATGCACGGTATGGTGCTTAATAATATTGATGTTGTCAATGCTATGGAAAAAGATTGTGAAGGCTTGTTTATCCCCGTATCTCTTGATAAAAACGGTGCATTAAAGGGTAATTTAATATCTTTGCAGGCGTTAACTAATTTGAAAGAGCGAGTTAACAATTCAATTAAAAATATGGCAGAGGAGTTGCAAGCAGGCAATATCTCTGCACTTCCAGTTGAAGACGGATGCACTCGGTGCAAATATAAAGATGTGTGTAAGCGTGAAGAAGATAACGCTGTAAAAGAAATCACGGTACCGTCATTTGACGAGGCAATACAAATGTTAAGGAGTGAGGACGATGGCAAGACAATGGACAACAGCACAAAAGCAGGCTATTGAAGCACGAAACGGCACAGTGCTTGTTTCTGCCGCTGCAGGTTCGGGTAAAACTGCTGTCCTCGTTGAACGTGTAATAGAGAGAATTACAGATGGCGAAAATCCTGTTGATATTGAAAAACTCCTTATAGTAACTTTTACAAAAGCTGCAGCAGCAGAAATGAAAGAACGAATTTCAAAGCGTCTTTCTGAAATGATTTGCGAGCAACCGAAAAATCAGTATCTTAAAAGGCAAAAAATGTATCTGCCCAACGCACAGATTACCACAATGGATAGTTTTTGCGGTAAGCTTGTTAAAGAGAACTTTGAAAAAGCAGATGTAGCCCCCGATTACACAATGCTTTCAGATATCCAGCACGATATGTTAAAGCATGAGGTCATAAACGAGGTTTTGGAAGAGCTTTACAGTCTGCCAAAAGAAGAAACCGAAGATTTTCTTCGCCTTTTTACCAATGGCAGAAACGACGAGAATCTTATTAATTCTATTCTTACACTCTACGATTTTGCAATGGCGTCACAAAACCCGCTTAATTGGATTGAAACTGCTTTTCTTGACTATTTTGAAGATTTGCCGATTCACGAAACAAAGTGGGGCAAATTCTCATTGAACCGCCTTGCTGAAATTTTGGAATATGTAAAAATCAAAGCAACCGATATAATTGACGATGCCCCCGAAAACAGTAATCTTCTCGGTGCTGTTACGAATGATTTAACCCCCATAATCACATCTGTAGATTATATTCTTGAATTGATTAAGAATAACCCTGAAAAATGGGATGAAATCAGATTTTTGGTGCATTCACTTAAATTCAGCACATTCCCGAGAGTACCAAAAGAAGAAAAAGATTGTTACTACGAAGAAATCAAGGGCAGACGCGACGGCATTAAAAAGTATTTGTCCGCAATCGAAAATCTTCTTATTTGCACCGAAGCTGAATTTCAAGAAGATGTTGAGTATCTTCGTCCTGTTATGGCAATTCTCAAAAAATGCGTAACAAGATTTTTTGTGCTTTTGGGTGAGCGTAAAAAAGAGAATAATGCATATTATTTTTCCGATATTCTTCACCTTGCGTTGAAAATACTGGTTGAATTTAAAGAGGACGGCACTTATGAAAAAACTGTGCTCGCAGAGGAATTATCCGATAATTTTGCAGAAATTCTTATAGACGAGTTTCAGGATACAAACGAGGCACAGGATACTTTGTTCGCGGTTATTTCAAATAACAATCAGAATAAATTTATGGTTGGCGATGTCAAACAAAGTATTTACCGTTTTCGTCAGGCAATGCCCGAAATCTTTATGGGCTATAAAGATAGTTTTGAAGAATATAAAGGTGATAATTATCCCGCAACAATAAACCTTGATAAAAATTTCAGAAGTAAAGAAGGTGTTTTGCAGGGCATAAACTTTTTCTTCGATTTTCTTATGACAAAAAAATCCTGTGGGATAGATTATAAAAATGGTGAACAATTAGCCTTTGGCGGTAATTATAACTGTGAAAATTCTGCCGATGTTTTTCTTCACGTTATCGAAACCGATAAAACTCACGGTACAGATTTGGTTGCCGAGGCTCGTCATATCGGCAATGTGATAAATCAACTTGTTTCGTCGGGAACTCTTGTAGGCAAAAAAGGTGAAGAACGCCCCATAAAATATAGCGATATATGTATTCTTATGCGTGCGGTAAAAGAGCAGGCACCCATTATTTCGAGAGAACTTATTAAGATGGGTATTCCCGCACATTTTCAAAAACAGGGCGGATTTTTCGAAAGTCGTGAAATCGTAACAATGTTCTCAATGCTTCAGGTAATTGACAATCCGGTTCAAGATGTGCCCTTGCTTTCAGTAATGCTTTCGCCCTTGTGTCCGTTCACCGAGGACGATTTGGCAAAATACCGCTACGAACAGCGAAAAGGCAATTTGTACACCGCTATCAAAAATCAATATGAAAAAGACCAAAAGGTAAAAGACTTTTTAGATTTATTGTCATTACTTCGTACTTTGTCTGTTACAATGGACGTGGGCAGTCTAATTCGTCGTGTTCTTGAAATCACTTCTTATAATAGTATTGTAGGTGCAATGGAAAACGGCGAAAAAAGAGTGCTGAATTTAGAACTTCTCATAAACTATGCCGAAAACTATGAAGCGAACGGCGGTTCGGGACTTTCTGGCTTTATCCGTTATCTTGAAAAAATCCGTAAAAATAATAAGGATTTAGAGGGTGCTAACGAGATTTCAGAAAACGATGATGTTGTCCGCATAATGTCTATTCATAAAAGTAAGGGTCTTGAATTCCCCGTGGTGTTCCTTGCTAATTGCAGTGCTTCAGGCGGGGGGATGGATTTCAATAAGGTGAAAATCAACAGAAATCTCGGTGTCGGTACGGCAAGATATTTTCCCGAACTTCATAAGGATTTCCCAACCTTGCCCGTCAATGCAATTAAACTCTATGAAGCACAAGAAGAAACTGCAGAGCAAATTCGTGTTCTCTATGTTGCAATGACTCGTGCTGAAGAAAAACTTTATATTGTGGGTTCTCTTCATAATTGTGAAAAGAAAATTACTGAACTTTACTATAATTTCTACAGTAATTTTACAGAACCTGCAGTGCCGATTTCTATGTGTTCAAGCTTTATGCAGTGGTTGTTGCTTGCAATGATGCAACATCCGTCAATGAATTTCAGCAATATGCTGAACTGCAGTAAGAGAACTGACAGCCCCAATATTGAGTTTGGAATATTTGAGAATAATGAACCCGAAATTCTTGTAGACAAAGAAATTGAAAAAAACGAAAGTGATGAGCAAATGGTGAAAGAAGTTACAAAAAAACTCTCTTACCAATACCCATTCTCATCATTCTCCGACATTCCTGTTAAGTACGCTGCTTCTTCAATGAATAAAGAAGATAGCCTTCAATACCTCGCTACCGAAAATCCCACATTTTCAGGGGCAGGGGAATTAACTCCCGCACAAAGAGGTACAATAAATCATAGATTTATGGAGGTGTGCGATTTTAGTCGTGCTGCCGAAGATTTAACAGGTGAAATCAACCATCTTGTAGAAAATAATATTTTTACTCAAAAAGAGGCTGACGCTTTAAAGCTGAATTCACTTAAAGATTTCTTCTCAAGTAATTTGTACAACAGAATATGCAGTGCAGAAAAATTTCTTCGCGAGCAAGAATTCACAATGAATATTCCCGTTAACGAAATTAATCCCGATTTGCCCTCGAGCGACGAAAAAGCCGTTGTTCAGGGTGTAATTGATGCACTTTTAATCAACGGGAATTGCGGCGAAATTATCGACTATAAAACTGATAGAGTATCAAGTGCAGATGAACTTATTGAGAGATACCGCGGTCAGATGTCCGTCTATAAAAAAGCGGCGGAGGAGTGCTTTGGGCTTGAGAATGTTAATGTAACTTTGTATTCGTTCAGCCTCTCAAAAGAAATTTCTGTAAAACTTTAAAAAAACACTTGATTTTTGTATATTCTTGTGCTAAAATCATTAGGCTAATGAAAACAAGTACTGAAAGAGGTGACAATTGTCATGAAACAGGGACTCCATCCAGAGTATAAAACAGTAACAGTTAAGTGTGCTTGCGGTGCCACATTTGAAACTCGCTCAACTAAAAATGATTTAAAGGTTGATATCTGCTCAAATTGCCACCCATTCTTCACAGGTAAGCAGAAGCTTGTTGATACAGGCGGACGTGTTGACAGATTTAACAAGCGTTATAATCTCTCAAAATAAGTTAACGACATTACGGTGGTACAATTTTGTGCCACCTTTTGTTTTTTTGTTGTAACCATCTCATAAATCTTTATCACAATTCTCATCGGCTATTTTTCCGTCATAACTCGTCCAAAATACTCGCCAATACACAAAGTATTGCCTGCGTTTTTTGACGGCTCTGACGAAAAACTATCTCGCTGATAATTGCAACACGATTTATTCAATGGTTACTGTGTGTTACAGAATTTGCTTTTATCACATTTCTCAACGGCTATTTTTCCGTCATAACAGAGAGGTCTTTTAAATGCCAAAAGAATACAGAACTATAAAAGAATTTAATAGTGATGAATATATCGTCAAGCGTTCAAGGTTTATCGGCTATGCAAAGCCTGTAACAACCGTGCAAGAAGCCAACGATTTTATTGCCGAAATCAAAGCAAAGCATTGGGATGCAACTCATAATGTCTATGCCTATATTCTGCGTGACGGCGGTGTGAAACGCTATTCTGATGACGGCGAACCACAGGGTACGGCAGGTGTGCCCTGCCTTGATGTGCTCGAAAAAGAGAATTTAGTTGATGTCTGTGTGGTAGTTACTCGATATTTCGGCGGAATACTCTTGGGCGGTGGCGGTTTAGTCCGTGCATATTCTCACAGTGCCAAAATCGGTGTTGACAGTGCAAAAATTATCACAATGGCACATTGCCTTGACTTATCTGTCGAGTGCGATTATACCTTTTACGGCAAGTTAAATGACTTCCTTTCACGGGAAGAAACAGTAATTTTAGATACCGAGTTTACCGATAATGTTAAAATAATTTTCAGAATTAAAAGCGAAAATCAACAAAATATAAATGCAAAACTCACAGAATTAAGTAACGGCAGAGTATTTTCTACCATAATTTCAGAAAATTTCTGCGAATTTTAAATTTTTTCAAAACAATTTAAAGGGTTTTTGCGATTTTTGTAGTATATATAATATAGAAAGATATTTTAAGTCTTAATGATTGGAGGAGTTTGTATGACCGCAAGAGAAAAAACGGAACAGAATGAAAAACTGATACTTTCTGATAAAGCCTGTCTTGTTGTGAATTCAAAAGGCAGAGTGCGTGAAGAACAAAAATGTCCCTTGCGAACAGATTTTCAGCGTGACCGCGACAGAATAATCCACTCAAATTCCTTCCGCAGATTAAAACATAAAACACAGGTTTTCTTATCTCCCGAGGGTGACCATTACAGAACCCGACTTACACATACCCTTGAGGTTGCACAGATTGCTCGCACAATCGCAAACGGTCTTTCTCTCAACGGTGATTTGACCGAAGCTATTGCATTGGGTCACGATTTGGGGCACACCCCATTTGGTCACGCGGGCGAGAGAGCACTCAATGCGGTTGTACCCGGCGGTTTCCGTCATTATGACCAGAGCCTTCGTGTTGTTGAAAAACTTGAAAAAAACGGCGTGGGTCTTAATCTTACCTATGAGGTGCGTGACGGTATTGTCTGTCACACCCGCGGTAAAGAGGCAGATACATTAGAGGGCAGAATAGTAAAATTAGCCGATAAAATTGCTTACATAAATCACGACATTGACGACGCAGTCCGTGCGGGTGTTATGAGTGAAAATGATATTCCCATTGAGGTTCGCAAGGCATTGGGTTACAAAAAGAGTGCACGAATCAACAAAATGGTGCTTGATGTGGTAGAAAATAGTGTGGATGACATTGTTTTCTCACCCGAGGTTCAACAACCCTTTGATGAGCTTCATACCTTTATGTTTGATAAGGTTTATACAAATCCTCTTTGCAAGGGTGAAGAAACAAAGGCTATTGAAATTATCAAACAGCTTTACGAATATTTCGTAAATCATCCCGAGCAGATTCCTGATACTTACCGTTATGTTACGGTTAGTGAGGGGGCCAATCGTTCTGCTTGTGACTATATCGCAGGTATGAGCGACCGTTATCTGCTTGCGGTCTATAAAAAAATATTCATCCCTGATTCTTGGGTTGATATAGGATTAGGGGAGGGGTAAAATTGGCATTATCAGATGATTTTTTGCAAGAACTTCGTAACCGTGCCGATATTGAAACTACAATCTCCTCCTATGTGAATTTAAAAAGAGCGGGGCGAATAAGTAAAGGCCTTTGCCCATTCCATGGCGAAAAGACTCCGTCATTTACCGTTTATCCAGATACGCAGTCTTATTACTGTTTCGGTTGCGGTAACGGTGGCGATGTAATAACATTTATCAAGAATATCGAAAATCTTGATTACATTGACGCTGTCCGTTTTCTTGCCGACAAAAACGGAATGGATATGCCAGATGAAAATTCTTACGATAGTACGATTAACAAACGCCGTCTTCGTATGTTAGAGGCAAACCGCGAAGCCGCACGCTTTTTCCATAAGTGCTTAACTACCAAAGAGGGTGCAATCGGTTATAAGTATTTCAAAGACCGTGGCCTTACCGATGATACAATACGTCGTTTCGGTCTGGGTTTTGCCCCCGACGATTTTCACGCACTTACAAATTATATGTTGAAGTTGGGTTATACAAAGGATGAATTAGTTTTCGCAAACCTTGCAAGGCGGTCAACGAAAAACGAAAATAATATTTACGATAATTTCCGTAATCGTGTAATGTTCCCAATAATCGATGTTAAGGGTAATGTTATTGCTTTCGGCGGTCGAGTTATGGATGACTCAAAGCCTAAATATCTGAATACATCGGATACAATGGTTTATAAAAAGAGTCAGGGCGTTTTCGCACTTAACCTTGCGAAAAAAAGCGGTAAAGATAGCCTTATTCTTTGCGAGGGCTATATGGATGTTATCGCAATGCATCAGGCGGGATTTACAAATACGGTAGCAGGACTTGGCACTGCATTAACAAGTGAGCAGGCACATTTACTTTCACGCTATGCGTCAGAAATAATGATTGCTTATGATGCTGACGAGGCAGGTCAGAAAGCCGCAACAAGAGCACTAACAATTTTTAAGAGTACACCGTTAAAAATCAAGGTGTTGCATTTAAGCGGTGGCAAAGACCCTGATGAGATTATAAAGAATTACGGCATTGAAAAAATGAAAGCCATAATAAACGGTGCCGCTAACGAAATTGAATTTGCACTTCTTCGCGAACACTCAAAATATGATGTGGCAAGTGACGATGGCAAGCGTCAGTATCTGCAAGCGGCAATTAAAGTGCTTTCTAATGTCAATGCAATCGACCTTGAAATTTACGCTTCAAGGCTTGCCGATGAGCTCTCAGTTTCTAAAGATACAATTAAAATTGAAGCAAAGCGTCTTGCAAAGCGTAATACAACCGTGCAACAGAAAAAAGAGTTTACGCAAGTGGTGTCGCAGGGCGATGTGCTTGATAAATTAAATCCACAGCGTAAAACTTATTATCGTGCCGCTAAAGCAGAAGAAATGCTCATAGCACTTGTTATGGCAAATCACGAATTTATTAAAGATGTTCTTGCTAAAATTACCGCCGAAGATTTTGTAACAGAGTTTAACGGCAGAATCTTCAAAGCAGTAACCGATAGAATTTCATCGGGCAGAGCATCAGAAATATCGTTTTTATACGGTGAACTCACCGAGGAAGAATTAAGTGCAGTTGCGAAAATCCAAACAGTTTCGCATACACTTAAAAACACCTTTGCAGAGTGTGCCGACTGTATAAATATAATATTAAATGAAAAAAATAAAAAAAGTCTTAAAGATGCGGGTGTGGAAAGCATTAGTGATGAAGATTTTTTGAAGTTTTTCAAAAATTAAGGATGTAGGAGTAGGAAAGAATGGAAAATATTGATAAAAAGAGTGCCATCAAAGCGTTGATTGAAAAAGGCAAAGCAACAGGTAAACTTACAACTCAGGAAATCGACAACGCAATTCTTGAGCTTGATATTGAAATGGACGAGCTTGATAAACTTTATGAGCTTATCGAAACAAACAGCATCGAGCTTATTGACGACTTGAGCGATATGGCAAACGACGCTATTACTGACGAAACAGATATGGCAAAGAACGACGACGGTGGTATGGGCGACAGTAAAGCAGTCACAATGGACGACCCGGTAAGAGTGTATCTTAAAGAAATCGGCCGTGTTCCGCTTCTTACATCTGAAGAAGAAATCGAGCTTGCCATCAGAATTTCCGATGACGATAAAAAAGCAAAGCAAAGACTTGCCGAGGCAAATCTTCGTCTTGTTGTTAGTATTGCAAAGCGTTATGTAGGTCGTGGAATGCAATTCCTTGACCTTATCCAAGAGGGTAACTTGGGTCTTATCAAAGCCGTTGAAAAGTTTGACTATACAAAGGGCTTTAAGTTCTCAACTTATGCAACTTGGTGGATTAGACAGGCTATTACCCGTGCAATCGCTGACCAGGCAAGAACAATCCGTATTCCTGTTCACATGGTTGAAACAATCAATAAAGTTAAAAAGACAAGTACACAACTTCTTCATAAAAACGGTCATGACCCGTCCGCAGAAGAAATCGCAGAAGAATTGGATATGGCTCCCGATAAAGTTCGTGAAATTCTTCGTCTTGCACAGGAGCCCGTTTCTCTTGAAACTCCAATCGGTGAAGAGGAAGATAGCCATTTAGGTGACTTTATTCCTGATGACGATGCACTTTCACCTGCAGACGCCGCATCAATCTCACTTCTTAAAGAACAGCTTGCAGAAGTGCTTAAAACTCTTACTCCTCGTGAAGCAAAGGTGCTCTCACTCCGTTTCGGTCTTGAAGACGGTCACCCACGCACACTTGAAGAAGTTGGTAAAGAGTTCAATGTTACTCGTGAGCGTATCCGTCAGATTGAAGCAAAGGCACTTCGCAAGCTTCGTCACCCAAGCCGCAGCAAAAAACTCAAAGATTTCCTTGATTAATTTAAATTTAATAATTTGTAATGTAGGGGACGCCGACTCGGCGTCCCGATTTTTTATCTAATTTTATTATAAACCCCCTTGACAGTTGAATACTCATTCAACTATAATATAACAGTTGAATGAATACTCAATCGAAAGGAATAATATACTATGTCAAAGAATGAATATATATGTGACTGTAATATGGTGCATAAAGAAATGGTAAACGATACCCTTTCAAAAATGCCCAATACAGAAATTCTTCATAATCTTGCAGATTTTTTCAAAATTATGGGCGACTCAACCCGCTGTAAGCTTCTTTTTGCCCTATTGCAGAATGAAATGTGCGTTTGTGATTTGGCAAATGTGCTTTCAATGACAAAATCCTCAATCTCACATCAGTTAAGTAAAATGAAAGAGGTAGGTCTTGTCAAATGCCGAAAATCTGGTAAAACTGTTTATTATTCATTAGACGATGACCATATCAGCGAACTTTTTGAAATAGGACTTAAACACATCGAGCATAAGCAGGTGACCAAATGAAAACAGAAAAAAATATACTTATAGCATTTATACTCAACTTGTCATTTTCAATATTTGAAATAATCGGAGGATTTTTCACAGGTAGTGTGGCAATTATTTCCGATGCCGTTCACGATATGGGCGATGCCACAAGCATCGGTATTTCGTATTTTCTTGAAAAGAAAAGCAAAAAGCAACCTGACGAAACTTACACCTATGGTTATGCTCGTTTTTCAGTAATCGGTAGCGTAATTACAACACTCATATTGCTTTTCGGCTCAGTAATGGTTATTTATAATGCAATCGGCAGAATTATCAATCCCGTTGAAATAAATTATAATGGTATGATAATTTTTGCAATAGTTGGTGCATTGGTGAATTTCGTTGCAGCCTATTTCACCAAAGATGGTGACTCTCTTAACCAAAAGGCCGTAAATCTTCATATGCTTGAAGATGTTTTAGGCTGGCTCGTAGTCCTTGTTGGTGCCGTTATAATGAGATTTACCGATATAAGTATTTTAGACCCGCTTATGTCAATGGGCGTTGCAACATTTATATTTGTAAATGCACTCAAAAATCTTAAAGAAGTACTCGATTTGTTTCTTGAGAAAATTCCTAATAATATAAGTATAGAAGAAATTAAACATCATATTAAAGAAATTGATAGTGTAATTGATGTGCACCATATTCATATATGGAGTATGGATGGTCATCTAAACTTTGCTACAATGCATATCGTAGCAAATGAGAACTCTCACGAAATCAAAGATAAAATCCGTGAGGAGTTAAAAGAACATGGAATAGGTCATGCAACTCTCGAAATCGAAAACCCAACCGACCATTGCAATGAAGAGCATTGCCATATTGAGTTCAATAACTCTCATTCCCATTCGCACCACCATCATCACCATCATCATTAAAATATATATGTAGGGCGGGGGCTTGCTCCCGCCGTTTTTTATCGTAGGGGTCGGCGGGTCTCGCCGACCGAGCCGGCAGGCGAGACTTAGGTGGTACGAGCAAGGCGAGTGACGGAGGGAGAGATAAAAACATCGCCCGTTTTCTGTTTATTGACAAACCAATTTATAAATGCTATATTAAATTTGAAAATAAAACTCAATTCTGTGAGTTAAAAGGATGGGTAATATGAATAAAAAGTTGGCAAAAACATTAAAGCTGATTACAATATTTACTTTAATAGTATCATTTACTATGTCTATGACAGGTTGCAGTAGTTTGTTTCAACAAAATATGCAGTCAACTATTCCTACAAATAAAGAACCAACTAAATTAGGTGATGGCAATTCAGATACTGGAATTTTCGATGGAGAAAGATATGAAGAATTACCTACAATCAACCATAGAACTGAAGAAGAAATTGCTACAACAGGACTTACAGCACAAGATGTCTTAAATGCCTATGACCAACTTGTTACGGATTTTGTAAAAGATAGCTATTCAGATGGTTTCTATGTTTTTTTACCAGACGATGTGAGAGAAAATGTTGCAGGACAGTTTGTTGGCATAACACCTTGGAGTTATAAAACCCCGACAGAAGATGGAATGGAATATGTAAGATTTACGACTCCTTTTTACGCTATTAATCCAAACTTTATGCCATATAATTCTGATAATACTTTTCCTGCATATCCTATAACAATTGATATAAAAGAATATGTAGATGGTGTTGTTAGTGATTCAGCTTATTTTAGTGTAGGTGTTGAAGAAAATCAGTTTGAACAAACAATGACTGCCTTTGGGCAAAAATCATATTTTTTGGATTACGACACATTTATGGAACAAGTTGAAAAAGTTGGTGACCATAATAATTTTTGGTATTTTATTGAACAAGACGCTTACGAGCCAATGAAAATTACGCGAGAAACAATTATGAATGCAACATCTGAACAACTAAAAGCTCTTTATAATATGATTTCATCTATTCGCTCTATCTATTTTGAACAAAAATTACCAGAATAAATCATAACGATACATTGTAGGGGACGATGCCAACATCGTCCCGATTTTTTTATACCTTTTATGATAATAAAATATATAATTACGCATTACGAATTACGCATTGCTTTGTCATTTTGCACATAAATATTGCACAAAACTATGCATTTTTATTTATTCAAAATACCGAATATGAAACACGCGGTTGCGTTTATCAAAAGGTGCAAAAAAAGTGAAAAAAGTTGTTGACATTTGTCACCCGTTTTGATATTATATACGAGCGCCAAGAACAGAGGCACAACGCCGAGGTTCTGAAACGCACAAAACTGAACCTTGAAAATTAAACAACGACGAGATAAGTAAAAGGAACCCTGTAGTTTCTATGAGAGTAAGAAATTACTTTGATGGAAGTACAAGAAACAGTAATTCTTTTGGATAACAAAAGAGTTTAAAAGAACGCATAGCGTTTTGAGTTAAAAGAAGTAAAGAGCTAAAAAGCACTTTAGAAAATGATTAAAACGAGCTAAGGTTCGTGTTAATACAATTTTTTAGAGAGTTTGATCCTGGCTCAGGACGAACGCTGGCGGCGTGCCTAACACATGCAAGTCGAACGGAGAACTTAAGGAATGCGACTTCGGTCAAATGAGATTTGTTCTTAGTGGCGGACGGGTGAGTAACACGTGAGCAACCTGCCTTTCAGAGGGGAATAACGGCTGGAAACGGTCGCTAATACCGCATAATATACACTTTAGGCATCTTTAGTGTATCAAAGATTTTATCGCTGAAAGATGGGCTCGCGTCTGATTAGCTAGTTGGTGAGGTAACGGCTCACCAAGGCGACGATCAGTAGCCGGACTGAGAGGTTGAACGGCCACATTGGGACTGAGACACGGCCCAGACTCCTACGGGAGGCAGCAGTGGGGAATATTGCACAATGGGCGCAAGCCTGATGCAGC